>NZ_KV790969.1:0-201215 GCF_001807785.1 Streptococcus sp. HMSC10A01 | reverse complement strand
GCCTCCACGAGCGCATCCGTGAGTGCAAGCGCGTCCACGTCTACGAGTGCCTCAGTATCTGCAAGTGAGTCCGCATCGACGAGTGCGTCCATAAGTGCGAGTGAGTCTATATCAATAAGCACATCTGTTAGTCAATCTATGTCTGTTAGTGAGTCACTATCATTGAGTGTTAGCACATCAACACTACACAGTCAGCTAAATGGTATATATGAAAGCGAATTGAATTCATTAAGCCTTTCTGAAAGCTTATCTATGTCTCAATCGCTTAGCCAAAGCCTATCTGATAGTCAATCTACTTCAGCAACTCAATCAATGCATGACAGAATTTCTAAAGGACAACTTCCTCGAACAGGTGAATCTGAAAGTAAAGCATCCATTTTGGCTTTAGGCTTAGGAGCTTTGGGATTGGCATTTAAGAAAAGGAAGAAAAAGGAGTCAGAGGACTAATCATTAATTGAAGCAGGAAGTTTCCAAACTTCCTGTTTTGATTTTGCTGTTTAAGTCCTTGATGTTCTAGCTTTTTCTAGCAATATTTTATATAATATCAAGTATAGCTTGATGAATTTGTACTTAATATAGACAATTAAAATTAGGATAAGAGTTATCAAGACGATCACAAGTATTATAGACATAAAAATGGGGTAAAAATCTTGATTTGAAAAACTCTTTCTAATTTTGCAAAAATCTTTATGATTTCTTGATTTTACAGTTGAGAAAGAGCTTCAAATAATTTTCGAGATTCAGATTTAATTAGGGTGTAATCGTATAGGGAGTAAGTTTGCTAAGTGGATAAGTTAGATAATATAAATAAAGCATTCTATGATCAATACCGATCAGTTGTTCTTTGTGCCAACTTTTCTGATTGTAATCAAGTTTTAACAACCATCAAGTCCATTGTCTGCCACAATCGCTTTATCAAGTTTTATGTCATCAATAGTGACTTTCCAACAGAGTGGTTTGTTAGCATGCGGAAAAAGCTGGCCAAGCTGGACTGCCAGATCATCAATGCTCGTTTGTCTGCCTCGCTGGTATCAAATTGTAAAACGGATAGTAGTTATACAGTTTTCCTACGCTATTTTGTAGCGGATTTTGTTGAGGAAGACAAGGCTTTGTATTTGGATTGTGATATCGTTGTCACGCGGGATTTAAGCTCCTTATTTGAAACAGAACTTTGGGATGCACCACTTGCTGCGGTCAAGGATCTGGGTGGAGAAGTATACTTTGGCGAGCAGATTTTTAATTCAGGTGTTTTACTGATTAATGTGAACTACTGGAGAGAAAACGATATTGCGGGTCAATTGATTGAGATGACTGATAACTTACATGATAAAGTTACTCAGGATGATCAAATCATTCTTAATATGCTCTTTGAAAATCGCTGGCTGGAGCTGCCTTTAGCTTATAACTGCATTACACTGCACACGACCTTTTCGGATTATGAGCCAGAAAAAGGTCTCTATCCGCCGGTGATCCACTATCTAACTGAGCGCAAGCCTTGGAAAGAGTATACCCAGTCCATTTATCGTGAGGTCTGGTGGTTCTATCAGGGGCTGGATTGGTCGGATATGCAGGAGCCAGTCGGAGCCCTGACTCAAAAAATGGTGGAAGGGGGAGAGGGCTCAAGTCTGTCCTGCCTAGTCTACACCTACTCTTGTGACCTGATGCATATCAATTATCTGATTCAAGCCCTGCCTGCCTGTCATTTCTACATTGCTGCACCGGTAGTGGTGGCAGAGCCAATCACGCGTCTGCTCCAGTATCCTAATGTCAGTGTCAGCTCAGATATTGCGGGCATCCCGGCTCTCTTGGAGTCACTGGAAGCCAAGTCTCAGCTGCTGCTGGATATCAATGCCGGTGATGAGGTGGGAGATATTATTGCTCGCTTTAAGTCTGCTGGCAAGCCAGTCTTTGCCTTTGATAGTACAGTCCATGGCCAGCAGGGGCAGGAAGTCTTTCCAGCTGATAACCCTGAAGTCATGGTGCAGGCTATTGAGAAACTTAGATTGGCCAAGCCTGAGGAGCGGCAGATCTCTGTACTCTCTATCGACCAATCGCTGGATTATCTTTTGGAGAAAGGTGCTTCAGTGGTTCGCTTTGGAGATGGGGAGATGGATTTGATTGCAGGTCGTGGTATCCCTTATCAGGAGTACGACCCCGAGCTTTCAGCGCGCTTGAGAGAGATCATGGCTATGGAGAGCGATGAGCGTTTGATGGTCTGCCTGTCCGATGTATTTAGAGGGCTGGAACGCTATTCCATCGACGCACAGAACTTTTGGAAAACTCATTTGCATCAACATATGGCAGATTATCTAGAAATTTGCCGAGCACCTTGGTACGGATCGACCTTTATTTCCCGTCCTTATATTGACTTGGAAGATAAGACGCCGTCTGCGGGCTATTTTGCAAAGCTCAAGCATCTATGGCAGGACAAGGACCTCTTGATAGTAGAGGGATTGACTTCTCGCTCTGGTGTGGGCAATGACCTCTTTGATGGGGCTAGGTCCATCAAGCGGATTATCTGTCCTTCGCGCAATGCCTACAGCAAGCTGGAGGCCATCAAGCAGGCTGTTCGAGAGCATGTGGATAATCGTCTGATTTTGATCATGCTTGGTCCGACGGCCAAGATCTTGGTCTATGATCTGGTTCAGGAAGGATATCGCGCGCTGGATATTGGACATATTGACTCAGAGTATGAGTGGTTCCAGATGGGAGCTAGTCACAAGATCAAGCTATCGCACAAGCATACAGCTGAGCACAATTTCGATCAGGATATTGAGTTTAGAGACGACCAAGCTTATGACAGTCAGATTGTTGCCAATCTGGCTCAGGAATGAAGATTAGAAAAAGAATATGAAAGTTAATATTACCAATCTATACGGTATGTCTAGCCAGAGTACGGCCTTGATTGCCCAGAATGATGTGACCAAGCTAGCCAAGCAGCTGGGCTTCAATGAACTGAGTTTTTATTTTTACGATATTTATAGCGACAGTCAGTCGGAGCTCAGTCGACGTCTGGACGGTATCATGTCTAGTGTGGGCTATGGTGATGTGGTTATCTATCAATCTCCGACTTGGAACGGCCGGGAGTTTGATCAAGCCTTTATTAGCAAGCTCAAGATTTTGCAGGCTAAACTGATTACCTTTATCCATGATGTGCCGCCACTTATGTTCCCGTCAAACTACTATCTGATGCCGGAGTATATCGATATGTACAATCAGTCAGATGCGGTCATCGTGCCTTCTGAGCAGATGCGGGATAAGCTTCTGGCAGAGGGGCTGACGGTGGACAAGCTTTTGGTCCAGCGCATGTGGGATCATCCCTTTGATTTGCCCATGCACCAGGCTCAGTTTGCACCTAAGCTGTATTTTGCAGGAAGTGTGGAGCGTTTTCCGCATTTGAGCAACTGGTCTTATGCAACGCCACTGGAGATTTTTTCACCTGAGGAGGAGACAAGTCCAGATGCTAATGTCAGCTATCGCGGCTGGGTCAGCCGGCCAGAGTTGCTCTTGGAGCTGTCCAAGGGCGGTCTAGGCCTAGTCTGGGGTGTTGAGGAGAATCCAGCAGACGAGCCGGAATACTATGGTCTCAATATCTCTCATAAGTCTGCTACCTATCTGGCAGCTGGGATTCCGATCATCGTCCCTTCTTACCTGTCCAATGCAGAGCTGATTCGCGAGCGCGGTCTGGGCTTTGTCGTAGACAGTCTGGAAGAGGCCAGTCGGATCGTTGAAAATCTGACTGTCGAGGAGTACCAGACTATGGTCGAGCGGGTTAGAAAGTTCTCTTACCTGCTCAAGGATGGCTATTTCAGTAAAAAAGTGTTAATAGATGCGGTGATGGAAGTCTTGTCCTAAAATTCTCAAGCCATCATCATAAGGAGTCAGAGTGAAGTCATTTTTTAAACCGCTTATTCTCAAAAAGTTTCTTTGGACATTACTTTTCGTATTTATCTATGTTTTGGGAAGTAAGTTGACTCTTCCATTTGTTGATGTCTCGAATATAGCTAAACTAAATGGAGATTCAGTAACCCTAAATTATGCAGCTGCTTTGATGGGTGGAAATTTAAGGAGTATGTCTTTCTTTTCGATTGGGCTAGCCCCTTGGATGTCCTCCATCCTCATTTGGCAAATGTTCACAGTTTCGAAACGATTGGGACTTAATAAACTTTCTATGGAGAGTCAAGAAAAGAGACGAATGTTGCTGACTCTAGCTATTGCTCTAATCCAATCTTTAGCTTTAGTTCTTAATTTGCCTTTGAAGACAGTGGTAGGAGTTGGACAAGGAACGATTGTCTTCTTGAATACCTTGATCTTAATAGCGGGAACATATTTTCTTATTTGGCTGACTGACCTTAATTCATCAATGGGACTTGGGGGTTCTATTATGATTGTCATGGTCAGTATGATTTCCTATATTCCTCAGGACATATGGCTCTCTATCCAAGAACTCAAAATTTCTCCTCTTATTTTAGCTCTAATAGGCTTCTTTAGTCTTTGTTTTCTATATCTTGCTGTTCTAGTTGAGAGAGCCAAGTACAGAATACCTATCAATAAGATTAACATCCACAATCGTTTTAAAAAGTATTCCTACTTAGATATCCGAGTGAATGCTGCTGGGGGTCTTCCTATTATGTATGCCATGACTTTGGTCAGCATTCCCCAGTATTTCCTCATGCTAGTTCTGTTTTTTCAACCAAATAATAGGCTGGTGAAAGAATGGATTCTAAGCTTAGCGATGGGGGAAATACCTTGGTTGATTCTCTATCTGCTGACTATTTTTATTCTGGCTTGGGCTTTTGCTTTTATTAATGTTAACAGTGATCAAATTGCAGAGCGGATGCAAAGGAGTGGGGAATATATTGAAGATTTGTATCCTGGTGAAGCAACCCGTCGTTATATTCACAAAATTGTAGGTTATTTTGCCTTTGTCGGAGCGCTTTACCTAGTTTTGGTGGCTGGTCTTCCAATGCTTCTGATCCTCTTGGATATTCGTTATATGAGGCTTGGTATGATTCCTGGTATGTTTATGATTTTTATTGGCATGGTCTTTTCTATTAAGGATGAGGTAGATACTTTAACACTTAATGACCGTTATCATTCATTGTTCTAGGAGGAACTATGTATTATTTTATTCCTTCATGGAGTGGAAGTGGAAAGAGGGTTTGGCATCGAGATATTATTCCCTGGTACCGCTCTATGCAGAGACTTGAGTTCGATGACACTATTCATCAGATTCGGATTTTTCAAAGTGAGAATCTGCCAGTCAAACTCCTCTTACAAGCTTATATGCCACATGCCCGTTATTTTTTACATCGCCAAGATATCTTTGAGACGGAATACTATTCAGTTTTTGATGAGATTCAGGCTGTAGAATCTAATGATATACAGGTTTTACAAATCAAAGATCTTGAATGGGAAGATGATTGTGAATTTATTTATACTCCATTTTTGATTATCGTACGCAGGCAAGGACAGCTTTATGCTCATGTCGAGTTTGGAGTAGAAGGCTTTATCAGTTTTATCAAATTTTTCAAGGATGATCAGCTGGAAAAGCTAAATATTTTTGATGATAGAGGTTTTGTTTCTAGTATCGTCTATTATGAAGATGGTCAGGAAGTATACCAGGACTACTTAAATCCAAATGGAGATTGGCGTATACGAGAATATCTAAAATTTGAAAATAGTCATATAGTAGTCAATCCAGTTTTTTCTCGAGACTTTGATAAGCTGGAGTATGAATGTATGCCAGATTTGATTCTTGAGAAGTTGGGATATTATATTTCTCATAATGTTGAAGAAGACAGCCGATTTGTAGTCGCTACACAGCCTTTTACTAATCAAGGAATGCTAGATCTGTTACCTCAACATTCTCATAGTATTCTCAGTTTTTTCCACGAACGTAATCAAGCAAGCAATATAGAGAATCTTAAAGCTGATTTGGAGTATGCGGACTTGGTATTGACAGATCGAATGGATTTCAAAGAGACTCTTCAGAATCATTTTCCACTTCAGGCAGAGAAGGTTCATTACTTGTCTCCATTTGATACACGTTTGCAGCTAGGAAAGAGTCAACAACGTCATGAGTCAAAGATTTTTTATCAAATTGATCTTAGTGAGCTTTTGAATGACTATGCTATTTTTAAGGTTCTGTTTTATGTAGCCCAGCATCCAGACACGGAACTGGTTATCGGTGTATACAATGCATGGCAAGAGGGTATTAAACAGGTGGAAGATAAAGTAGAGGAACTCATTTCTGATTACTTGGATTTAAAAGGTTTTATCAAAAAATCTTATAAAAATAACCAAGCAGAAAACCCTTTACCAGAAAACCAAGAGTTGGAATACCGATTTAGGATTAGGAACATTACAGATGAGCTTAGCCTGATTCAAGAGTTGGATGATACTCGTCTTATTATTGATTTAAGCCAGCAACCTAATCTTTATACACAAATTGCCGGTATCTCAGCTGGTATTCCACAGATCAATCTGGTTGCTTCTGACTATGTGACTCATTTACAAAATGGCTATATTCTTGACTCTATCTCTCAACTTGCAGTTGCTGCAGATTATTATTTACAGGGGCTGAAAAATTGGAATCAGGCTTTGATTTATTCAATCGAAAAGATCAAACTGAATACTGGACATCAAGTAATTGCCCAGTGGGAGAAGTGGCTCAAGGAGGCTGTAGATGCAAAATAAGCTGAAAATCTTACAGATTGGTTCTATTGATTGGAGCAAGGAAGTAATGATTCCGGATAATATGGATTGGTATTATTTCTTTCCTCACTCTCAGCTAGCCATCAAAAAAGTTATGGAAATGGAGAAAATCAGTCATTTCAGCGCCATTATTGTAGACGATTTAGATTTGATTCCAGATTTATTTTTGATTGAATCAAAAATCATTCCTTATACTATTTTTTACAGTAAGGAGCAGCAAGCCAGTCAAGAGTCTATTACCTTTTTCCTAAAGAGATACTGCGCTCAGCAGATAGATCTAAGTGATAGACCAGACTTGCTGAGAAAACTTTCTAAGGCACTTTTTCGTGGCCAATATGGAGATAAGATGACACCTCTTGATATGGTCGTTAGTCCAGGTTTTAAGGGCAGGATTTGTCACAATGGCTATGAAAATTTGGAATTGGAAGGGAATTTTGGGTCAGACTTTAGGCCAATTGTGTCTTGGAAATATAATATTGTAGCAAGCAAGAAAAATCCTGTGGAAATCTGGCTTGAATATGAAAAAGACTTTAGTTGCGAACTTCGCTTAAGAATTTATAATATTCAGGAAGGTTCGGCTGCTGATCTTGTTAGAGAATCATTTTTTTCAGAAACTGATATGCAGGAAGCTATTGTTTTAGATAATGATTTTACTTCTTTTTTAGGAATCACTTTAGAAGCTAAAGGCTTTGGTTCTTTAAAAATCGGTGCCTTCCATCAGCGTTTGACTCGCTATCAATTTGGAAAGTTTGTATTGGGAGGTAAAATTTTAAAGGATAGACATCGGCAGGAAATCAATTATTTCTTTTATCCTGGTGATTTTAAGCCGCCTTTGGCTGTTTATTTTTCTGGTTACCGCAGAGCAGAAGGGTTCGAAGGATTTGGTATGATGAGAGGTTTAGGATGCCCTTTTCTTCTTTTTTCTGATCAGCGATTAGACGGTGGTGTCTTTTATCTTGGAAGCGATGAATTGGAAGAAGGTATCAGACGTATAATCCAAGAACATCTGGCATTGCTAGGTTTTTCTGAGCGAGAATTAATCCTATCTGGTATATCCATGGGAACCTATGGGGCAGCTTATTATGGGGCAGATTTCAGCCCTAGAGCAATTATTTTATGTAAACCACTTGCTAATCTTGGAACGATTGCTAAACGAGGTCGTCTTCAGTTACCAGAAGTTTTTCCAATGGCTCTTGATATACTTCATCGTCATACAGGAGGAAAAGACCTAGAAAATGTTATGGAGCTAGATAATCGTTATTGGGAAAAAATTAAAAGGGCGGATTTAAGCCACACGATTTTTGGTCTGGCCTACATGAAGGAAGAAGACTATGATCCAACAGCTTACGAAGATCTAGTACAATACCTCTATCCAACTGAAACCCAGTTAATGAGCAATGGGATTTCAGGTCGCCATAATGACGATTCTACTATGGTGATAAATTGGTTTATGAATTATCATCGCATCATACTGGAAAAAGAATTTGGAAGAAAGAAATGAAGATTCAAAAACATAAGGAAATTTACTTGGGAGAGTTGAGGGGTGCGTCAATTTCAAATACTAGAAAAGATTTCACCTACTTGTATGGCTCAACCATCATTTTTCATTCTCCTGACCAGGTCTATTTTGAAAACAAATTAATGGCTTCTGGTCAAACGATTCATGAATGGTCCTCTAGTTGGAACTATCAAGGAGATAGACAGGTACCTTCACTTCCTTTGCTAAAAAGGGGAAGATCTTATTCTTTGACTAGAGATATGAACTCCTACCCTTCCGGAAGTGTCTTTCTAAAACTCATTTTTTTCGATCGTTATAATAGAGAAGTCGGCAATATTGTAGAGCGTTCGGATAAAATGGCTTTTACTTATCCCAAAGAAGCCTACAGCTATAAGGTACAGCTCCTTAGTGCGGGTGTTGAGTCTTTTGAGTTTCACTACTTAAAGATTGAAGAAATTTTAGAGGAGTCAGATGGTTAAAAACTTTTTTCATATTCAGCGCTTAAAGAAAATTCTAGCCAAAGTTAAGAGTTTTGAAAAAGAAATGGCTAGTCTGTCAGATTTAGACCTACAGAAAAAAACTGACGAATTCAAAAAGAGATTAGCTAACGGGGAAAATTTGAATCAACTGTTGCCAGAAGCCTATGCTGTCGTTCGAGAAGCAGATAAGAGGATTTTGGGGATGTTTCCTTACGATGTCCAGGTCCTAGGAGCAATTGTTCTCCACGAGGGAAATGTTGCTGAAATGGCGACAGGTGAAGGTAAAACCTTGACAGCAACTATGCCACTTTATCTAAATGCCTTGTCTGGACAAGGAGCTATGTTGGTCACTCCTAATTCCTATCTGGCTTTGAGAGATGCGGAAGAAATGGGGCCCGTCTACCGTTTTTTAGGCCTGACAATTGAGACAGCCGTGAGAGCGGATGAATCCAAGTCTTTGGAGACCAAGGAGAAACGTAGGATCTACCAGGCAGATATCCTATATACAACCAATAGTGCTTTAGGATTTGATTATTTGATTGAAAATTTAGCCGAGAATAAAAAGAATCAATTTCTAAGAGAATTTAACTACGTCATCATAGATGAGATTGACTCTATTCTCTTAGATAGTGCGCAAACTCCTTTGATTATATCTGGCGCTCCACGTGTTCAGTCAAATTTTTATGATATGATGGACACTTTAGTCCAAACTCTCTATGAAGATGAGGATTATTGTTATGACGATGAGAAGAATGAAGTTTGGCTGACCCAAAAAGGGATTCGAGAAGCGGAGTCTTTTTTAGGATTAAACCATCTCTTTTCCAAAGAAAATCAGGAATTGGTTCGTCATCTCAATCTAGCATTGAGAGCTCATATGATTTATAAAAAAGATCAAGACTATGTGGTACGACAAAGTGAAAATGAAGCGGAAGTAGTACTTTTAGACCGTGCAACCGGTCGACTTATGGAATTAACACGCCTTCAAGGAGGTCAGCATCAGGCCATCGAAGCTAAAGAACATGTTAAACTAACTCAGGAAACACGTGCCATGGCCTCCATAACTTATCAGAATCTTTTTAGACTATTTCGAAAACTCTCGGGTATGACTGGGACTGGAAAAGTTGTAGAAAGTGAATTTCTGGAAACTTATTCTATGTCCGTCATTAAGATTCCGACAAATCGTCCTGTCATTCGCAGAGATTATCCTGATCAGATTTATCAAACCTTGCCTGAAAAAGTATTTGCTTCACTGGATGAAGTAAAGCATTATCATGCAAAAGGAAATCCTCTTTTGATATTTACTGGTTCTGTCGAGATGTCTGAAATTTATTCTTCTCTCTTACTGAGAGAAGGAATTGCTCATAATCTCCTCAATGCCAATAATGCAGCTCGGGAAGCTCAGATGATTACTGAATCAGGTCAGTTTGGTGCAGTGACTGTAGCAACATCCATGGCTGGTCGAGGAACAGATATTAAATTAGGCCCAGGAGTAGCTGAACTAGGTGGCTTGGTTGTTATTGGAACTGAAAGAATGGAAAACCATAGGATTGACCTACAAATTCGTGGCCGCTCGGGCAGGCAAGGTGATCCGGGGATCAGTAAGTTTTTCATTTCATTGGAAGATGATTTACTTAAAAAATGGGGTCCAGATTGGATAAAAAATTTTTATAGGGATTATTCTTCAGAAGATTTTGAGAACAACCCTATCTTGCTTAAGCAAAGACGTTTTAAAAGACTTGTTTCAAAAGCACAAAAAGCCAGTGAAAGCAATGCTAAATTATCACGACGCCTGACTTTGGAGTATGCACAAAGTTTGAAGATTCAGCGAGAACTGACCTATGCGGAGCGTAATCGCTTACTTGAAGATACAAATGAGATGGAAGAGGAAATCAATCGAGTTCTTGAGTATGTCATTCAACAAGTTGCCTATGAACAAAGTTTTGAAAATAGGGCAGATTTTTATCGATTTATCCTGCATCATTTTAGCAATCGGGCTGAAAGAATTCCGCAGGAGTTTGACATTCACTCGTCAAAAGAAGTCTCTTATCTTCTTCAATCCATTGCTGTGCAGGAATTGTTGGCAAAGAAAAGCTATCTAAAGTCAGACAAGCTTTATAGTCAATTCCAGCGTCTTGCTATTCTTAAAGCGATTGATGAGAACTGGGTCGAGCAGGTAGACTATCTGCAGCAACTCAGGACAGCCTTGAGCGGTCAACATTTCTCTATGAAAAATCCTCTGGTAGAATACTACCAAGAAGCTTATGATGGTTTTGAATATATGAAAGAACGGATGAAACACCAAATTGTTAAGAATCTTTTAATGAGTGAATTGGCACTCAACCCCAAAGGAGAGGTCGTAATGTACTTCCCATAGGATGAGGAAAATATGACAGTATATAACATCAACTTAGGCATTGGCTGGGCAAGTAGTGGTGTAGAGTATGCCCAAGCTTATCGAGCTCAGATTTTAAGAAGAATGCAGCAACCGGCTAAGTTTATCTTTATGGATATGATTTTAGCGGATAACATTCAACATTTGACAGAAAATATCGGTTTTTTGGATGAGGAAATTATCTGGCTTTATAACTATTTTACTGATATCAAGATTGCACCGACGACGGTGACGCTGGATCAGGTACTGGCTCAAGTCGCAGGTCAGCCGGAGTGCTCGGAGAGAGAGGGCAAGATTGTCCGCTATTTCTATCCGCAGGATGACCAGTTTATCACTTG
The DNA here is from genome assembly GCF_001807785.1 of Streptococcus sp. HMSC10A01. Lineage (NCBI taxonomy): Bacteria > Bacillati > Bacillota > Bacilli > Lactobacillales > Streptococcaceae > Streptococcus > Streptococcus sp. HMSC10A01. The sequence goes on along the minus strand of NZ_KV790969.1, from coordinate 189,791 downwards.
CTATCTACGGCAGGAAGACCAGGACTTTGTGGAGCATGTGGAGTATGTCTCACGGGGGAGATTGATTCGCAAGGATTATTTCTCCTATGTCCGTTATGCCAGCGAGTACTTTGCACCCCATAATGACGCTGCAACCCTCTACCAGCGCCGTTTTTACAACGAAGACGGCAGTGTGGCTTATGACATGCTGATAGAGGATGGTCAGGAAGAGCTTTATCGCTTTCCAGATCGGATTTTCTATTCCAAGGCTGAGCTGGTCCGCTATTTTCTTCAGTGTTTGCAGCTGCAGGCAGATGATGTGGTCATCTTGGATAGGGAGACAGGGATTGGTCAGGTTGTCTTTGAAGAGAGCCAGAAGGCTAAGCTGGGAGTAGTGGTCCATGCGGAGCATTTCAGTGAAAATGCCAGCAGCGACGACTACATTCTCTGGAACAATTTCTATGACTACCAGTTTACCAATGCAGACAAGGTGGACTTCTTCATCGTGGCAACAGAGGCTCAGAAAATGATTCTAGAGCAGCAGTTCCAGCATTACTCGGACAAGCAGCCCAAGATTGTCACCATACCGGTGGGGAGTTTGGACCAACTGACTTATCCCAAAGAGCCTCGCAAGCCTTTCTCCATGATTACGGCTTCGCGTCTTGCTACGGAAAAGCATATCGATTGGCTAGTGGCAGCGACTGTCCAAGCCCATATCCAGTTGCCTGAACTGACTCTGGATATTTATGGTAAGGGGAGCGAAGAGGACAAGCTGCGTCGCAGGATTGAGGAATCGGGAGCTCAGGACTACATTCGGCTCAAAGGGCATGCAGATCTAAGTCAGATTTATGCAGGCTATGAGCTTTATCTGACGGCTTCAACCAGCGAAGGCTTTGGTCTAACGCTCATGGAAGCGGTCGGATCAGGTCTTCCTCTCATCGGCTTTGATGTCCGCTATGGCAATCAGACTTTTATCGATGATGGTAAAAATGGCTATCTGATACCGGTTAGTTCCAATCAGGTCGAGGACCAGATTATTGCTGCTTTTGTGGAGAAAATAATAGCTCTCTTTAGCCAAGGACGCCAGCAGGAAATGAGCCAACATTCTTATCAAGTGGCAGAGAATTATTTGACCAGCCGAGTTGAAGCGGCTTGGTCCCAGCTTTTAAAGGAGGTCAGAGATGATTCAGCTCTTTGATTATTACAATCAGGAAACCCAGGATCTGCATGATTCCCTCCTTGCAGCTGGCTATAACTGTCCGACCATTATCATTGAGGCCAATGGCTTTCTGCCGGATGATATGATTTCCCCTTATACTCACTTTCTGGGGGATGAAGAGGGAGCAGACCACCCGCTCTTTTTCAATCAAGTGCCAGTGCCACCTTTCTGGGAAATCACTGGCGACCATCAGGCGGCGCGTGTCAGTGACATGGGAGAAGAAAGGGCACGGATTCACTATGCTAGTCAGTCCAAGGGCTGGCTGGTCAAACAGGTAGATTGGCTGGATAAAAAAGGCCAGCTGCGACTGAGTGAGCGCTATAATAAGCAAGGCCGCTGCTTTGCCAAAACAGCCTATAAATCAGGCCAGGAGGCTTTCAATACAACCTACTACAGCACAGACGGTCAGGAGCGCATCGTGGAGAATCACGCCACCGGTGACATCATCCTGACCCTGGATCAAGAGCCTTTGAGGATTTTTAAAAGCCGAGTGGATTTTATCCGTTTCTTTTTAGAGCGGCTAGACTTTGACTTGGATCACATTCTCTTTAATTCGCTGGCTTATTCTTTCCTAGTTTCCCACAGCTTGACAGGCCGAGTTGGCCAGGATATTCTATTTTGGCAGGAGCCTCTGTATGATGAGCTTCCGGGCAATATGCAGTTGATTCTGGAAAATAGTCAGCTGCGGACGCAGACCATTATCATTCCAGACTTGTCGACTTATGAAAAGGCCATGAGTCTGGCAGCGACTGACCAGCAGCAGAAGTTCCTGCATCTGGGCTATCATTATGACTTCAAGCGGGACAACTACCTACGAAAAGATACCTTAATCCTGACCCATTCGGATCAGATTGAAGGCTTAGAGGCCTTGGTTCAGGCCTTGCCACAGCTAGTCTTTCGCATTGCAGCACTTACGGAAATGTCGCCTAAGCTCTTGTCTATGCTGTCCTATAAGAATGTCGTCCTTTATCAAAATGCCAGTCTTAAGCAGATCGAGCAACTCTACTTGGAATCAGATATTTATCTGGATATCAATCACGGAGGCCAGGTCTTACAGGCAGTGCGCAAGGCTTTTGAGAACAATCTCTTGATTCTAGGCTTTGAGCAGACCCTGCATGACAGGCGCTACATTGCACGAGAGCATATTTTTGACAGCAGTCAGCCTGCTCAGCTGGCATCGACTCTGGAAGAAGCCTTATCTGATGTTGAGCAGATGCGATCAGCCCTGCAAGCTCAAGGTCGACATGGCAACGATGTACCAGTCAGTCTTTATCAGGAGACTCTCCAAGCTATATTAGGGGGTCAACATGACTAAAAAAGATTTATTTTATAAGGATATTGAGGGACGGTTAGATGAGCTCAAGCATGGCAAGCCCAAGAAAGAAAAGGCCAGCTTGGGTGAAAATCTCAACAAAGCCTTTGTCATCGCCTTGGGCTTGATGATTTTGATTGGCTTGATTTTTACATTAATTGGAGTCTTGAGGAAATAAAATGCCAAAAATATTAATTATTCTGACTATATTGCTTGCTCTTATTTTAATTGCATTGGTTATTTCTTTGCCTAGAGAAAACCAACAGTTTTTCAGCGAAACTCGTTCAACAATTGGTAAGTCAGGTTATTGGGAGACAAATTTTTTTAAAAAAGTTATTCTTTTGATTGTTAGTATTCTTCTCTTTTTAATCCTCATTTTCTATATGATTCAAACAGCCTAACTTTTTAGATCAAAAAGAGACCCTTAGACTAGGGTCTCTTTTGATTTAAATATTAGGAAGTTGATTCATTATTAGCCGATTTCATATCCCATTAATAATCCGCCTTCTTCTGCATAGAAACTACATAAGCCGGATGTCGGGATAGCTTGAATTTGGGCGTTAGGAAATTTTTCCTTGACTAAGTCAGAGAATTGCTGACAGAATTTATCATTATTGCGGTGAGAGATAATAATTTCACCTCCTGCATAACCCGCCTTGATGATTTCTTCAAAAGCAGCAGACAACGACTTCTTATAGCCTCTAGCCTTCTGCAATAGTTCTAAGGTTCCTTGTGGCCCAGCTTCCCCAACCATGCGAATATTGAGCAAGCCTACGACTGCTCCAATTAGCTTATTTAATCGCCCGTTTTTAACCAGATTATCCACTTTGGCCAGGACAAAAAGTAATTTGGTTTTTGATTGGTAGTTTGTAATTTCTTGCACGATTTCGTCAAAAGAAAGGCCGTTACTAATTAGCTGATTGAGCTTTTGAACAAGCAAGTCAACTTCACCTCCAGCCGATAAACTATCAATCACATGAATATTGACATTCGGATGCTCTTCAAGGTAAAGCTTTTTAGCAACCTGAGCGCTGTTATGGCTACCAGATAAGGTTCCAGTAATAGTGACAACAAAGATATTATCAGCTCCTGCAAATGCTTTTAGATAGTCATCTGGACTTGGGCAAGCAGATTTTGAAGCAGTTGATGTGGCATACATTTTTTCCATCATTAAGTCAATATTTAGTTCTGCATTGTCAATAAATATTTCCTCACCTACCTGAATGGTTAGTGGGACATTTTCAAAATTTGTGTCCAAAGCCAGGTCTTTTAATTCTCTAAAATCGCATCCAGAGTCACTAACGATTTTCCAAGTCATTTTTAATCCCCTTGTTCCTACAATTATACATTGACAAAGATTGTGTCTTTTTTTACAATTATATCATGAAAGACTTTTTCCAGAAAGCTATTGATATCCGATGAGACAAGAAGGAAGAAACTGTTATGCCTGAACGTAAAATGTCCAAAAAATCTCTTGAAAACTTAACGATTTCCAATCGGGAATCCAATCGTTTAACTCGCGAATCTTTGGAAATTTCCTTATTACAGTTATTAGAAAAAAAAGAATTGGCTAAAATCACTATTTCTGAGTTAGTAAACCGTGCTGGCGTATCCAGAGCGTCTTTTTACCGAAACTACAACTCAAAAGAAGAGATTCTAGAGGAGCTTTTCGGCCAGACTGTGCATAATATTATGGAAAAAATGGCTCAGTTTGATTTTAAGACGGAGCTTTACCAAGTATGGCTTGCTCTGTTTAAAGAGGCACAGAAGGAAGCGCACCTCATTCGTTTAGCTGTTGAGTATAATTTAGAGAAACACTTGACGCAAGCAGTTTTTAACTTTTTAGAGAAAGGTCAAGAGTCCAAGAAAGATGCTTCGTCCTACGTTAATTCTTTCTGGAGCTCAGCTTTGGTTTCTGTCCTGTCAAAATGGATCAAAGAAGGCATGAAAGTACCAGCTGAAAAGATTGCTTCTCTTGGTTTGCCTTTAATGGTTCAAGAAAATATCTAGTAAAGAAAAGAGAAAAAATGGAAACAAAACGATTAGCTTGGGATGAATATTTTGCTGCACAGGCTCTTTTGATTGCCAATCGCTCGACTTGTAAGCGCGCAAGAGTAGGAGCGGTTTTGGTCAAAGACAACAAGGTTATTTCTACGGGATATAATGGCTCCGTATCAGGAACAGAACATTGTATTGATCACGAATGTTTGGTAGTCGATGGCCACTGCGTAAGAACCCTACACGCTGAAGTTAATGCTATTTTACAAGGCGCTGAAAGAGGTGTTCCAAAAGGATTTACTGCCTATGTAACTCATTTTCCCTGTCTCAACTGTACCAAGCAGTTGCTCCAGGTTGGATGCAAGCGCGTAGTCTATATCAATCAGTATCGGATTGACGAGTATGCTGAGTACTTGTATCGCGAGAAAGAAGTGGAATTAGTGCACCTGCCTTTAGAGGAAGTGAAGTCAGCCATATCGGAAACAGATTTTATTTAAAAAGTGACTATCCTAGTTATTGTTTAAGATAAAAAGGCTCTATCATTTCGATAGAGTCTTTTTACGATCTTACTGATTATTTGACTTGACCACCTTCTACAACAAGATCATCAGCCTTAGCTGCATCGCCGTAGGTAGGGTGAAGAGTTTTTTCATAAGCCTTATGGAAGAAGTTTTCCTTACCAAGCTTTTCAATATCTTTGTTGATAAAGTCAAGAAGTTCTTTGTTTCCTTTTTGAACGGCTGGAGCAATAGTATCAGGGTCACCTAAAGAAGTTATACCAACTTCGTAACCCTTGTTTTCAAGAGCCCAAGCTAGGACTTCAGTGTTATCCGTTGAGAAGGCATCACCACGTCCATCAAGCAGAGCTTGGTAGGCGTCACTGTATTGATCATATTTTTGAAGTTTAACTTCTGGGTGATTCTTTTCAAAGTATGTTTCAGCTGTTGTACCTTTTGTCACGATCAAAGTTTTTCCTTTAAGTTCCTTAACATCTTTTATAAGTGCATCTTTAGGAGAAACGACTCCCAGCGAAACCTTCATATAAGGAAGCGCAAAGTCAACTTGTTTCTTGCGTTCATCTGTTACAGTGAAGTTTGCCAGTGTAATATCAACCTTGTTTGAGATCAAGTACTCTGCACGGTTGGCTGCGTCAACGGAAACATATTTAACCTTGACTCCAAGATCTTTTGCAAGTTGATTTCCAAGTTCGATATCGTATCCTTGGTAAGAACCATCATTATCAACATAACCAAAAGGTTTTTTGTCTCCAAAGACTGCGATACGAAGCTCGCCACTTTTCTTAATTTCATCAATGGTCCGAGCCTTAGAATTTGATGCATTTGAGTTTTTGCTAGCACCACAAGCTGTGATAAAGACTAGAGCAAGGGCAAGTGTCATTACAGTTAAAATTGATTTAATTAGTTTCATAATCGTCTCCTTTATAGATATGAGCCAAATTGGCTAAAGTCAAATACGTTTAAAAATTCTTGCGCTCTTTTTGTTTTAGGATTGGTAAAGAAAGAGTGAGCATCTCCCTCTTCAGCAATCTGTCCTTGGTCCAAGAAAATGATTCGATCAGCAATAGCTTGAGCAAATTGCATTTCATGTGTGACTAGGATCATGGTGCGTCCTTCTTGGGCAAGATCATTAATTAATTCTAGCACCTCTCGTACCATCTCAGGATCTAAAGAGGCGGTTACTTCATCGAAAAGGATGATTTCAGGATGCATGAGAAGGGAACGAACAATTGCCACCCGTTGTTTTTGACCTCCAGAGAGCTGTCTTGCGTAGCTATGCTTTTTATCTAGAAGTCCAACACGTTTCAGTAGTTGTTCGGCTTCCTGAATGACTTCCTCTTTCTTACGTCCCTGGGCCTTTGTTGGTCCTAAAATAAGATTTTGCAGAACATCTAGGTGTGGAAAGAGTTCGTAGCTTTGGAAAACCATTCCAATTTTCTGACGGACAAGATGAAAGTTCTTTTGATTGCCTGTGATGGATTGGTCATCTAAGAGGATATCGCCTCCTTGAATATTTTCTAAGCCATTAATACAACGAAGAAGTGTACTTTTGCCACATCCTGATGGGCCCAAAATCACGACTACCTCACCTTTTTTAACTTCAAGTGAAAGACCTTGAAGGATAGGATTGTCTCCAAAGGATTTCTGAAGGTCCCTTATTTTTAAAATCGTTTCAGACATACTAATTACTCCAGTGTTTTTCTAAATGACCCGCTAACTTGGAAATAGGGAAGCAGACAAGAAAATATAAAACAAGAATGGTTCCATAGATCCAAAAAGAAGCAGTAGGAATGGTCAATCGGTTGCTATCGATAATTTGCTGGCCGACCTTAGTCACCTCTACAACACCAATCAAAACGACTAGCGAAGTTGTTTTGATCATACGTGTAATCAGGTTAATGGCTTGTGGTAGTAAACGTCTTAGAACCTGTGGAATGATGACATAATAGTAAAGCTGAGACTTGGTTAAACCAAGCGCTTGGCCACTTTCAAACTGGTGTTTGGGTAGAGAAGTGATTGCTCCTCGAACCAAGTCCCCCATTTCAGCAGTTCCCCAAAGAGTAAAGACAATGATGGCTGAACTCTCGCCTGAGATATTGATATTAAAGTTACGTGCTAACCCAAAGTAAACAATAAAGAGTAAGACGAGCTGGGGCATTATTCGGATGAATTCTAAATAAAATCGAGTCAGTAGACGAACGATTTTAGATTGAGAAGTCATGATGATTCCCAAAAAAGTACCAAGGATCATGGATAATAGAACGGAAATAACTGAAATACCAATTGTGACTCCCAAGCCCTGTAAAATACGAAGGAGATTATTTCCCTGAAAGAGTACCTGGATTCCCGAATCCTGCATGGCGTAATCTCCTTTCTATCCAACCAAAGAGAAGTGAAATTGGCAATAACATGAGCAGATAGGCAAGAACCAACATGGCCAAGGCGATATCTGTCTCGTAGTAGAGTCCAATCAAGTCCTTGGCCACATACATAAGATCTGCTAAAGCTACTACAGAGAAAACTGAGGTTTCCTTGATTAAGAAAATAACATTGGCACTAAAGGAAGGAAGTGCTACAGCAGTCGCTTGTGGAAGAACAACGTAGCGAAAAACTTGTCTTGGTGTCAAACCAATAGAGAGACCAATTTCATGCTGGGTTTGACTAACAGCTTCCAAGCCACTACGGAAGGATTCAGCCATGTAAGATCCGCCTAAGAAAATGAGACCGATTGTCGCACAAGCTTCTGAAGACAAGACAAGACCAATCCTAGGTAGCCCAAAATACAGAAAGAAGAGCTGAATCAATAGTGGCGTGTTTCGAGATAGCTCAATGTAGGCAGTAGCTAGCTGACTCAAAATGGGAACACGGTAGTGTCGGATGATACTAACAACCAAGCCTAAAAGAAATGAACCAATTATCCCCCAAACTGCGATATGCAGAGTCAAAAAGAAGGCCTGCTGGTATAGTGGATAGTACTGTTCGATAATAGACCAATCCAAAAATGAATTCCTCCCCTCCCTTAACTCAGGAAAGTAAAATCGTCCCTGAACTTATCGGTTTAATAGAGTCATTTTATCATCAATTACACTGTTTGAATAATATGTATATTTTATCGGTCTGATAGAAAAAATTTATAAGGACTGCCAAAAAGATTGTATTTTAGTAACTGATCTAGACAAAGATGTTTGTCTAGATGCTGGATTGTTTTGAGAGAAGATGGATATACTTGATTTTTATACTGAAAATAATTAAAGAATAGAGTATAATGGATATAGAAAAATATGAAAGAGTATTTTGTTTTTTTAAAGAAATATAACAGTAGGATGGATCAATCAAATGTCAAATAAAGAGATAAACCAGGAGTTAAGTCAAAGGCGTAATGAAATAAGTCCAGAGATAGATAACGAAAAAAATAAGGAGAAGATTGAAGAAAAACAATCTATTGATGAAGCAAATGGGTCAGAACAAGTGGTAAAAGATTCAAAAGAGATCAAGTATACATCGGCTCTTCTTTCATTTTCCTTCTTCTCATCGATCATTTATCTGATTCTTTTCGTGTCACTTTTTAGTATAGCTTTACCATGGGGAATTGTCTTGTTGATTTTTCTAGGCCCTAGCTTAATTTGTTTTTTTATTGCAACTTTTTTAACTAGGGTTGGGATGACTAATGGGAGGAAAGGTTTACTATATGCAAGTTCAGGTATTTACCTGATTTCAGCTCTTTGTGCAGGAGATCCTGATTGGCATCTTTTTCAAATAGCTCCTTTTGTTTTCGCAGTTCTTGTTTTGGTTGGAACGCTAGTAGCTAAAGAAGAGAAGAGATGATATGGCGCGAAGTCATATCTTTATCTATTAATGGTTCCGTACAAACTTTCTTGTGCGTTGATACTTGGTACATCTTTTACGCCCTTTTTGATTGTACCCATTGTAATCGTAGCTCTAATCAGGATTGGTTTGCTAAAAACAGCAGATTCATAATTTTAAAAAGGTATAGTTTATGTCTATACCTTTTTCTTTTTTTAAACAAAGGAGTGTTAGCGTAAATTATGTTATAATGAAAAAGTTATATAGTCCCGATAAGATGGTAGGAAACTTCTATCAGTTCTTTGTAACTCGCAAACAATGACGGCTCCAAAGTCGCTCGTCATTCTACGGTTGCCGCTATACTTCGGACACCCATGCGCCTTACTAGCTTCGGAAATAAAAAGGTATCGTTTTTATTTCTTTCGCGTCGTAACTCTTAGACAATAGAAACACCTATCAGTACTTTGTAACTCTATAACAATATTTTTTAAGGGGGGACATTTCTATGTCAGAACGTAAACTTTTCACGTCTGAGTCTGTATCGGAGGGACATCCCGATAAGATTGCAGACCAAATTTCCGATGCTATTTTGGATGCCGTCTTGAGTCAGGATCCAGATGCCCATGTGGCTGCTGAAACAGCTGTTTATACAGGCTCTGTTCATGTTTTTGGTGAGATTTCGACTACAGCTTATGTAGATATTAACCGTGTGGTTCGTGATACAATTGCAGAGATTGGCTACACCAATACAGAGTATGGCTTTTCGGCAGAGACCGTCGGTGTGCATCCATCTTTGGTGGAGCAGTCGCCAGATATCGCTCAGGGTGTCAATGAAGCTATAGAGGTTCGTGGGAATGCAGATCAAGATCCATTGGACTTGATCGGTGCTGGCGACCAAGGGCTTATGTTTGGCTTCGCAGTGGATGAAACACCGGAGCTTATGCCATTGCCTATCTCACTCAGTCATAAGCTAGTCCGTCGATTGGCAGAGTTGCGCAAATCAGGAGAGATTGGCTATCTGCGTCCAGATGCTAAGTCACAAGTGACTGTTGAGTATGATGAAAATGGCCAGCCTGTGCGCGTGGATACGGTGGTTATTTCGACCCAGCATGACCCAGAAGTGACCAATGAAGAGATTCATCGTGACGTGATTGAAAAGGTGATTAAAGCTGTTATTCCTGCCCAGTATCTGGATGATAAGACAAAATTTTTCATCAATCCAACCGGACGTTTTGTAATTGGCGGCCCGCAAGGTGACTCTGGCTTGACTGGACGTAAGATTATTGTGGATACTTACGGCGGTTATGCTCGTCACGGTGGCGGTGCCTTCTCTGGTAAGGATGCAACCAAGGTCGATCGCTCAGCTTCATATGCAGCTCGATACATTGCTAAAAATATCGTGGCGGCGGGACTGGCTAAGAAAGCAGAGGTACAGCTAGCTTATGCCATTGGTGTGGCTCAGCCGGTTTCTGTACGTATCGATACTTTTGGCACTGGAGTAGTTGCAGAAAGCAAGCTTCAGGAAGCTGTTCGTCAGATTTTTGATTTGCGTCCGGCAGGTATCATTCAAATGCTTGATCTGAAACGTCCAATCTATCGTCAGACAGCTGCTTATGGCCATATGGGTAGGACAGATATTGATCTGCCTTGGGAAAAAACGGATAAAGTTCAAGCGTTGAAGGAGTATCTAGCCTAATTATAAAGAGTTGCAAGATGAGTATTTGATGGTTTCTACTTTATAGAAAAATAAAGATTATGAAATTAGAACGATTAATTTATATTTTATTAGCCCTTTTGAATAAGAGACAGATAACAGCTAAAGAAATTGCTGAACGTTTTGAAATATCTACTCGTACAGTATATCGAGATATGGATACGCTCAGCTTAGCTGGAATCCCTATTTACTCTGAACGTGGGGATAAGGGAGGCTTTTATATACCAGATGACTACAAGATGGACAGCAGCTTTTTCACAGAAGAAGAAAAGCAGTTTATCATCAATATGAGCCAAAATGTTGGCAAAATTGTCGGTCGTCCAAGTTTTGACAGCATTGAGCATAAGCTTACTTCTCAAGAAGTGACTGATAATGTTAATCCTTTTTACTTCGATCTTACTTCATGGTCTCTCAATACAAATTATTTACTTGAAATGGAGCAGGCTATACAAACTGGAAAGAAAGTTTCCTTTTCTTATTTTTCTAAAAAACAGGAACGAAGCCAACGAACGATTTTTCCATACCGTCTGATTTTTAAACTAAATGCTTGGTATGTTATCGGCTACTGTTTAGAAAAGTTAGATTTTCGTATTTTCAAGCTTAGTAGAATTCGTGATTTGCAGCTAGTAGATGAGGGGATAGAAGTTGATGACTACCCACTTTTATCTCAAGAGAAGCTAGATCTTTTTCTAAATCCATCCAAAGATAAAGTTGAAGGCAGTAAAGAAGAAGTGGAGTTGATTTTCACAGAATTTGCACTTCCAAAAATTTATGACCACTTCACAGAAGAAGAAATCACTGTTGAGCAAACCAGAATAATAGTCCATGCTTTCAGAGCATTAACACCGGCCTTTTTCGAATTGATTTTAAGTTTTGGTCAGCAAGTAAAAGTCAGATCGCCCAAAAAACTGCAGGATAAATTAATTGATACTCTTCAAAAAAATCTTCAGCAATATGACAGACTGTAGTCATATTGCTTTTTGTATACTCTTAAGTGGGCATAAACTTTCATTGGTTTGAAAACAGCCTAAATAATTTTTGGAGGTTCCAAATGGATACAAGAACATTAGCAGAAAGCTATTTTACCGCAGTCAATAAAGGTGGCTGGGAAGATTTCGTAGCTGAAAACTTTGATTATGGTATGTGTGACAGTCAGGAAATCAGGCGAGGTCGTGATGTTTATCTGCAAGGTGCAGGTCAATTCTATGCTTTAAGTCAGCATCTTGAAGTGAAGAAGTTACTGGTAGATGGAAGAGAAGTAGTGGCTTTAAACCGCTATCGCTTGCAGTCGCCACAAGGAAATCAACTAGAGTTGGATGTGGCGGAATTTTTAAAATTTGACGAATCAGACAAATTGATAGCATCCAACATTTACTTTGATACTCATCGTTTCCAAGAGTTTATGCAGGGCAAATAATTCTTAAGTTTCATTTGACAAATAGTAGAACTTGTTTTATACTGTTAAAAATTAAATATGACTTTAAACATGTTCCGTGAGACATGAAAGTTCTAAAATGAGACTAGCAATTGCTATGCTCTAATTTTCTGTAAACTTTTAGAGGTTGGGAACATGATTTCCAACCTCTTTTTAAAGTATATTCAATTTAATAAATGCAGTCTGTGAGCTGCGATTAAGGAGAATCATATGTCAAAATTGTCTTTAGACAAAAACAATCAACGGGCTTTAGTCGCTGCGATTGTCGCTTCTGGAACAGATGACTTAAATGTCATGTTTCTGGCCTTTTCAATGTCCTCTATCATCTCAGAACTTGGGATTAGTGGTGCTCAGGGTGGTTGGATAGCTACTATAACTAATTTGGGCATGCTTGTTGGGGGATTAATTTTCGGTCTGTTAGCTGACCGATATCACAAATTTAAGGTTTTTAAATGGACCATTCTCATTTTCTCTCTGGCGACGGGCCTGATTTTCTTTACGAAAGACGTCAATTACCTTTATATTATGCGCTTTATTGCAGGCATGGGTGTCGGAGGTGAATATGGCGTGGCTATCGCTATAATGGCAGGAATTGTTCCGCCAGAAAAAATGGGGCGGATTTCATCGCTAAATGGTATTGCGGGACAGATAGGATCGATTACATCGGCTTTACTTGCAGGCTGGCTAGCTCCTGCTCTTGGATGGCGTGGGCTCTTCCTCTTTGGGCTAGCACCCATTGTCTTAGTACTATGGATGGTTTTAGCTATTGACGATCAGAATATTCGTGACGACGGTGGAGCTAAGGTAGAAGAAGAAACAACACAACCTGTTAAAATAAGTCAGCTATTCAAAACACCAGCTCTGACATCACAAACCATAGCTCTAATGGTTATGACGACCGTGCAAATCGCTGGTTACTTCGGAATGATGAACTGGTTACCGACGATTATTCAAACTAGTTTGAACATTTCTGTCAAAGACTCTTCTCTTTGGATGGTGGCAACCATTTTGGGAATGTGCCTAGGAATGTTGACTTTTGGACAAATTTTGGATAAATGGGGACCTAGAGTCGTATACTCTGGCTTCCTTCTTGCATCATCTATCTGTGTCTATCTTTTCCAATTTGCAAATTCTATGGCCACTATGGTAATAGGCGGAGCTGTTGTTGGTTTCTTTGTGAATGGGATGTTTGCTGGCTACGGTGCAATGATCACTCGTCTATACCCTCATCAAATTCGATCAACAGCTAATAATGTTATCTTAAATGTTGGACGAGCAATTGGCGGATTTTCATCTGTTATTATTGGAAAGATTTTGGATATCTCAGGTGTTTCAACAGTTATGATTTTTCTTGCCTCTTTGTATCTAATCAGTCTAGCTGCTCTTTGGACAATCGGCAATTTGAAATCTGATATTTATCAAGACCTAGGTCAAGGTCTTGAAGCAGAAAAAGCGTAGCCATTAAATAAAAAAAGAGAAAGAGAATTATTCTTTGTCTTTTTATGATCATGTAAAAAACTCTCTACTTTAAATAGAGAGTTTTAAGGTTACTCTTAGTGTGCTACGCGTTTGCGAGCCGCTTTTTTACGGTTTTCTTCAATGAAAGCTGCTTTTTGCTCTTCAGGTTCGATAACTTTTTTCTTGACAGTATAAACTGCACCTGCTACAGCAGCAACAGTAGCTGCAACGCCTGTAAGTACGCCTTTTCCAAATCCTTTAGCCATAAGATTTCTCCTTTTCTGAACTTTAATTATTTATGTTATAATTAATAGTAACGGAAAATCAAAATTTTTTCAAGGAAAAAAATGAAAACTAAGATAATTGTAATTGTAGGGCCTACGGCAGTTGGAAAAACGGCTCTGAGCATTAAGGTTGCTAAAACCTTTAATGGTCAGATCATCAGTGGTGACAGTCAACAGGTCTATCGTGGCTTAGATATTGGCACGGCTAAGATTCGTCCTGAGGAGCAGGAGGGCATTCCCCATCATCTGTTGGATGTGCGGGAGGTTGGAGAAAGCTACTCGGCCTATGATTTTGTGACTGAGGCAGCTCAGGCCATTCGTGAGATTGAAGCTCAAGGACAGCTTCCCATCATTTGCGGTGGTACAGGACTCTATATCCAGAGCTTACTTGAGGGCTATCATCTGGGTGGCTCCGTTCCTCATGAGGAGATTCTGGCCTATCGGGCGCAGCTGGACAGTTGGTCAGATGAGGATTTGTTTGGGAAAATAGCAGAGCTGGGTATCGAGATCCCCCAGATAAATCGCCGTAGGGCTATGAGGGCGCTGGAGATTGCTCAGTTAGGTGGTCAATTAGAAAACAGCCAGCCGGATTATGAAGCCCTGCTGATTTGCCTAGATGATGAGCGAGAGCGACTTTATGAGCGAATCAATCAGCGAGTAGATCTGATGATAGAAGATGGTCTCTTAGAAGAAGCTCGTTGGCTTTATGAACAGGCTCCAACCAGTCAAGCCAGCAAGGGGATCGGCTACAAGGAACTTTTCCCCTACTTTGCAGGTCAGGTGAGCCTAGAGGAGGCCGTGGACAAGCTCAAGCAGAATACCCGTCGTTTCGCCAAGCGCCAGCTGACTTGGTTTCGCAATCGGATGTCCGTAACCTTTTATCAGGTGGGAAATCCAGACTATAAAAATCAGGTTATGGAGGACATCAAGAATTTTCTGGACAAGCAGCTGGCTGACCAAGTCATAGTAAGGATATGAGATGATAGAAACAGAGAAAAAAACAGAGCGTGTCTTTCTGGTTGGTGTGGAACTAGCAGACACGGAGAATTTTGACCTATCCATGGAGGAGCTTCAAAATCTGGCTAAGACGGCAGGGGCGGAAGTAGTTGGCTCTTATAGTCAAAAACGAGAAAAGTATGATAGCAAGACCTTTGTCGGCTCTGGCAAGTTAGAAGAAATCCGGCAGATGGTTGATGCCGAAGAAATTTCGACCGTTATTGTCAATAACCGTCTGACACCTCGCCAAAATGTCAATCTGGAGGAAAGTTTGGGGGTCAAGGTCATCGACCGTATGCAGCTGATTTTGGATATTTTTGCCCTGAGAGCTAGGAGTCATGAGGGCAAGCTGCAAGTGCATCTGGCCCAGCTCAAATACCTCCTGCCTCGCTTGGTCGGCCAGGGCATTATGCTCAGCCGTCAGGCTGGTGGAATTGGCTCTCGCGGTCCTGGTGAAAGCCAGCTGGAGCTCAATCGGCGTAGTGTCCGCAATCAGATTCATGATATTGAGCACCAGCTCAAGGCAGTGGAGAAAAATCGGGCTACCGTTCGTGAAAAACGACTGGAATCCAGCATTTTCAAAATCGGCCTCATCGGCTACACCAATGCAGGCAAGTCAACCATCATGAACTGCTTAACCAGCAAGAGCCAGTATGAGGCCGACGAACTCTTTGCGACGCTAGACGCCACGACCAAGAACATCAACCTTAGTGGTCAATTAAACGTCACTCTGACGGATACGGTTGGTTTCATTCAGGATTTGCCGACGGAGCTGGTGTCAAGCTTTAAGTCTACTCTAGAGGAGAGTAAAAATGTCGATTTGCTAGTCCATGTTATTGACGCCAGCGACCCTCACCACGAGGAGCACGAAAAGACTGTCCTCGACATTATGAAAGAGCTGGACATGCTGGATATTCCCCGTCTGACTCTCTATAACAAAGCGGACAAGTCTGAGGATTTCACTCCAACCCTGACTCCTTATTCTTTGATTTCAGCTAAGGCTGATAATAGCAGAGCTGTGTTGCAGCAAGTCCTGCTGGAGCGGATGAAAGAGTTATTTTTGCCTTTTACCATCAAGGTAGCGCCGGCTAAAGCTTACAAGATTCATGATTTAGAGAAAGTCGCGATTATGGGGAATCGAGAATACATAGACGATATCGAAGTTATTTCAGGCTGGATTGCCGAGAAAAACAAATGGAAACTGGAAGAATTTTATGACTGATTATATTGACTTGGCCCTCAAATACGGTGGTTTTACAAGCCTAGACAGGGTCTACTTAGAACAAGTATTGACTGGTCTGACAGAAGAGCAGAAGCGTATCTTCATCACGCCACCGCCCAGCGTTATCAATGCTTACTTTGCTGAGCTTTATCAAAAGAAAAGTCCGGAAGCCGCGACAGAGTACTTCTTAGAAATCAGTCAGGCTTTGGACTTATGGAATGCGGAGCCTAGCTTTGTAGAAAATAAACCTTTTGTCCGGCTTAATCTTTCTGGCAAATCCTATGGATTTTGCTACGAGAAGAAGGAAGTCGGCATGGTCTTTCCTGAAAAGCCTGAGCCTGTAACAGATGACTTGCTCTTTGAAATTGCTCAAGTCTTTCCACAATACTTGGTCTATGAAGAAGCTGGGCGAATAAAAATGGTGCCTCTCAAAGCTGAGTCGCAAGTCGTGGACAGTCAGGCGCTGACTGCTTTGACTGATTGGCAGCAGCTAGCCGATGGCAGCCAGAGAGTTCTGGGCTACAATCAAGATGAAGTCAGTCAGCTGGCTCAGGCCTATGCTGGCAGAAAATACTATCACTCGCAGAATCGTTCTGCCATGATTTATATCATTTAGAAAGAAAAACATGCAATTACAATTTTTAGGAACCGGAGCCGGTCAGCCCTCCAAGGCTCGCAATGTGTCCAGCCTTGTCCTCAAGCTGTTAGAGGAGATCAATGAAGTCTGGATGTTTGATTGTGGTGAAGGTACTCAGCACCAGATTTTGGAGACGACGATTAAACCGCGCAAAATCAGCAAGATTTTTATTACTCACTTGCATGGCGACCATATTTTTGGACTGCCCGGCTTTCTGTCCAGTCGTTCTTTTCAGGCTAATGAAGAGCAGACGGATATAGAGATCTATGGCCCTAAAGGTATTAAGAACTTTGTTATGTCCAGTCTTCGAGTTTCTGGTTCTCGTTTACCTTATCGAATTGATTTTCATGAATTTGATGAAAATAGTTTGGGCAAGATTTTAGAAACGGACAAGTTTACTGTTTATGCAGATAAGCTGGATCATACGATTTTTTGCGTTGGCTATCGGATAATGCAGAAAGATTTGGAAGGCACGCTGGATGCAGATAAGCTACGAGCAGCGGGGGTTCCCTTTGGCCCTCTCTTTGGCAAAGTCAAGAACGGTCAAGACATCGTCCTAGAAGATGGTACAAAGATTATCGCAGCAGACTATATCTCAGCCCCTCGTCCTGGGAAAACAATTACTATTTTAGGGGACACAAGGAAAACAGATTCTAGTGTACGCTTAGCTGTGGCGGCAGATGTTCTTGTACATGAAGCTACCTATGGTAAGGGAGATGAAAAGATGGCCCGTAAGCATGGGCATTCTACCAATATGCAGGCAGCTGAAGTAGCCAAAGAAGCTGGAGTTAAACGACTTCTTCTCAATCACGTCAGTGCTCGGTTCTTGTCGAAAGATATCAGCGTTATGCGACAAGATGCTAGTACAGTTTTTGAAAATGTTCATGTGGTTAAGGACTTGGAAGAAGTTGAAATTTAAGGATATTAAAGGGACTTTTAATACAAGAAAAAATTACAATATTGACAAAGAGGCGGGAGATTTTCCTGTCTTCTTTATGTTATAATGTAAAAAAAAGGAGAAAGAATGAGAACAATCATCATCACAGGAGCTAGTGGAGGGCTAGCACAGGAAATGGTTAAACTTTTATCTAAGGATAAATTGATTTTGGTAGGACGTAGCAAGGAAAAGCTTGAAAAACTATATGGAGAAAAAGAGAATCTTGACTTAGTGGAACTGGATATTACAGATAGCTCAGCTTTGGAGAGATTTGCTGAGCAGATTGATAGTCAGTACGGCCACGTTGATGTTCTAGTCAATAACGCTGGCTATGGGATTTTTGAGGAATTTGACAAAATCAGCTCCAGTGATATTGAGGCCATGTTTGAGGTCAATACCTTTGCCCTGATGAATCTGTCTCGTATCTTTGGAGCCCGAATGAAGCAGGCAGGTCAAGGACATATCATCAATATCGTCAGCATGGCTGGTCTCATTGCAAGTAGTAAGTCCAGCCTTTACTCTGCGACTAAGTTTGCAGCTATTGGTTTTTCTAATGCCCTTCGCTTGGAACTCCTGCCTTTTGGTGTTTATGTTACGACGGTTAATCCCGGGCCTATCAAAACAGCCTTTTTTGATCTAGCCGATCCTGATGGATCCTATGTTAAAGCAGTTGACAAGTATATCTTGGAGCCTGACTTTGTAGCAGGCAAAATTGTCAGCTCTTTCGGCAAAAAGAAACGGGAAATTAATCTCCCTGAGATTCTCAATCTTGCTCATAAATTTTATACCCTGTTTCCAAGAATAGCTGATAAATTGGCGGTTAAGATGTTTAATTATAAATAAAAGTTAAATTTCAACTTTTTAGAAAAGGAAAATGAAAAAATGGATTTACAAGCTTATAAAAATCATTTAGAAGAGCCTTGGGGTAAAATCTATTATGACATTCTGTTTGATCAGTTGAAGAATGTTGAAGGGCTAAAAGTTCTTGATTTTGGTAGTGGGTTTGGGATTGTGGCCAACCACCTTGCTGAAAAAAATCAGGTCACTGCGCTGGAACCGAATATGGAAATGATTATCCATCGGAAAAGAACGAATTCTTATGAGCAGTTGCAGGGAAGTCTAGAAGTTCTTGAAATTTTTAAAGATGAATCCTTTGACCTTATAATTTGTCATAATGTTTTGGAGTATGTTGAGGATATTGATCCATACCTCATGGCTTTCTCTCGTTTGCTCAAAAAGGGAGGGAAACTGTCGATTGTTAAACATAATTACGTTGGCCGAATTATGCATACAGTAATATTTGAAAATGATATTAAAAAAGCTCGGGAACTCTTGCTTGGAAAAGATTACCTGACGCATAGTATGGGGCAGGCTGTCTATTATGAGATAGCAGATGTCATCAAGCCTTATCCTTTTGAGATTCTAGATTTTCAAGGAATTCGAATTTTTTATGGCTTACAGCCCAATGATGTAAAAACTGATCCAGGATGGCGTGAAAATATGCTAGAGATGGAACTTGCTGTTAATAACCAGTCACCTTATCGCGATATTGCAGCTTTTCAGCATTACTGGCTCGTGAAAAAATAATAGCTTAGATTTTTTGTGTATGAATGAATTTTTTACCTTGTTTGGAGAAAACTAGATGGTGGAAAAAGAAGTTAAAGAGCAAGAGCGATCAGTTAATTATGCCATGCTCAGCCTTTTTCAATATGTAGCGTCTATCTTAGTTATTTTGGTTCACTGTCAACGTCTCTTTCCTAATGAAATTTTGCATTTCACACAAAAGAGTATGTTTGGACGAATGGCTGTGCCTTTTTTTCTCATATCATCTACCTTTATGCTTAAATCTAGTCTAGCTAAAAAGAAGAGTATGAGTACTTACGTAAGTAGGATTTTAAAACAGTATATTTTTTGGAGTATTCTTTATCTTCCATACGCTCTTATTTATTTTTGGTCGCTTCCAGTTGAGAAGTATTATGCCCCATTGGCTTTAATAGCGGGATTTTTATATATTGGACTTTGTTACCAGCTTTGGTATATTCCGGCTTTTTTGCTGGGGCTTTGGATCGTCCATTATTTATATAAAAAAATAGGACCTAAATGGGCGGTAGTTGTATCTTTGTTCCTTTATTTACTTGGCTCTATTGAGACATACTATACTTACTTTGCTAATACTTGGCCAACTCATTTATATGATGTTTATGCACGTATTTTCTTCTCAACCCGTAATGGTCTATTTTACGCGCCAATCTTCATTCTCTTTGGTTATTTGCTTTATGATTATTGGAATAGTGATTTCTTTAAGAAAGATACTGGGAAAAAATTTCTGCTGGCTTCAACTTTACTTGCTCTAGATGGTTGGTTAGTTTTTGTCAATCAGGGAATCGATAAAAATTTCTTTCTAGCCTTACTTCCTTTCTCACTTTTTCTGGTCAATGGTGTTTTAAGGACAAGGATTGGAAGGAAATGGAATCTATACCATCTTAAGGAATTAAGTGTACTCTATTTCTTTTTACATCCGATTTTTATAGAAATTTCCTTTTATCTTTTGAAAGAGACAAATTTTTCTAAATGGCATAAGGGTCAAATTGTATTTGTACTTACTATAGTTTTGACTCATTTGACTTCAGAAATTATTTTAAAATTACGTAAGTCAGTATTTGCAAGACAGAAAAACGGAAATAAGACTGTCTGAATGAGATAAGGAATAAAAATCGTTGGAGGTCTTATCATGTTTGAACGTTTACAGCAGCAGTTAGCTTTTACTAATGAGCTGGAAAAGCTGAAAGCTACTCATCGCAACAACAGGACCTTGGATGCCTATCGTTTTGAGAATTCTGCAGAGCATAGTTGGCAGGGTGCGCTCATGGCACTATTTTTTCGAGAGTATATTCCTGAAGAAGTTAATCTGGAAAAGGTCATGTCTATGTTATTGATTCATGATTTGGGAGAAATATATGCTGGCGATACCTTTGTCTTTGACGACGTGGGCAAGAGTGATTCTTACGATAGAGAGTTGGAGTCCTTGAAAATCAGTTTAGACAAGTTGCCGTCAGATCAGCAGGATTTCTTTTTAGGAATTTGGCAGGAGTTTGAAACCGGCATTAGCATAGAGGCTAAATATGCCCGAGTGCTGGATGCTCTGGTTCCCTTGCTCAACCACTTGGAAGTGGCTCAGCCTCATGACAATCCTTATGGCCTGACCAAATCGCAGGTCATCGCTAAGAAATCCTTTATCCAAGAGACCTCTGAAACTCTTTGGAAATTGGCTCAGGAAGTTATTGACCAAAGCGTTGCCAAGGGGCTTTACCTAGATGAGTGAGTTTGAGAGTCTTGCTCGTAGATAAGAAGTTTGAGACTGGTTGAACCAGTCTTTTCATGTTATAATATTCAGACAAGATTGAACGGAGAAAGTGTTTCACTTATCATGATTAGCTCAAAATACGACTGGCAGTTTGCCACTAATGTTACAGATGAAAATTTTTTAAAAAAGGCTAAGAAAGCTGGATTAGACCCCTCCGCTGCTAGTCTCCTTTACCAAAGAGGTGTGCAGACTGAAGAGGCCTTACAGGAATTTTTGGAGCCTAGTTTAGACCAGCTTCACGACCCTTATGCCCTGCATGATATGGAGCGGGCAGTGGAGCGCATTCGCGCAGCGATTGAGAATTATGAGCAGATTTTGATCTATGGCGATTACGATGCTGATGGGATGACCTCGGCATCTATTGTCAAGGAAGCCTTGGAGCAGCTGGGAGCTGAGTGTCAGGTCTACCTGCCCAATCGCTTTACGGATGGCTATGGGCCTAATAGCAGTGTTTACAAGTATTTTATTGAAAATCAAGGCATTTCGCTCATTATTACAGTAGATAATGGAGTGGCTGGTCTTGAAGCTATCGAGCTGGCCAAGTCTCTGGGCGCGGATGTTATTGTGACAGATCACCACTCTATGCCTGAGGAGTTGCCAAACGCCTATGCGATTGTCCATCCGGAGCATAGCGGAGCGGATTACCCTTTCAAGCATTTAGCTGGTTGTGGGGTGGCTTTTAAGCTGGCAACAGCCTTGCTGGAAGAAGTCCAAGTCGAACTTTTGGACTTAGTAGCCATTGGCACCATTGCCGATATGGTCAGTCTGACAGGGGAGAATCGGATTTTGGTCAAATATGGTCTCTCCGTCCTCAAAAATACCCAGCGAGTAGGACTTCAGGAACTCTTCAAAATCGCTGGCATTCAGCCTGACGAACTGGATGAAGAAACGGTTGGCTTCCAGCTTGCTCCCCGACTCAACGCCTTGGGAAGGCTGGATGATCCAAATCCAGCAGTTGAGCTTTTGACTGGCTTTGATGACGAAGAAGCTCGTGATATTGCTCTCATGATCAACCAGAAAAATGACGAGCGCAAGGAAATCGTCCAGCAGATTTATGAAGAAGCACAAACCATGCTGGAGCCTAAGAAACCAGTACAGGTGCTTGCTAAGGAAGGCTGGAACCCTGGTGTGCTAGGAATTGTCGCTGGGCGCTTGCTGGAAGAGCTGCACCAGCCAGTCATAGTGCTTAATATCGAGGATGGTATCGCTAAGGGCAGCGCCCGCAGTATTGAAGCGGTCAATATTTTTGAGGCCTTGGACAGTCACCGTGATCTTTTTGTAGCCTTTGGCGGGCACGCTGGAGCGGCTGGAATGACTCTTGAAGCAGACAAACTAGCAGAGCTATCTGATATCCTGACAGCCTACATTTTAGACAATGATTTGGATTTGACTGGCAAAACAGCCCTGTATTTAGATGAGGAGCTGCATCTGCCAGAACTGACCCTTGACACACTCAAAAGCTTTGAGAGACTGGCGCCTTTTGGTATGGACAATAAGAAGCCGCTTTTTTACCTCAAGGACTTTAAAGTGGATAATGCTCGGACTATGGGGGCTGGCAATAGCCATCTCAAGCTGAAAATTTCTCAGCAAGATGCTGCTTTTGAAGTAGTAGCTTTTGGTCAAGGAAACCTGGCGACAGAGTTTGCCCAGACCAAGAATCTGGAACTAGCTGTCAGCCTCTCTGTCAATAAATGGAATGGACAGACCAGTCTCCAGCTCATGCTGGTAGATGCCCGTGTAGATGGTGTTCAGCTTTTCAATATCCGCGGAAAAAATGTGACGCTACCTGACAAAGTTCCTGTCTTGCGTTTCACAGAGGAATTGCCAGATTTGACAAATAGCAGAGCAGTTGTCGTTTATGATCTGCCTGATGATTTGCAGGTCTTGAAGGAGATTCTTCAGTCTCAGGATTTTGAAGCGATTTACTTTAAGAATGAGATTGCCAAACCATACTACCTGACAGGTTATGGTTCTCGTGAGCAGTTTGCCAAACTCTACAAAACAATCTATCAGTTCCCCGAGTTTGATGTTCGCTATAAACTCAAGGATCTGGTAGCTTATCTGAAAATTGACCAGATTCTCTTGGTCAAAATGATTCAGATTTTTGAAGAGTTGGGCTTTGTCATCATCACGGAAGGCGTCATGACGGTCAATAAGGAAGCTGAAAAGAAAGAAATTGACAGCAGTCACATTTATCAAGACCTTAAGCGCCTAGTAAAAGAACAAGAACTCATGGCTCTGGGCACTGTGCAGGAGATTTATGATTATTTGATGGAGAAATAAAAGTTAACAAATAATATTTCAAGCACATTTAAATAAAAAAATGGTATAATAGAGAGTAAAAATTTTTTATATAGAAAGAACATTATGAATTTAAAAGACTATATTGCAACAATTGAGAATTATCCAAAAGAAGGTGTTACCTTCCGTGATATCAGCCCATTGATGGCAGACGGGAATGCATACAGCTATGCTGTTCGTGAGATTGTCCAATATGCTACGGATAAGAAGATTGATATGGTTGTTGGACCTGAAGCACGTGGCTTCATCGTGGGCTGTCCAGTTGCTTTTGAGTTAGGAATCGGCTTTGCTCCAGTCCGCAAGCCTGGCAAACTTCCTCGCGAGGTTATCTCAGCTGACTATGAAAAAGAGTATGGTGTAGATACTTTGACCATGCATGCAGATGCTATCAAGCCAGGTCAGCGTGTATTGATTGTTGATGATTTATTGGCAACAGGTGGAACTGTTAAGGCAACTATTGAAATGATTGAACGTCTTGGTGGTATCGTTGCAGGATGTGCCTTCCTTATTGAATTGGATGAATTAAAAGGCCGTGAAGTTATTGGCGAATATGACTATAAAGTATTGATGCATTATTAATACATAGTTTCAAGCTATACCTAGGTAAAGATAAAATATAATTGAAAACTATATCTCCTTTCAGTATAATAAATATATTAGAGATAGGAGATATTTTCATGCCAATTAAGATTGATAAAAAATTACCAGCTGTTGAAATTTTAAGTTCTGAGAATATCTTTGTCATGGATGACGATAGGGCGGACCATCAAGATATCCGCCCTCTGAATATTCTGGTACTCAATCTCATGCCTCAGAAAATGGTGACGGAGACTCAGATACTTCGTCATTTGGCTAATACTCCGTTGCAGTTGACTATTGACTTCCTCTATATGAGCTCGCACCAATCTAAAACTACACGTGCAGAGCACATGGAGACTTTCTATAAGACTTTTGATGAGATTAAAAATCGCTATTTTGATGGCTTGATTATCACTGGGGCACCAGTAGAGCATCTGCCTTTTGAAGCGGTGGATTACTGGGAAGAGTTCCAGCAGGTGATTGAATGGTCCAAGAGCCATGTTTTTTCGACTCTGCATATTTGCTGGGGAGCTCAGGCTGGACTTTACGCCCGCTATGGCGTTGACAAGTACCAGATGTCGCGCAAATTATCAGGTGTCTATAGCCAGTCTGCTGACAGCAACAATCTGCTTTTCCGGGGCTTTGACGATGAGTTTTATGCGCCTCATTCCCGCCATACTGAAGTTCTGAAGGAAGATATTGTCAATCTGACCAATCTGGAGATTCTCTCATATGGAGAAGATACGGGTCTCTCTGTGTTGGCTAGCCGAGACTTGCGAGAGGTGTATAGTTTTGGTCACATGGAATACGACCGTGATACTCTATCCAGAGAGTATTTCCGAGACTTGAAGGCAGGGAAGAATCCACACATTCCAGAGAATTATTTTAAAAACGATGATGTCCATGAGACACCAGCCTTACGTTGGAGTTCAGCCGCGGCTTTATTTTTCAATAATTGGATTAACTATGCAGTGTATCAAGAAACGCCATTTGATTGGGAGAATCCAGAAAATGACGCTTCCTATTTTGCTTATTTATAAGAGGGACTATGACTTATTTATCAGCCTTTCAACAAGGCAATTTAGTATTACCAAGTGCCTTGTACTTTCATTTTCAAGAGATCTTCTCGTCTAGTGAAGATTTCCTTGTTTGGCAATTCTTTTATTTGCAGAATACAACAGCACTGGAAGAGATAGAGCCGAGCCAGATTGCTGAGAGCATTGGCAAAACGGTGTCTGAGGTCAATCGCATTATGTCTCATTTGACCGAACAAGGCTTATTGCAGTATAAAACCATTGAATTAAATGGAGAGATTGAAGCGATTTTTGATGCCTCTCCAGCCTTGGAAAAGTTAGATGAACTGCTGGGAGCTAATGCTAGTCAACAGCCAACAACAAAAGTATCTCAAAATGTTTTAAAAGATTTAGTTGAAACCTTTCAACAGGAATTAGGTCGCCTTTTGACTCCTTTTGAGATTGAGGATTTGACTAAAACTATTCAGGAAGATAAAACAAATCCTGACTTAGTAAAAGCTGCTCTTCGAGAAGCAGTTTTCAATGGGAAGGCTAACTGGAAGTATATCCAAGCAATTTTACGAAATTGGAGACGAGAAGGTATTACGACTTTAGCACAAGTTGAAGCCAAAAGAGAGGAACGTGAAGCATTTAATCCACAGAATGTTACGGTTTCAGATGATTTCCTTAGAGCAATGGATTTGTGGAAGGACTGACTTTATTAGATATACAGCGGCCTGTTAGATATGACAGGCCCTTGGTTTTATAAAAAAGGAGAAAAGTATGACGTATCAATTGCCAAAAGTCTGGTCTGCTGCGGACAGCGACCAAGGAAAATTTTCAGGTATTAATCAACCTTCTGCAGGTGCACGCTTTGAGCAGACGCTTCCTGTTGGTAAAGAACCTTTTCAGCTTTATTCGCTTGGGACTCCTAATGGGGTCAAGGTGACGATTATGCTTGAGGAACTTCTGGCAGCAGGTGTGACAGAGGCTGGCTATGACCTTTATAAGATCAGCATCATGGAGGGCGACCAATTTGGCTCAGATTTTGTGAAAATCAATCCCAACTCTAAGATTCCGGCCTTATTGGATCAGTCAGCTGATAAGCCGATTCCTGTCTTTGAATCGGCGAATATCCTTCTCTATCTAGCAGAGAAGTTCGGAAAGTTGATTCCGTCAGATTTGGCTGCTCGGACTGAGGTGCTCAACTGGCTCTTCTGGCAGACGGGTGCTGCGCCATTCTTGGGAGGCGGATTTGGTCATTTCTTTAACTATGCTCCAGAAAAGCTAGAATATCCTATCAATCGCTTTACCATGGAAGCCAAGCGACAGCTGGATCTATTGGATAAAGAATTGGCCAAGAAAGCTTATATTGCAGGGGATGACTACAGTATTGCTGATATTGCTATCTGGTCTTGGTATGGGCAGTTGGTGCAGGATAAGCTTTATCCAGGCGCTGCTGAGTTCTTGGATGCTACATCCTACAAACATCTATCTGATTGGGCGGAGAAAATTGCAGCTCGTCCAGCAGTTCAGCGTGGTTTAGCTGCTGAGTATCAAGAAATCAAATAATTTGTAAGGGATAGAAAAAGCTCTTCATAAAGCAGTGAGACAAAGTCAGCTTATTAACAAGCTGATTTTTTCATTGCTTTTTTTATACCCTTAAAAATGATATACTAAGTAAAAGAATGTTTAGAAAAGAGTGTGCAATGCAAAAAAAGATGATTTCCCAACGTTTGGAGCGAGTAGCTTCCTTTGTGCCAGATAAGGCTAAGCTTCTGGATGTGGGGAGCGATCATGCCTACCTGCCGATCTACCTGGTTCAGCAGGGACGGATAGAAAAGGCTCTGGCCGGTGAAGTGGTGGAAGGACCTTTTCAGTCTGCCCAGAAAAATGTGGCAGAGCATGGACTGACGGAGCAGATTGAGGTTCGCTTGGCAAATGGCCTAGCTGCTTTTGAAGCGGAAGATCAGATTGATACTATCGTTATCGCTGGTATGGGTGGTCGCTTGATTTCGGAGATTTTGGAAAATGGCAGAGCTAAGCTTGGGTCTATTTCCCGCTTGATTTTGCAGCCCAATAACCGAGAGGATGAGCTTCGTAGTTGGCTGGTATCTAACGGCTTTCACTTGCTGGCTGAGGATATCTTAGAAGAAGCTGGTAAGTTTTACGAAATCCTGGTAGCAGGAGCTGGCCAGCAAACTTTGACAGAGCAAGAAAAGCGTTTTGGTCCTTTTCTGATGAAGGAACAGTCACCTGCTTTTCAGCTAAGATGGCAGAAAGAACTGAAAAAACTCAAAGAAGTACTGGCTCGTATCCCAGAAAAAAATGAGCTAGAACGCTCTGCTATGTCCAAAAAAATCGAAAGTATCAAGGAGGTGCTTCATGTTAGCAAGTGAAATTATTGCCCGTTATGAAGCCTATTGCCCGCAGGAATTGTCCATGGAGGGCGACATATCAGGCCTGCAAATCGGAACTTTGGATAAAGAAGTAGCCAAGGTTCTAGTAGCGCTGGATATTCGTGAGCAGACGGTGGCGGAGGCTATCGAAGCAAGTGCTGGACTGATTATTGTTAAGCATGCTCCTATCTTTCGCCCGCTTAAGGACCTAGTGGCGGATAAGGCACAAAATCAAATCATTTTAGACCTCATCAAGCATGATATTGCTGTCTATGTCAGTCATACCAATATTGATGTTGTGGAGGACGGACTTAATGACTGGTTCTGCCAGCTATTGGATATTGAGGAGACAAGTTTTCTTAGTCAGACGGGGCCAGATTACGGTATTGGCCGCGTAGGGAAGATTGCTCCTCAGACCTTTGGGGAATTTGCGGCTAAGGTCAAGGCAACTTTTGGACTAGATAGTTTGCGTCTGGTTACTTATGATGAAACAGATT
Organism: Streptococcus sp. HMSC10A01; assembly: GCF_001807785.1. Classification (NCBI taxonomy): domain Bacteria; kingdom Bacillati; phylum Bacillota; class Bacilli; order Lactobacillales; family Streptococcaceae; genus Streptococcus; species Streptococcus sp. HMSC10A01. Next base: position 162,125 of record NZ_KV790969.1, on the reverse strand, counting down.
TCGAACGCGTGATTGAGCGTGTAGCTATTTGTGGTGGTAGCGGTCAGTCCTTTTATCCAGAGGCTATTGCCAAGGGAGCGCAAGTCTACATTACTGGTGATATTTACTATCATACAGCTCAGGAAATACTGACAGAAGGTCTTTTGGCACTGGATCCTGGACATCATATCGAGGTTCTTTTTACTGAAAAATTAAAAGAAAAGCTTGATACTTGGAAGGTAGAAGAAGGATGGGAGATTGAGATTCTGGCTAGTCAGGCTTCGACCAATCCTTTCCGGCATATTTGAGAGGGAGCGACATGAAAAAAGTAGCAGTGATTGGAGCGGGGATCGTCGGATCAACAGCAGCTTACTATCTGTCCAAATCCCCGGATGTGGAAGTGACTGTCTTTGATGACGGCAAGGGGCAGGCAACCAAGGCAGCCGCAGGCATTATCAGTCCTTGGTTTTCCAAGCGTCGCAACAAGGCTTGGTACAGGATGGCGCGTCTGGGCGCTGATTTTTATCAAGATTTAATTGCGGATTTGAAATCTGCGGGTATCCAGACAGATTTTTACCAACAAACAGGTGTTTATCTGCTGAAAAAGGACGAGAGCAAGCTGCAGGAGCTTTATGATTTGGCTACTAATCGTCGACAAGAGTCGCCCTTAATAGGGGAGTTGAGTTTTCTCAGCCGTCAGGAAGCCCAGGAGAAATTTCCAGACTTGCAAGGCTTTGAGCGGCTTCTCTATGCTTCTGGCGGTGCCCGTGTTGAGGGAGCACTCTTGACGGAGACGCTTCTGAAAGCTAGCAAGGCAGAGTTGGTTGAGAAAAAGGTAAGATTGACAGTAGATGCAGAGCAACTTCTGGTGGATGGCCGTAGATTTGACTGTGTTATCTTGGCTGTGGGGGCATGGCTGGGAGAAATCTTGCAGCCACTGGGCTATAAGACAGATGTTAGGCCGCAAAAGGGACAGCTACGTGATTTTAAGCTGGCTGAAAAGACGGATGACTACCCTGTGGTTATGCCTGAGGGCGAGCTGGATATCATTCCCTTTCTGGCGGGCAAGGTTAGTGTAGGGGCCAGTCATGAAAATGATCAGGGCTTTGATTTGACAGTTGATAAGACGGTATTGAATCAGTTGCAGCAAGAAGCGGAAACTTACTTGCCGAGGTTGGCTACTGCAGAGATTCTAGGCGAGCGCGTGGGAACACGGGCTTATACCAGCGACTTTGCGCCTTTCTTTGGAGCTGTTCCAAACTTGTCGCATGTTTACGCTGCCAGCGGATTGGGCTCTTCTGGTCTGACAACTGGCCCTCTCATCGGACGCCAATTGGCTCAGATGGCTCTAGGAGAAGCGGTGCTGTTGAATCCAGAAGACTATCCTATCGAGCGGTATGTGAAGAAGGTTTGATATGACAGAAACTATTTTGAATTGGGTCAATGTTTGTGTGAAAAAAGATGATGAAATTTTACTGCTTAATCGCCAGCATGATAACTTTAAAGGGTGGATACAACCAGGCGGAAAGGTGGAGTTTCCAGAATCTTTTTTCGAAGCTGCAAGGCGCGAATTAAAAGAAGAAACGGGGCTGACTGCTCTAAACTTGGAATTGAAGGGGATTTCAGGATTCACTAATCCAAGTAAAAAAGAACGGTATGTGTATTATGATTTTCTTTGTACTGCATTTGAAGGGCAAGTTAGGGGAAACGATCATGAAGGGGAGCCCAAATGGTGGAAGATTTCGGAACTTGACCAGATAGATATGCAGAATGACATACGTGAACGTTTGCCCCTCTACTGGCGGAAAGGATCTTTTGAGCGGATTCATTACTGGAATGAGGAAGAACACTGTATCGGGGAAACCAAGACGATTTTGTATGGTTGATTTTAGAGGATAAGGAGAAATTATGGACTGGTTACGATCGCAACCAGTTCTGATGCAGGCGTTTTTGGCTGGTCTTTTCACATGGGGATGTACCATTCTAGGCTCGGCTATCGTGTTTTTCTTTAAATATATTAGTAGGAAGTTACTGGATATTATGATGGGCTTTGCGGCAGGAGTCATGATTGCGGCATCCTTTTGGTCACTTTTAGCACCGTCTATCGAGTATGCGCAAAGCTCTTATGGTAAGCTTTCTTGGTTCCCAGCTGCAATAGGTTTTTTAGCAGGTGGTTTCTTTCTACGTCTGATTGATGCGGTTGTGCCTCACTTGCATCTGAGTAAGGATATTTCAGAGGCAGAAAGTGTTCCTGAACATAGCCAGAAGAAGCTGTCCAAGACTGCTCTGCTCTTTTTAGCTATTACCATTCATAATTTTCCAGAAGGTTTGGCAGTCGGAGTAGCCTTTGGTGCTTTATCTGCCAACCCTAGTCTAGAGGCCTTTGTCGTCGCGAATGGCCTAGCTTTGGGAATTGGCCTGCAAAACGTCCTAGAAGGAGCGGCTTTGTCCATTCCAATTCGGACGGACGGTAAGTCTCGTCTTAAAGCTTTTTACTGGGGGTTCTATGTCCGCTATTGTAGAGCCAATCGGGGTAGTACTAGGTGCAGTAGCTGTCATGGCTATGACGACTATTCTACCCTATGCCCTATCTTTTGCTACGGGTGCTATGATTTTCGTGGTGGTAGAGGAGCTGATACCGGATTCGCAGACCAATGGCAATACTGATGTGGCGACTTTAGGTCTCATGGTGGGCTTTGTTCTTATGATGATTTTAGATGTTGCTTTAGGATAAAGGACTTTAGAGTTTCTGAGTTGTTAGATTCAGAGACTTTTTGCTTGGAAACAGTTAATATCTTAAAAAGTGACATTCGCTTGTAAAAATGGTAGAATAAAAGCAATATATAACAGAGAGGAAACACATATGAAAGGTATTATTCTTGCAGGTGGATCTGGGACTCGCTTATACCCATTGACACGTGCGGCATCTAAACAACTTATGCCAATTTACGATAAGCCAATGATCTATTATCCATTATCGACACTGATGTTGGCTGGAATTAAAGATATCTTGATTATCTCAACTCCAACTGATCTTCCTCGATTTGAGGATCTTCTGGGCGATGGCTCTGAATTTGGTATTAAGCTCTCTTATGCAGAGCAGCCTAGTCCCGATGGATTGGCTCAAGCTTTTATCATTGGTGCTGATTTCATCGGAGATGATCGAGTAGCGCTGATTCTTGGTGATAATATTTACCATGGACCCGGTTTAAGTAAGATGCTTCAGAAAGCAGCTGCTAAAGAAAAAGGGGCAACTGTTTTTGGCTACCATGTTAAGGATCCAGAACGTTTTGGTGTTGTAGAATTTGATGAGAATATGAATGCTATCTCCATCGAAGAAAAACCAGAACAGCCACGCTCTAACTATGCAGTGACAGGACTCTATTTCTATGATAACGATGTTGTAGAAATTGCCAAGAACATCAAACCGAGTCCTCGCGGAGAATTGGAAATTACAGATGTTAACAAGGCTTACTTGGATCGTGGTGATTTGTCTGTAGAGCTTATGGGACGTGGTTTTGCTTGGTTAGATACAGGAACTCACGAAAGTCTCTTAGAGGCAGCTCAATATATCGAAACAGTTCAGCGTATGCAGAACGTTCAGGTGGCAAATCTGGAAGAAATTGCCTATCGTATGGGCTATATCACTAAAGAGCAAGTGCATGAGCTGGCGCAACCATTGAAAAAGAATGAATATGGCCACTATCTTTTGCGCTTGATTGGAGAAGAATAAGAAGATGACGGAACAATTTTTTGATAAGGAATTAGCAGCGCGTGAGGTTCCTGGAATCCCTGGAATGCTGGAGTTTGATATCCCTGTTCGCGGGGACAACCGAGGCTGGTTTAAGGAGAATTTCCAGAAGGAAAAAATGCTGCCACTAGGCTTTCCTGAAAGCTTTTTTGCAGAAGGAAAACTGCAAAATAATGTCAGCTTTTCTCGTAAAAATGTCCTGCGGGGTCTTCATGCTGAACCATGGGATAAGTACATCTCTGTTGCAGATGACGGTAAGGTGCTAGGTTCTTGGGTCGACCTGCGTGAAGGTGAGACTTTTGGAAATACCTATCAGACAGTGATCGATGCCAGTAAGGGTATTTTTGTGCCACGTGGTGTAGCCAACGGCTTCCAAGTCCTTTCTGACACGGTTTCTTATAGCTATCTAGTGAATGACTATTGGGCTTTGGAACTCAAACCGAAGTATGCCTTTGTCAACTATGCAGACCCAGCTCTGGGAATCCAGTGGGAAAATTTAGAAGCAGCAGAAGTCTCAGAAGCAGACAAGAACCATCCATTACTTAAGGATGTAAAACCTTTGAGAAAAGAAGATTTGTAAAAAAGAATTCTTTTCTGATTCATTAATTGATACTAAAATATATGATTTAGCTCAGCTCCTATCCGAGCGAAGCGAGTGGAAGAATTGATTGCCTAAGTGATATAAAGTATATAATAGAATGTCTATCTTGTTACATGAAAGGCAATCATAAAAATATTAAGGAATAGAAATGACTGAATACAAAAAAATTATCGTGACTGGTGGAGCTGGTTTTATCGGTTCTAACTTTGTCCACTATGTTTATAATAACTTTCCAGATGTCCATGTGACAGTGCTGGACAAGCTGACCTACGCTGGTAATCGTGCCAATATTGAAGAGATTTTAGGCGACCGTGTTGAGTTGGTTGTTGGAGATATTGCTGATGCAGCCTTGGTAGATAAGCTGGCTTCTGAAGCTGATGCTATCGTTCACTATGCGGCAGAAAGCCACAATGATAACTCGCTCAATGACCCGAGTCCATTTATCCACACCAACTTCATCGGAACTTACACACTTTTGGAAGCCGCTCGTAAGTACGACATTCGTTTCCACCATGTATCGACTGACGAAGTCTATGGTGACCTGCCTCTGCGTGAAGATTTGCCAGGTCATGGAGAAGGACCAGGTGAGAAATTTACAGCTGAAACTAAGTACAATCCAAGCTCGCCTTACTCATCAACCAAGGCAGCTTCAGACTTGATTGTCAAAGCTTGGGTGCGTTCATTTGGTGTCAAAGCGACTATTTCGAACTGTTCAAACAACTATGGTCCTTACCAGCATATCGAGAAGTTCATTCCGCGCCAAATTACTAATATCTTGAGCGGTATCAAGCCAAAACTCTATGGTGAAGGAAAAAACGTTCGTGACTGGATTCATACCAATGACCATTCATCAGGCGTTTGGACAATTCTGACCAAAGGACAAATTGGTGAAACTTACTTGATCGGTGCTGATGGTGAGAAGAATAACAAGGAAGTACTGGAGCTCATCCTTAAGGAAATGGGGAAGCCAGCTGATGCTTATGACCATGTGACAGATCGTGCTGGTCACGACCTCCGCTATGCCATTGATGCTAGCAAGCTCCGTAATGAGCTAGGATGGAAGCCAGAGTTTACTAACTTTGAAGCAGGTCTCAAAGAGACAATCAAGTGGTACACAGACAACCAAGACTGGTGGAAATCTGAAAAAGAAGCAGTAGAAGCTAATTATGCTAAAACACAAGAGGTCATTAAATAATTTTAAACAATTTAATGATTCTTAAAGGAGCAGTTATATCATGAAACATAAAATTTTAGTAACAGGTGGGGCTGGTTATATTGGTACTCACACAGTGGTCGAACTTATTAAAGCTGGCCATGAGATAGTTGTTGTGGATAATTTTAGTAACAGTAGCAAAAAGAGTCTAGAGGCTGTCGAAAAAATCGTTGGACAGACCATTACTTTTTATGAAGTGGACATTTGTGATAAAGAAGCTTTATTAAAAGTTTTTAAGGACTTTAAACCTACTGGAGTGATTCATTTTGCTGGTTTAAAAGCAGTAGGAGAATCTAGCCAAATTCCTCTAACCTATTACGAAAATAATGTTGCAGGTACCTTAACTCTTTTGAGAGTGATGGAAGAAGTAAATTGTAAAAACATTATTTTCAGTTCTTCAGCAACAGTTTATGGGGATCCGCTTACGGTTCCAATTTTAGAAGATTTCCCTGTTTCAGTTACTAATCCATATGGTCGTACGAAATTAATGCTTGAAGAAATTCTGACGGATATTTACAAATCAGATTCTACTTGGAATATTGTATTACTTCGTTATTTCAACCCAATTGGTGCTCATGAAAGTGGTGATTTGGGAGAAAACCCAAATGGAATTCCTAATAATTTACTTCCATATGTAACTCAAGTTGCTGTTGGAAGACTAGAACAAGTACAGGTGTTTGGCAATGATTATCCAACTGTAGACGGTACAGGTGTTCGAGATTATATTCACGTGGTTGATCTAGCTAAGGGTCATGTTGCTGCTTTGAAAAAATTTGATGGCAAGCAAGGTTTGAATATATATAACTTAGGGACTGGTAAAGGCTATTCGGTTTTAGAAATCATTCATAGTATGGAAAAAGCAGTTGGTAAACCAATTCCTTATAAGATTGTTGAACGCAGACCTGGTGATGTTGCGACTTCGTATGCTAATCCTGCTAAAGCTAAAGCAGAACTTGGTTGGGCAGCTCAATTTGATATCTCAAGGATGTGCCAAGATGCTTGGCGCTGGCAGAGCAAACATCCAAATGGATTTGACGATTAGATATTATTGGAATTTAGAAATTTTAGATAAGCCTAGCACAAATATGTGATAGGCTTTTTATAATAGTTAAACATTTCAGATCTTACTCAGTATAATGAATATGATCTCTTTCACGAACATTATATTTAACTTATCTTGACTATAGCATAAGGATATGTTTTCTTTATTATTCTATGAATTCTCTCCTACTTGCACGGAAATAGTAGAAATAAGAGCTTGGTTATAGTATAATGGGTCTATATGTCTTTTAAGGAGAATGAAAATAAGTGAGATCTTCGGATTTATTAATTATTATACCTGCTTACAATGAGGAAGGTTCAATTGAAAATGTTGTAAATAATATAATTACCAACTATCCTCAGTATGATTATGTAATTATCAATGATGGTTCTAAAGATAAGACATCATCTATTTGCCATCAGAAAAATTTTAATATTGTTGATTTGCCGGTTAACTTGGGTCTTGCTGGTGCTTTTCAAACAGGGCTAAGATATGCTTATGAAAACGGATATAAAAAAGCAGTTCAGTTTGACGCTGACGGTCAGCACTTAGCAGAATACATTCGAGTTTTGGAAGAAAAAGCGGATGAGGGATTTGAATTGGTAATTGGGTCACGTTTTGTGACTGAAAAGAGAGATTCCTCACTTCGTATGTTAGGTAATACCTTGATTAGTGCAGCAATAAAATTAACGACTGGAAAAACGATAAATGATCCAACTTCAGGGATGAGATTATTTACAGAAGGTTTAATAAAAGAGTTTGCCCTAAATGTTAACTACGGTCCAGAGCCTGATACAGTATCATATCTGTTGAACAATGGTGTAAAAGTTGCAGAAGTTCAAGTTCTTATGCAGGAACGACAAGCAGGAGAAAGCTATTTAACTTTGTCTCGTTCTATAAAATATATGGTTCACATGTTTGTTTCAATTTTAATTATTCAAAACTTTAGGAAAAGAGGATAAAAATGACAATTTGGTTTCAATTTGTATTGATCGTAGTGTCTATTTCAACATGCCTATTTATTCTGCAAAATATTAGAAAATCTCAAGTACAGATTAATGACGCAATTTTTTGGGTATTTTTCTCTATAATATTATTGATTTTTAGTCTATTCCCAAGTTTGGCGGAAACAATTGCTGCTGCTTTAGGAATTGCGTCCGCTGTTAATTTTATCTTTCTTTTTATGATTTTTCTTTTGTTAGTGAATCAATTTCAATTAACTGTTCGTTTATCAAAATTAGATACGAAGTTCAAAAATTTAGTGCAGATTCTTGCATTGAAAGGCATTAAGAACGATGATAGAAAATAGGACTACCAAGAAAAAAATTTACTTTTGGAACTTACTAGGTAATCTTGCAGCAGCAGCAGTTTCTGTAGTTTATTTATTAATTGTGACTCGCTTACAGCCTGCTGAAGTTGCAGATCATTATAGTCTAGCTACCTCAGTTGGCAATTTATGGGTAATTATTGGTCTTTTTCAAGTCAGAAATTATCAGTCTACCGATATAAATCAGACTCACAGCTTTACAGCCTATTTCTCGACTCGTTTATTGACAATCTCTTTCATGTTATTGACAATAGTCCCTTATCTTCTAATGATTGATTACGATCTATCTGTTTTATCGTTGGCTATTGTAATTTTGTTAATTCTTTATCGAGTGTCTGATGCATTATCCGATGTTTTCCAAGGGTTATTTCAGCAGGTTGATCGACTTGATATAGCTGGCAAATCAATGTTTTATCGATATGGACTAAGTGTTATAATATTGTTTGCTTCCTTACTTATAACGAAGTCTATCATTTTAGCCTTATCCCTTGTAGCGCTTTTTAATTTCTTTTTTGTTCTTGTTTATGACTATTCTCATTCTTTAAAAATCACAACAATTAATTGGTCTTCCATATTTTCTAAAGATAATTTCCTTGAGTGTAGGAAAATTTTAGAATTATGTTTGCCACTATTTTTTTATGGTTTCCTTTTAACTCAGATTTTTAATGAACCTAGATTAGTTATTGCTTCTGAGATGAAAAAAGGTATTTTAGCTGAAGGCTTGCAACGTGATTACAATATTTTATTTATGCCAGTCTTTTTTATGAATTTGTGCTTTATGGTTATCAGGCCCTTGATTACTGACTTAGCCAAGCTTTGGTCAATCAAGGAATTTAAAATATTTGATCAAATTTTACTAAAAGTTCTTTTGGTATTATTGGGTGGGGGTTTACTTATCACGGCTCTAGCCTATTTATGTGGTATTCCTGTTCTAGAAATGGTATTTGGAGTTGATTTATCAAATTATACCCTAACTTTAACCTTGCTTGTGTTTTCAGGAATCCTATATGCTATTGCTACATTTTTTGAGAATATATTAACAATATTTAGAAAACATTTTTATCTAGCTATTGTATATATTGCTATGTTTGCAATTTCAAAACTTATTACTATCGGACAAGTTCAGAGTCAAGGTTTATTAGGTGCGGCAATTAGTTTTTTTATTGTCATGCTTACTTATGTTACCGGGAATGGGTTAATGTATCTGTTTGCTAGATATAGAAAGAGAATGAAAAATGAATAGAGATATTATTTTTGTCACTCATCATCTTGGAGGCCTTGGTGGTGTACAAAGAGTTGTAGATCAACTGGCTGAAAGTTTTGCAACTGACGGAAATAGAGTGACTGTATTTGGTTGTGGTGTTCAAGCAGGCGAGAGCTATCAGAAAACAACAAAAAACTATGAAGAAGTATTGTTATATTCTCAAGACATCTTCTTTCAAAAACCTTGGATTTTTTTTCAAGAAAAATTTATTAATAAAAAATTAGAAAAGAGTTTGATTCAAGTCTTAGATAGGGCCAAAGATCCTATTGTTATTCTTGCTAATCCAATTGTTTATTTATTGATGGAGAAAGTGATAAAATCCTACTCAAATAAGGCTATATTCATTGGACAAATGCATAGTTCTGCTGATTTTGTTTTTGATTCAAAGGGGCTTTACTATGTATACCCTTATATAATTAAAAATAAATATCCTAAACTCGATAAGATACTTTTTTTATCAACTGCCTATTCAAAACAGATTAGCGAAGCTTATCAGATTCCTATTAAAAAAATGGGAGCAATTGCAAATCCTTTGCCTCGCTATATAAAAGATTCAAATAGTGAGATTAATTTTGATAAATCTATTATTTCCTTTGTTGGACGCTTGGACCCAGTTAAGCAAATTGATCATATTATTTTAGCTTTTTCTAAAATTCAACAAAATTTTCCTAATGTCACTTTAGAAATTTACGGCGAGGGGATTGAGAGACAAAAGTTAGAAGCTTTAATCAAATCACTTTCTCTAGAAGAGTTTGTCAAACTGAAAGGGAGAACGAGTAAAGTTTTAGAAGTTTATCAAAAATCATACTTTACCGTGTTAACTTCAAAATCTGAGGCTTTTGGTATGGCTGTAGTTGAATCTTTTATTGCAGGGGCTCCTGCAATAACCTATAATTGTAGTCAAGGAGTTGAGGAGATTCAATCAGCAACTCCAGAACTATTAGTAAACAATTCTATTGAAGAGTTAGCTGATAAAATGAAATTTTATCTACAAAATCCTCATCAATTAGAAGAACTTGCCCTTAAGGGAAGGGAACATATTATCGATTCTTATTCAGAGGATATAATTTTAAATCAATGGTATCAGCTGTTTGAAGAACTAGACAAGGAAAAATAGAAAGTGATGGAAAAAAGAACATCTAAATTTTCACATTCTTTTCTTAAAGAACTGTATGAAAAGAAATATTATTTAATTACTATTTGGGTAACATTGATTATAACTTATGTATACTTAGATGGACATTTAGCATTTCTTCCAAAGAAAACTTTTCTATTACTGGGGCTTTCTTTAAGTGCTCTATTATTTATAAAGGGGAAAGTGTATAACAAGGTTTTCTCGATTATAATGCTGACAGGATCTTTCTTTTGTTTTTTTACTCCTGTAATGGATTCGCCAGACGAGAATTTTCATTATTCAAGAGCCTTGTACATTAGTGAGGGGCATCTTTATTTACCTAGCAATAAACAGGATTTATTAGTTTCATCAGATATTTCTGATGTCGAAAAATTTTTCAAAAAACCTTTAGTGAATACTGATTTAGGAAGAAAAGAAGTATCTTCAAAAAAAGTTCAGTATAATAATTTAGCTAATACAAATGGTTATTCCTTTGTCAGTTATATACCACAAACTTTTGGGATATTGATAGCCAAGGTATTCCATTTAAGTATTTCCGCATCCATTTTACTTGGTAGGTTTTTTAATCTATTAGCCTTTGCTCTCCTATGTAGATTAGCTGTTAAAAAATCAGGTCCGCGCCAACAAATCTTTGGTATATTAGCAATAGTACCAATCAATATATATATTGCTGCTTCCTTTAATCAGGATGCAGTGGCAAACGGTCTTATATTTTTAGCAATCGGCCTGTTTTATTCCTTCTTAGATAAGGATAAAGTTAGCTATAAAGATTTATTTATTTATTTCTTATTATCTGTATTAATAGCCTTGTCTAAATTACCGTATGTGTTATTAATTGGCTTGCTTTTATTCATTCCTAAAGGAAAGATGTCTCGTAAGAAGTATTTAACGGTAGTATTATTGATAGGAACGGCAGCCTTGTGTAGTTTACTTTGGTTAAAAATAACCAGCGGATTTAACTTAAATATTGTGAATGTGAATCCTCAAATAAATCCAATCGAAAAAATAAAATATACAATTGAAAATCTGCCTGAGTTTGTTCGAATGATGGTAAAAGAAGGGGTAAACTTTATTCCTTTTAAACTCCAGTCTCTCTTTACTTTTGGTTGGCTTGCGTATGATGTAAAAGCTTTTATTTGGCTCTATTTAGTTTTCATAAGTATCGTGATTTTAATTTCTCCGAAAGCACCTAAAATGTATAATATCAGTAAACTGGGTGTTTGGTTAGTTTCATTAGGTATTATCTTTGGAATTCTAATGACTGCGTATTTAATGTGGGGAGAAATAACGGATATGTCTATTAAAGGAATACAAGGAAGGTACTTCTCAGGTGTCATTGTATTACTTGCACTAACTCTAAATATTTCTGCTCAGCTAGTGATTCAAGACAACAATCTTTCTATAAAAGAATGTAAAAAAGAAAAGGTTGAAGATTCTTTATTCTTTGTAGCAACATTATTTATAATGGTGACTCTTCTAACCACAATCGTTCAATATTATATCTAATAAGAGAGTATAAATATAAAAAACTTTTGCTTGAGAGTAAAAGTTTTTTTAATCTCTAAAATTAATAAATATACAATAATATTTTTTTAAATAATAAATTTTTAGTATAATAAAGAGGAAGTAGTTAATATGTCAAAGAAAACGATTAGGCATATTATACATTTTTGTCTTATACTTATAACTTTCTTAAGCTTCTCTAGCATAGCGGCTGATGAGCAAGATCAGTTATATAACAATGGTCAAGTATACTATTCTTCGCACGTTCAAGATATAGGATGGCAAGATCCTGTTACGGGCGGTCAGATAAGTGGAACTGTTGGCCAAGCAAGGCAAATCGAAGCAATAAAAATTTCTTTACCAAATAATGAATCGGGATCTATTCATTATTCCACCCATATTCAGGACATCGGATGGCAGGAAGAAGTTTCGGACGGTCAAATAAGTGGAACTGTTGGTCAGGCTAAACAAGTTGAGGCATTAAAAATGCATCTAACAGGGATAGTTGCTGATAGGTATGATATATATTACCGAGTCCATGTTGAAGAATATGGTTGGCTCGATTGGGCTAAGAATGGGGAAAATGCTGGAACAGAAGATTTGGTAAAGCAAGTTGAAGCTTATGAAGTGAGACTAGTTACTAAAAATTCTCCTGCCCCAGGCAATACTCAAAGACCTTTTATTAAAAAAGTTTTCAAGCCTAATTATAGCTATAATTCTTATAATGCATATCCGGTTGGTCAGTGTACTTGGGGAGCAAAAGCTTTAGCACCTTGGGCAAGTAATTTTTGGGGGAATGGTGGTCAATGGGCTGCAAACGCAAGACGGGATGGTTTTCGTGTTGGGACCATGCCTCAAGTTGGTGCAATTGCCTGTTGGACAGACAGTGGTTATGGACATGTTGCAGTTGTTACTCATGTCCAGTCTCAAACTAGAATTCAAGTTAAAGAATCAAATTATGGTGGTAACCAATTTATTGCTAATTTTCGTGGTTGGTTCAATCCAACGATAGGTTTTGGAAGGATTAGTTATATCTATCCTGACTAATAGACAGGAAAGCTTTACTAATTATAAATGTGATAGCTGATAATTAATATAAATAAGAGTTGAATTCTAAAAAACAAATAGAATTCAATTCTTATTTTTATTATTTCCACACATTTTAATTAAATAGATGCAAATACTTTTTACAATGAGTAAAGTTACCTTGATATTATAATTTGACTTTTTAATAGTGAGACTATACAATAGAACAATAAAGGAGTGACTATGACCATTTCAGTAATTGTTCCTTGTTACAACGAGGAAGAAAGCCTTCCGCTTTTCTATGCGGAAATGGAAAAAATAAAACCAAGACTTCGTGATAACATAGAGTATATTTTCGTCAATGATGGTTCTCAAGACAAAACCTTGGAAGTTTTACACGAACTAAATATGATGGATCCCAATGCTCATTTTATTTCATTTTCTAGGAACTTTGGGAAAGAGGCGGCTTTATATGCTGGTCTTCAGCATGCAAGAGGAGAGCTTGTAACGGTCATGGATGTGGATTTACAGGACCCACCAGAACTTTTAGTTGAAATGAAAACCATGTTGGATGAACAAAAAGATTTGGACTGCGTGGGTACACGTCGAACGAGTCGAGAAGGGGAACCGCCTATTAGGAGTTTCTTTGCCAATCTTTTTTATAAGCTGATTAACAAAATTAGCCAGGTAGAAATGGTGGATGGTGCGCGTGATTTCCGTCTCATGCGTCGACCGATGGTAGATGCTATTTTAGAGGTTTCTGAATACAATCGTTTCTCTAAAGGGATTTTTGCTTGGGTAGGTTTTAAAACAGAGTATTTAGAATATAAAAATGTTGAGCGAGTGGCGGGAAAGACATCTTGGAATTTCTGGCAACTTTTTAACTATTCTTTAGAAGGGATTGTCAACTTTTCAGAAGCGCCCTTACACATTGCTTTCTTGGGAGGCTTGCTTTCCTGGATTCTTGCCTTTCTTTTAGTTGTCTTTATCATTGTAAGGACTCTGGTATTTGGTGATCCTACATCAGGTTGGCCGTCACTCATGACAGTTATCCTCTTTATTGGTGGGTTTCAGTTACTAACCATTGGAATTTTGGGGAAATATATTGGCAAAGTCTTTACAGAAACTAAAAAACGGCCTGTCTACATCATTAAAGAGAAGAGTAGATAAGCAGATTTTTTCTGCTTTTTTTGTTATAATATTTTCATTGAATGTTTACGACAGGAGAAGAATAACACATGATTTTAATCACAGGTTCAAATGGTCAGCTTGGAACAGAACTTCGTCATCTTTTAGATGAGCGTAATGAGGATTATGTTGCAGTTGATGTTGCCGAAATGGATATTACAAATGCTGAAATAGTTGAAAAGGTCTTTGCAGAAGTTAAACCAACCTTAGTTTATCACTGTGCGGCTTATACAGCAGTTGATGCAGCAGAGGATGAAGGAAAAGAGCTTAATTATGCTATCAATGTGACTGGAACAGAAAATGTAGCAAAAGCGGCTGAAGCACACGGAGCGACATTAGTTTATATTTCTACGGACTATGTCTTTGATGGCCAAAAGCCTGTCGGTGAAGAATGGGAAGTAGATGATCAACCAGATCCTAAAACAGAATACGGCCGTACCAAGCGTATGGGAGAAGAGTTGGTAGAGAAGTATTCTAGTCGTTTCTACATTATTCGTACAGCTTGGGTCTTTGGTAATTATGGTAAAAACTTTGTCTTTACTATGCAAAACTTAGCTAAGACTCACCCGACTTTGACAGTTGTTAACGACCAGCATGGGCGTCCTACTTGGACTCGTACCTTAGCTGAATTCATGACTCATCTGGCTGAAAACCAAAAGGAATTCGGTTATTACCATCTGTCTAATGATGCCACAGAAGACACTACTTGGTATGACTTTGCAGTTGAGATTCTCAAGGATACAGACGTAGAAGTGAAACCAGTGGATTCAAGTCAATTCCCTGCTAAAGCAAAACGTCCACTCAACTCAACTATGAGTTTGGCCAAGGCAAAAGCTACTGGTTTTGTTATTCCAAGCTGGCAAGATGCTCTGAAAGAATTCTATAAACAAGAGAAAAAATAAAAAGAAGAGGCTGAAACAAATGTTTTAGTCTTTTTTTATAATGCTTAAAGAAAGCCTGGAATTTATCAAATGATGATCCTCTAATCAATAGAATCTCTTACGGTTCTTCTATTTTTTTGGGTCTAAGCTCACATAAAAGTCGATAAAATGGTATAATAGATTGGATTGCAATAAATTTGAATCGGAGAAGAATATGCAACATGTCTTTATTATTGGAAGCCGAGGCCTTCCTGCAAAATACGGGGGCTTTGAAACCTTTGTAGAAAAATTAGTTGAACATCAAGTATCTTCTCAGTTGCAATATCATGTTGCCTGTTTGTCTGAGCATGAGACAGGACAGCATACCATGTATAAAGGTGTTGATTGTTTTAGTATTAAAGCGCCTAAATTAGGTCCAGCTAGAGTGATTGCTTATGACATGATGGCTATTCGCTATGCTTTAAAAATGATCAAAGAACAAAAAATTGAGTCGCCTGTTTTCTACATCTTAGGAAATACGATTGGTGCCTTTATTGCACCTTTTGCCAAAATGATTCATAAAGCAGGCGGGACATTTTTTATCAATCCAGACGGTCTTGAGTGGAAACGTGCTAAGTGGACTAAGCCTGTTCAAAGCTACCTTAAATACTCTGAGAAGTTGATGACTAAACATGCAGATTTGGTTATATGCGATAATCAAGGTATTGAATCCTACATCCAGAATGCCTATCCATGGTCTAAGACGACTTTTATTGCTTATGGTACAGATCTTAAGCTTTCTAGCTTGACTGATCACGATGAGCAAGTTCGGGATTTCTTTGGAAAATGGCAGAGCAAAGAAGATGACTACTATCTGATTGTTGGTCGCTTTGTTCCAGAGAATAACTATGAAACTATTATTCGTGAATTTATGTCTTCTGATACCAAGCGAGATTTAGTCATCATTTGTAATCATGAGGGTAATTCCTATTTGGATGAATTGCGACAGAAAACTGCCTTTGACCAAGATGAGAGAATTAAGTTTGTTGGGACAGTCTATGACCAGGAACTATTGAAATATATTCGCAACCATGCTTTTGCTTATCTTCATGGTCATGAAGTCGGTGGGACCAATCCAGGCTTACTTGAGGCTCTGGCTCAGACAGATCTCAACTTAGTTTTAGGTGTAGATTTTAATCGACAAGTAGCTAGAGAAACGGCTCTTTATTGGAAAAAGGAAAAGAATAGCTTAGCTGCTTTGATAAATCAAGTGGACAGCCAAAATGACTTTTCTGATTTTGGCCAAACAGCTAAGCAAAACATGAAACATAATTATACTTGGGAAAAGATTGTCGGTGAATATGAGGAGTTATTCTTATCATGAAAGTAAATATCTTGTTGTCCACCTACAATGGTGAGCAATTCCTAAAAGAGCAGGTTGAAAGTATCCAGCAACAGACCTATCAAAATTGGCAGCTTTTTATTCGAGATGATGGGTCATCGGATGGAACTGTTGCGGTTATTCAAGGATTGGTAGCTCAGGATCCTCGTATTCATTTTATCAATGAATATCAGATTGAAAATCTGGGAGTCATAAAAAGTTTTCATACTCTCTTAAAATATGAGAAAGCAGACTTTTATTGCTTTAGTGATCAAGATGATGTTTGGCTACCTGATAAGATTGCGCTTCAAGTGGCAGAAGCTGAGAAATACCCTCAGGATAAGCCATTATTGCTTTATACAGATTTAAAAGTAGTGGATGAAAACCTGGCTGTTCAGCACGAAAGTATGATTCGTACTCAGTCTGATCATGCAAATACAGAACTAGTACAAGAGTTGACAGAAAATACTGTAACAGGCGGAGTAGCCATGATCAATCATGCCTTGGCTGAGTTATGGACGGGGCAAGAAGCCCATGAGCTTCTCATGCATGATTGGTACTTAGGTTTGCTGGCTTCCGCTTTTGGAAAACTTGTCTATATTGATAAGCCAACCGAGCTTTATCGTCAGCATAGTAGTAACGTTTTGGGGGCACGTACTCTTAGAAAAAGGGTGAAAAACTGGGTTCGGCCCCATGTGCTTTTTGCTAAGTATTGGCACCTTATCAAGGCTAGTCAAGAGCAAGCAAAAAATTTATTAGATCTGTCTTTGAGCCCTGAAAATAAAGAATTAATTGAAAACTTTGTGACTATCATGGACGTGCCGTTTAGGGAACGCTTAGCACGTATACGCAAATATGGCTACCGTAAGAATCGTGCTTTTCACACTTGTGTTTTTACAACCTTGATATTGACAAAGTTTGCATATAGAGGTAAAAAATAATGTTTGACGTTTTTAGTCAGAAAAATCGAATTTTATTACGAGAGTTAATTAAAACGGACTTTAAATTACGCTATCAAGGATCAGCAATAGGCTATCTTTGGTCTATTTTGAAGCCCTTGATGACCTTTAGTATTATGTATATCGTCTTCATCCGTTTCCTACGTTTAGGTGGAGATGTTCCTCATTTTCCGGTTGCTTTGTTATTAGCCAACGTTATTTGGGGATTTTTCTCAGAAGCTACTTCTATGGGGATGGTATCGGTTGTTAGTCGGGGCGATCTTTTGCGTAAGCTAAATTTTTCAAAGCATATTATTGTCTTGTCAGCTATTTCAGGCGCAGCCATTAATTTCGCTATCAATTTAGTCGTTGTCTTGATTTTCTCACTCTTTAATGGAGTGACCTTCAGCTGGTCGGCTTTGATGGTGATCCCTCTCTTCCTTGAGTTGTTTTTGATGGCAACTGGTTGTGCTCTGATTTTATCAACTTTCTTTGTCCGCTTCCGTGATTTATCACAAATCTGGGAAGTAGTCCTACAAGCTGGCTTATATGCGACACCAATTATTTATCCTATTACATTTATTGCGGACCGCAACCCATGGGCAGCCAAATTGGTTATGATGAATCCTCTGGCTCAGATTATCCAAGACATGCGTTATTTCTTGATTGATAAGGCCAATACACCTGTCTGGCTTTTGGTTGAAAATAAGTTTTTGGTTCTTGTTCCTTATGTATTGCCAATTCTTATTTTCCTAGCTGGTTTTGCTTACTTTAACAAACATGCTAAGAAATTTGCGGAGATTCTCTAATGACAGATAAACAAATTGCAGTAAAAGTAGACCATGTCAGCAAGTACTTTAAGTTACCAACTGAGGCAACTAACAGTCTTCGTACTGCTATGGTCAATCGCTTTAAAGGAATTAAAGGCTATAAAGAACAGCACGTTCTTAATGATATTTCTTTTGAAGTAGAAAAAGGAGACTTTTTTGGAATCTTGGGTCGAAATGGTTCAGGGAAGTCTACTCTCTTAAAAATTATTTCTGAAATCTACGTTCCTGAAAAAGGTTCTGTCACAATCGATGGAAAGTTAGTTTCTTTCATTGAGCTAGGAGTCGGTTTTAACCCTGAACTGACAGGTCGTGAAAATGTCTACATGAATGGTGCCATGCTGGGCTTCTCAACAGCTGAAATTAACGCTATGTATGATGATATTGTGGATTTTGCTGAGTTGCATGAGTTCATGAATCAAAAACTTAAGAATTACTCTTCGGGAATGCAGGTTCGTCTTGCTTTCTCAGTTGCCATTAAGGCACAAGGTGATATCTTGATTTTGGATGAGGTTCTTGCAGTAGGAGATGAGGCATTTCAGCGTAAATGTAATGATTACTTCCAAGAACGGAAGAAATCAGGAAAAACGACCATTCTTGTTACCCATGATATGGGAGCTGTCAAGAAGTATTGCAATAAGGCTGTTTTGATTGAAAATGGCTTGGTTAAGGCAATCGGTAGTCCAGAAAATGTAGCTAACCAATATAGTTTTGATAATACAGCACCTTTGCAACATGGAGAAGAAGCGACTGGAGATGGACAAGCTTCTTCGGATGAACAAGTTTTGGTTGAAAACTTTCAATTACAGTTGTTAAGTTCGAATAAGTTACGCCCACAAGATCCAATTCAGTTCCAGATTGACTTTGATGTTCGAGAGGATATTCAAACTTATATTGCTCTTTCTTTAACAGATATCGATCGGAACATTTGGATTTATAATGACAATTCGATGAACCAATTAATGACTGGTGCTGGTCACAAAAGAGTTCATTACACTTGTTCACTTCCAACAGTGAATGATTTGAAAATGAAATTGGAGGTAACAGTCCGAGATGCCGAGGGGCAAATGTTGGCCTTCTCAGATGCTACTCAAACTCCACTCATTTTCATCAATCGAGATGATATAGATTTGGATGATAAGTCTGCTATGGATTCAGCAAGTGGCTTAATCCAGCGCAATGGAACATGGTCAATAACGGACTAGACTGAGGGAGATATGGAAACGACGCCTTTTGTTTCGATTATTTGTACTGTTTTTAACAAAGAACCGTGGTTGAAAAAGACTATTGATAGTTTTTTAGCTCAGAAAACGAGTTTTCCCTTTGAAATTATTTTGGTGGATGATGCCTCAAGTGATGGATCTCGCCGAATAATACAAGACTATCAAGCAAATTTTCCTGATTTGATTCGTGCCTTTTATCATGATGAAAATCAAGGAATTGCCAAAACATGGGTTACTATCTGTAAAGAGGCACGAGGGAACTTCATTGCTCGATGTGATGGTGATGACTTCTGGCTGGATTCTCTAAAGCTTCAAAAGCAAGTAGACTTATTGGAGAGTAAGCCTGACTGTAAATGGTCTAATACAGATTTTGATATCTATGATGAAAAGGGAGACTTTGTTTCCAAAGCAGGCTTTGCTAACAAAACAATCCCACTTGCGGATACTTATGAAAAAATGTTGGCCACCCGAGGGTTTACCATGGCATCTACCTGGTTAGTTGATAGGGACCTAATGCTAGAAGTAAATCAAGAGTTGGATTTAACTACATCAGATGACACCTTTAATCTGCAAATGGAGCTCTTCCAACGAACTTCTTTAGCTTTCCTAGGCGAAGCGACGGTTGCGTATACAATTAACCAAGGGTCAGATTCACGACCTTGTGATTTTAGAAAATTAGAACGTCGTTTTCAAAAGTTGTTAGAAACACAACTAGAGTATCTTGATAAATATCCCAACGCAGATTTTAAAGAGATGACTAAGATTCTTCTTGAACGAAATAATACTTACGAAATTCGTCTATCCAAGCCTATGGATTCTCTGTCTCATATTGGGATGGAGTCTGTTACAGTTTATTTTGGGGATGGTGAAAATGCTTATTCAGAAGAGCGCACTTTTGCCAAACTACTTCAAAAAGAAGACAGCTTAACATTTGAAATTCCTAAAGGAACGTCTGTTATTCGTGTAGATCTTTCGGAACGTCCAAGTTACTATTCTGAAGTAGAATTGAGAGGGCCTGATGGGAATGCATCATCACCTATCTATACGAACGGTGTTATTGCTGACGGCTTGTATTTCTTTAACGAACCTGATCCTCAGTTGATCTATGAAGTTGAAGAAGAAGCAATCTATCAATTGAGCTATAAGATGATTTCTGTGGATGATGCCTCTGCTCCCGATTATATTGGAAAAGTATTTGCGGCTGAAATGTTGGATAGTAGTAATAAGGTTAAAGAGCTTGAAGCTGAATTAGAGGCTACGAAAAAAGCTTACAAGACTGTTATCAATTCAAGACGTTGGACAATCCCAACGAAAATCTTGAAATTCTTAAGAATAAGGAAATAAAATGGAACGATTACTTTTATATGTTCACTTTAATAAGTTCAATCAGATTAGTGAACATGTACTTTATCAGCTTGAAAAAATGCGTCCCCTCTTTAGGAAGGTGATTTTCATTTCAAACAGCAAGATAAGTCAAGATCAGGAAGATGAACTGAAGAAAGAACTAGTTGATGAAGTTCTTTTGAGAAAGAACATCGGTTTTGATTTTGCTGCTTGGCGAGATGGAATGAAAAAGGTCGGCTTTGAAGAATTAAAAAGCTATGATTCAGTCACTTTAATGAATGACACATGCTTTGGACCTCTGTGGGATTTAGAGTCTCTTTACCAGGATTTTGAAAGTGATAGAAACGTTGATTTCTGGGGAATGACGAATTATCGTAAAGACAAAGATTTTAACGAGCATATCCAAAGTTATTATCTATCTTTTAAGCAAAATGTAGTCAATTCGGAAGCCTTTCAACCATTCTGGCAAAACATTCAGGATTTTACAGAAGTTCAAGATGTCATAGATCATTATGAAACCCAGGTTACAACTAATTTAGTGAAGGCAGGTTTTCACTATCAGACCGTTTTTAATACAATCCAGGCTGATGCTTCAGGTATGCTCTATCCGGATTTTTCTTACTATAATCCCACCTCTATCCTAAAAAATAGAGTGCCGTTTATCAAAGTAAAAACAATAGCAGCAAATGAAGGATTAACACCTTATATTTTAAACGACATTGAAAATACAACGGACTATCCTGTTGATTTAATTGTCAAACATATGTCTCGTATTGATTTGCCTGACTATCCTTACTTGCTTGGAAGGAAAATTTTAGATTTGTCTCTTCCAATTTCTATACCTGACAAGAAAATAGCTGTCCACCTTCATGTTTTTTATGTAGATTTACTAGCTGAATTCCTTCATGCATTTGAATCTTTCCATTTCTCTTATGACTTATTCATTACAACAGATAGCGAAAAGAAAAAGAACGAGATACTTGACATTTTAGAGGGAAAACAAGCAAAAGCAGAAGTCTTGGTAACAGGAAATGTTGGGCGAGATGTTCTTCCTATGCTTAAATTAAAGAGACATCTATCTCAGTATGACTATATTGGACATTTTCATACAAAAAAATCTAAAGAAGCTGATTATTGGGCGGGAGAAAGTTGGCGTAAAGAGCTAATTAACATGCTTGTTCATCCAGCAGATCAGATAGTTAGTCAATTAGGACAAGATGATCGCTTAGGGCTAGTCATAGCTGACATTCCTAGCTTCTTCCGCTTTAACAGGATTGTAGTCGCCTGGAATGAAGCCCTGATTTCTCCTGAGATGAATAAACTGTGGGAGCGCATGAATTGTCAAAAAGAAGTTGACTTTAAGCAAATGAATACCTTTGTCATGAGCTATGGAACCTTCGTTTGGTTTAAATATGACGCATTGTCTCCTTTATTTGATTTAAACTTGACGGAGGAGGATGTTCCGAGTGAGCCACTTCCACAAAATTCCATTCTTCATGCGATAGAAAGACTTTTGGTTTATATTGCTTGGGACAAGCAGTATGACTTTAAGATTTCTTATAATCAACTCGGTCTAACAGCTTTTATCGATAACAAGCAACTAAATAATCGAGAAGATTTACAGCCTCATACCTTTGTAGATTTTAACCAGATTGGTGGAATCAAGGGGGCTATGAAATACATCTTTATTGGACCTGCAAGAGCTATCAAATACATCTTAAAACGATTGTTAGGGAAGGGCAAGTCATGAAAAAAGCAGTTAAAATAGAACGTTTTTTATTGTTTATCCTGCCTATTTTATTCTTTTTTATCAATTTGTTCTTAATTCAAAGCCAGTTAGTTAGAGAGACTGATCCAACTGCTCCAGTAAGAATTCTAATTAAGCAAGAAAGAATTTTTTACCTCATTGGGTTAGGTGGCATTCCAATTTTACTGTCTTGTTATCGTTTTAAATTTGTATCTCTTATTCGCTTAGCTTATATCTATATTTTGTATTCCTTCTTGTCAAATTTAGTTGAAGATGCTTTAAATATCAATAATGAGAGTTATAAAAGTTGGAATTGGTTTGAGCATGTATTTTCTCAAAGAAATTTCTTTCCAGTTTTATTGTGGTTAGTACCTGCGATAGCTATTTTAACCCTGATCTTTAGAGCCCTAAAGATAGTATCTTTTCGTCTGAACAGGATTCAGTTGTCATCCAATGTTGAATTCCTTGTTCTGTCACAAATTTTACTATCTTTCCTTTTGACAGATAGTAAATTTCCTCAAGCACTTTACCAAACTGAATGGTTTATGGCTTTGAATCATAAATATGGCAGTGAATTGTTTACAGAACACCATTTCTGGCTTGTAACAGTGATAGTAGCAGTATTTTCTCTGCTAGCGACATTTATTTCCTACCATTTCGTAAGAGGTTTAAGTCACTTACTTAAAAATAGAAGTTCCTATTCTTTAGCGGTGGCAACTAGTATGACAGCTGCAGTTGTCTTTAACTATTTGATTCAAATTGGACTTGGCAAGGGGACACCTTTTTTAGAATACTACCAGTTGCCTGGAGCGACTAGTCTTCAGATCGTTATTCTCTTTTTGATCTTCTTGTTCTTATACCTGCTCATTAACCGATATTTTTTGACAACAGTCATCTTGATTGGAGGAATGAGCTTATTTGTAATTGCGAATTCAATCAAGTTTAGCATGCGAGGTGAGCCGGTCTTACCAAGTGATATGATTTGGCTTTCTTCACCAAGTACTTTGCTTAGTTTTGTGGATACCTCTTACATGAATGAAGCATTGAAATGGCTAACTATACTGATTATTGGATTTTTAATTCTTAACTATTTCCTTTTCAAAGGAAAAATGATTCAAAAATTCAGTCGTAGGTTTGTAAGACTAGTTTGTGTTTTCTTGTGTTTGATTGGGATTTTTCAGGTGTTTGCTCAGAAGGAAAATGGTAAGGTCAAAAGAAATATACCTGTCATTACAGTTCTGAATAACTTACAAGATATTACCTGGCTTGGTAATGCAAATAATGCACGCTATCGTTCATTAGCTTACGTCTGGATAAATCAATTGACGACAGAAGTAATGGCTAAACCAGAAGGCTATAAGGCGTCTAAGATAAAAGAAATAGAAGAGAAGTATTCTAAAAAGGCAGAGGAGATCAATCAAGCTCGAACAGACAACTTAAAAGATCATACAGTTATTTATGTATTGAGTGAGAGTTTTGCTGATCCAAGACGCATACAAGGGGTCACTCTGACTGAAAATCCGATTCCGAATATTGAAGAGATCAAAACTAAATCAACTAGTGGACTCATGAGATCTGATGGTTATGGTGGAGGAACAGCTAATATGGAATTCCAGACTTTAACTGGTTTGCCATTTTATAATATTTCTCAAAGTGTTTCGATACTTTACACAGAAGTTTTTCCTAAGATGAATAAGACTCCTGTTATAAGTGACTTATACGAAGGAAAAAATAGGATTGCTCTTCACTTAGCAGGTGCCGCAAACTATTCAAGAAACTATATCTATAATCACTTGAATTATGATCGTTTTATCACCGTAGAAACAAAAGGAATTAGTTATCAAAAAGAAGGAGTTAGTCCTAGCGATGCTTCAACTTATCAAATAGTCTTGGATAATATTAAAGAAGGCGATAATCAATTCTTTTCTGTAATGACGATGCAAAATCATTCTCCTTGGCTTGAAGCGAATCCTGAAACAATGGAAGGAAAAGGAGAGGGGTTTACAGACGAAGAAAATTCAAAGCTAACCTTCTATAGTCGCTTGCTTTTTCAAACTGATGTAGCAACCAAAAACTTTCTTGATCAACTGTCAAAAATCAATAAGAAAATAACAGTTGTCTTTTACGGTGACCATTTACCAGGATTGTATCCAACATCGATTTTTAAGAACCAGGAAGAAAATCAATACCTGACAGATTATTTTGTTTGGAGCAACTACGAAACACCAAAACTGAATTATCCACTAGTTAATTCCAGTGATTTCTCAGCTTTAGTCATGGAGCAAACAAATTCTAAAGTCTCACCATACTATGCATTACAAACCGAAGTATTACATAAGGCGAGTGTAGATAAATCTGATCTGGATGCTGAGGCTCAAGAGATAGCTAACGATATGCGAATGATTGAATACGATATGGTTGCTGGTAAAGGATATTTATCAAAAGACTTTTTCAAAGTCCCTCAATAGTTTATAAAAGTGGTTGAAAGCAATCCTAAAGGTTGTTATTTCACCACTTTTTATTTTGAAAATTTCTTATAAAATAATCATTTTATAGGATGATTTATACTCCCATTTTTTCTCAAAATATGCTAAACTAGTTAGAGGAGGATGAGGATATGATAAAGATTTTTGGACAACTTCGATATCACTGGCAACCAGATCTTTCAATCTTAGTTATTTATTGGTCTTTATCTGTCATTCCAATCTTTATTGGACTGTCTTTGATGTATGAGAGTTCGGATGTTCCTACTTTAGTCTTGTTTTTCCTGTTTTTATTTATGGTTTTACTTGGTGTAGGAGTTCATCGTTATTTTACCATTTATGATAATGGGATTTTACGCATCATAACAGCTAATCCCTTTACGCCATCAAAAATCGACATATCAACCATTCGAAAAGTGGCTGTAACGAAAACATCGATCACACTATATTTTGATGGCAAAGAAAAAGGCCGAACTTTTTGTATGAGAAAGTGGCCTAAAAAGTATTTTGTGAATGATTTAGCTTTAAATAAGCATTTTAAAGGTGAAGTCGAATTAGTTGATAACTTGACACACATTGATTACTTTGAAACCTATTATGCTAATCAGGATAAACACTCTTAATCTTTTTTTAGAGCGAGTGTGGGACAATTTTTGATTGCTTCAAGAACATCATCTGATTCTTCAATATGAGTTTCTAGGAGCTCATCATTGTGGGAAAATTTGACAATACCATTGTCATGGTAATCAAAAAGTTCAGAATAGGTTTGGCAGAGCCCACAAGCAATGCATCGTTCTGGGATGAGTGTTACTTTCATAGTCATATTGTAATAAGATTTTTGAAAAAATTCAAGGAGGAAGTCATGGCAAAAGAACCATGGGAAGAAGATATTTACGATAATGGAGAAAAAGATTTGAAAAGAACAAAAAAATCGAGTGATGTTTTAGCGAATAGAGTACTAACTATTTTAGCGGTTATTTTCTTCATCATGGTCATTGTGATTGTTGCAGGAATGATTTATCTTTCTGTTGGTGGCGGTGGGAAAAAAGCCGCTAAAGAAGGTTTTCTTGATACTAGTGCACCTGCTAGTAGTCAAGTAGCTAGTTCTGCACCTGCTGCAAGCTCTGAAACTAGTTCTGAAAGCACAACAGCTTCATCTGAAGGAACTATTACTGTTCAAGCTGGAGAAGGAGAAGCAGCCATTGCTGCTAGAGCTGGAATTTCTATTGCTGAATTAGAGCGCTTAAACCCTTCTCATATGACAACTGGATCATGGTATGCTAATCCAGGCGATGTTGTTAAAACTCGTTAGGAGGATACTATGAAACAGATTCAAATCGCAATTGATGGTCCAGCTTCCAGTGGGAAGTCCACGGTTGCAAAAATAATTGCTAAAGATTTGGGTTATACTTATCTTGATACAGGGGCTATGTATCGTGCAGCAACTTACCTAGCTTTGCAACATCAGCTGACTGCTGCAGATACAGAAGATATTATTAGACTGTTGGATGACTATTCTGTGAGTTTTGGTCGTTCTGAGTCTGGTCAACAATTAGTTTTTGTTGGGGATGTAGATGTGACTAATCCTATTCGCGAAAATGATGTTACCAATAATGTTTCTTGGGTTTCTGCTATTCCAGAAGTTCGGGAAAAATTAGTATCTCTTCAGCAACAAATTGCAAGTCAAGGTGGTATTGTCATGGATGGTCGTGATATTGGCACGGTCGTGCTACCAGATGCCGAGCTCAAGATTTTCTTAGTAGCTTCAGTTGATGAACGAGCTGAACGTCGCTATAAAGAGAATCTAGAAAGAGGAATTTCGGCAGATCTTGAAGTCTTGAAGAAGGAGATTGCTGACCGAGATTATAAAGATAGTCACCGTAGTGTTTCTCCTTTACGTCCGGCTGAAGACTCCATCACATTTGATACGACAGGAGTAAGTATTTCTGATGTAGTGGCATTTATTGAGGAAAAAGCAAAAAAAATTCTTGACAAGTAATAAGAAACTTGGTATGATAGTAGAGTTGAGAAAAGCAGAAGTGAGAGCTTCTCGCCTTGCGACTAACGTTGTCTGGCTCTACGGATTAAGTTTCAGTAATGAAATACTATCATGTAGTGCGGGCTTGCGTTAGCAAGTCCGCTCTTGTTTTTCTCGAATACTTAACTAAGTTTGGTCTAATTTAGGGATTAAATGCTAGTTGGTTCATCTGACATAAACATTGAATTCTAAAATCTTGACTCAGATTTGGAAGAGTAGAAAAATAAAAAAGAGGTGAAAACTATAGCAAAGCAAGACTTATTCATCAATGATGAAATCCGTGTACGTGAAGTTCGTTTAATTGGTCTTGAAGGTGAGCAATTAGGAATTAAGCCACTTAGTGAAGCGCAAGCACTTGCTGACGATGCTAATGTGGACTTGGTTTTGATTCAACCACAAGCTAAGCCGCCTGTTGCGAAAATTATGGACTATGGGAAGTTCAAATTTGAGTATCAGAAAAAACAAAAGGAACAACGTAAAAAACAAAGCGTTGTAACTGTAAAAGAAGTGCGTCTTAGTCCGACCATTGATAAGGGAGACTTTGATACTAAACTTCGCAATGCACGCAAGTTCCTTGAAAAAGGAAATAAAGTTAAAGTTTCCATTCGCTTCAAAGGGCGGATGATTACCCATAAAGAGATTGGGGCTAAAGTTTTAGCGGAATTTGCTGAAGCAACTCAAGATGTTGCCATTATTGAGCAAAGAGCTAAGATGGATGGACGTCAAATGTTTATGCAGTTAGCACCGCTTCCAGACAAAAAATAATTTTGTCAAAAGTTAAAAAAAGGAGAAATTTATCATGCCAAAACAAAAAACACACCGCGCATCAGCTAAACGTTTCAAACGTACAGGTTCTGGTGGCTTGAAACGTTTCCGTGCTTACACTTCACACCGTTTCCACGGAAAGACTAAGAAACAACGTCGTCATCTTCGTAAAGCATCTATGGTGCATTCAGGAGATTTCAAACGTATCAAAGCAATGCTTACTCGCTTGAAATAAGAGCAAGTTAATCACTGAATTATTCTAGGAAATATTGGAGGAAATAAAACATGGCACGTGTTAAAGGTGGCGTTGTATCGCGCAAACGTCGTAAACGTATTTTAAAATTAGCAAAAGGTTACTATGGAGCAAAACACATCTTGTTCCGTACTGCAAAAGAGCAAGTAATGAACTCTTACTACTATGCATACCGTGACCGTCGTCAGAAAAAACGTGACTTCCGTAAATTGTGGATCACTCGTATCAATGCGGCAGCTCGTTTGAATGGACTTTCATACTCACAATTGATGCATGGTTTGAAATTGGCTGAGATTGAAGTTAACCGTAAAATGTTGGCTGACTTGGCTGTTAACGATGCAGCAGCTTTCACAGCTCTTGCAGATGCAGCTAAAGCAAAACTTGGTAAATAATATCAAATTGGTCCTCAGGGACCTTTTTTCTTTTTAAAATATTAGTATTTAAAAAAACATGACGCTTTATAAAATCGATAAATAGGAACTTAGTCTTGAAAATGTTATAATATACAAAAGGAGGAATTATATTTATGGCTTCAAAAATGTTACACACTTGCTTGCGAGTTGAGAATCTTGAAAAATCAATCGCATTCTATCAAGATGCTTTTGGATTTAAAGAATTACGTCGCAAGGATTTTCCAGATTATGCCTTTACTATTGTCTATCTAGGACTTGATGGTGACGACTATGAATTAGAATTAACTTATAATTATGATCATGGTCCTTATGTTGTAGGGGATGGATTTGCTCACATTGCACTTAGCACACCTGATCTTGAGGCTCTCCATCAAGAACACAGTGCTAAAGGTTATGAGGTTACAGAACCAAAGGGGCTTCCAGGTAATCCACCAAACTATTACTTTGTTAAAGATCCTGATGGCTACAAGGTCGAAGTGATCCGTGAGAAATAAAAGGGATATAGTTTTATATTTCAAAAAATAAAACAACTCCGGCAATATTTTTTGCCGGAGTTATTTTATACATTAAGAACCTTGTCTAGGAAATCTTGCAAACGTGGATGCTGAGGATTATCGAAGATTTGGTCAGGTTTTCCATCTTCAAGGAATTCACCATCTGCTGTAAAGATAACACGATTAGCTACTTGACGTGCAAAGCCCATTTCGTGAGTTACGATAATCATTGTCATACCTTGCTCTGCTAATTCTTTCATAACATTTAGAACGTCACCGACCATTTCTGGGTCAAGAGCAGAAGTAGGCTCATCAAAGAGCATAATATCGGGGTTCATAGCTAAGCCACGAGCGATAGCAACACGTTGCTTTTGACCACCAGAGAGGCTGTTAGGGCTAGCATCGGCCTTGTCAGCTAATCCAACCTTTTCTAGTAATTCCATTCCCAAGGCATCCGCTTCAGCTTGGCTCATACGCTTATGCTGAACAGGAGCGAAGGTGATATTTTCAAGAACAGTCATATGTGGAAATAGGTTGAAGTGTTGGAAAACCATTCCGATATTTTCACGAACTAAGTCTACATTAGTGTTTTTGTCAGTTAGATCAAAACCATCAACAGTGATGGTACCACTAGTAACTTCTTCAAGTAGGTTAAGACTACGAAGAAAAGTTGACTTTCCTGATCCAGAAGGACCGATAATACAAACGACGTCCCCTTCATAAAACTTAGCAGTAATACCTTTAAGGACTTCATTTTCTCCATAGTATTTGTGAAGGTCATTTACATCAATTTTTAATTTTGCCATTATTGGATCCTCTTTTCTAAGCGTTTAGCTAATCTAGTAAGGAAAGTAATAATCAAAAGATATAAAACAGCGAGAATAGCGTACATACGGAAACTTTGATAGTTACGAGCGATGATATTTTTACCAGTTTGGAAGAGTTCTACAAGTCCGATCGCAGATACGATTGTAGTATCTTTAAGTGCAATTACGAATTGGTTGACAAAGTTTGGAAGCATAATTTTAGTTGCTTGTGGTAGGATGATTTTTCTCATAGTCTTAGAATAGGAAATTCCTAAACTCCGGCTTGCTTCCATCTGTCCTGCAGGTACCGCCTGGATACCGCCACGCACAATCTCAGCTATATAGGCACCTGAATTAAGAGAGAGGGCAATGGTACCTGCCACAAAATCGTTAATAGGAGTTTGCTGATTTGTAATTGATTCAATCAAGTTCGGTATACCCCAGAAGATAAAGGCAGCAAGAATCATAAGTGGAACACCACGAATGACGTCGACAAAGATTTCAGAGATCCAACGTAGTGGTTTATAAGGGCTGACACTAAACATTCCAAAGATAATACCAATTACTAAAGCAATAGCAAAGGAAAGAAGTGCTAAAGCGATAGTTACACCAAAACCTTTAAGAAGTTGAGGATAATTATTCTTTAAGAGTCCCAAAATAGTTGATTCATCAACTTCTGATTCAGAAGAATTATCGGCTAGGTATTTTTCAAGAATCTTATCGTAAGTTCCATTCTTTTTCAAGTTAGCTAGTCCATTGTTGAACATTTTGATCAATTCAGGATTGCTACCTTTTTTTACAGCGAAAGCCAATTTACCACTAGGAGTTCCTTTGATAGGTGTTTTAAACTTTTTCCCTTGCTTAATGGCATATCTAATAACAGGTTCATCATCCATGATAGCTGCTACTGAACCAGAATTCAGACTATCATAGAGAGAAGCGCCATCAGAAAATGTCTTAATTTTGTAACCATATTTTTTTTGATTATCTGTTAAGAAAGTTTGAGAGGACGTCCCGTTTTTAACACCGACCGTTTTCCCTTTTAAGTCTTCATAAGAAGAGATGGTGCTGGATTTAGCTACGGCTAAGATTGAGTTTGCTGAATAGTAGGAATCTGAGAAATCGAAAGTCTTTTTTCGTGCATCAGTTACAGTCATTCCCGCAATCATACCATCGGCATGACCGGTTTGTACATCGTTTAGTGCTACATCAAAACCAGGATTTTTAATGGTAATATTGAAGCCCTGATCTTTAGCAATGGCTTTGATCAAGTCCATATCAATACCTGTATATTGATTGTTATTGTCTTGAAAAACGAAAGGTGCGAAAGAGGAATCACTGGAAATAACATATTTTGATTTCACAGGTGTTGCTTTATCTTCCGCATGAACAACACTACTAGCAAAAGTAAGTAGCGCAGAGAATGTTAGTAAAAGTGCTATAATTTTTTGTTTCATACTAGTCTCCTTTTTAGAATATTGTATGATTATATCAGAAATTCGCAAGGATAGCAAATTTTTAATGAGTTGATGTCAGGTTATATAACATAAGATGGTTAGAATTATAGATTTAGAAACATGCCTAATTTATTGATTGTCCTATTCTAGTTATCATTTTCAAGCAATTAACAGTTTTGTTTTTTTAATAAGATTTGTTAGATGATTTTTAAAAATAACTTGCTTGATTTAAGATGAACGTTTTTATGTTTTTAAATGTGATGTGTGACAAGAGACAGATGATGATAATAGAAGCGTAGTAATTCTACCTACACCCAAATCCAGAGAAAATAGGGCAAATATGGTAAAATGATAGAAGCACAATTTAAGGAATAAAAGATGATTAACAGAATTACAGATAATAAATTTGAATTGGTTTCCAAGTACGAGCCTTCAGGAGATCAGCCCCAGGCTATCGAGCAGCTGGTGGATAATATTGAGGGTGGCGAGAAAGCTCAGATTCTCATGGGAGCGACTGGTACTGGTAAGACCTATACCATGAGTCAGGTTATTGCTCAGGTCAACAAGCCGACTCTGGTTATCGCCCATAATAAAACCCTGGCTGGCCAGCTGTATGGTGAGTTCAAGGAGTTCTTCCCCAATAACGCGGTGGAATATTTCGTTTCCTACTATGATTACTACCAGCCTGAGGCCTATGTGCCTTCCAGCGATACTTATATAGAAAAGGATAGCTCGGTCAATGACGAGATTGATAAGCTCCGTCACTCAGCGACATCTGCCCTCTTGGAGCGCAATGATGTGATTGTCGTAGCTTCTGTCTCTTGTATCTATGGTCTGGGTTCGCCCAAGGAATACTCCGACAGCGTGGTAAGTCTGCGTCCTGGACTAGAGATTTCTCGTGACAAGCTGCTTAATGATTTGGTAGATATCCAGTTTGAGCGCAATGATATTGATTTTCAGCGGGGGAAATTCCGTGTTCGAGGTGATGTGGTTGAGATTTTTCCAGCTTCTCGTGATGAGCATGCCTTTCGGGTGGAGTTTTTCGGAGACGAGATTGATCGGATTCGTGAGGTTGAAGCCTTGACCGGTCGAGTTTTGGGTGAGGTGGACCATTTGGCTATCTTCCCAGCCACTCACTTCGTGACCAATGAAGACCACATGGAAGTAGCTATTGCTAAGATTCAGGCCGAGCTGGAGGAGCAACTCGCAATCTTTGAGAAAGAAGGCAAGCTTCTGGAAGCTCAGCGCTTGAAGCAGCGCACAGAGTACGATATCGAAATGCTGCGTGAGATGGGCTATACGAATGGAGTTGAGAACTATTCTCGCCACATGGATGGTCGAAGCGAAGGAGAGCCTCCTTATACCCTTTTGGACTTTTTCCCTGATGACTTCTTGATTATGATTGACGAGAGTCACATGACCATGGGACAGATTCGCGGTATGTACAATGGCGACCGCTCTCGTAAGGAGATGCTGGTTAATTATGGTTTCCGCTTGCCGTCTGCCTTGGACAACCGTCCGCTGCGCCGAGAAGAATTTGAAAGCCATGTTCACCAGATTGTCTATGTATCGGCTACGCCGGGCGACTATGAAAATGAACAGACGGATACTGTTATCGAGCAGATTATCCGGCCGACAGGGCTTCTGGATCCAGAGGTAGAAGTCCGTCCAACAATGGGGCAAATTGATGATCTCTTAGGTGAAATCAATGCCCGTGTTGAAAAGAACGAACGTACCTTTATCACAACCTTGACCAAGAAGATGGCGGAAGATTTGACGGACTACTTCAAGGAAATGGGTGTCAAGGTCAAGTACATGCACTCAGACATCAAGACCTTGGAACGGACTGAGATTATTCGTGATTTGCGTTTGGGTGTCTTTGACGTTCTGGTTGGGATTAACCTGCTGCGCGAGGGAATCGACGTTCCCGAGGTTAGTCTGGTGGCAATCCTTGATGCAGATAAGGAAGGTTTCCTCCGCAACGAGCGTGGTCTGATCCAGACCATCGGCCGGGCAGCCCGCAACAGCGAGGGGCATGTTATCATGTATGCGGACACTATGACCCAGTCCATGCAACGTGCTATTGATGAAACTGCCCGCCGTCGGGCAATCCAGATGGCATATAATGAAGAGCACGGTATTGTACCGCAGACCATCAAGAAAGAAATCCGTGACCTGATAAGCGTGACCAAGGCAGCCCTGCCAGACAAGGAAGAAACTGTCGAAATCGAAAGCTTCAACAAGCAAGAGCGCAAGGACATGATTAAGAAACTGGAAGGACAGATGCAAGAAGCTGCCGGACTCCTCGACTTCGAACTAGCCGCACAAATTCGCGATATGATTCTGGAAATAAAGGCGATGGATTAAAAAATATAGTTAGTGCCAAAGTTGCAAACTAAGCTCTTAATTACTTCTCTAGTCAATGAGTCACTATGTAAAAAATAAGTTAGAGAAGTTTAAGTGGGGGAATTGAAGTGAAAAAGGATCTAATTAAACTAATACTTATTTTCTTTATTTCAATTTTTGTGATAGGCATGATACCGATAGTTCAATTGCTTTGGGCATTTTTGCCGACAAAACTTGTTACGAAAGAGGAAAAGCAGCATATTGAATATGTTGTGAACACAGCTTTTGAAGATAATTTAGGATTGAAGGTTAAGAACATAGAGATTCCAACTTGGGTCAGTCATTTTTCTTATCAATATTATGTAAAAGTTCAATTGACAGAAGGTGTAGACAAAATTTTAACTGATAAGTTAGAAGATAGGACTTATTCCTATTATGCTAATAGTGATGATGAACCATCTTCGATACTAACAAATCTTATCTTTTCTTATGTCTTAGATACAAATTCCCATCCTATGTTGAACACCTTATATTTTGATAAAGAGTCTGTTCTAAAGCCAGTGAAATTTAAGGAGCTGAAAACAGATTTAGATTACGATGTAGCTGATGACCAAAAAGGGTTTTATCGTGATTTGGTTCAAATTAAAAAGGAACTAAAGTATAATCCCAAGACAGAGAAGTATGAAGCATCAGCAGAGAACATAAAGAAATTGAGAAAGGATATGATCCGATTATCAGAAAAGTATGGGGCTCAATTGAATTTGTATCTCAATCTGGAAGGTCGAATTCCTGATGGTGCGACTCTAACTGATTATGTTGATTTTACTACCTTACCCAAAAATGTTTATGTAGTTGTTTGGGGAGAAAATGGGAAATTAGATAGTAATGGTTTTCAGGCGGAATAATCTAGATAGTTTTATTCAAGGAGAAAAACAAATGGTCATCACTATCAAAGCAATGGAAACAGCTGAGGAGATAGAAAGGAAATCCCGAGTTCATTGGCGGACATGGCGTGAAGCTTATGATGAGATTTTGCCTGCGGAATTTCAAGAGCAGATGACTTTGGATAAGTGCCGATTTTATAGTCAAAAGTATCCTGAAAATACCTTGATTGCTTTGGATGATGCTAAAGTGGTCGGCTTTGTTAGCTACGGTGATTTTCGAGATCCAGCTACGATAGCGGGTGAAATTTTCGCCTTGTATGTCTTAAAAGATTATTATGGTAAGGGTGTAGGACAGCAGTTAATGCAGGCTGCTTTTGCTGCCTTGTATGGTTATCAAGAGATTATATTATGGGTTTTAGAAGATAATAAACGTGCCATCGCCTTTTATGAAAAAATGGGTTTTGTTTTTGACGGTGAGGAAAAAGTCATTGACTTAGGAAAAGCCGTGAAAGAAAAACGGATGATTTACTCGAAAAACTCTAACAGTTAGTTTGGACATAATAGATATATTTTAAGGAGCACACATGCGTTATGCACTTTTACTCCGCGGCATCAATGTCGGTGGGAAAAACAAGGTCGTTATGGCTGATTTGAAGAAAGATTTGGCTGGGTTGGGTTTTGAAAACCCGGTTTCCTACATCAATAGTGGCAATCTTTTCTTTGATAGTGAGGAGCAGGAGGAGAGGATTCAGGAGATCTTGTCGGCTTATTTCAGTCAGTCTTACGATTTTCCTTTGCCTTTTGTCCTTGTCAGCTCTGCTATGCTTCAAAAAGAATCAGCTAATCTGCCTGTTTGGTGGCAGGATGAAACAGCCTTTCGGAGAGATGTTCTCTTTTATCTACCGGAGACAGATAGGGAAACTGTTCAAGAACTGGCAGGTAACTGGGCAAATGACAAGGAGCAGCTGCATTTTGGTCAGATAGCTTTCTTTTATAGCAATGCTGACCAAGCAGACTATCTCAAGTCCAACTATCATAAGAAACTGCTCAAGTCTAGTTTCTACAAGCAACTGACTATCCGAAATGGCAAGACTTTCCAGAAGATTGTGGAGTTGGTGAATGCGAAGTAAAACCAAAAAGAAAAATAAAAACAAAAATAAAAACAAAAATAAAAACAAAAGAAAAGTAAAAGTTCAGGGGAACAAGTTTATTCTTTGGTTGGAAAAGCATTGGATAATAGAAGCTCTTTTAGGTTATATATTCTTTATAATGGTTGGTCTTGGCGTGGGATATTTAACATTTGGTAATGAGAGCATTCCTGCTCCGCTTCGTGAGTTTAGTTATATTAGCCCCTTGTATCTAAATTTGTTTCTTTTGATTACTTTCCCATCCTATTCTTGGTTTGGAAGCCTGAGAGGAGAGGAGCCTAACTCGCTGAAAGACGTTTCAGAATTTTTTCTCTATCTAAATGGCCCGATTTTTCTTTTTCATTGTTTTGTAGGGATTAGATTGAAACACGGAAAAGGTTTTTTGCCACCTTTGATCACTTTGGATTCTCGCTATGTCTGGTTTCCGATTGCTACCTATCTAATCTTTTTCTTCATTTCAGCGTTAACGATCTTGATTTTAAAATATAATGAAGAAAAGAGGAAAAAACATGACCAAAGGGAATTTAATTAAATTGTTTTCATTTAAAACACTCTATCTGGCCTTGCTAACCTTCGTCATTCTTCATTTGATTTTGTTAGCTTTTGGCCTATCCTTTACTCCGGTTTTGTGGAATAGTTGGTTTTTTATTCTTTGTTTGACCCTTTTTATTCATCCTTGGATCGTCTTTTTTAGAACAAGGGATTTTCAATGGTACCACCTTATCTTTCAATTGTTCAGTGCATTAGTGGCACTTTATCTTTGGTTTGCAGCATTCTTTGTTTTGTCAATCATTCAAAATCCTGCTATTCCCATCAATATAGACTATCATATACAAGATAAAGAAATCATCATTGTTAGAGGTTTTTTGGTTCATAGTACTTATGAACATCATGAATTGATCAATCCCTTTATCATGAAGTCAGAAGTAAAATACAACGAAGATATGTTTTAATAACTTAGAAAGTGAGTAAATCCATGTCACGTGCCCAAGAAACGATTTTAACTAATATTTGCCTTATAGAAGATCTCGAAAACGGACGTGTGGTTATGCAATACCGCTCTCCTGAACGTAATCACTGGTCTGGCTATGCCTTTCCAGGCGGTCATATCGAGAAGGGCGAGTCTCTCCATGATGCAGTTGTGCGTGAGATTTTAGAGGAAACAGGTTTGACCATTCATCATCCCAAATTGGTCGGGGTAAAGAACTGGCATACGGATGAGGGAATTCGCTATATCGTCTTCTGCTACAAAGCGACTGAATTTTCCGGACAAATTCACTCGACAGAGGAGGGTGAGATTTCTTGGGTAGACAAGGATGCTCTGCCAAAGCTAGACTTAGCCTATGATATGCTGGAACTTCTGCGTATGATGGAGGATGAGGAACTATCGGAATATTACTATCACGAGCGGATAGAAGATGGTTGGCGTAAAAGTATGTACTAAAAAAACTGACTAGGTTAGATCCTAATCAGTCTTTTTTTGTTTACTCCAACAAAAACCCCAAATCCCTCAAAGCAGTCTCAACATAATCCAGATCCTGTTGAGAGTCAGCTTGGATCAGGTGATAGTGAACCCCATCTGTCAGCTCAGATAAGGGACGGAATTGAGATTCTTCGACCTGCTTAAGAAAATGTTGGACATCACGGCGACAGGTCAGCTTCAGGTAAGTCTGTATTTCACCATAAACTGGATGCTCAATCAGAATATTCTGGACTCGACCACCATTATCAACAATGGCTAATAGTTCAGCTTCCATATCTTCTACTCCATGTTTAATCTTGAATAGCCGATGAAAAGTAGGAATGTCGTCAGCTCCTTTATATAGATATCCACGATTAGTGGATAGGATAGGAGCACCATCAGCTCTAAGCAAGGCAATATCTTGAACAATAATCTGCCTGGTAACATGGAAATGCTCAGCCAAAGCTTGACCATTGATAGCAACACTAGATTGTTTTAAAAGTTCTAATAATTTTTCTTTTCTTTGCTTTGTCATAGCTTCATTTTAAGACAAATAAGAATAAGTTGCAAGGCTTATCTAATTTTTTTCAAAGCTTGGAAAATAAAATCGGAAATCAGAAAGTCTACGATACTGTGAATAATAGTACCAAAGCCAACCAAGATAAACAATAAATAGAAAAGATTACCACTTGGATAAGCAGTGGAGCTGTAAAAAATAACGCAGACCACCACTTCCCCTAATGCGTGGATAATGGCCATTACAATATTGAAAATCCACTTCTTAATTGGATTATTTAAGGTTTCGGGAGCTTTCTTCAAGTAGATAGCCCCAAGGGTACCGAATACAATATGAGAGAAAGCACGTAGGACAATTACAAATGGATAACCAGCTATCAAAAAACCATAAGTAGATCCTAAAATGACAATCACAGTCATTAGAGGCGAGATAAACATAGCCAGAAAGATGGCGACGTGGCTCCCCAACGTATAAGAAGCAGGGGGGATGACAATTTTTAAGGGCATAACCATAGGAATGGCAATTGCTAAGGCTGTGAGCAAAGCGGTTATGGTTAAAAATTGATTTTTAGATTTAATTTTCATTATAATCTCCTTTATGTGTATATACAGTAGTATAGTACACTGTTTTATCAAACAAGTCAAGGGGAATTTGAAGCAAGCCTTAGAGAATTAGCCCGAGTTTTTCATTTATAACAAGGAATGGTATAATATAATGGAGAATTTTCATGAAAGAGGATAATCCATGAACGAAATCAACTGTCCCAACTGTGGGGAAGTCTTTACAGTAAATGAAAGTCAGTATGCAGAACTCTTATCACAAGTGAGAACTGCTGAGTTTGATAAGGAACTGCATGATCGGATGAAGCAGGAACTGGCCTTGGCTGAGCAGAAGGCCATGAATGAGCAACAGTCTAAACTAGCTCAAAAAGACCAAGAAATCGCTCAATTGCAGAGTCAAATCCAAAACTTTGATACAGAAAAAGAACTCGCT
Organism: Streptococcus sp. HMSC10A01; assembly: GCF_001807785.1. Taxonomy (NCBI): domain Bacteria; kingdom Bacillati; phylum Bacillota; class Bacilli; order Lactobacillales; family Streptococcaceae; genus Streptococcus; species Streptococcus sp. HMSC10A01. Next base: position 123,717 of record NZ_KV790969.1, on the reverse strand, counting down.
AGGAAAGAAATAGAGCAGACAAGTCATCAAGCCTTATTGGCCAAGGACAAGGAAGTACAGGCCTTGGAAAACCAATTGGCTACCTTGCGTTTAGAGCATGAAAACCAACTGCAAAAGACCCTTTCTGACTTAGAAAGGGAGCGTGATCAGGTCAAAAACCAGCTCCTCTTGCAAGAAAAGGAAAATGAGTTATCTCTGGCTTCTGTCAAACAGAATTACGAAGCACAGCTCAAGGCAGCTAGTGAACAAGTCGAATTTTATAAGAATTTCAAGGCTCAACAATCCACAAAAGCTATCGGTGAAAGTCTGGAACAGTATGCTGAGAGTGAGTTCAATAAGGTTCGCAGTTTTGCCTTCCCAAATGCTTACTTTGAGAAGGATAATAAGGTCTCTGCTCGTGGTTCTAAGGGGGACTTTATCTTCCGTGAATGTGATGAAAATGGTGTCGAAATCATTTCAATTATGTTTGAGATGAAAAATGAAGCAGACGGGACAGAGAAGAAGCATAAGAATGCCGATTTTTACAAGGAATTGGACAAGGACCGTCGCGAGAAAAACTGCGAATATGCTGTTTTGGTGACCATGTTAGAAGCAGATAACGACTACTTTAACACAGGCATTGTTGACGTCAGCCATGAGTATGAAAAGATGTATGTGGTTCGCCCTCAATTCTTTATTCAGTTGATTGGTCTCCTGCGAAATGCTGCGCTTAATTCTCTAAAATACAAACAAGAACTAGCCTTGGTTCGGGAGCAAAATATCGATATTACGCATTTTGAGGAAGATTTAGATGCCTTTAAGAATGCCTTTGCCAAGAACTACAACTCTGCTTCGACCAACTTTGGCAAAGCTATCGATGAAATCGACAAGGCCATCAAACGGATGGAGGAAGTCAAAAAGTTCCTAACCACATCTGAAAACCAACTTCGCCTTGCCAACAACAAATTAGAAGATGTTTCAGTTAAAAAATTGACCCGAAAAAACCCAACCATGAAAGCGAAGTTTGAAGCATTGAAGGGAGAGTGAGATTACCTTAAAAACAGGAGTTTATATGAAAAAATCTTTGAAATTCTCGGATATTTATATTGCTTATTTACCATTAGTTGTATTTTTTCTTAATCTCCTATATGGTCTTTTAAATATTGAAGGCGTAGGCGATACTGACTCAAGATATAATTTAATCTTTGCTATTTTTGGATTTATTCCAACTATATTCGGTTATGGAATTAGCTTTATAGCCAATCTTATCGTAGGTATATCTTATGTGCGAGGATCAAATAATAAATCAAAACGTATTGGTGCTTTTCTATTGATCGGGAATGTTTTTTTAGCAATTTTTCTAATGTTTTTGCTAAGATTTAAGATGATCGTTTCCTTTGACTTTATAAAAGATCTTGACCTTTGGAGTTTCATTTTTTCATTATTTTTATTTCCGTATTTAGATTGGATTTATCAGAAGGAAGACTATAATCCAAAATTAAGGCGTAAGTTACTTATTATATTTTTGATTGGGATTTTTTCTCCACTTATAGGAAGTAGAATTCAAATCCACTTTAGAAATAATGCTAAAGTTCAACAATTAAAAGAGTTTTATTCTTCTAGGAAAATGAATTATGATGTCGCTCTTAAAAGCGTAGAAATAAAAAGCAACGTTTCAGATATTAGTATTTTTGATGTATCGGATAACGGAATAACTATTCAAGTAGGTGCTAAGTATATTCGTCAAAAATTAACAGAGGTCAGTTTCATTAATGAGAATTATGGTTTTAAAGAATTCTTGAGGCTTTCTGTATCGAGCCAAGAAGCTCAGACGGTTCTGAATGATTTTAAATCAGCTGTAGAAAGTGCAATACAAAAGAAAGGCTATGATTTAGTCGTTATTGATGATAAAGAACAGCCATTAGCTAGCCCTGGTTTTAAAATATCAAGTTCATATAGAATAACTCCATTAATAAAAGAAAAGGCTCTTCAAAATCAAAATTCATTCAGTAAAGAAAAACAAGCTTTTAGAGGATATGCGACTCTTTCTGTTAAAGACTTTATGAAGGAGGGAGCTCTTTCGTTGCATTTAACACTTAGCAAAAGCAACCTATTGGAACTAGATGATATTGATTTTTCAAGCCTTCCGGATGGATATTACAACATAAACGCTGACTACTTTTCGGTTGTTAATGGAAAGTATAAACGGATTGAAAAGGATGATAATTTTGAATATATTTTACCAATTGAGTCGGGGGAACCATTTTACTCTAAGGATTTATATGATATTAAAAAAGTTGATTTAAACAATGAAGAATAGAAGTGAAAGGGAAATTAGAAAGCAATACATGAACGGAATTATCAACTTAAAAAAAGAAGCGGGGATGACCTCGCACGATGCGGTTTTTAAGCTGCGCAAAATTTTAAAAACCAAGAAAATCGGTCATGGAGGAACCTTGGATCCAGATGTGGTAGGTGTTTTGCCTATTGCAGTTGGCAAGGCGACGCGTTTGGTCGAGTTTATGCAGGATGAGGGCAAGGTCTATGAGGGTGAGATAACCCTTGGCTATTCAACAACGACCGAGGATGCTAGTGGTGAGGTGGTTGCAGAAACACCTGTTTTGTCGCCCTTGGATGAAACCATTGTCGATGAAGCGATTGCTAGACTGACTGGGCCTATTACTCAGATCCCTCCTATGTATTCGGCTGTCAAGGTCAATGGTCGCAAGCTCTATGAGTATGCGCGTGCTGGTCAGGAAGTGAAACGTCCAGAACGCCAGGTAACTATTTATCAATTTGAGCGGACAAGTCCGATTTCTTATGAGGGTGAACTTGCACGTTTTACCTTTCGTGTAAAATGCAGTAAGGGTACATATATCCGTACCCTTTCTGTTGATTTAGGAGAGAAGCTTGGTTATGCGGCTCATATGTCACATTTGACACGGACTAGTGCTGCAGGTATGCGACTTGAGGATGCTTTGACCTTGGAACAAATAGCAGAGCGAGTAGCAGAAGAAGATTATTCTTTCCTCCAGCCGCTAGAACTGGGTATCGGGGATTTACTGAAAGTCGAGCTATCAGACGAGCAGGTTGAAGATGTGAGAAATGGCCGTTTTATCAGCTTAGTGTCAGATGAAGCTGAGCTAGCTGGTTTTTATGAAGAAAAGCTGGTAGCTATTTTAGAAAAAAGAAAGGACCAGTTCAAGCCTCGCAAGGTCTTTCTCTGATAATTTATGATAGAATATAAGAATGAAAACAATCCATATTTCAAATGAAAAAGATATCCAACAAACTCAGGATACTGTCTTAGTTTTAGGTTATTTTGATGGTTTACATAGGGGGCACCAAGCCCTTTTTGCTGAGGCACGTCAGATTGCAGCAGAAAAAAAACTGAAGGTTGCTGTGCTTACTTTTCCTGAATCGCCTAAGCTAGCCTTTGTTCGCTATCAACCTGATTTGTTACTTCATCTCAATAGTCCTGAAGAAAGAGAGCAACTACTTGAAGCGCAAGGAGTTGACTACCTTTATTTGATTGACTTTACCAGCTGTTTTGCAGGAAATAAAGCAAAAGATTTTTTTGAAAAGTACGTTAAGAGACTGAAAGCTAGAGCAGTTGTAGCTGGTTTTGACTATCATTTTGGATCAGACAAAAAAGAAGCTAAGGAGCTTAGTCAGTTTTTTGATGGCCAAATTGTTATCGTTTCATCGGTAAATGAAGATGATGAGAAAATCTCTTCTACTAGGATACGTCAAGCCATTAAAGAAGGTCGTGTTGCTGACGCTACAAAATTGCTGGGCTACCCATTATCAACTAGGGGAATTGTAGTCCATGGAAATGCTCGTGGTCGAACTATTGGTTATCCAACAGCTAATTTAGCACCACTTGATCGAGTCTTTTTGCCGGGAGACGGTGTTTATGTCGTCGAAGTTGAACATAATGGTAGACGTTACAAAGGGATGGCTAGCGTTGGAAAGAATGTCACTTTTGAAGGTGATGAACTTCGTTTTGAAGCAAACATTTTTGATTTTTCAAAAGATATTTATGGTGATACGATTAAAATATACTGGCTTGATAAAATTCGGGATATGGTGAAGTTTGATGGAATTGAAAGTTTACTCAATCAGTTAAAATCAGATGAAGTCATTGCACGTGCTTGGAAAGCATAAAAGAAGTATCTGGATATAAAAAGGTCTAGTCAAGCGCTTATATTTTTAGTATAATAGAGGAAGTTATTAAGAAATAAGAAGAGAAGCGCATGATTACATTATTTTTATCACCGAGTTGTACGTCTTGCCGTAAGGCGCGTGCTTGGCTGTTAAACCATGAAGTTCCTTTCGTGGAACATAATATCATGACCAGTCCTCTATCAGCTCAGGAGTTACAACACATCCTATCACTGACAGAAAATGGAACGGACGATATTATCTCAACTCGATCAAAAATTTTTCAAAAGTTAAACTTGGATGTTGAGAGTTTATCTATATCAGAATTAATAAAATTGATTGAGGAAAACCCTTCTTTGTTGCGTCGTCCAATTATTTTGGATGCCAAACGGATGCAGATTGGTTTTAACGAAGATGAAATTCGAGCATTTTTACCTCGCAGTTATCGTCAACAGGAACTTAGAGAAGCTACTTTACGAGCTGAAATTGAATAATATATGAATAAGAACTATAGTTACCCACTAGATCTATCGTGGAGCACTGAAGAGCTTGCTTCAGTGCTTTCTTTTTTGAATGATGTTGAAAAGGCCTATGAGTCAAAAGTCTCTGCTCAGCAGTTACTGGGCTCTTATACTGTCTTTAAGGAAGTTGTTCCCAGCAAGGCTGAAGAGAAAAGAATCGGTCGTGAGTTTGAAGCAGTTAGTGGCTATTCTCTTTATCGTGCGGTTCAAGCAGCTAAAAATACAGAGAAAGGAATGATTTCTCTTGGAAAATAAATTTGCTTTTGCTAAAGATTTGGTATACAAAGCTGGTGCCTATATATTGGAACATATGGAAGAAGGCTTGGAAGTCGAAGAAAAAACTTGTGCAACTGACTTAGTAACTCAGATGGATAAAAATGTTCAGGCTTTATTGGTATCTGAAATCTTGAAACATTACCCTAATGATGCTATTTTCGCTGAAGAAGGTCAACTCAAGGAAGATATAGAAGTTGGCTCAGTCTGGGTGATTGATCCGATTGATGGCACGGCTAATTTCGTGGCACAGGGTTATGACTTTGCAGTGATGGTTGCATACTATGAGAACGGTATTGGACAATTTGGAATTATCTATGACGTTATGAGAGATGAAATGTATCACGGTGGTGGGCAGTTTGATGTCAAATGTAATGACAAAGTCCTGAAACCATTTCGCAATCACCCTTTGAAACGTTTTTTGATCGCTTCAAATGCTGGAATGCTAGAAAGAAATGACTGGGGAGTTGCAGATCTTACAAAGGACTGTCTTGGAGCGCGTGCCTATGGAAGTGCGGCTATTAGCTTCAGCCGTATTCTACAGGGGCGTTTGCTAACCTATATCACCTATCTATATCCTTGGGACTATGCTGCAGCGTCAATTTTAGGGGAAAAGCTGGGCTATCAAGTAATGACTCTTGATGGAGCTAAACCCGATTATAAGACGAGACAAGGAATTATGATGCTTCCTAAAGAAAAAAAATCTGAACTACAAGAATATATCTATCGCAGAGGAGAGAATTAAATGCGGTTTCCGACAGGTTTTGAAGAAAAATACCAGCGACTTTTAGGAAAAGAAGCCGCTTCTTTTTTCTCAACTTTTGATCAAGAGCCTATTTCAGCTTTTCGGACCAATCCTTTGAAAGAAGGGCAAGTTACATTTTCTAATCCTATTTCTGGAACCAAGTGGGGGTATTATGGTAAGGTATCAGGAAAATCACCTGAACACGTAACAGGCCTGATTTATTCACAAGAGCCTGCGGCTCAAATGGTTGCTCAAGTTGCTCATCCTCATGAGGGCATGAGGGTTTTAGATCTAGCTGCGGCACCAGGTGGAAAATCTACTCATTTGCTATCCTATCTAAATAATACAGGCCTATTGGTTTCAAATGAAATCAACAATAAACGCTCTAAGATTTTAGTAGAAAATATCGAACGATTCGGTGCGAAAAATGTCCTTGTCACTAATGAATCAGCGGAGCGCTTGGCAAAAGTATTTTCTTCCTATTTTGACTTAATTGTTTTAGATGCACCATGTTCTGGGGAGGGAATGTTTCGTAAGCAACCCGATGCCATGGATTATTGGTCACTTGACTATCCAGCTCAATGCGCTGCTCTACAAAGAGAAATCTTAGAAGATGCAGTTAAGATGTTGGCGAATGGCGGAGAGCTAGTCTATTCCACTTGTACTTGGGCTCCAGAAGAAAATGAAGAAATTGTGGCTTGGCTACTAGACGAATTTCCTTTGGAATTGGTTGACCTTCCAAAGATTAATGGGATGACTCCTGGAATAGACTATCCAGAAACAGCTCGTATGTATCCCCATCGTTTCAAAGGGGAAGGGCAATTTGTTGCTAAGTTTCGGTTTGTTGGCGAACACAAATTACCAAAGTTGAAGCCTGCTCGATCGAATTTAACCGCCGACCAGAGAAGTCTTTGGCAGATTTTCCAAAAAGAGCATTTGAAAGTAGAGCTAAAAGGTGATTTACAAACTTTTGGTGATCAACTTTATCTATTACCACTTGGTCTTCCTGATTTATCCAAAGTAAAAATAGCTCGTAACGGCCTTCATTTAGGTACCTTTAAGAAGAAGCGCTTTGAGCCAAGCTTTGCTTTAGGATTAGCCTTGCAACCTAGTGAAGTTAGGAATAAACTAGAATTAAGTCAACAAGACTTTGAAGTCTATGTAGGAGGAGAAACTCTTCAAATTAAGGAATCTCTTCCTAATGGTTGGTATCAATTGATTATTCATGGAAATGGATTAGGTTTTGCAAAATTAGCTAATCAAACATTAAAAAACTATTTTCCTAAAGGTCTTCGCTTTAGGTAAAAATCTTTTCAAAAATCTATATATATGATATAGTTGGAAATGAGGAGCAAATGCGAAATTGCAGGCTTTTCTGTCCAAACTAAAAGGAGATATAATTTGAGAACGAGTAAGAAAATAGCTTTAGGGCTGATAACCATTTTTAGTAGTTTTACTTTATCAGCCTGTGCTTCTTGGATTGATCGTGGAGAATCCATGACTGCTGTGGGTTCAACTGCATTACAGCCCTTGGTTGAGGCTGCAGCTGATGAATTTAGCTCCAACAATCTTGGAAAGACAGTAAATGTACAGGGCGGTGGTTCTGGTACTGGCTTGTCCCAGGTTCAATCTGGAGCAGTTGAAATCGGAAATTCAGACGTTTTCGCTGAAGAAAAAGAGGGAATTGATGCTTCGGCTCTTGTTGATCATAAGGTTGCTGTCGCTGGACTAGCAGTAATTGTCAACAAAGAAGTCAACGTTGATAACCTTACAACAGAGCAACTGAAAAAAATCTTTTCAGGTGAATACACTAATTGGAAACAGGTAGGTGGTAAGGACTTAGAAATCTCCATTATCAACAGAGCAGCCAGCTCAGGCTCACGCGCAACCTTTGATAGTGTGATTATGGATGGTACTTCAGCTGTCCAAAGTCAAGAGCAAGATTCAAATGGGATGGTTAAGTCTATTGTTTCCCAAACACCAGGGGCAATTTCTTATCTAGCTTTTGCTTATTTGGATAATTCAGTAAAAACGATTAGTTTGAATGGAAATAAACCGACTACAAAAAATGTAGCTACGAACGCTTGGCCACTATGGTCCTACGAGCATATGTATACACTTGGTAAGCCCAAAGGCCTAGCAAAAGAATTCCTGGATTATATGCTGTCTGATGAAGTCCAAGAAGGCGTTGTTAAGGGAATGGGCTATATTTCCATCAATGATATGAAAGTTAGTAAGGATGCTGACGGAAATGTCACAAAGATAGAAGGAGATAAGAAATGAAACGTGAAGAACTAGCTAAGAAATTGCTATCATCTTCTAAGAATTCTCGTTTGGAGAAGTTTGGTAAGTATCTGACTTTTGCTTGTTTATCTTTGATTGTCATTATCGTTGCCATGATCTTGATCTTCGTTGCTCAAAAAGGTCTTTCTACTTTCTTTGTCAACGGAGTAAATGTCTTTGAGTTCCTCTTTGGCTCAACATGGAATCCTTCCGGCAAGGAATTTGGTGCCTTACCAATGATTTTGGGATCTTTCATCGTGACCATCCTGTCCGCTGTGATTGCAACGCCTTTTGCAATTGGAGCGGCAGTCTTCATGACAGAGGTATCTCCAAAAGGAGCTCGTATCCTGCAACCTGCGATTGAACTGTTAGTTGGTATTCCATCTGTTGTATATGGTTTTATTGGTTTGCAAGTAGTTGTGCCCTTTGTTCGTTCTATTTTTGGTGGAACTGGTTTTGGTATCTTGTCAGGTATCTTCGTTTTATTCGTTATGATTCTGCCGACCGTTACCTTTATGACAACAGACAGCTTACGTGCTGTACCTCGTCACTATCGTGAAGCTAGTTTGGCCATGGGCGCTACTCGCTGGCAGACCATTTGGCGAGTAACCTTGAAAGCAGCACGTCCAGGTATTTTTACAGCTGTAGTCTTTGGGATGGCGCGCGCATTTGGTGAAGCACTTGCCATTCAAATGGTTGTTGGTAACTCTGCTGTAGTCCCAACTTCTTTAACAACACCAGCAGCAACTCTGACATCTGTCTTGACTATGGGAATCGGAAATACCGTAATGGGTACAGTTGATAATAATGTCCTTTGGTCATTGGCTTTGGTTCTCTTGCTTATGAGCTTGGCCTTCAACAGTGTGATTAAATTGATTACGAAAGAAAGGGGTAAGAAAAACTATGCACGCTAAGAAATTAGATAAATTAGCAACGAGCATTCTCTATACCATAGCAGGCATCATTGTGACCATTCTTGCCTCCTTGATTCTTTATATCTTGGTAAGAGGATTGCCACATATCTCATGGTCATTCTTGACCGGCAAATCATCTTCTTATCAAGCTGGTGGTGGTATTGGGATTCAGTTATACAATTCCTTCTTTCTTTTGGTGATTACTCTGATTATCTCTGTTCCTCTTTCTATGGGGGCTGGTGTCTATCTTTCTGAGTACGCTAAAAAAGGTCCTGTGACCAATTTTATCAGAACCTGTATTGAGATTCTGTCTTCTTTGCCATCAGTCGTTGTCGGACTTTTTGGTTATTTAATCTTCGTTGTACAGTTTGAATATGGATTTTCAATCATTTCTGGTGCCCTGGCTTTGACCGTTTTCAATTTACCACAGATGACGCGTAACGTTGAAGATAGCTTGCGCCATGTTCACCATACACAGAGGGAAGCAGGACTAGCTTTAGGGATTTCTCGTTGGGAGACAGTGATTCACGTAGTTATTCCAGAAGCTCTCCCAGGGATTGTGACAGGGATTGTCCTGGCTTCAGGACGTATCTTTGGTGAAGCTGCAGCCTTGATCTATACCGCTGGTCAATCCGCTCCAGCTTTGGATTGGTCCAACTGGAACATCTTTAGTATCACTAGTCCAATCTCTATTTTCCGTCAGGCAGAGACTCTTGCGGTTCATATTTGGAAAGTCAATAGTGAGGGGACCATTCCGGATGCAACAGCTGTATCTGCTGGGTCAGCAGCCGTTCTTTTGATTTTCATATTGATTTTCAACTTTGGTGCTCGCAAGCTCGGTAGCTATTTACATAAGAAACTAACCTCTGCATAAAGGAGAAGAAATGACAGAATATAATTGGAATGAAAAACATATCATTACTTTTCCTCAAGAAAAAGTGGCCTTAGAGACCAAGGATTTACACGTTTACTATGGTAAAAAAGAATCCATAAAGGGCATTGATATGCAGTTTGAAAAAAATAAGATTACCGCTTTAATCGGTCCATCAGGTTCCGGGAAATCAACCTATCTACGAAGCCTTAATCGAATGAATGATACCATCGATATCGCAAGCGTAACAGGAGAAATTCTCTATGAGGGGATTGATGTCAACCGTCCTGAAATTAATGTTTATGAAATGCGGAAACACATTGGCATGGTCTTTCAAAGACCCAATCCTTTTGCTAAGTCCATTTATCGGAACATTACCTTTGCTCACGAGCGGGCAGGGGTTAAGGACAAGAAAGTCTTAGACGAAATTGTAGAAACTTCACTCAAGCAGGCTGCCCTTTGGGATCAGGTCAAGGATGACTTACATAAGTCAGCTCTGACTCTCTCAGGTGGACAGCAGCAACGATTATGTATTGCTCGAGCTATCTCTGTCAAGCCTGATATCTTACTGATGGATGAGCCTGCTTCAGCCTTGGATCCTATCGCGACTATGCAGCTGGAAGAAACTATGTTTGAACTCAAAAATAACTATACCATCATCATTGTGACCCACAATATGCAGCAGGCGGCACGTGCAAGTGACTATACTGGATTTTTCTATTTGGGAGATCTGATTGAATACGACAAGACGACCAATATCTTCCAGAATGCTAAATTGCAATCAACAAATGATTATGTGTCTGGTCATTTCGGATAAGGGAATTCCATGTTGACCATAACAGTGTATAAAAATTAAGGATAGAAAAAATGACAGAACCTATTTTACAAGTCAAGGACTTGTCGGTTTATTACAATAAAAAGAAGGCACTAAATAGTGTCACTTTAGATTTTTTGCCCAATGAAATTACGGCTTTGATTGGACCATCTGGTTCTGGGAAATCAACCCTCTTAAAAGCTATTAATCGTATGGGTGATCTTAATCCAGAGGTGACGACTACAGGAACGGTTCTCTATAATGAACACAACATTTATGGGCCTAGGACTGATACTGTAGAGCTACGAAAAGAAATCGGTATGGTCTTTCAGCAACCAAATCCTTTCCCAATGACTATCTATGAGAATGTGGTCTATGGATTGAGAATTAATGGGGTTAAAGATAAGCATATCTTGGATGAAGCTGTTGAGAGCTCTTTAAAAGGCGCTTCTATCTGGGATGAAGTGAAGGACCGTCTCCATGATTCGGCTATCGGACTCTCTGGTGGGCAGCAGCAGCGTGTCTGCGTAGCACGGGTACTTGCTACAAGCCCTAAAATCATTCTTCTAGATGAGCCAACTTCGGCCTTAGATCCCATTTCAGCAGGGAAAATTGAAGAAACCCTTTACGGTTTGAAAGATCAGTATACCATGCTCTTGGTTACAAGATCTATGCAACAGGCTTCACGGATTTCAGACAAAACAGCCTTTTTCCTAGGTGGAGATTTGATAGAGTTTAATTCGACCAAGCAAATATTCCTAGAACCTGCTCATAAAGAGACAGAAGATTATATTACTGGTAAATTTGGATAAGAAGAAAGGATAAAGACAGGTATGCTTCGAGTACAATTTGAAGAAGATTTAGAGAAATTGCATAATCAATTTTATGCGATGGGAAATGAAGTGCTTTCGCAAATCAATCGGACGGTTCGTGCTTTTGTAACACATGATCGAGATATGGCTAAGGAAGTTATCGAGGAAGACGCTGAAGTCAATGAATACGAAGTGAAATTGGAAAAGAAATCTTTAGAGATCATCGCTTTGCAACAACCAGTTTCACAGGACTTACGGACAGTTATCACCGTACTAAAAGCAAGCTCAGACTTGGAAAGAATGGGTGATCATGCTGTATCTATTGCTAAGGCAACCATTCGCATGAAAGGTGAAATTCGCATTCAGTCTGTCGAGGAAGAAATCAAGAAAATGGGACGTGATGTGAAAAACTTTGTTGAATCAGCCTTGGATCTTTATCTGAATGGAAGTGTAGATCAAGCTTATGAAGTGGCGGCAATGGACGAAAAAATTAATCATTATTTTGAAAGTATTCAGGAATTAGCGACAGAAGAAATTCGCAAGAATCCTGAATCCATCGTAACTGGTCGTGATTATTTCCAAGTAATCAATTATTTGGAACGTATTGGCGACTACGCAAAGAACATTTGCGAATGGGTTGTCTACTTCGAAACAGGTAAAATTGTTGAAATGTAATGTTATAAAAGATGCGATTTATGTCGCGTCTTTTTTTATATATGAAGCTATATAAGAGGTCTGTTTTTCATTGGATCTTAAGCTTGACTATGATACACTAGTAGAATATACGAAAGGCAATATTTTCATAGCAAAGAATTTAGGAGACGAAAATGAAGAAAAAAATTTTAGTTATTATCAGTATCTTGTTTATTTCTCTTTTAGCTGGCTTTGTTTATATGACTCAATTTTACAGCACAACAGGTTTAGACCGAAAGGAAGAAAAAATCATTAAACATGGTTTTCGTTTATTAGAAGAACAGATTGGGATCTACATCAAAGAAAACTACTCAGGAATTTCTAAAATAGAATTCTCTCCGATTTTCATCCAAGGTGGTAAGGACAATCCTCCATTCACAGCGGACGTTCTGCCAGTAATTTATGATGAAGAAGGAAATAGAGCTGTTTTAGGAGGACAAATAGGGAAAACTGGTTATCCTTCTTATGGAATACTCTCAGGATTACTTTTAAATTTTGACCATAATGATAATGAAATTATTGAATTAGAAGATTCCGGAAAGGGTTTAGGAGTTGAAATAGATGTAAGTAATGCTAAAACTTTACCGGAAGAAGCGAAATTAACACCTCCAATTAAAGGAACAGACGATAACATTGATGCTTTGGTAAAAGATGGTCAGTTGAAAAATGTCATCAAAAGTGATGGTGGAAGTCCTAAAGCAAAAATAAATTATAACCTTGAAATTGAAAGAGGAGAATATTGGAAATATAAATAGGCTTTGAAAAGAAAAACGATACTGTTATTCTTAATATCACTACCCAGAGGAAAAAAGTTATGAAGAAAAAAATTTTTACGACACTTGCTCTTATTTTAGTCTTGATATCAGGAGGTATCTTTGTATACAACAAACTAACAAAACCTAACTTTGGTCCTAAAACAACCAAGCTCTATCAACACGGATTTCAACTTCTTGAAGAACAAATTGGAACCTACATCAAAGAACACTATAAAGGTATTGAGAGGATTGAATTTTCTCCTATATATGTTACTGGGGATGACGGGTCTTCCATGTTGAATGCCTATGTACGTCCGACTTTATATGATAAATACGGGAATAAAGCAACTCTAGGTACACAAATAAAAAATTATGCTCCAAATAGTTTTGGTATTGTTACTGACTTAATCGTTGATTTTGACTGGGATGGTAACGAGGTAATTGAATTATTTGATTCAGATGACGAGAGAATTGATGTTTCGAATGCAAAGAAATTACCTAAAGAAGCTAAACTAAGAGATGCAGAAAGTATAGATATAAATATTGAGCTATTATTAAAAGAAGGTCAATTAAAAGAGGTCGTAAAGGATGAAAAAGGCAGTCCAGAAGCTGAAATATTATATAATGTAGAGTTACGGAAAGGTGACGCAGAACTCGAAAAAGAAAAAAGAAAAACCTAATGTTTTGAGTTTCTCGTGAATTACAAAGACAGGTCATCCTTGTCTTTTTCTTTGCTTTAAAATATGGTAAAATGGTTTCAAAAAGTATTTAATGAACAGGATTTCCTGTATCTTAGATGAGGAGAAAAACATGCAAGCAGTTGCACACTTTATTGACACTTTTGTTCCTGAACACTACGATCTATTTCTAGATCTCAATCGTACAGATAAGACCTTTTCAGGCAAGGTGACTATTATTGGGGAAGCTAAGTCAAGTAAGATTTCCCTGCACCAAAAGGACCTAGTAATTGAAACTGTCGAAGTAGCTGGTAAAACACGTCCTTTTACAGTTGACAATGCGAACGAAGCTCTTTACATCGAGTTAGATGCCACAGGTCAAGTTGAAGTAACGGTGACTTATACTGGTAAGATCACGGATAATATGACTGGTATTTACCCATCTTACTACACAGTGGATGGTGTAAAAAAAGAAATCATTTCTACTCAATTTGAGAGTCACTTTGCTCGTGAAGCTTTTCCGAGCGTGGATGAGCCAGAAGCTAAGGCAACCTTTGACTTGGCTTTGAAGTTTGACCAGTCAGAAGGCGAGTTGGCTCTATCCAATATGCCAGAAATTGACATTGAAAATCGTAAAGCAACTGGTATTTGGAAGTTTGAAAGAACTCCACGTATGTCATCTTATCTACTAGCTTTCGCTGCAGGTGATATGCAAGGAGTAACTTCTAAGACTAAAAATGGAACTTTAGTCGGTGTCTATGCAACAAAGGCACATCCAGCTAGTAATTTAGAGTTTGCTTTGGACATTGCTGTTCGTTCCATTGAGTTTTATGAGGATTATTATGGCGTTAAATATCCTATCCCACAGTCTCTTCATGTAGCTTTGCCTGACTTCTCATCTGGTGCTATGGAAAACTGGGGTCTGGTTACTTATCGCGAGATTTACCTCTTGGTTGATGAAAACTCTACGGTCTCCAGTCGCCAAGATGTAGCTCTTGTTGTTGCTCATGAGTTGGCCCACCAATGGTTCGGAAACCTTGTCACTATGAAGTGGTGGGATGACCTTTGGCTTAATGAAAGCTTTGCTAATATGATGGAATATGTCTGCGTCAATGCTATTGAGCCGACTTGGAATATCTTTGAGAATTTCCAAACAACCGGAGTTCCACTTGCTTTAAAACGAGATGCAACAGACGGGGTTCAGTCTGTCCATGTAGAGGTGAATCATCCAGACGAAATTAACACCTTATTTGACCCAGCAATCGTATACGCCAAAGGAAGCCGTCTCATGCATATGCTTCGCCGCTGGTTGGGTGATGAGGCCTTTGCCAAAGGTTTGAACGCCTACTTTGCTAAACACCAGTATGGAAATACAATCGGACGGGATCTTTGGAATGCACTTGGAGATGCTTCTGGTCGTGATGTGGCAGCCTTTATGGACTCTTGGTTGGAGCAACCTGGCTATCCTGTTTTAACAGCCCGTGTAGAAAATGACACTTTGAGGTTGACTCAGAAGCAATTCTTTATCGGTGAACATGAAGATAAGAAGCGGACTTGGGTTCTGCCATTAAATAGTAATTGGAATGGTTTGCCTGATACACTGGAAACTGAAACACTTGAAATTCCAAACTATTCTGCTTTGGCAGCTCAGAACCAAGGAGCTTTGCGCTTCAATACAGAAAACACAGCCCACTATATCACAGATTATCAAGGTGTCTTGTTAGACCAGATTCTAGATACGATTACTGAGTTAGACAGCACCAGCAAGCTCCAAGTGGTGCAGGAACGCCGTCTCTTAGCAGAAGCTGGCCACATTTCATTTGCTGAATTAGTTCCAGTAATCGAGAAATTGACAGAAGAGAGCTCTTACTTGGTTGTTTCTGGGGTTAAAGCTGTTCTGAGTGGTTTGAAAATCTTTGTTGAAGAAGGTAGCGAGAGTGAAAAAGCTTATAATGACTTGGTTATCAAACTTAGCCGATTCAACTTTGATCGCCTAGGCTTTGAAGCTAAAGATGGAGAAAGAGATGAGGATGAATTAGTCCGTCAAATCGTTATTGGAAACTTGATTGCTGCCAATGATGAAAAAGCGACTCAAGAAGCTGACCGCATCTTTGAAGCTCATCAAGATGATCTGGAAAAACTTCCTGCAGCTATCCGTTTGCACATCCTGATTAACCAAATCAAACATCATGAGAGCAAGGAACTGACGGAGCAATATTTGAAGAATTATGTATCGACAGTTGATGGAAGTTTCAAGAGACAATTGGCTTCAGCTTTGGCTTACACTAATGATAGGGAAACGCTTGATCAAATTTTAGAATCTTTAAAGAATAAAGATATTGTTAAGCCTCAAGATTTAGCTATGAGCTGGTATTTCCCTTTACTCAACCACGATTTTACTCAAGCTACTGTTTGGACTTGGGCTCGTGAGAATTGGGACTGGATCAAGGCGGCCTTGGGAGGTGATATGAGCTTTGATAAGTTTGTCATCTATCCAGCTAATGCCTTTAAGACAGCAGACAGGCTCGCTGAATACAAAGCGTTCTTCGAACCTCAATTATCAGATATGGCTATCAGTCGTAATATCAGCATGGGTATCAAAGAAATTGCAGCTCGTGTTGACTTAATTACACGAGAAAAAGAAGCAGTAGAAAAGGCTTTGAAAGCAAGTAAGCAATAGATAAAAAACAGCGGATCTTGTAATCTGCTGTTTTTTTGGAAGTCAGTATAAAGTGTCCATCCTGAAAATCATGTTATAATAGCAATGTCAAAGAAATTTTACCTGGAATTGTATAGGATGTTAAAGAATTTCGTCTAGCCAATTCGTGAAGAAAAGAATAATATAAAGAGGAAATGCAGATGTTAGGAAAACAATTAAAATTACATAGAGAACAAAAGGGCTATAGTCAGAATCAAATCGCAGAATATCTGGGCACGACTCGTCAAACTATCTCAAATTGGGAAAATGATAAAACAATTATAGATAGTCATAGTTTGATTCGCTTAGCTGATTTTTATCAGATCTCTTTAGATGAGTTATGTGGACGAAAAAAGATTCCTGTTTACAAGAATTCAAAGATCAAGTCTATGATTTTAGCTAATGCTTGTACACTTTGGACCTGCTTCACTTCCGCTCATCTCTAAATCAATTGTTTTCCGACTAGCTTTTCAATTCTATTGATTCTAGGAGGACAATGATGTCTTACGTTTATTTAACTCTTGCTATTGTATCTGAAATAGCTGCCACAAGTCTGTTAAAACTGTCGCAAGGTTTTTCAAAAATGCTTTTTGGGATTCTTGCTTTAGTTTTCTATGGCTTGTGTTTTTTCTTTTTATCCTTGTCTTTGAAAGGCATACAACTAAATCTAGTGTATGCTATTTGGTCGGGTGTTGGTTTGGTTGGGACAACAGTGCTATCTATTTTGCTTTTTCATGAAAAAGTAACGTTCGCAAGCCTCTTGGGAATTGCTTTGGTTATTGTGGGGCTTGTTATATTAAACTTATCGCAAAAGATTCACTAATGAGGTAGTATGTTATGGGTGACAATTATTTTAAAAATAAAAAGGTCGTTATTATTGGTGCTAGTGGTAATTTGGGACAAGCCTATACACAAGCTTTTTTTCAAGCTGGTGCTCATTTATTTCTTTTAGGTCGCAATATGAATAAATTAGCTGCTTTTTCTGAGGATATTGCTTCCAACATTCCGATTTGCTCGATAGATATAACAAATGAAACTTCTATTAAAGTTGCAGTGTCTGAAGTTCAAAAGTGGTCGGATAATATAGATATTGTTATTAATGCAACAGGATTTGATGTACGAAAATCTTTATTATCTCACTCTGAGGAGGAAATCAATCAGACTATGACGATTAACCTAATAGGGGCTATTCTTGTCAGCAAACATTTTTTACCTTTGTTA
Organism: Streptococcus sp. HMSC10A01; assembly: GCF_001807785.1. Taxonomy (NCBI): domain Bacteria; kingdom Bacillati; phylum Bacillota; class Bacilli; order Lactobacillales; family Streptococcaceae; genus Streptococcus; species Streptococcus sp. HMSC10A01. Next base: position 106,297 of record NZ_KV790969.1, on the reverse strand, counting down.
AAAAATCAAAAAGGAGCAACCATTGTGCATTCAGGAGGTTTTGCAGATGGTAGGCTGGCCTTTCCCTATTATAGTGTAGATGTGGCGAGCCGCGCCGGACTTTTTTCTTTTATCGAATCAATGAATCGAGAATTAAAACAGGAGAAGAAAAAGATGCATCTAACTTATTTTTGCCCCAATGCAGCAGATACGCCATCAGAAAAGCCTTATCATCCAGTTTGGAGAGAGATGGGGATCTCTATATCAAGTACAAATCAAGTAATCCAAGCTTTACTTAAAGGTATAAAATCTCGTAAAAGAGTGATTTTGATGGGACAAGGTACAAAGATTTTTACAACATTGAACCTGCTATCCCCAGCAATAGCGGATTATCTTTTACTGAGACGATACGGTCGTATTTTAAAAAAATATTTTGGATAAATTTTCTATTATTTTTCTAAGAATTTTCTCATCTTTTAGTATTCTTTAAGAAAAAATTTAGGCCTCTTTAAGAAAAAATAATTAAGATGTATGTATCCTAAAGAAAGGATGTGGTGAATTCATGAAGTAAAACTTCTTTACTTTATCACAGAAACTTAAAACAGAAAGAAGGAAAAACTTAGAATGAATAAAGAGAAAATGATTGTTGTAGAAAAAAGCACCAAGTGGTGGCTATCGGTAGTAGCGACAGGTTCTTTAGTAGTCGGCTTGATTGGTGGCTATACATTCGGTTCTTTGACGCAAAAAGCAACAAATCAGCAGTCGACCGTTCAAACATCGAAAACGCAGCAAAATAATCAAGACGGCAATAATATGCAAGGCCCTGGTGGACAACCACCTCAAATGAATGGTCAAGAAGGACAAGGCGGACCTGGTGGTAACGGAGGACCTGGAGGGCCAGGAGGACAGGCACCGCAAGGAAATAATAATCAAGAAGGCGGTAGCAATTCTAAGAAGAAGCCAGCCAATGCAGATGGAAGTACAAAGGATAAGGAAAGCAATTCTAATCAAAATAATGAAGAAAACGCTACAAAATCTTAATCCATTTGTTAAAGTCATGATATAATAATTAAAGAATTATACTAAGATCCAAAAAAATGGGACAAAAATTCTTTATTTTACATAATCTTAGATGAAGCAGATCAGTATCTTATAGCAGGAGGAGAACAAGATGATTAAGATTTTACTAGTAGAAGACGACTTAGGGTTGTCGAATTCTGTATTCGATTTCTTAGATGACTTTGCGGATGTCATGCAGGTTTTTGATGGTGAAGAAGGCCTCTATGAAGCCGAAAGCGGTGTTTATGATTTAATTCTACTTGATCTGATGCTCCCTGAGAAAGATGGCTTTCAAGTTTTAAAAGACTTGCGTGAAAAAGGAGTCTCAACTCCTGTTCTCATCATGACTGCTAAAGAAAGTTTGGATGATAAAGGGCATGGTTTTGAATTGGGTGCAGATGACTATCTAACCAAGCCGTTTTATTTAGAAGAATTAAAGATGCGGATCCAAGCCTTACTCAAGCGTTCAGGAAAATTTAATGAAAATACCTTATCATATGGTGATGTAACAGTAAACCTCTCTACCAATACCACGTTGGTGAATGGAAAAGAAGTAGAATTACTGGGGAAAGAATTTGATTTATTAGTTTATTTCCTACAGAACCAAAACGTAATTCTACCTAAAACTCAGATTTTTGATCGACTCTGGGGCTTTGACAGTGATACTACCATTTCTGTCGTTGAAGTCTATGTCTCAAAAATTCGGAAAAAATTGAAAGGAACGACTTTTGCGAACAATATGCAAACCCTTCGCAGTGTCGGTTACATTTTGAAGAATGCTGAATAAACTTAGACGAACTTTTTATGCGGATGATTTTTCATATTTCATTCGCTATTTTGGTGTATTCACACTGATTTTCTCGGCCATGACTCTTTTAATCATTCAGATTATGCGCTCAGGGCTCTATACAACCGTTGACGATAATTTAAAAAGTTTAAGTCAGAATCCCAGATCTGTTCTCCACCTTGCTTTGGCTCGTGCAGCCAATATGCAACCGACGATTGATGAAGGTCAGTCATCTGATGATGTATCTGGACCACAAGACGCACCAGACCCTGGACCAATGGATAATCTGAAGGTGAATTCGAACACTGAAGCAGTCTTGTTTGATGAAGACTTGAAACCATTGACTACTGCAGATCATTTTCTTAGTTTAAAAAAGATTTCAATCAAGAAAAAGGATGTAGGTAAAATTATTCAGACTACTTTGAAAAACAACTATGGACAAGAAGAACTGTATCGTATGTTGGTTTTTGAAATTAATCCAAGCGAATTCTTATCTGGGAATCTTTTGAACAAAGTAAAATATGCAGCAGTTTTGATTAATGTCAATCAATTGGAGCAAACCAGTCAGAATCATGAACAAATCATTGTCATTGTTATGATTAGTTTCTGGTTAATTTCAATTATTGCCAGTATTTATTTGGCTCGGGTCAGTGTGAAGCCTCTAATAGACAGTATGCAGAAGCAAAAATCTTTTGTTGAAAACGCCAGCCATGAGTTGCGTACTCCTTTAGCTGTTTTGCAGAACCGTTTGGAAACTCTTTTCCGAAAACCGGAAGCTACGATTATGGAATCTAGTGAAAATATTGCCTCCAGTCTGGAAGAAGTTCGGAATATGCGGATGCTCACAACTAATCTATTGAATCTTGCAAGAAGAGATGATGGCATTAAAGCTGAAATTGCTGATGTTGAACCAGAATTTTTCACTACAACATTTGCCAACTACGAAATCATTGCGGATGAAAATGAGAAAGTATTTATCTACGAAAATCATATCGACCACAACATCAAGACAGATAGAACGCTTCTAAAACAGCTGATGACTATTCTCTTTGATAATGCTGTGAAATATACAGAAGAAGATGGGGTTATTAAGTTTATAGTATGGTCAAAAGACCGTTCTCTTTACTTACGAGTGTCTGATAACGGACCTGGAATCAATAATGAAGACAAAAAGAAAATTTTTGATCGTTTTTATAGGGTTGATAAAGCCAGAACAAGACAAAAGGGTGGTTTTGGTCTAGGTCTATCCCTTGCAAAACAAATTGCCGATGCTCTAAAGGGTACAATTACTGTTAAAGATAATAGACCGAAAGGTACCATTTTTGAGATCAAAATTTCCATCAAATCAGAAAGTAAGAAAAAATCAACTAAGCTAATAGGAAATAAATGATATGAAAATATTGATTTACGGTGCTGGTACTATTGGAATGACATATGGCTGGCTACTTAGTCAAGGACATGAAGTTGAGTTTTTTGTAAAAGAGAGAGATTTATCCCACTATCAAAAAGGAATTTCTCTCTTAATCAAAGATTTGAGGAGACACGATAAAACCTACCAGCTTCATCATTTTGCTCCAAAATTGGTTACTAGTATAGTAAATCATTATGATTTGATTTTGCTGACGGTAAACAGTAGCCAAATTAAACAAGCTGCTAAAGAACTTTCAACATTTCAAGGAAAGACTCGTATCCTGATTATGCAGAATAATTGGGATACCACTGAAAAGATATTTCCTTATCTTGATAGAGAATCTTATTCGCTCGCTTTTCCTTCATCAGTTGGAGGTGGTAGAAAACATGGAAAAGTTAAAGCAATAATTTTTCAGGCTCCTACTCTAATTGATGAAGATGAGTATCATGATTTGAATTGTGGAATATTTGAAAAATGTCACTTAAGTATTAAAAGTATGCCAGATTTAGCGAATTGGTTGAAAATCCACTGCCTTCAAGAAGCAGTTATGGCGGGTGCGATAGCAGAATCTGGGAGTTTTGGCGCTGTTTTGGAAGATTCGCAAGTAATCAAAAAGATGATTCTTGCATGGCGAGAAGGAATTCTCTTGTGCGAAAAATATGGTATTTCTAAGAAAGCTTATAAACCAACCAAGTATTTGTTTTTGCCACTTTGTTTATTAATTCCAGTGGTGAAACTATTTTTGAAGCAGCCACTCACTCAAGAAATGATAAGAGGGCATCTTGCCTCTGGTTATCAAGAGTGGGCAGATCAATATAGAGAAATATTAGAAACGGGAAAAATGAATCATTTTCCCATGCATATTTGGCAATCTTATCAGCCTTTTATAGAGAATTATAAACAATAAAAATCAGCTCAAAGAGCTGATTTTTAATTTTTAATAGACCAAACGCTAACAGATTGTTCTTCAACAGGGAACTCTCCCCAGCCTTCTTCATCGATAGTGACAATTGTTTGGAAATTACCAAGGTAGTCCGAACACTCGTGCCCTGACCAATCTTGTCCAAAATACATCCGTTTTGAAGTAGCAGTAGCATTTGAAATTAAAACAGCAATTGGCTGACCACCATCTTGACCAGCCCTTGTCCATCCGATACAATTTGGGTCATCAAAATAGTCGGTCTCTTCACCATAAGCTAGGTTTAGACGAAGGTCTAATAGTTTGTCGATTTCTTCTTGGAAATCTTGCTGAGCAAATTCACCACTTATGCCATAGTAGTCTCCGTAGAAAATACATGGGAGGCCAGACTCTCGAAGTAGAATAAGAGCATATGCTGCCGGTTTAAACCATTCTTCAACAGTAGATTCAAGAGCTTGACCACGCTGAGTATCATGATTTTCTACAAATGTCACAGCTGATTCTGGGTGATTTTTTACTAAAGTATGATCAAAAATAGTACGCAAGTCATATTCTTCACCCTTTTGACTTGCTTCAAAAAGATTAGTATGCAATTTAACATCGACAAGATCGAAGCGATAGTCAATATTTTCTAAGTAGTCATTATTAGCAGCTTCATCATTATTCCAAAACTCTCCGAAAACATAGAAATCATCACCATATTCTTGCAAAATATCTCGAATAAAGTTGGCCATAAAGAAGGAATCTATATGCTTAACTGCATCCAAGCGGAAACCCTGTATACCTGTAGTTTCGATAAACCATCTAGCCCAATCGTATAGGTTTTTAATAACATCTGGGTGTTTGAAGTCCAGATCGGCGTACATTAGATAGTCATAGTTTCCGTTTTCGCTGTCTACCAGCTCGTCATTCGCCCAACCTTTATTGTCACCTTGAATTAAATAAATTCCAGACCGACGACTTTTTGCATCAAAGTCAGTTCCAGTAAAATGGTACCAATGCCATTCAAAGTCATTATATTGCTTGTTTCTTCCTGGAAAAGTAAAGTGAGTCCATCCTTTAATCATAAAGGGCTCAGAAATAGCAGTAGTACGGTCATTTGGATCTACTTCAATAACCGTAAATGTTTCAGTTCCGTCGGCTGCAGCCTTATGATTTAAAACGACATCAGCAATTGGATCGATTCCATTGTCTTTTAGTGTTTGGATCGCTTGAAGATATTCTTCTTTTAATCCATACTTAGTCCGAACAGTTCCTTTTTGATCAAACTCTCCTAAATCAAATAAGTCGTAAATACCATAGCCGACATCATTCGAGCCAGTTGCTTTAAAAGCCGGAGGCATCCATATTTTTTTAATACCTTTGGCCGCCAAATTTGGTGCATCCATTGCTAATCGATTCCAATGCTGGCCATCATCTGGAAGATACCATTCAAAATACTGCATTAAAGTTTGGTTTTTCATATTAAGTTCCTTATTTAATCAATTCTTCTGACTCATAGAATGTATTCATGTCAGATTTACCGCTATTTTATCAAAAATAGAAGGAGGACGCAAAAGTTTGCGTCACTGTTTTTTGAACCTTATCTCAAATACTGTACAATTATGATCGTTTAGAATTGGCAAAATCGCTTCCTAATGAATTAAGGCGCAAAAAAAGCTCCGAAGAGCTCATTTTGTATGCAGTTAGTTGATTAACCAAGTTTTGCTGCAAGACGTGCTTTATCACGGCTAGCTTTATTCTTGTGGATCAAACCTTTAGTTTCTGCTTTATCGATAGCTGAGCTAGCAGCGCGGTAAAGTTCTTCAGTTGGGTTTGCTTCAAAAGCTTTAATTGCAGTACGCATAGCTGATTTTTGAGCTGAGTTTTTTTCGTTGTGTTTAACGTTCAATTCAGCGCGTTTGATAGCTGATTTAATGTTTGCCAAGTTTTTCACCTCCAATGTATACTAACTATCTAATTATATATGAAAAGTTCGCATTTGACAAGCCTTAATTATTCTTTTAAAAAAATATCACTTGATTTCAATCGATTATAGTTATTTCTTTAAGTAAATCTCATCTATTTCATGGTTATGAGCTTTATGAAGGATTAATTCAGCGCGATTGCGAGTTGGCTCAATATAATCTTTTAAGTTAACTAAATTAATAGATTTCCATATGTTGCGAGCCATTTTCATAACATCTTCAACTGGTTCTTGGGTGAAGCGATGGTAGTAGTTCTTTGAATCCTGTCTAGCCAAGTCCAATAATTTACCAAAACGATCAAGATACCATTTCTCGATATTCTCAACCTCAGCGTCTACATAAATAGAAAAATCAAAGAAATCTGTTATATAGAGACGTTCATTTTGAGGATTTTGAAAAACATTAATCCCTTCAACAATGACGAAATCAGCAACTTGGATTGTCTGTGTCTGATTTGGAACAATATCATAGATTTCATGAGAGTAGACAGGAACCTGATAAGTTTGTCCGTTTTTTAGGTGATCTAAGAAATTTAGAAGAAGTTCCATGTTATAACTTTCAGGGAAGCCTTTTCTATTTAAAAGGTCATGTTTCTGTAAGATTGAGTTCGGATATAAAAAACCGTCTGTTGTTACGAGTTCAACTTTTGCATTCTCAAAAGTTCTAGAAAGTAAAATTTGGAGAAGGCGGCTTGTTGTCGACTTTCCAACAGCTACGCTTCCAGAAACACCAATGATAAAAGGTTGTTTTTTTAAGTTTTTTTGCAGAAAAATTCCCTTTGAAAAAGCAAGATCTTCTTTGGCTCTCTTATAAATTTGAATCAGATTAGTTAATGGTAAATAGATATCCATAACATCTTGCAAACTAATTTCATCATTAAAACTTTTTATTGAATTTAATTCTTCTTCAGTTAATGGCGGTGTTGTTTTTCTATGTAATTGTTGCCATCTTTCTCGGCTAATTCTATCGAAATGAAGGAATTCGTTTGTCATATTTTTTCTCCTATCAACTTGATTAGTATACCATATTGTTAAAAAAATTGTAGAAAATATTGTAAACGGTTTACATTTTAGGTAAAATTGTGATAAAATTAATTTATGTCAAAGATGTATTTTGCAGAAAATCCGGATGCTAAGCACGATATCCATAAATTACAACTGAATTTATTAGGTCAACCAATGACCTTCCTTACGGATGCTGGCGTCTTTAGCAAGAAGATGATCGATTATGGTAGTCAGGTCCTCCTGTCTACCATAGATTTTTCTATAGGGGATACTATTTTGGATCTGGGCTGTGGTTATGGTCCATTAGGTTTAACATTAGTAAAGTCGCAAGCTGTGAAAGCTACCTTAGTGGATATTAATCTGCGTGCTTTGGATTTAGCCCGAAAAAACGCCGAACTTAATGGGGTTTCAGCGGAAATCTTTCAATCTAATATCTATGATCAAGTAACTGGAGTTTTTGACCATATAATTAGTAATCCTCCTATTAGAGCTGGGAAGCAAGTAGTTCATCAAGTTATTGCAGGTAGCCTTGAGCATTTGACGCTAGGTGGTGACCTAACTATCGTCATACAGAAGAAGCAGGGGGCGCCAAGCGCTAAAGCCAAAATGGAAGAAGTTTTTGGAAATTGTGAAGTTGTCAAAAAAGATAAAGGCTACTATATTTTAAGGAGTGAGAAACTAGAATGAGAGCTGTCGACATTATTCAAAAAAAACGTGATGGTTTTGAATTAACAAAAGAAGAAATTCAATGGTTGATTGATGGTTATGTTGCTGGTACAGTGCCCGATTATCAAATGTCTGCTTTTGCAATGGCTATTTACTTTAAGGGAATGACAACCAGAGAAATTTCAGACTTGACTATGACAATGGTAGGAACAGGTCAACAAATTGACTTATCAGAAATCTCTGGTATTAAAGTGGATAAGCATTCTACTGGTGGTGTTGGTGATAAGGTCACTTTGATTCTTGTTCCTTTGGTTGCTAGCTTTGGTGTACCAGTTGCAAAGATGAGTGGTCGAGGTCTAGGTCATACGGGTGGAACGATTGACAAACTAGAATCTGTAAAAGGATTCCAAGTTGAGCGCAGTCAAGAAGAATTTATCAAACAAGTTCAAGATATCGGGCTTTCTGTAATTGGTCAGTCAGATCAACTCGTGAAAGCTGATAAGTTGCTTTATGCTCTTCGTGATGTGACTGCAACAGTTGACACAATTCCTCTAATTGCGAGCTCTGTTATGAGTAAGAAGATTGCTGCTGGAGCTGATAGTATTTTGCTTGATGTGACAGTTGGTGAAGGCGCCTTTATGAAGAATATCGAAGATGCGCGTCGCCTTGCTCAGACCATGGTTGAGTTAGGTAAAGCTGTAGGCAGACGAACAGTAGCTGTTATTACAGATATGAGCCAACCAGTGGGAACAAGCATTGGTAATCGTTTGGAGATTCTTGAGGCTTTAGAGATCCTTCAAGGAAAAGGCAGAGAAGATGTAACCCATTTTATCTGTGAGTTGGCTCAGATTATGCTTAGCTTAGCAAATGTAGAGAAAACTGTAGAGGAAGTTCGCGAGCACATAATGAATGGCTCTGCTCTCAGAAAGTTTGAAGCTATGATTCAAGCACAGGGCGGTGACTTGGAAGACTTTTATAGGCCATCTTCAGCTCAGTATATAGTAGACGTCACTGCAGATAAGTCTGGTTTCATTTCTGAACTACCAGCTATGGAATTCGGTTTATTTGCTATGCGTTTAGGTGCTGGTCGAGCAGTTAAATCTGACAACTTAGATTATGAAACTGGAATTGTTTTTGAGAAAAAAGTTGGCGAAGCTGTTCAATCAGGTGAAGTAGTTGCTAAAATCTATGCTAACCAAAAAATCTCTGAGGAAATGATTACAGAATTCAAAAAAAATGTTAGAATAGATGTCGAACGGAAAAAAGTAAGCGAAATCATTGAGGTCATTTCTTGAGTTTAAAGGAGAAAAAAATGAAATTGAACAAATACATTGACCATACTCTTTTAAAGCCGGAAGCAACAAAAGAGCAAATTGAAAAAATAATTGAAGAAGCCAAAGAATATGATTTTGCAAGCGTCTGCGTTAATCCAACTTGGGTAAAGCTTGCAGCTGAAGAATTAAGAGGATCTGATGTAAAAGTTTGTACAGTTATAGGTTTCCCTTTGGGGGCAACCACTCCTGAAGTAAAGGCATTTGAAACAAAAAATGCGATTGAAAATGGGGCTGATGAAATCGATATGGTAATCAATATTGGCGCTCTCAAGTCTGGTAACTTGGATTTGCTTGAAAAAGATATTCAAGCAGTAGTAGAAGCAAGTGGTGAGAAACTTGTGAAGGTCATTATTGAAACTTGCCTTTTGACTGATCAAGAAAAAGTTCTGGCCTGTCAAATTTCCCAAAAAGCTGGAGCCGACTTTGTAAAAACATCGACTGGCTTTTCAACTGGTGGTGCTACTGTAGAAGATGTAGCTTTGATGAGACAAACAGTTGGTCCTGATATGGGAGTTAAAGCATCTGGAGGCGCTCGTTCTTATGATGATGCTCAAGCTTTCATTAAAGCTGGAGCTACTCGGATTGGTGCTTCATCAGGTGTTGCTATCATGAAAGGGGAAACAGCTAGTGGCAACTACTGATTTAATCGATTTGGCCGTAGAGACAAGCAAAAATGCGTATGTTCCCTATTCTCACTTTCCAATTGGTGCTGTACTAGTTGCTAAAGATGGCCGTGTCTTCACTGGAGTTAATGTTGAGAATGCTAGTTTTGGTTTGACAAACTGTGGTGAACGAACAGCAATATTTAAAGCAGTTTCTGAAGGAGCACTTGAGTTTGAAGAGCTGATTGTCTATGGGCAGACAGAAAAGCCAATTTCTCCATGTGGAGCATGCCGTCAAGTGATGGCAGAATTTTTTAATAAAGATCTAAAAGTGACATTAGTCGCTAAAGATAAATCGACGGTCGTGATGACGGTCGGGGAATTACTTCCATATTCTTTTACCGACTTAAAATAGTTGGTAGTCTGGGTCATCTGACCACACAATTTTGCAACATTGTTGCATATCTTATTTAGGAGGTTCAGAAATGAACAAGAAAAAATGGCTAGGCCTTGGTCTAGTAGCTGTCGCAGCAGTAGGACTTGCTGCATGTGGTAACCGTGCGTCTCGCTCAAATAGCAATTCAGATGCTAAAACAGATCTGAAAGCTGCTATCGTAACCGATACTGGTGGTGTTGATGACAAGTCATTCAACCAATCAGCATGGGAAGGTTTGCAAGAATGGGGTAAAGAAAACGGTCTTTCAAAAGATCATGGTTTCACTTACTTCCAATCAACAAACGAATCAGAGTATGCTAACAACCTTGAGCAAGCTGCATCAAGTGGTTATAAAGCAATTTTTGGTATTGGATTTGCTCTTCGTAACGCTGTAGAAGCTGCTGCCAAAGACCACTCAGACATCAACTATGTCATCATTGATGATGAAATCAAAGGTCAAGACAATGTCGCTTCTGCTTTGTTTGCAGATAACGAAGCAGCTTATCTTGCAGGTGTAGCTGCAGCGAAAACAACTAAAACAAAAGTTGTTGGATTTGTAGGTGGTATTAAAGGTGCCGTATTGACTCGTTTTGAAAAAGGTTTCGAAGCTGGTGTTAAATCAGTAGACCCATCTATCAAGATTGATGTTCAATATGCAGAATCATTTGGTGATGCTGCTAAAGGTAAAACAATCGCCGCTGCACAATATACAGCAGGTGCTGATATCATTTATCAAGTAGCTGGTGGTACAGGTGCTGGTGTCTTCAACGAAGCGAAGTCAATCAATGAAACAAGAAACGAAAGCGAAAAAGTTTGGGTTATTGGTGTGGACCGTGACCAAGAAGCCGAAGGAAAATTTAAATCTAAAGATGGTAAAGAATCTAACTTCGTTCTTGCTTCTACCTTGAAAAAAGTTGGTGGAACAGTTAAAGACATCGCAACCAAAGCATCTAAAAACCAATTCCCTGGTGGTAAAACAACAGTTTATGGTTTGAAAGATGGTGGTGTTGATTTGACAACTAAAGCTTTGTCAGATGATGCTAAAAAAGCAGTAGAAGATGCTAAAGCTAAAATTCTTGACGGAAGCATCAAAGTTCCTGCAGAATAAAATTCAAACATTGACTCTCAGGAAGCGATCTTAGAGAGGTCGCTTCTTTGAGATTGAGGCAAAAGGTTTTGTCTCAATAGAGCTTACTAACTCTTAGTAGGTTCTATTGAAATAAAAATTTTGAAAGGATGGGATCACAATGACACATGAAAATGTCATCGAAATGCGGGAGATTACCAAAATTTTTGGACAATTTGTTGCAAATGACAAAATTAACCTTCATCTTCGTCGTGGTGAAATTCATGCTCTTTTAGGAGAAAACGGAGCAGGTAAATCTACTTTGATGAATATGTTGGCAGGATTGCTTGAGCCTACTAGTGGTGAAATTGCAGTAAATGGGCAAGTTGTTAAACTAGACTCACCGTCGAAAGCAGCCTCTTTAGGTATTGGAATGGTGCACCAACACTTTATGCTGGTCGAAGCATTTACTGTTGCCGAGAATATTATTTTAGGAAGTGAAATTACTAAGAATGGTGTTCTAGACATCAAAAAAGCAATCCAAGAGATAAAAGAATTATCTGAAAAATATGGACTTGCCGTAGATCCTTCTGCAAAAATCGAAGACATTTCAGTCGGCGCTCAACAACGTGTTGAAATCTTAAAAACTCTTTATCGTGGTGCTGACATCCTTATTTTTGACGAACCAACAGCTGTATTAACGCCAGCTGAAATCGACGAATTGATGATCATTATGAAGAACCTTGTCAAAGAGGGGAAATCGATTATTTTGATTACGCACAAGTTGGATGAAATTCGTGCAGTTTCTGATCGTGTTACAGTTATTCGTCGTGGTAAAAGTATTGAAACGGTTGAGATTGCTGGTGCTACAAACCAAGATCTTGCTGAAATGATGGTAGGACGTTCTGTTTCATTTACAACAGAAAAAAATCCTCCACAACCAAAAGAAGTAATTCTTTCAATCAAAGATTTAGTTGTTAATGAAAACCGTGGTATTCCGGCTGTCAAGAATTTATCACTTGATGTTCGTGCAGGTGAAATTGTTGGTATTGCCGGTATTGACGGAAATGGACAAAGTGAATTAATTCAAGCGATTACTGGTTTGCGTAAAGTTAAGTCAGGAACTATTAATATAAAAGGTAAGGATGTAGTTGGCTTGCCTCCTCGTAAGATTACGGAAATGAAGGTCAGTCACGTTCCTGAAGACCGTCATCGTGATGGTTTGGTTCTAGATATGACTATTTCTGAAAATATTGCTTTACAAACTTACTATAAAGAACCACTGAGCAAGAATGGTATTTTGAATTATACTAATATTCATAATTATGCTCGTAAACTGATGGAAGAGTTCGATGTTCGTGCAGCAAATGATTATGTTCCTGCATCAGCTCTATCTGGAGGTAATCAGCAAAAGGCAATTATTGCTCGTGAAGTAGACCGTGATCCAGATCTTCTAATTGTTAGTCAGCCTACACGTGGATTAGACGTTGGTGCGATTGAGTATATCCATAAACGTTTAATTGGTGAGCGTGATAAAGGGAAAGCAGTTCTTGTTGTCAGCTTTGAATTGGATGAGATTCTCAATTTATCTGATAGAATCGCTGTTATTCATGACGGTAAAATTCAAGGTATCGTAACGCCAGCTGAAACCAACAAACAAGAACTTGGTATTTTGATGGCCGGAGGAGAACTAAAGAAGGGAGATTCTAATGTCTAAGAAAACACAGCAGATTGCCGTTCCTTTGATTTCTGTCGTTCTTGGGATTTTACTCGGTGCGATTATCATGTGGATTTTTGGCTACGATGCTATTTGGGGGTATGAAGAACTTTTCAAAACAGCCTTTGGTACTCTAAGAAGTTTGGGGGAAATCTCTCGTGCAATGGGACCACTGATCTTGATCGCCCTTGGTTTTGCAGTGGCTAGTAGAGCCGGCTTCTTCAACGTTGGTTTGCCTGGTCAAGCTTTGGCTGGCTGGATTACTGCCGGTTGGTTTGCCCTATCATTTCCAAATTTACCGCGCCCACTTATGCTCATCATGACTGTATTCCTTGGTATTGTAGCGGGTGGTATTATTGGTGCGATTCCTGGTATTTTACGTGCTTACCTTGGAACATCAGAGGTCATCGTAACGATCATGATGAACTATATCGTTCTATATGTTGGTAATGCCTTTATCCATAGTTTCCCGAAATCTGTCATGCAGAGTGTGGATTCTAGTATCACTGTTGGCCCTAACGCCACCTATCAGACAGAGTGGTTGCGTGCTTTGACCAATAATTCGCGGATGAACATCGGAATCTTCTTTGCAATTATTGCAGTTGTTTTTGTATGGTTCCTTCTTAAGAAAACGACACTTGGTTTTGAAATTCGTTCAGTTGGTATCAATCCACATGCAAGTGAGTATGCTGGTATGTCAGCAAAACGTACAATTATCCTTTCAATGATCATTTCTGGTGCCCTTGCTGGTGTCGGAGGAGTAGTAGAAGGACTTGGTACATTCCAAAACGTATATGTTCAAGGTAGCTCATTAAGTGTTGGTTTCAATGGTATGGCAGTTAGTCTTCTTGCAAGTAATTCTCCTGTGGGAATTCCTTTTGCAGCCTTCCTGTTTGCAGTACTTCAAGTTGGAGCTCCAGGTATGAATGTTGCAACGATTCCTTCAGAATTGGTCAGCATTGTAACAGCAGCTATCATCTTCTTTGTAAGTGTTCATTACATTATTGAACGTTTTATCAAACCACGCAAACAAGAAAAGGGAGGTAAATAAGATGAATTTTGTCTCAATGCTAAATTTGTTAGTGTCGTCAATGCTTATTTATGCAGCTCCTTTGGTCTTCACTAGTATTGGTGGTGCCTTCTCTGAACATTCAGGTGTTGTTAACGTGGGACTTGAAGGTATCATGGTGATGGGTGCTTTCTCAGGTGTTGTTTTCAACCTTACGTTTGAAAGTACTTTCGGAAGTTTAACACCTTGGTTGGCCCTTTTGGTCGGTGGAATAGTCGGACTTGTTTTCTCACTTATTCACGCAGTCGCTACTATCAACTTTCGTGCAGACCATGTTGTCAGTGGTACAGTTTTGAACTTGATGGCACCTGCCTTGGCAATTTTCTTAGTAAAAGCTCTTTACGGAAAAGGTCAAACTGATAACATTCGAGTTTCTTTTGGTAAATTTAATTTCCCAATCCTGTCTGATATCCCTGTTATTGGAGATATTTTCTTCAAACACACCAGTCTGATGGGTTACTTGGCTGTAGGTTTTGCCTTTGTCGCTTGGTTCATCATGTTTAAGACGAAATTTGGTCTTCGTCTTCGCTCTGTTGGTGAACATCCACAAGCTGCAGATACACTGGGAATTAATGTTTATCTGATGCGCTATTGGGGAGTAATAATTTCTGGATTCCTCGGTGGTGTCGGTGGAGCGATCTACGCACAATCAATCTCAGTTAACTTTGCTGCAACAACAATCATTGGACCAGGTTTCATTGCTCTAGCAGCTATGATCTTTGGTAAATGGGATCCAATTGGAGCAATGCTTTCAAGTCTTTTCTTTGGATTATCTCAAAGTTTAGCAGTTATCGGAAGTCAATTACCATTTCTATCTCATGTTCCAGCGGTTTACTTGCAGATTGCGCCTTACGTTTTGACAATTCTTGTCCTAGCACTCTTCTTCGGAAAAGCTGTTGCACCTAAGGCGGATGGTATTAACTATATCAAATCTAAATAAAGTGAAACAGGAATTTTTCCTGTTTCTTTTTTGTTTTATGGAGAGGAAAATTGTATTATGTGGTATAATGTCCATAACAATTTAGGAGTGTAAGATGAATATACAAGTAAGAGTTCAATTGTCTGACAAAGAAAAGAATGATGCGTTTTCGATAGTAAAAGAATGTAACCAAGTAGATCAGACATATAGAATTCCATATTTAGACAGCAATTATAATGACAATCCCAACATGCCTGCTTTTATCTTAGCGTTTGTAGACGAGGCTTTGGTTGGCTTTCTATCAATATATGCTGATGAACCACATGAAGCAGAAGTGTCTATTTATGTTGCTCCTGCTTATCGCTGTCAAGGCATAGCTAAGGTACTAGTAAATGAATTTAAGAAGACTGCTAAGCGTTATCAGCTTATTAATATCCATTATATTTCAGAAACGAATTTTTTAGATCGATATCCAGATTTTTGGAATAAATATTCTGCTAACATAGATGAGAATGAGATTTGGCTGGAACAAGATTCTCGTCAATTCTATTTGGATGATGTTTCAGATATAGAAGTTGCTTTAGCAGACCTAAGTTTAATTAGTGATATCGCAAATTTTCAATCGCAAGAGTTTGGTACTACATTGACTTGTGCAGAAAAGTATGCCAGAGAGGCTGTACTTGATGAAACTTGTCGCTTATATGTCTTACGTAAGGATGGACGAGTTCGTGCATCTTGTTCGGTAGATGTCAGCTTAGGAACCAATTACTTATTTGGTTTGGCAGTGGAAAAAGGGTATCAAGGCCAAGGATTAGGGTCCTATCTAGTCAAATATATTCTAAACGATTTACACAAAATCAATGGCCGACTTTGTCAAATAGTTGTTGAAGTTGTAAACACTGGTGCCTTGAGATTATATCAAAGGTTGGGTTTTGAGAAAAAGTCGGAAATAGTTTACCTGGAAAGAAAAGATAATTTATAAAAAGGTCATGGTTAGTTTAACTTTGGCCATTTTGGAGAAGAAATTATGAAGATAAAGAGAAGAGAACCCTTGTTGGTCCAATCTGGTCTAGTATTAGGTTTGTTAGCCATTGGAAACTTGATTGGAAGTTTGAGTCAGATTTTACGGTATTTCTTTGCTGGGCTAGCAGTTTTCTTTTTAATTCATTTGATATTTGGTATGGTCTCATATAAAAAACTGGTTAGAAAACAGTTAAGAGATCCTCTCATTGCATCTGTCTTTCCGACTTTCTTCATGCAAGGGATGTTGCTTTCAAGCTATCTGGCAAGCTGGACATTTTGGGGATCTTGGACCATGTTCTTGGCTCGAATTCTGTGGTGGATTAGTTTTATCGGCTTAGTCTTTTTGATGATTTATTATTTCTTTTCGTTTCTTATTCCTTTCAAGTGGGAAAATGTTTATCCTTCTTGGACTGTTCTCTTTGTAGGAATTGGCGTAGCTCCTTTGACAATCTTTGTTTCTGATCAATTCTTTCTTGGGCAGATAATCTTTTGGTATTGTCTTCTTGCTACCATTCTAGTTTTGCCAATTGTTTTTTATAAGACTTTTAAGATTGGACTAACAGAAGCGATTCTGCCGAATATGACGACGTTTTGCGCTCCGGTTTCATTGATAACAGCGGCTTATGTAGCTAGTTTCCCAAATCCAAACAATCTTTTGCTCTTATTCCTTATCGTTTTTGGGCAGATACTTTATTTCTTTATTCTATATCAACTTCCAAGTCTTTTGAGAAGACCTTTTTCTGCAGGATTTTCCGCCTTTACTTTTCCTTTAGTGATTTCAGCAACAGCCCTAAAAACTTTCTTATTGCATTATAATATAGGAATTACTGGACAAATTATTTATGTATGTGAAGTGCTAATCGCTTTAGTTGTTGTTCTAAGAGTAACTTTCCTGTATTTAAAAGACATATTTGCATTATCAGAATAGTGTAAAAGAGGATCTCTAGTTTAGAGACCCTCCATTTCTTTATGAAAGAACGAATTTATGGTATAATATCAATACTTTACATGAGGAAGATAAAATGAATATTCAACAATTACGATACGTGGTTGCTATTGCAAATAGTGGAACTTTTCGAGAAGCGGCAGAAAAAATGTATGTCAGCCAACCGAGTCTTTCCATTTCCGTGAGAGATTTAGAAAAAGAGCTTGGTTTTAAGATTTTTCGGAGAACTAGTAGTGGGACCTTTTTAACTCGTCGAGGAATGGAGTTCTATGAGCGGGCTCAGGAATTGGTAAAGGGCTTTGATATTTTCCAAAATCAGTATGCTAATCCTGAGGAAGAAAAGGACGAATTTTCTATTGCTAGTCAGCACTATGATTTCTTACCCCCTCTTATCACAGAGTTTTCAAAGTTATATCCAGCATATAAGAATTTTCGGATATTTGAATCGACTACCGTCCAGATTCTAGATGAAATAGCCCAAGGTCATAGCGAGATAGGAATCATCTATCTTAACAATCAGAACACTAAGGGAATTATGCAAAAAATAGACAAGCTTGGTTTAGAAGTTATTGAGCTCATTCCT
Source organism: Streptococcus sp. HMSC10A01 (assembly GCF_001807785.1). NCBI lineage: Bacteria > Bacillati > Bacillota > Bacilli > Lactobacillales > Streptococcaceae > Streptococcus > Streptococcus sp. HMSC10A01. Next base: position 88,810 of record NZ_KV790969.1, on the reverse strand, counting down.
TTCCAGACGCATATTTATCTAAGGGAGGATCATCCGCTGACCAATAAAAAAGAATTGATTATGGATGATTTGACTGACCTACCTACCGTTCGATTTACTCAAGAAAAAGATGAGTATCTCTATTATTCTGAAAACTTGGTGGATACCAGCGCTAGTTCCCAGATGTTTAATGTGACCGACCGGGCCACATTGAATGGTATTTTAGAAAGAACAGATGCCTATGCGACTGGATCAGGTTTCTTGGATAGTAATAGTGTGAATGGCATTACAGTGATTCCAGTCAAGGATGCTCTAGATAATAAAATGGTTTATGTCAAACGTTCTGAGGTTGAACTATCTCAAGTTGGAGAGGCATTTGTAGCTGTTATGAAAGAATATTTTGAGAAGAAGAGAAAAGTATGAGAAGAAAAATAACCATTCCCCTTACGATTGTCTTGCTGATTGTTTTAGATCAGTTGGTTAAGTGGACTATTGTCTCTAATATTAAATTAGGTGAGGTTAAGGGATTCATTCCTTCAATCATGAGCCTAACATATCTTCAAAACACAGGAGCTGCTTTTTCTATTTTAGAGAATCAGCAGTGGCTCTTTACAATTATCACACTCCTTGTGATTGGAGGAGCCATCTGGTATTTGATAAAAAATATAAAAGGTTCATTTTGGCTTATCAGTGGGTTGACCTTGATTATTGCAGGTGGTTTAGGTAATTTTATTGATCGCTTGCGCCAAGGATTTGTTGTCGATATGTTCCAAGTTGATTTTATCAATTTTGCAGTCTTTAATGTTGCGGATACCTATCTAACTTTTGGAGTTTTAATCATGCTCCTAGTCATCATAAAGGAAGAAACTAATGGAAGTGAAAGTTGAGCAGGCTGGGGCGCGTTTAGATAAAGCCGTCGCTGATTTAACTGATTTGTCAAGAAGCCTAGCTAATGAACAAATTAAGACAGGTAAGATTTTAGTAAATGGCTTGGTAAAAAAAGCTAAGTACACTGTTAAAGAGGGCGATGTCATCTCTTACAAACTACCAGAGGTTGAGGAAGTTGAGTATGTAGCAGAGGATATTCCGTTAGAAATCGTCTATCAAGATGAGGACGTGGCAGTTGTCAATAAACCGCAGGGTATGGTGGTCCATCCTTCTGCAGGTCATACTAGTGGCACTCTAGTCAATGCTCTTATGTATCACATCAAAGACCTGTCTGGCATCAATGGAGTTCTCCGGCCGGGGATTGTCCATCGGATTGACAAGGACACTTCAGGGCTTCTCATGATTGCTAAGAATGACCATGCCCATGTGGCTCTGGCTGATGAGCTCAAGGATAAGAAATCCCTACGCAAGTATTGGGCTATTGTTCATGGAAATCTACCTAATGACCGCGGAGTGATTGAGGCTCCGATTGGCCGTAGTGAAAAAGACCGCAAGAAGCAGGCTGTGACGGCCAAAGGCAAGTCAGCTCTGACGCGTTTCCAAGTCTTGGAGCGTTTTGGTGACTATAGCTTGGTTGAGCTTCAGTTGGAAACAGGACGAACTCATCAAATCCGCGTTCACATGGCCTACATCGGACACCCTGTAGCTGGAGATGAGGTCTATGGACCTCGTAAGACTTTAAAAGGACATGGCCAGTTTCTGCACGCGCGAACATTAGGCTTTACCCATCCTCGAACTGGTGAAATGCTAGAATTTACAGCTGAAGCGCCAGCTATTTTCCAAGAAACCTTGAAAAAGCTACGTCAAGAATAATCAGGTTCATTCATTATTAAAATACAAAACAGTCCCTAGGAGCTTTTGAAGCTGCCTTGCGGCTGTTTTTTTATATTAAAGAGGAGAATTAATCATGTGCCAAGTTAAATTTTCCTATCACCCGAATATCTATCAATTGGAGTTTAGCCCAATCAAGCCTAATCAAGATAGTTTAGTTATGACATACCGGAACTGTGCTTTATCCCCAAATTTCATAACCAAAAAAATTAAAGTAATGCTACAAGTTCCTAATATACCTGCTACAAGATACATCATAGGATTTATCAATAATCTATAAAACTGCAAAAGTTTGACACAGTTTTCACATAGTTGTATAATCGTAGCATAGCTCTGACAGAAGTTTCATAATGAAATTTTTTGCCATAACTAACTTGTAAACCCTTTGCTGTTCAGCTATGAACGTGTCGCGGTATCATGGATACCAAGGAGGAATCATATGTCAAAAGTTGCTATTGTTACAGGTGCAGGTCAAGGGATCGGTTTTGCAATTGCAAAGCGCTTGGTTCAAGATGGATTTAAGGTCGGACTATTGGACTATAATGCGGAAACTGTTGAAAAGGCAGTTGCGGAGTTGTCAGCTACTAAGACCTTTGCTGTAGTTGCAGATGTGTCTAAACAAGCCGAAGTAGCCACTGCCTTCCAAAAAGTTGTTGATCATTTTGGGGATTTAAATGTTGTTGTCAATAATGCTGGTGTAGCACCAACAACCCCTCTTGATACTATTACAGAGGAACAATTTACACGTACTTTTGCCATTAATGTAGGTGGCGTCATTTGGGGATCTCAAGCAGCTCAAGCACAATTTAAGGCACTTGGCCATGGTGGTAAGATTATCAACGCTACATCTCAGGCTGGTGTAGTAGGCAATCCTAATTTGACAGTCTATGGTGGTACGAAATTTGCGGTGCGTGGAATCACTCAAACATTAGCGCGTGATTTAGCGGACTCTGGAATTACAGTCAATGCTTATGCGCCAGGTATCGTGAAGACACCGATGATGTTTGATATCGCTCATGAAGTTGGTAAAAATGCTGGCAAAGATGATGAGTGGGGTATGCAAACATTCGCTAAAGATATCACGCTGAAACGTCTTTCTGAACCAGAAGATGTTGCAGCCGCAGTTAGCTTCCTAGCCGGGCCTGATTCAGACTACATTACTGGTCAAACCATTATCGTTGATGGTGGTATGCAATTCCACTAAGATTCGTTCAAAACTGTGACCGATTGGTCGCAGTTTTTTACGTTTTTAATAGAAAAGATTTTAGTTAGTTGGAGCTATTTTATCAAAGTATAGTTTTAAACTAGACAAATAGTTGTTTAATGCTCGCTGTATAACTTTCGAGTTAAATAACATCCTTCAACCCTTTGATCGCTTCAATTGCGGTCGTTTTTATTTTCTGTAAATCGTGGTATAATAAGACAATCTAGCAGTTAAGGAAAAGGAAATGAAAGCAAAGCGAATCGTATTTAAGGTGGGGACTTCGTCATTAACCAACGCAGATGGCAGTCTGTCACGCGCCAAGGTAAAGGAAATTACTCGACAGTTGGCTCTCTTGCATGAGGCGGGGCATGAGTTAATCTTGGTCTCATCAGGAGCTATTGCGGCAGGATTTTCTTCTCTTGGCTTTAAAAAGCGACCGACCAAGGTAGCAGATAAACAAGCTTCAGCTGCGGTTGGACAGGGTTTACTTCTCGAGGAATATACAACCAATCTTCTTTTGAAGCAAATCATTTCAGCTCAGATTCTTTTAACCCAGGATGATTTTGCAGATAAGCGACGTTACAAGAATGCCCATCAAGCCTTATCTGTCTTACTGAATCGCGGCGCTATCCCTATCATCAATGAAAATGACTCGGTGGCCATCGAGGAGCTCAAGGTCGGTGATAATGATACACTGAGTGCTCAGGTAGCGGCTATGGTTCAGGCGGACCTCTTGGTGCTCTTGACTGATGTAGACGGACTCTACACAGCCAATCCCTCTACCAATCCAGATGCCCGTCGACTTGAAAAGATTGAGAAGATTAGCTCTGAGCTGATTGATATAGCAGGCGGTGCAGGAACAAGCAATGGTACTGGTGGCATGCTGACAAAGATTAAGGCTGCAACACTGGCGACCATGTCTGGTGTTCCGGTCTATATCTGCTCCTCGCTCAAGACGGATGCTCTACTGGAAGCTGCGGAGGAAACCAAGGATGGCAGTCTCTTTTTAGCCCAGGAAAAAGGTCTAAAGACGCAGAAGCAATGGCTGGCTTTCTATGCTAAAAGTCAAGGGGAAATCTATGTAGACCAAGGAGCAGCCGACGCTCTCAGAAACAATGGTAAAAGTTTGTTGGTATCTGGTCTTGTCTCAGTATCGGGGAGCTTTGCCTATCAGGATACTGTGACGGTTTATGAAGAAAGCAGCGGAGCTATTCTTGGTAAAGGGCGCGTGCGTTTTGGCAAGTCTGCTCTTAAAGATATGCTCAAGTCCAATAAACCTAAAGGTGTTGTCATTCATCGGGATGACTGGATTTCATTGACGCCGGAGTTGAATGATTTATTTGCAGAATTTTAGAAGACGAGGAAAGGAGAAGCGATGACCTCAACGCAAGCAATTTTTGAAAAGGTTCAGAAAGTCAAGAAGACGATCAATACGGCCACAACTACTGAGAAAAACCATGCTTTAGAAGAAATGGCAAAGCAGCTCTGGTTTTCTCGTGCGGATATTTTGACAGCTAATGAACTGGATATGACCGCGGCTAAAGGTAAGATTTCAGATGTGATGTTGGATCGCCTCTATCTAGATGAGGAGCGGATTGCTGCTATGGCAGAGGGCATTCGCCAGTTGATTGACTTGGAGGATCCTGTAAGGCAAGTCTTGGAAAGGACCGAGCTTGATAACGGCCTTGTCATCAGTAAAATGCGAGTGGCTATGGGCGTGATTGGTATTATCTACGAAAGTCGGCCCAACGTCACCTCTGACGCTGCGGCTCTGGCCCTAAAGAGTGGTAGCGCAGTCGTTCTCAGAAGTGGCAAGGATGCCTATCAGACAGCGCTAGCAATTGTCACAGCTTTGAAAGAAGGCTTGGCTCAGACGGAGATTTCGCCGGATTGTATCCAGTTGGTTTCTGATACCAGCCGGGCTTCCGCCCAGGCTATGATGAAGGCCAAGGGTTATCTGGATTTGCTCATCCCTCGTGGTGGCGCGGGACTGATTCAGGCGGTTGTAGAAAATGCTACTGTGCCAGTTATTGAGACAGGTACTGGAATTGTTCATATATATGTAGATAAGGACGCTGATCAGGACAAGGCTTTGGCGATTATTGAGAATGCCAAGACCAGTCGCCCCTCAGTCTGCAATGCCATGGAAGTGCTACTGGTACATGAAGAGATTGCAGCTGCATTTTTACCACGTTTGCAGAAGATTTTGGTGACAGATCGTGATGCTGTACAAGAAAAGTCTGTTGAATTACGTTTGGATGAGAAAGCGGCACAGTATATCTCGAGCTCGCAAGCTAGACCGGAAGATTTTGATACCGAATTTTTGGATTATGTCTTAGCGGTCAAGCTGGTTTCTTCGCTGGAAGAAGCGGTGGAGCATATTGAGGCTCACAGCACTCATCACTCGGATGCCATTGTGACGGAGAAGTCTGCAGCGGCAGCTTACTTCACAGAGCAGGTGGATAGCGCAGCAGTTTATGTAAATGCTTCAACCCGCTTTACAGACGGTGGTCAATTTGGCCTTGGCTGCGAAATGGGGATTTCTACTCAAAAACTGCATGCCAGAGGCCCCATGGGACTCAAAGAGTTGACTAGCTATAAGTACGTCATCCAAGGAACTGGTCAAGTGAGGAAATAATGATGAAAATTGGATTTATCGGTCTGGGAAATATGGGTGGCAGTTTAGCTCGCCTAGTTGCCCGAGATGAAAGATATAGAAGCGAATTACTACTGGCTAATCGAAGTCGAGACAAAGCTGAAAAAATTGCTGCGGAAGTTGGTGGCCAGCCGGTCAGTAATGCAGAAGTTTTTGCTCAGGCAGAGGTGATTTTTCTGGGTATCAAACCAGCTCAATTCGCTGACTTGTTGGCTGAATATCAGGAAATTCTTGAAAAACGGGAGTCTCTTCTGCTGGTTTCAATGGCTGCTGGTCTGAGTTTGAAAATATTAGAAAAATTGACACCTAGCCACCATCGTTGGATTCGGATCATGCCTAATACACCGGTAGCTGTAGGTGAGGGTGTTATTACCTATAGCTTATCTCAGCAGGCGAATCAAGCGGATGAAGACTTGTTGCGTGAGCTTCTGTCTTCAGCTGGCCTTTTAGTTAAACTAGAGGAAAAACAGTTGGATGCAGCGACAGCTCTTGCTGGCTGTGGACCAGCTTTCGTCTATCTCTTTATAGAGGCCTTAGCAGACGCTGGGGTGCGGGCAGGAATCAGTCGCGACATATCGCTTGAACTAGCCAATCAAACTCTCTTAGGCGCTACCAAGCTAAGTCAGGTCAGTGGGCGACATCCGGCTCAGCTCAAAGACCAGGTCTGCAGTCCGGGCGGATCGACCATTGCAGGGGTAGCTAGTCTGGAAGAAAATGCCTTTCGAGGAACAGTCATGGATGCCGTTCAAGTTGCCTACAAGAGGACCCAGGAATTAAGGGAAAAATCCTAACTAGTTTGTCAAAAGTCGCAGAATAGAGTATAATAAATCAGTATATTTTAAAAGGGAGAAAATAATGAACACTTTACCAAATTGTCCAAAATGTAACTCAGAATATGTCTATGAAGATGGTGCACTTTTAATTTGCCCAGAATGTGCTTATGAATGGAACCCAGCTGACGTTCAAGAGGTAGAAGAAGGAGTGGTAGCTATTGATGCCAATGGCAATAAGTTGGCTGATGGTGACACTGTTACCCTAATCAAGGACTTGAAAGTCAAAGGTGCACCTAAAGATCTCAAACAAGGTACACGTGTAAAAAATATCCGCATTGTAGAAGGTGACCACAATATTGACTGTAAGATTGACGGCTTCGGTGCGATGAAGCTCAAGTCAGAGTTTGTAAAGAAAATCTGAGGTAAGTATGAATCGTAGATTGATTTTTGCATATCGTATCATACTCTTTTTTCTAAGCTTCCTCGGAGTATATCTCGAAATATCTAAATATGGTTGGGGTATGCTCATGTATTATACAGTCCTGTCAAATCTTTTAGTTTTGCTTTTTACCGGCTACCTTATCTATCTCATGACAAGGGCAGATGATAAATGGCAGTCAGCGGGAGTACTTAGAATCAAGGGTGGTGTGACCATGTCTATCATGATTACTTGCGTAGTTTACCACCTTTTACTGGCCCCAATTGCGACAGACTTTTATCGTTTAGAGAATTTCCTTTGTCATTATATAGTTCCCCTTGCTTTTCTTTTGGATACTTTAGTTTTTGACAAAGCACGTCAATACCGTTGGTTTGATCCAATTTCTTGGACTAGTTTACCTTTGCTTTATATGGCATTCGCTCTCTTTAATGGTTTTTTCTTAAAGATTGATATTCCCAATGCTAAAGATAATCCATTTCCTTACTTTTTCCTAAATGTCTTTAAACACCAATGGCCTTATGTCATTAAAAGATGCTTAATTATCTTTGTAGCCTATTTGGTCTTTGGATTTATCTTTTACGGTGTGAAATCGTTCTCTTTTTCAAAGAAGAAGACTTCTTAAAAAGAGACAAATGATAAATTAAACATAATTTTGTGATTATCAATGCATAAAAATACATTTTTTTCTTGAATTAGTTTTTAATTTGTGATAGAGTATTAACAATTAAATAATCCTTTAATTCTATCCAGAGAGATAGACAAGGAGCTAGTAAAAAGATGGGTGGAGTGTAAGCAAGTGCGTCTTGTTTTAGCTTGCCTGATTAGATTTTTCTGAGGTCTCCTTGTATGAGGAGGCTTTTTCTGTTGTTTGAGGAGGAATAAATGAAAACAAAAGAAGTTGTTGATAACATCACCATGAATCGTGCGATTACGCGGATTACCTATGAAATCATTGAGCGCAGCAAGCACCTAAACCGAGTTGTTTTGGCTGGCATTAAGACCCGTGGGGTTCACTTGGTTTATCGCATTCAGAAGCGACTGGCTCAGTGTCTTTGTTAGAATGGCTATTATTGAAGCAGTTCTGAAAGGACGACGATAATCTCGGACAGTGAGCCGGGAGTGGGTGAAGCTATGCGAAGCAATCCTACTCCCTATTATTATATTTCTTATGTGGATGGTCATAGGTGATCTGCATCTTAGACAGGAGGAAACAATGGCAAAGAGACTTTTAATATTAGAAAATGGCATGATTTTCGAAGGGGAAGCTTTTGGGGCGGATCTTTTCGTAACAGGCGAAATCGTCTTTAACACTGGCATGACAGGCTATCAGGAATCAATTACGGATCAGTCTTATAACGGCCAGATTTTGACCTTTACTTATCCCTTGGTTGGAAATTATGGTGTCAATCGGGACGACTATGAATCTATTCTGCCGACCTGTAAGGGAGTTGTGGTCTATGAGTATGCACGACGTGCTAGCAATTGGCGTCAGCAATTGTCTTTGGATGAGTTCCTCAAAATCAAGAAGATACCAGGAATATCAGGGATTGATACAAGGGCACTAACTAAGATTATACGCCAACATGGAACTATGCGGGCAACCATTGCCAATGCGAATGATAGTATTGAGCGTTTACAAGACCAGCTTCAGTCTATAGTTCTGCCAACTGATAACATTAAGCAGGTTTCTACCAAGCAGTCTTATCCTGCTCCGGGAACTGGTCGAAACGTGGTATTGGTGGACTTTGGTCTCAAGCATTCTATCCTGCGGGAGTTAGCCAAACGCAATTGCAGCGTGACAGTGGTACCTTATAATACCAGCGCTGAGGAAATTCTCCAGCTTAATCCTGATGGGGTTATGTTGTCAAATGGACCGGGAAATCCAGAAGATGTACCGGAGGCTTTGGACATGATTCGCGGTGTTCAAGGCAAGATTCCAATTTTCGGAATTTGTATGGGGCATCAGCTCTTCTCCATGGCTAACGGTGCAAAGACGCATAAGATGAAGTTCGGCCACCGTGGCTTCAACCACGCAGTTCGTGAAATTGCGACAGGCCGAGTTGACTTTACCAGTCAAAATCACGGCTATGCAGTCAGTCGTGAGGGGTTGCCGGAATGCCTGATTGTGACTCATGAAGAAATCAATGATAAGTCTGTCGAAGGTGTGCGCCATCGGGATTATCCTGCCTTTTCTGTGCAGTTCCACCCAGATGCTGCGCCGGGACCGCATGATGCAGACTATCTCTTTGATGAGTTTATGGAAATGATGGATGCCCATCAGGCTTACTAGGAAGCAAGATTGAGAGGTGCACTATGCCAAAACGTAAAGATATTCAGAAAATTATGGTCATCGGTTCTGGTCCGATTGTTATTGGTCAGGCCGCGGAGTTTGACTATGCTGGGACTCAGGCTTGCCTGTCCTTGAAAGAAGAGGGCTACAGTGTCGTCTTGGTTAATTCTAATCCAGCGACCATTATGACGGACAAAGAAATTGCAGACCGAGTTTATATCGAGCCGATCACGCTGGAGTTTGTTGCGAGAATTTTGCGTAAGGAGCGGCCGGATGCTCTTCTGCCTACTTTGGGCGGACAGACCGGACTCAATATGGCTATGGAATTATCCAAGTCAGGGCTTTTAGAAGAGCTGGGAGTGGAGCTCTTGGGGACTAAGCTGTCAGCCATTGACCAAGCGGAAGACCGGGATCTCTTCAAGCAGCTGATGGAAGAGCTAGGTCAGCCCATCCCTGAGTCAGAGATTGTCAATACAGTTGATGAAGCGCTGGACTTTGCGGCTGAAATCGGCTATCCAGTCATTGTCCGTCCGGCATTTACACTGGGAGGAACTGGCGGTGGTATCTGTAGTAATGAAGAAGAGCTGCAGGAAATCGCAGAAAACGGCCTCAAACTCTCTCCAGTGACTCAGTGCCTGATTGAGCGCTCCATAGCAGGCTTTAAGGAAATCGAATACGAAGTCATGCGGGATGGCGCCGACAATGCGCTGGTCGTATGTAATATGGAAAACTTTGACCCCGTCGGCATTCACACAGGCGATTCTATCGTCTTTGCGCCAAGTCAGACTATCTCAGACTATGAATACCAGATGTTGCGGGACGCCAGCCTCAAGATTATTCGAGCGCTGAAGATTGAGGGCGGCTGTAATGTGCAGCTGGCTCTGGACCCGCATAGTTTCAAATACTATGTTATCGAGGTCAATCCACGGGTTTCCCGCTCATCAGCCCTTGCCTCTAAGGCGACCGGCTATCCGATTGCCAAGCTGGCGGCTAAAATCGCAGTCGGGCTCACATTGGATGAAATCATCAATCCGGTGACAGGCTCTACCTATGCTATGTTTGAGCCGGCTCTGGACTATGTAGTCGCTAAGATTCCGCGCTTTCCATTTGATAAATTTGAGCAGGGTGAGCGCCGTCTGGGAACCCAGATGAAGGCGACCGGGGAAGTCATGGCTATCGGCCGCAATATTGAGGAGAGTCTGCTCAAGGCTTGCCGTTCTCTGGAAGTTGGTGTGGACCACAACGAGCTGCCTGCTCTCAGTCAAGTAAGCGATGATGAGTTGATGAGGAAGATAGTCAAGGCGCAAGATGACCGACTTTTCTATATTTCAGAGGCTATTCGTCGTGGTTACAGTCCGGATGAAATTGCGGAGCTGACCAAGATTGATGTCTTTTTCCTGGATAAGCTGCTCCATATTTACGAAATTGAGCAGGAGCTGGCCAGTCATATCGGAGATAGCTATGTGCTTAAGAAGGCTAAGCAAAATGGCTTTGCGGATACTAAGATTGCATCCTTGTGGGGGATGACAGCTGAGCAGGTGCGTCGCATCCGGCAGGAGCAGAAGATTTTGCCGGTTTACAAGATGGTGGATACCTGTGCTGCTGAGTTCGGGTCTGCGACGCCTTATTTCTACTCTACCTATGGCTTTGAAAATGAATCTGTCAAATCCAGCAAGGAATCAGTTCTGGTGCTGGGCTCTGGTCCTATCCGAATCGGGCAGGGAGTCGAGTTTGACTATGCGACCGTTCATTCTGTAAAGGCTATTCAGGCGGCTGGTTACGAAGCGATTATCATGAACAGCAATCCAGAGACTGTTTCGACTGACTTTTCTGTTTCTGACAAGCTCTATTTTGAGCCGCTGACCTTTGAAGATGTCATGAATGTCATTGAGCTGGAACAGCCTAAAGGGGTTATCGTTCAGTTTGGCGGTCAGACAGCCATTAATCTTGCAGAGCCTCTGTCCAAGGCTGGTGTTAAGATTTTAGGTACCCAAGTGGCGGACTTGGATCGAGCTGAGGATCGGGATCTCTTTGAGCAAGCTCTGAAGGAGTTGGATATTCCGCAGCCACCAGGTCAGACAGCCACTAATGAAGAGGAGGCAGTAGAGGCTGCTCGTAAGATTGGCTTCCCTGTTCTAGTGAGACCTTCCTATGTCTTGGGTGGCCGTGCCATGGAAATCGTAGAAAACGAAGCTGATTTGCGTTCTTATATGCGGACAGCGGTTAAGGCCAGTCCAGATCATCCGGTTTTGGTTGATTCTTACATTGTCGGGGATGAGTGCGAAGTAGATGCCATTTCTGATGGCCGGCTGGTCTTGATTCCAGGGATTATGGAGCATATCGAGCGGGCGGGGGTTCACTCAGGGGATTCCATGGCAGCCTATCCGCCGCAAACCTTATCGCAGAAAGTCAAGGATACTATTGCAGACTATACCAAGCGTTTGGCTCTAGGACTGAACTGTATCGGTATGATGAACATTCAGTTCGTCATCAAAGATGAGCAGGTCTATGTCATTGAGGTCAATCCACGGGCCAGCCGGACCGTTCCTTTCTTGTCCAAGGTGACCGATATTCCTATGGCGCAAGTGGCGACTCGTTTGATTCTTGGGGAAACTTTGACAGAGCTGGGCTATGAAGACGGTCTTCATCCAGAAAGTTCCATGGTTCATATCAAGGCGCCGGTCTTCTCCTTTACCAAGCTAGCAAAGGTTGACAGTCTCTTGGGACCTGAAATGAAGTCTACTGGTGAAGTCATGGGCAGCGACCGCACGCTCGAAAAAGCACTCTACAAGGCTTTTGAAGCTTCCTATCTCCATCTGCCAAGCTTTGGTAATGTCGTCTTTACTATTGCAGACGATAGCAAGGAAGAAGCCCTGCAGCTGGCACTGCGTTTTGCCAGTATTGGCTATGGTATCTGGGCAACCAAGGGAACAGCCTCTTATTTTGAAAATCACGGCCTGCACGTCCGTCTGGTAGAAAAAATCGGCAGTGATGATAACAAGGACATCCCAGCCTATATCCGCAAGGGCAAGATTCAGGCTATTATCAACACGGTCGGAACCAAGCGGACTGCAGATAAGCATGGTCAAATTATCCGCAGCTCAGCTATTGAGCACGGAGTACCCCTCTTCACAGCCTTGGACACAGCTGATGCCATGCTGAAGGTGCTGGAAAGTCGTAGTTTCACTACAGAAGCGATATAGAGCTAGATTTTTGTGTTTCAGATTGTCGTTTGACTGTCTGAAAGTCGGAAAAGTAATCTTATACAGCAAACATTGAAAAATCATCTGTCCAAGCTTATTCTGTCCTTGAATAGCCATAATAAATAACCATTCAAATATATAAAATTAAAATCAAAGAAGAAGTGGGAAAGTATCCTGCTTCTTTTTTTGCTTTATTTTGGTTTCTAGTCACTCTCAGCCTTCCTTGAAGAATTTAAACTTAGGTGAAAATGAGCTAAAAAATTGGAAGGAATTAGTCAATTTACTTCTTTAGATAATTTGGATAAGAACAAGAATAAAATCATAACTTTAGCGCTCAGGAACCAAATAAGACTGTGACTTTTATCAACGTCAGCGACAATTATATCCCCAAAGCAGAGCTTGAATCAAATGAAAATAAAACTCCAAAAGCATTGGCGCAGCATTTCCCTGATGTCCAGGGTGGCAACATTGACAATAACAAGGAAGCTAAAGAAAAAAAGCTGATGGACTTAAAAAAGAAGCACCTTCTAAAGCCACTCCAAGATATGAAGCGGAAAATGAAAAGTCTTTGCCAATCATTGATAAGAAGGAGTCTCTTAGAGCTAATAAAAAAGAGACAAACATAAAAAACAAGAAAAAGAAGGAGTTCTTGGATAAACAATCTATTTTTTGCTTAAAATTTGAATTTAATTCTTGAAATTGTTTGGAAATTGTGATAAAGTATTAACAATTAAATAATCCTTTAATTCTATCCAGAGAGGTAGACAAGGAGCAAGTAGAAATTGGGTTGATCATGTACAGGTGCGTCTTGTTTGCACACCCAGCAAATTATTCTGTAGTCTCCTTGAAAAAGGAGACTTTTTTGTTGGTTTAGGAGGTATTCATGAAAACAAAAGAAGTTGTTGATGATATTACAATGAACCGTGCGATCACACGGATTACTTATGAAATCATCGAACGCAACAAAGAATTGAACCAAGTAGTCTTGGCGGGAATTAAAACTCGTGGAGTTCACTTGGCTCATCGTATCCAAAAACGATTAGCACAATTGGAACAAATTGATATTCCAGTAGCTGAAATTGATACAAAACCTTTTAGAGATGATAAAAAGAGTCAGGAAGAAGATACGACTTTGATTCCTGTAGATATTACTGACCGTCAAGTGATTCTGATTGACGATGTTCTCTACACAGGTCGTACCATTCGGGCGGCCATTGACAATCTCGTAAGCCACGGTAGACCTTCGCGCGTTAGCCTAGCAGTCTTGGTTGACCGAGGCCATCGGGAATTACCAATTAGAACTGACTATATTGGAAAAAATATTCCAACTAGTAGAACAGAAGAAATCATTGTAGAAATGACCGAAACTGATGGTCAAGATCGTATCTTAATAAAAGGGGAATAATAATCTATATGAATCAAGAAGTAAAGTATGATGTTCATGATATGCCAAAACCAGGCTTGCTTTTAGGCTTATCCTTCCAGCATCTGTTTGCTATGTTTGGCGCGACTGTTCTAGTCCCAATCTTAGTAGGGATTGATCCAGCAGTTGCCCTGTTCTCAAGTGGCCTAGGAACCCTAGCACACCTAACAGTTACCAAGTATAAGATACCAGCCTATATGGGATCCAGCTTTGCTTATATAGCAGCCATGCAATTATTGATGAAAACTGATGGTATCGGAGCGGTAGCACAAGGTGCTATCACAGGTGGTTTGGTCTACTTTATCGTAGCCATGATTGTTAAGTTTGCTGGAAACGCCTGGATTGATAAAATACTACCTCCTGTAGTTGTAGGACCAATTATCATGGTCATCGGTCTGAGTTTAGCTGGCACAGCTGTTAGCGACGTTATGAATAAGACAGGAGCTAATGGTGAAAAGGTTTATGATTTGACTTATTTCACTATTGGAATGGTGACCTTGTTAGCAGTCATTCTCTTTAACATATATGGTAAAAAAATTATCGGTATCATTCCTGTCTTACTAGGTTTGATAGTTGGATACTTCTTTAGTTTAATTCTTGGTGCAATAACTGGACAGGAGATTGTCTCATTTGCAAAGGTTGGTGAAGCATCTTGGTTCCACCTTCCACCAATGAGCCTTCCTTTCTTAGATTATGATGTAAAATTTTACCCTAGTGCAATTTTAACCATGGCACCTATCGCCTTTGTAACCATGACAGAGCACTTTGGCCACGTCATGGTATTAAATAGCTTGACAGGAAAAGATTTCTTCAAAGATCCAGGCTTAGATAAAACTTTGACTGGTGATGGGCTAGCTCAGATTATTGCAGGGCTTTTCGGAGCGCCGCCAGTGACTAGCTATGGAGAGAATATCGGAGTCATGGCGCTCAATAAAATATACAGCGTCTATGTGATAGCTGGTGCTGCAGTTCTTGCCATCGTCATGAGTTTTGTCGGAAAAGTTTCCGCTTTGCTCCAATCAATCCCGAGTCCAGTTCTAGGTGGAATATCCATTGCTCTCTTCGGTGTAATTGCCTCAAGTGGACTTAAAATTCTCATAGAAGCCCAGACTAACTTTGATAACAAAAAGAATCTACTGATTGCCAGTGTCATATTGGTTTCTGGTATCGGTGGTCTGACCTTGCAACTTTCGGGTCTGCAAATCTCAGGTGTAGCCTTGTCAACTATTCTGGGAATTGTCCTCTATCTTGTCCTGCCTGAACCTAAGAATTAGGTCAGACATCTGATTTATTAAACTGTTCAACATTAATTTATTTCAATTTATCTCTAAGGCAAAATTGAAATAGAGCTCTAATCATTATCACAAAGGAGATCTTATCATGTCATCTAATCAAATCGCTCTTAAAAACCTTGTCTCAATGGAAACTTTGTCAAACGAAGAAGTTATGGCCTTGATCAAACGAGGAATTGAATTTAAAAATGGAGCAAAAGCCAACTATGACGAACAACATATCGTGGCCAATCTTTTCTTCGAACCTTCAACAAGAACCCACAAGGCCTTTGAGGTAGCAGAATTGAAATTGGGTTGCGACCTATTGGATTTCGATGTGAAAACCAGCTCAGTTAACAAGGGTGAAACCTTGTATGATACTATTTTGACCATGTCTGCACTCGGAGTTGACATTTGTGTCATTCGCCACCCAGAAGTAGACTACTACAAAGAGCTAGTGGAAAGCCCAACCATTACTACATCCATCGTCAACGGTGGGGATGGTTCAGGTCAGCACCCAAGTCAAAGTCTCCTAGACTTGATGACAATTTACCAAGAATTTGGACACTTCGAAGGATTGAAAGTTGCAATTGCTGGTGACTTAGATCACTCACGTGTAGCTAAATCTAACATGCAGATTCTTAAACGATTGGGAGCAGAGCTTTATTTTGCAGGACCAGAAGAATGGAGAAGTGAAGAATTCTCTCACTATGGTGAATTTGTAACGATCGATGAAGTTATTGACAAAGTAGATGTCATGATGTTCTTGCGTGTTCAACACGAGCGTCATGATTATGAGTCTATCTTTTCTAAAGAAAACTACCACAGACTGCATGGGCTGACTCAAGAGCGTTACGACCGTATGAAAGACACAGCTATTCTGATGCATCCAGCTCCAGTTAACCGAGATGTAGAAATCGCTGACCATTTAGTTGAAGCACCAAAATCACGTATTGTTGAACAGATGACGAATGGAGTCTTTGTCAGAATGGCAATTATAGAAGCTGTTCTCAAAGGTCGCCAAAAATGATAAGAAATATCCCAAAAATCAGGCATCTAGTCTGATTTTTTGATTATTTTATAAAAAAACTTACATTTGCAAATAGTCATCAAATTGTAATCAAAAAGCTATGAAAACGAAACGAATTTTATCTTTGTTTTTCACATAGACATGATAGAATGAGTCAAGCGAAGTGGTATGAATAAATATCAATATAAAAATTAGGAGGATTTGGAGAGAGAAATGGAAAAGAAATTAGGAAAATCAGTTGTTGCAACAGGGATTGCAGCAACCACTTTGATTTCTGGAGTTGTGGGAAATCATGTAAATGCTGATGAGTTAACAAAACCATCTCAACGATCAGAGCAAAATGATCTTGAAGTGACAGAAATTCAAAAAGATCTGGCAAAAGCACAAGTAGATGCTCAAAAAGATGTTGTTGAAAAAGCTAAAGATGAACTTGAGAAAGCTCAAGAAGCAAATCAAAACACTCAAGCTCAGCTCAATCAAGCGAAAGAAGTCAACAAAGAAGCTAGTCCAGAGGCTGTCGCAGAAGCTAAAGCAGAAGTAAGTAAAGCTGAAGCAGAAGTGAATGCAAATCAAGCTTCATTAAACAACTCGCAAAGTCAAGAACTTCCTTCAGAACAAGCAGTTCAACAACAGGAAAATGTCGTTGTCGGACAACGAACTTTGGTAGACGTTGCCGAAAGAGAATATAACGAAGCGAAAGCACCTATCGTTAGGGAAGAACAAGAACTAGCTCAGGCAAAAGCAGAAGAAGAACAAGCGAATCAAGAACTTACAGCTAAGCAAGCTAATCTTGTAGCCGTTCAGCAAAATATTGCTAATTCACCAAGTAATACAGCTAATCTTGAAAAAGCTATCCAGACAAACCAAAATGAAATCAACCAGATTCAGACTGCAATTAATCAAAAAGAAGCTGAATTGGCAAATACCCCACAAACTGAAACAACAACACAAGCTGCTAATACCTATCAAGAGCTCCTTCAAAACTTGCAAAGCCAAGGAGCAACTCAAGAAATTAGAGATGCTGCAGCTAACGCACTCGCTTTATACAAACGGTCCCAAGCTGAAGATGGGTTAACAGTTGGCAGCGACTCTACCAGCTCAGCGACTCTTGAAAATAATTTAAAAGCTGTAGAAGTTATTCGAGCAATAAATAACTA
This sequence comes from Streptococcus sp. HMSC10A01, assembly GCF_001807785.1. Taxonomy (NCBI): domain Bacteria; kingdom Bacillati; phylum Bacillota; class Bacilli; order Lactobacillales; family Streptococcaceae; genus Streptococcus; species Streptococcus sp. HMSC10A01. The sequence goes on along the minus strand of NZ_KV790969.1, from coordinate 71,606 downwards.
TCGAGCACAGGCAGGATTACCTCCATTATATGTTGATCCATATGCAAATGTTGCCAGCCAAATTCAATCAGCCTTTTTCGAACAAAACGGTCGCCACATGTTTAAGTATATAAAAAATGAAAATGTGGCTATCAGCTTTACACCTAAGGCATCAGTTGATTTTTGGTACAGTGAAAAAGCATTGTATCAAGAGATCGCTGCACGCTATAACTTACCAACAGACGAATCTCAGCTGGATGCCAATGATATTTATATGAAAATTGGTGCTGCTGAATTCGCAAGAGTTGGTCATTACTTGCAAATGTTGGATAATAAGGCAACTGCAATTTCTGCATCTTATAACACTGTTCCTAATCAGTACAGTTCAACAAATGGAACTGCAACAGTTGGTTTCCATCAAGTAGGAAACTTGAACCAACGCTTGCAAAACGGAACCTTGATGAGCCTAGCTGATTACGAAAACTTACTAGCTAGTGCACGCCAATCACGGACGAATACAAATGAAAAATATGCTGCTTTAAAAAATGAAATTGCTGCCTTAAAAGTTGAAAAAACAAATCGCGAAGTAAGAGCTGGTATTTTAAATAGTCAACTAAATGATCTCCAGTCACAAACAAGTGACCAAGCGCAACTTTTAGCAAACGCTCAATATCAGCTTCTGAATGCTCAAGATCGTGTAGCGGCTGCTGCAAGAAACACTGCTGACAAACAGCAAGCACTTGAGAATGCAACTAGAAGATACGAAGCAGAGTTAGAACCTAAGCGATTGGCTTTAGATTTAGCAAGAGAGAAATTAGCTGCAGAAAGCTCAAAACTTGAATCTTTAAGAGCAGCTTTACAATCAACTAAAGCGAATACAATCGAAGCAAGAAAGCAATTAATTGATTCTCAAGTTCGATTGAAACAAGTTCAAGAAAGAGCTAAACAATTAGCTCAAGCTCCTCAACAGCTTTCTAAGGCTCGTAAGGCAGTTGCATCAGCCAAAGCCGATCTTGCCGCTAAAGAAACAAAATACAAAGCCGAAGAGAGTCTTTTGGAACTCTATCAAGAAGTTCATGCTAGGTTAGAAGCAAAACACAATCAATTAAGAGCTAAGAATGCCACAAAAGAAACTGCCAAAGATCAGCCTGTTGATGCTAAAAATGTCTATCAGGGTGAAGCAATACACCAAACACAAGATAAGTCTTCTAAAGCAAAACAAAACGTATCTGCTACAGGAGTAAAAACAGAGCAAATAGGAATTATAGCTGCGGTAGCTGGATTATTTGGACTTGCTGGTGTTGCTCTTAAACGATTCAGAAGAAAATCCTAAAAATTAACAAAGAGGTTTGAGATCTAATTTCATCCTCTTTTTTTATATTCTTCTGTGATAGAAAATGAAAGAAAATGTTTGACTTTGGAAAATATTGGTGTATAATAATAAATGTAAGCTGTTTCAGGAGGGAGAAGTATGCTAAAGTCTGAACGAAAACAAGTGATTTTAGAACAGTTAAAAGATCATCGAACAGTTTCCTTAGATCGTTTAGTTCATATTCTAAAAACTTCAGAATCCACCGTTCGGCGCGATTTAGATGAATTAGAAAGCGAACAGAAACTACGACGGATTCATGGCGGTGCAGAAAACATTCATTTTTTACAAGAAGAAGAAAGCAATCAAGAAAAATCTATCAAAAACATTCAATTTAAGCAAAAGATTGCAGAAAAAGCTGCCAGCCTTATTCAGGATCATGATGTAGTCTTTATTGATGCTGGTACTACAAATGAGTTATTAATACAAGCAATTCATAACCACAAAGTCACGATCGTAACCAATTCTATTCATCATGCATCAAAACTTGTTGAGCGAAATATCCCTACAGTTATTGTCGGTGGAACAGTGAAAAGATCTACAGATGCCAGTATAGGAGGTATAGCTCTTAATCAAATTGGTCAACTGAATTTTGATAAAGCTTTTATTGGAATGAATGGAATTGATGATAGTTTCTATACAACACCAGATATGGAAGAAGGAGCTGTTAAGCGAGCCATTATGGAAAACGCAAAACAAACTTATGTCTTATCAGACTCGTCAAAACTGGACCAAGTATCCTTTATCAAAGTGGCTCCTCTTGCTAAAGCAAAAATAATTACTAATAAAATTTCGTCCATCTTGCTGGAAAAAATTAAAGAAAAAACGGAGGTGATTGAAGTATGATTTATACTGTAACATTAAACCCGTCCATTGACTATATTGTCCGTTTGGATAAGGTCCTGATAGGAAGTGTCAATCGAATGGATAGTGATGACAAGTTTGCTGGTGGAAAAGGTATCAATGTCAGTCGTGTTCTAAAAAGATTAGGTATTGATAACAAAGCAACTGGTTTTATCGGTGGCTTTACTGGCAAATTTATCACAGATACACTTGAAGAAGAAGGTATTTCCAGTCACTTCGTAGAAGTTGAGGATGATACACGCATCAATGTCAAGATAAAGGCAGATGCCGAAACAGAAATTAACGGACCTGGTCCTGACATTTCTAGTCTGAAATTGGAGGAATTAAAGAGTATTCTTGCTTCCCTAACTTCTGATGATACAGTAGTCTTTGCTGGAAGTAGTCCTAAAAATTTAGGAAATACTATCTACAAAGACCTGATCGGATTAACCAGGAAAACAGGAGCGCAAGTAGTCTGTGACTTCGAAGGACAAACATTGCTTGATTCCTTGGAGTTTGAGCCACTTTTGGTCAAACCTAATAATCATGAACTAGGTGATATTTTTGGAGTGAAACTCGAAAGTTTAGATGAAATCGAAAAATATGCTCGTCAAATCTTAGACAAAGGAGCACAACATGTGATCATTTCTATGGCTGGTGACGGTGCCTTGTTGGTGACTCAAGAAGGTGCATACTTTGCAAAACCTATCAAGCGGAATGTCAAAAATTCTGTCGGAGCTGGCGATTCTATGGTAGCTGGATTTACAGGCGAATTTGTCAAATCAAAAGATGCAGTGAAAGCATTTAAATGGGGGGTTGCTTGCGGAACGGCAACTACCTTCTCAGATGACTTGGCAACAGCTGAATTTATTAAAGAAACATATGAAAAAGTTGAGGTAGAAAAAAGATGAAAATTCAAGACCTATTGAGAAAAGATGTCATGTTGCTGGATTTGCAGGCAACTGAAAAAACAGCAGTCATCGAAGAGATGATTAAAAGCTTGGTTGATCACGGCTATGTAACAGACTTTGAAGCTTTTAAAGAAGGAATTTTGGCGCGTGAAGCCTTGACTTCTACAGGTCTTGGTGACGGAATTGCTATGCCTCATAGCAAGAATTCTGCTGTAAAAGAAGCAACAGTTCTCTTTGCTAAGTCAAACAAGGGTGTTGACTACGAAAGCTTGGATGGACAACCAACTGATCTATTCTTCATGATTGCTGCTCCAGAAGGTGCTAATGATACTCACTTGGCAGCCTTGGCAGAATTGTCTCAATACCTGATGAAAGATGGCTTTGCGGATAAATTGCGCCAAGTGACTTCGCCTGATCAAGTGATTGAGCTCTTTGACCAAGCTTCAGAAAAAGCAGAAGAAGTTGCTGTCGTTGAACCTGCAAATAAAGGTGGAGACTTCCTTGTAGCTGTAACTGCTTGTACAACAGGAATTGCTCATACCTACATGGCACAAGAGGCCTTGCAAAAAGTTGCTGCTGAAATGGGTGTCGGCATCAAGGTTGAAACCAATGGTGCCAGCGGTGTTGGAAATAAGTTGACAGCTGAGGATATTAAAAATGCTAAGGCTGTTATTATTGCTGCTGACAAGGCAGTAGATATGGATCGCTTTGACGGCAAACCGTTGATAAAACGTCCTGTAGCTGATGGAATTCGCAAAACAGAAGAACTGATCAATTTGGCTCTTTCAGGAAAAGCTGAAGTATACAAGGCTACTAATGGTGGAGCAGTAGAAGAAAACAATGAAAAACTTAGTCTGGGAGCAGCATTCTATAAGCACCTGATGAGTGGTGTTTCCCAAATGTTGCCATTCGTTATCGGTGGCGGGATTATGATAGCGATCTCATTCTTGCTTGACCAAGGGGTCCCTAAAGACCAGTTGGGTCACTTGGGGAATTATAATGGTTTGTCAGCTCTCTTCAATCAAATTGGTGGAGCAGCCTTTGGCTTCATGGTTCCCGTATTAGCTGCTTATATCGCTTATTCCATTGCCGAAAAGCCTGGATTGGTCGCTGGTTTTGTAGCAGGTGCAATTGCTAAAGCAGGTATTGCTTATGGAAATATTCCTGTATACAAAGATCTTGCAGATAAAACTCCAGAACAAGTTCAAGAAATCTTACAAGCTCTAGCTAAATCTCAAGTATCATCAGGCTTCCTTGGTGCCCTGGTAGGTGGTTTCTTAGCCGGTGGTATCGTGCTCTTACTTAGAAAATACATCAAGGTTCCTCGTTCGCTTGAAGGTGTGAAGTCAATCCTTCTTCTTCCTTTGTTAGGTGTTGCTCTTACAGGATTTGCTATGTTGGCAATTAATATTCCAATGTCAGCGATTAATACATCTCTTAATACCTTCCTTACAAGTTTGCAAGGTACTTCAGCAGTCTTACTCGGTCTCTTGGTTGGTGGTATGATGGCTGTTGATATGGGTGGTCCTGTAAATAAGGCTGCATATACTGTAGGTACTCTTTCTTTAGCTGATTCATTGACAAGTGGTGGTTCAACTGTTATGGCTGCGGTTATGGCAGCTGGTATGGTTCCTCCTTTAGCAGTATTTGTAGCAACTATTCTTTACAAGAACAAATTTTCACAAGAAGAGCGTGACTCTGGTATTACAAACATTGTCATGGGACTTTCTTTCATCACAGAAGGTGCGATTCCATTTGGTGCTGCCGACCCAGCTCGCGCTATCCCAAGCTTTATCGTAGGTTCAGCCCTTACAGGTGCCCTTGTAGGCCTTTCTGGAATCAAACTCATGGCTCCTCACGGAGGAATCTTCGTAATTGGATTGACAAACAACCCAATCCTTTACCTAGTATATGTTTTGATTGGTGCAGTAGTCAGTGGTATTATCTTCGGATTCTTACGCAAACCTTTATCAAAATAAGTTTAATCAAGGACTTCTTCGGAGGTCCTTTTTCATAGATAATTTTATTCATTATGAAGAAAAAGAGAATGAGTAAGAGAAAAGCAAACTATAGTCAGTGATTGAAAATTATGCTATAATTTACATAACGCAAATTTTTAGGAGAACAACAATGGAACTACAACGCGAAAAAGAATTCGTCAGCCAATATCACTTTGATGCACGTAATTTTGAATGGGAAAAAGAAAACGGAACACCCGAAACAAAAGTCGATGTCAATTTTCAACTATTGAATCATGATCAAGAAAATCAAGTAACTTCTTTGGTTGTTATTTTGAATTACATGATCGTTTTTGAAGCCTTTGTGATTAGTGGAGTGATTTCTCAAGTTAACCATATTCAAGGTCGAATTATTGGCGAACCAAGTGAATTTGATCAAGAAGAAGTAGAGCAATTAGCTAAGCCTTGCTTATCAATGCTTAACCGCTTGACTTATGAAGTGACAGAAATCGCCCTGGATTTACCAGGTATTAATTTGGAGTTCTAAATGAAACTAGCTGTTATTACAGATTCCTCAGCCTACTTAAAATCGGAAGTCTTAGAAAAGGAAAATCTATTTATTCTGGATATTCCAGTTTTCATTGATGGGAAAACATACGTTGAAGGGAAAAATCTGACTGCAGAAGAATTCTATCAAAAAATGGCACTCTCTGCTGAATTACCCAAAACAAGCCAGCCTAGTATAGCTGAATTGGAAGATCTGCTTTCTACTTTAGCGGGAAACGGATATACTCACGTTCTGGGACTCTTCCTTTCTAGCGGTATTTCTGGCTTTTATCAAAACATTCAGTTCTTAAAAGATGAATTTCCTCAGTTGGAAATTGCTTTTCCAGACTCTAAGATTACCAGCGCCCCATTAGGAATTATGGTTCAATCTGCGCTCAACTGGGCAGAAGCAGGACTAGATTTCAATGAAATCCTCAGAAGAATTAATGCTCAGATTGACGGAACTAGCGCCTTTATCATGGTTGATGATCTGAATCATCTTGTTAAAGGTGGTCGCCTTTCAAACGGAGCTGCTATTCTAGGAAATCTACTAAGTATTAAGCCAATTCTATATTTTAATCATCATGGAGTGATTGAAGTTTTTGAAAAGATTCGGACGGAGAAGAAGGCAACTAAACGACTTATTGAACTAGTCGAGGAACGGACTTCGTCAGGAAAATATGAAATTATCGTTATTCATGCTAACTCAGTTGACAAAGCAGAGACCTTACGTCAATCTCTACTAGAAAGTAACATTAGTGCAGAGGTTTCTCTAGCAACTTTTGGTAGTGTTATTGGTACACACCTTGGAGAAGGAAGTATCGCATTAGGCTATATTCCTCTCTTTGACTAATAGTCATAACTAGCAAAAAAGGAGATGCATATGGGAATTAAAGTAATCATTGCAGGCTTCAAAGGTAAAATGGGCCAAGCAGCCTACAAAATGGTGACAGAAGATCCTGAACTAGAATTAGTTGGGTTACTGGATCCTTTTACGGACGAAAAAGAAGTGGCAGGAGTTCCTGTTTTCAACGCAAAGGAAGAATTGACTGGGCTGAAAGCCCATGTCTGGGTTGATTTTACGACCCCTAAAGTAGCTTATGAAAATACACGCTTCGCTCTAGAACAGGGATTTTGTCCAGTGGTTGGAACGACAGGTTTTACTCCTGAGCAGTTGGAAGAGTTAATCACACTGTCTAAGGAAAAGAAGTTAGGTGGATTGATTGCTCCAAACTTTGCCTTGGGGGCTGTTTTGCTGATGCAGTTCGCAGCTCAAGCAGCTAAGTATTTCCCAAATGTAGAAATTATCGAGCTGCATCATGACCAGAAAAAAGATGCACCGAGTGGGACAGCTATTAAGACGGCTGAGCTCATTAGTCAGGTTAGACCAAGCGAACGGCAGGGTGCTGCTGATGAGGAAGAGTCTATAGCCGGCGCCCGCGGAGCTGATTTCGATGGCATGCGTATTCATTCAGTTCGCTTGCCTGGTCTGGTTGCTCACCAAGAAGTAATCTTTGGCAGCCAGGGAGAGGGATTGACCCTGCGACATGATTCCTATGACCGAGCTTCCTTTATGACAGGGGTTAATCTGACCATTAAAGAAGTTGTCAAACGTTCAGAATTAGTCTATGGATTGGAACATTTACTATGAGATTAGAAACTCTGCCTTCTGAATTTCAGGAGGCTTTGCCAGTATTAGAGAAGATAAAAGCGGCTGGCTTTGAAGCTTATTTCGTTGGGGGCTCTGTTCGAGATGCCCTTTTGCAGAGACCTATTCACGATGTGGATATCGCTAGCTCTAGCTATCCTGAGGAAACCAAGCGTATCTTTGACCGTACGGTTGATGTGGGGATTGAGCATGGAACCGTCTTGGTTTTGGAAAATAACCGTGAATACGAAGTGACAACTTTCCGGACTGAGGATGTCTATGTGGACTACCGCAGACCTAGCAAGGTTTCTTTTGTGCGCTCTTTGGAAGAAGATCTCAAGCGGCGCGATTTCACCATTAATGCTCTAGCTTTGGATGAAAACGGCCAGGTTATTGATCTTTTCCAAGGCTTGGATGACTTGGAAAATCGGATTTTGCGGGCTGTTGGGACGGCTGCTGAGCGTTTTAATGAAGATGCTCTGCGCATCATGCGGGGCTTTCGCTTTCAGGCTACCTTGAATTTTGACTTAGAGCAAGATACTTTATCAGCTATGACGGACTGTGCTCCCCTGCTGGAAAAGATTTCAGTTGAACGCATTTTTATCGAGTTTGACAAACTCTTACTGGCTCCGTATTGGCGCAAAGGATTAGAGTCACTCTTGAAAAGCAATGCAATAGAATTTTTGCCAGATTTGAAGGGAAGTAGAGCTAAGTTGGAACGACTTTTTGAGTTGGCTTCAGATTTTCGTTTTTCAGCGTCCGAGCAGGCTTGGGCAGCACTTTTACTGGCTTTGGATGTGCAAAATGTCAAAGGTTTTCTAAAAGACTGGAAGACCTCTCGTGAATTTGCCAATAAAGTAGAAGATTTGGTTGAGATTGCGGCCATTCGCTCAGAACGGGACTTGACCAAGCGTGACTGCTATGATTACGATATAGACTTATTGCTACAAGCAGAAGAACTTCGTCAGGCGCAAGGTTTGGCAGTGGACTTCTCTGCGATTAATAATCTTGTTGCCAGTCTAACTATTCATAATAAGCAGGAAATGGTGGTCAATGGTGGCATGCTGATGCAGGATTTTGGCTTCAAGCCAGGACCAAAACTTGGTCAAATTCTAAAAGAGTTGGAATGCGCTATTGTAGACGGCCACTTACCTAATGACTTAGAGACTATTTATACCTATATCAAGGAGAAGAAATGAGCGATTTTATCGTTGACAAGCTAACCAAATCAGTAGGAGATAAGACTGTTTTTCGGGATATTTCCTTTATCATTCATGACCTAGACCGAATTGGTCTGATTGGTGTCAATGGAACAGGAAAGACAACGCTACTAGATGTCTTGTCGGGCAAATCGGGTTTTGACGGCGATGTCAGCCCTTTTTCTGCTAAGACGGGCTATAAGATTGCTTATCTGACTCAGGAGCCTGATTTTGATGAGGAGCAGACGGTGCTTGATACTGTTTTGTCCAGTAATTTACGGGAAATGCAGTTGATTCGAGAGTACGAGCTACTCTTGACGGCTTATGATGAAAGTCAGCAGTCTAGGCTAGAAGCGGTTATGGCAGAGATGGACTCGCTCCATGCTTGGGAAATCGAAAGTCAGGTCAAGACAGTGCTGTCCAAGCTTGGTCTGACTAATCTGTCACTTAAGGTTGGCCAGTTATCAGGAGGCCTTCGTCGCCGAGTGCAGCTGGCCCAGGTTCTCTTAGGCGATGCTGATTTGCTCTTACTGGACGAGCCGACCAACCACCTAGATATTGATACCATTGAATGGCTGACACACTTCTTGAAAAATTCAAAGAAAACCGTCCTTTTCATCACCCATGATCGCTATTTCTTGGATAATATTTCGACACGAATTTTTGAGTTAGATGGCGGTCGCTTGATTGAATACCAGGGAAATTATCAAGACTATGTCCGTCTCAAGGCAGAGCAGGATGAACGGGATGCGGCCTTACTCCATAAGAAACAGCAGTTATATAAGCAGGAGCTTTCTTGGATGCGGCGGCAGCCTCAGGCTCGAGCAACCAAGCAACAGGCTCGTATCAATCGTTTCCATGACCTCAAGAACGATTTGTCCGGTCAGACGACTAACAGCAATCTAGAAATGAACTTTGAAACCAGCCGTATTGGTAAGAAAGTCATTGAGTTTCAAAACGTTGACTTTGCATATGACCAGAAACCTATCCTCTCTCAATTTAGTCTTTTGATCCAGAACAAGGACCGCATTGGGATTGTCGGAGATAACGGTGTCGGCAAGTCAACCTTGCTCAATCTGATTGCTGGTAAACTTGAGCCTCAGGCTGGTCAGCTTATTATCGGAGAGACAGTCCGAGTAGCCTATTTCTCTCAGCAGATTGAGGGATTAGATGAGTCTAAGCGAGTCATTAATTACCTGCAAGAAGTGGCCGAGGAGGTCAAGATAGGCAGTGGAACGACTTCCATTGCAGAACTCTTGGAGCAGTTTCTCTTTCCTCGATCTACTCATGGAACTTTAATCGAAAAGCTTTCTGGCGGAGAGAAAAAGCGCCTTTATCTGCTCAAGCTTCTTTTGGAAAAGCCAAATGTCTTGCTTCTTGACGAGCCGACCAATGATTTGGATATTGCAACTCTGACGGTACTGGAAAACTTTCTGCAAGGCTTTGCCGGGCCTGTTATTACAGTCAGCCATGACCGTTATTTCCTAGACAAGGTAGCTAGCAAGATTTTGGCCTTTGAGGATGGGGGTATCAGAGAGTTTTTCGGCAATTACACGGATTACCTGGATGAAAAAGCCTTTCTGGCAGAAAGCTCTGCTATTTCCCAAAAGACCGAAAAGGAAAAATCGACCAAAGTGAGTGAGGAGAAAAAGCGCATGACCTACTTTGAAAAGCAGGAGTGGGAGACTATCGAGGCCGATATCGAGGCGCTGGAGGGGCGAATTGCTGAGATTGAAGCGGCCATGCAGGAGAATGGCTCTGACTTTACTCGTCTGTCTCAACTCCAGCAAGAACTGGATGAGCAGAACGAAAAACTGCTGGAAAAATACGAGCGCTATGAATACCTGAGTGGGTTAGAGTAGAAAACAAACAAAAGAAACAATTTAAAAGCGTAGGAAAGAAAACTTCCTACGCTTTTTAGTCTAATTTTATTCCCACTCAACGGTTGCAGGTGGTTTGCTTGTGATATCATAGACGATGCGGTTGACGTGGTCTACCTCGTTTACAATACGTACAGAAATTTTCTGTAAGACTTCCCAAGGAATTTTAGCGAAATCAGCTGTCATGCCATCGATAGAAGTGATAGCACGAATAGCAATTGTGTAGTCGTATGTACGTCCGTCTCCCATAACACCAACAGAACGAACACCTGTATTAACAGTAAAATACTGCCAAATATCGCGGTCAAGACCAGCTTTAGCGATTTCTTCACGAAGAATAGCATCAGACTCACGAACAGTTTCTAATTTTTCTTCAGTGATTTCTCCCATGACACGAATAGCAAGTCCCGGTCCCGGGAACGGCTGGCGCCAGACGATTTCATCAGGCATACCAAGTTCAGTACCCAAAGCACGAACTTCATCCTTATAGAGTGTATTCAGCGGTTCAATCAGTTCAAACTGCATATCTTCAGGCAGACCACCCACGTTGTGGTGAGACTTAATAGTCTGAGCGGTATCAGTACCAGACTCAATCACATCGGTATAAAGAGTTCCTTGAGCCAAGAATTTTACATCTTTCAGTTTGCTGGCTTCATCGTCAAAAACATAGACAAATTCATTCCCAATGATTTTGCGTTTTTGTTCTGGATCAGAAACACCTGCGAGTTTATCAAGGAAACGTTTAGCTGCGTCTGCTTTGACGATATTTAGTCCGAATTTTCCGCCCAACATTTCCATAACTTGATCAGCTTCACCCTTACGCAAAAGGCCGTGATCAACAAAGATACAGATCAATTGGTCGCCAATAGCTTTTTGCAAAAGAACACCGACCACAGAAGAATCAACCCCACCTGATAGGCCGAGAAGAACACGTTTGTCGCCAACAGTCTTACGGATTTGTTTAATCTGCATATCAATGAAATTATCCATTGACCAGTCGCCTTTGGCTCCACAGATATTTAGAGCAAAGTTGCGAAGGATATCATAGCCAAACTCAGAATGGCGAACTTCAGGGTGGAATTGAATCCCATAAATTTTCTTAGCAGGATGTTCAATAGCTGCAAAAGGACAGTCAGCAGAAGTACCAGTGCGTACAAAGTCAGCTGGAATTTCAGTTACCGCATCCCCATGGCTCATCAGAACCAACTGTTCTTCAGGTGTACTCTCAAAAAGAGGAGAAGCAGTGCGAGTCAATTTAGACTGACCGTATTCGCGGTTTCCAGCATCACCAGCCGGTACAACCTTACCTCCTAATTTATGAGTCAAAAGTTGCATCCCATAGCAAATCCCTAAAATTGGAATACCTAACTCAAAAATTTCAGGATCAATATCAAAGGAACCGTCTTCATAAACAGAGTTTGGTCCACCAGAAAGAATAATTCCGACAGGATTGATTTCTTTTACCTCTGCAGCGGAAATTTTATTACTCTTTAATTCAGAAAAAACCCCAATTTCACGAATCCGACGAGAGATGAGCTGGTTGTATTGGCTGCCGTAGTCCAATACGATAATTTTTTCGACATCTTGCAATTCAGATTTAGTCATCTTTTTCCTTCCCTAAAAGAAATTTATTTTTCCTTATTTTATCATAAAAGAGAGGCTTTTTCCAATGCCATGAAGTAAATGTTGACTTTTATTTCGATTGATAATACAATATTTTTAAAAGGAAATCCAAAAAGGAGATCACTATGCTCCCTGCTTATTTACAAATTCATGATCAAATCAAAAAGGAAATTGATGAAGAAGTCTGGCAAATCGGACAGAGATTACCCAGTGAGCGAGACTTAGCTGAGACTTTTCAAGTTAGTCGTATGACTCTTCGCCAAGCTATCACACTCCTTGTAGAAGAAGGAGTACTGGAACGACGGGTTGGGAGCGGAACATTTGTTGCCAGCACGCGCGTCCAGGAGAAAATGAGAGGCACTACCAGCTTTACTGAGATTATGAAGTCTCAGGGTAAAACACCTTCCAGTCAGTTGATTTCCTATCGACGAACTCTACCAAGCAAACAAGAAGTCGAAAAGCTAGGAATAAACAAGACTGAAAATATTATTCGAATGGAGCGGGTTCGCTATGCTGATAAGCTACCAGTGGTATACGAAGTAGCTTCAATACCAGAAAAGTTTATTAAAAATTTTAACAAAGAAGAGATCACCAGTCATTTCTTTCAAACTCTTCAAGAACATGGTTATAAGATTGGCAAATCTCAACAAACGATATACGCCCGCTTGGCTAAGGAAAAAATCGCCCATTATCTTGGAATCCCGAGAGGTCATGCCATTTTAGCCTTGACTCAAGTATCTTATTTTGAAGATGGGACAGCCTTTGAGTATGTAAAAAGTCAATATGTCGGAGATCGTTTTGAATTTTATTTAGAAAATAACTAATTTACATAATTATAATTACGTCACACCCTTAAAAATACAAGGGTGTTTTTAAAACCCGAAAAAGATGAATTTGAATTACCTTAAAACATTTGCGAAAGAAAAGTCATTTCCACTGTGAGTAACTAGAGTTTATCAGCCTTTTTTGGTATAATATTTCTTATGGAAATCGAAAAAACCAATCGTATGAATGCTCTGTTTGAATTTTATGCTGCTCTATTGACAGATAAACAAATGAATTATATTGAGCTATATTATGCGGATGATTATAGTCTTGCTGAAATAGCTGAAGAATTTGGTGTCAGCCGTCAGGCAGTCTATGATAATATCAAACGAACAGAGAAAATTTTAGAAGACTATGAAATGAAGTTACATATGTATTCTGACTACATTGTTAGGAGCCAAATCCTGGAGGAAATCGCTGAAAAGTATCCTAAAGATGGTTTCTTGCAAGAGCAAATTGCAACTCTATCCAGCATTGATAACAGAGACTAATCATGGCAAGACAAGTTATCTATAAGGGAATGTCTTGCTGGTTATTGGAGTCGGAAGAACCTTTCCCTGCCAGAGTGCAAATCATCTCCCCCGACGATCTTTCTAAAGCGATGAAATTAGGATTCAGTTGCTGGGGATATCCAAATGAGATTATGAAAGAACTCTCTACAAAAGAATACCAATGTTTAAGTCGTCATGGACGATTTCCACTAAATTGATTGAAATAGAAACTAGGAGAATTACAAAATGGCATTTGAAAGTTTAACAGAACGTCTGCAAAACGTCTTTAAAAATCTTCGCAGAAAAGGAAAGATCTCAGAGAGCGATGTTCAGGAAGCTACAAAAGAGATTCGTCTGGCTCTTTTAGAAGCTGACGTTGCCTTGCCAGTTGTCAAAGACTTTATCAAGAAAGTCCGTGAGCGCGCGGTCGGCCATGAGGTCATTGACACCCTCAATCCAGCTCAACAGATTATCAAGATTGTTGACGAAGAGCTGACAACTATCCTGGGCTCTGATACTGCTGAAATTATCAAATCACCAAAGATTCCGACTATTATCATGATGGTTGGTCTGCAAGGGGCTGGTAAGACTACCTTTGCTGGAAAGCTTGCTAATAAGCTCAAGAAAGAAGAAAATGCTCGCCCGCTCATGATTGCGGCAGATATTTACCGGCCAGCGGCTATTGATCAGCTAAAAACACTGGGAGAGCAAATTGATGTACCTGTTTTTGCTTTGGGTACAGAAGTTCCAGCTGTTGAGATTGTCCGTCAAGGTTTGGAGCAAGCCAAGGCCAACCACAACGACTATGTCCTGATTGATACGGCTGGTCGCCTTCAGATTGACGAAAAACTCATGCAGGAGCTGTCAGATGTCAAAGCGCTGGCTAATCCCAATGAAATCCTCTTGGTTGTTGATGCCATGATTGGTCAGGAAGCAGCTAATGTCGCTCGTGAATTTAACAGCCAACTGGAAGTGACTGGGGTTATCCTGACTAAGATTGATGGTGATACCCGTGGTGGTGCAGCTCTATCTGTCCGTCAGATTACTGGTAAACCTATTAAATTTACTGGTACTGGTGAAAAAATCACTGATATCGAAACCTTCCATCCAGACCGCATGTCCAGCCGGATTTTGGGCATGGGAGACATGCTGACTCTGATCGAAAAGGCCTCTCAAGAATACGATGAGAAAAAATCGCTTGAAATGGCTGAAAAGATGCGGGAAAATACCTTTGATTTCAATGATTTCATTGATCAATTAGACCAAGTGCAAGGCATGGGTCCCATGGAAGATTTGATCAAAATGCTACCTGGTATGGCTAGTAACCCTGCTCTTAAAAACTTTAAGGTCGATGAAAGAGAAATTGCCCGCAAGCGTGCCATTGTATCTTCAATGACACCTGAAGAACGTGAAAATCCTGATTTATTGACACCTAGCCGTCGTCGTCGAATTGCCAATGGCTCAGGAAACAGCTTTGTAGACGTCAATAAATTTATCAAAGATTTCAATCAGTCTAAACAATTGATGCAAGGTGTTCTCTCTGGTGACATGAGCAAGATGATGAAGCAAATGGGACTCAATCCAAACAATATGCCTAAAAACATGCCAGGAGGCGGTGCAATGCCAGATATGTCAGCACTTCAAGATATGATGGGTCAAGGCGGCATGCCGGATATGTCAGCTTTGGGAGGAGCTGGTATGCCAGATATGAGCCAAATGTTTGGTGGTGGCCTAAAAGGGAAGGCCGGAGAGTTTCTGATGCGTCGAAGTATGAACAAAATGGCTAAGCAAATGAAAAAGAATAAGAAGAAGCGGAAATAAAGCGATAATATTAAGGCTAAGGGGATTCATGTTTATTGTCAATTCTATCTTAGCCTTTTGTTTTCGGATGAAAGGCAACATATTTTATGAAAAATCATATCATTAATAATATCATTCGCTTTCGTAGAATGGGTATTGTTCAAATAGGGCAGAAAACTCTTGTTTCTTTATTTCCCTTCATTATCCTTGGATCCATTACACGAATTATTGGAGATTCTGTATTCTCTTCGACAGGCTACATCAACATGCTCCTTAGCATTTCCTCTTGGCTTCCGCATTTTCAAACCATTGGACTTTTCCTAACAAATTTTTCTTCTCTTTTAGGAGGAGCAGTGGGACTCTTAACAGCTTATTTTAGTGCAAAATATACTGCAGCTTTTTATGGTAAGAGTACTGGAACTACTGGAATCACAGCATTCTTTTTCAATCTAATTCTCTATTCCAGAGAATTTTTCACTGCACCGCTTAATCACGGCGCACTAACTAGGGTTCATTTCCCAGTGGCTACGAATCTCATTTTTGCTATCTTTATTGGTTATCTTGTTGGGAAAATATTTGACTGGACTGCCTCAGAAAGTGATGAGAAAATCGTGGATGAACAGTTTAATTCCCAACCAAAGAGTATTCGACCAATTTTCTACTCTCTCGCCTTAGCTGTATGTTTAAATTTCCTCCTGGCTTTAGCTAATTACTACAATCTATTTACATTCATCAATCAATTTTTTAGCTCTCTTGTAACCAGTAAGAGCAATCTTATTGCAACTTTTATAAACGCTATCTTCCTTTCTTTATCTGCTTGGTTCGGAAATAGCGTGTCTTTTGCAAATCAGCAATTTACAGATGATCCATTTGCTACAAGCAATTTAAACTATGTTCTGACCAATAAGACTAGCGTTAACATTCCCTATCCCTATACTCAAACAACGCTCTACCAAGGATTCGGCGGTTTTGCTGGAGTCGGGGCTCTGTTGGCTTTGGTCATCGCTATTTTACTGGTTGCTAAAAATCAAAGAAATAAGCAGGTTAGCCTTCTGAGCTTGTTTCCTGCTCTCTTCAATAACGGTGCCTCTATGATGGTTGGGGTTCCAATCATGCTGAATGTGATTTATTTAATTCCATTTATTTTAACCCCCTTGATTAATATGCTTTTTGCTTATGGGGCTCTAGCCTTGAAACTCATGCCTCCAGTTGTTTATCCAGTTCCTGACGGTACACCAAGTGTACTTTACGCATTTATCGGATCTGGAGGAAGTTTAAGAGCTTTTGCTTTGGGTATACTTGTCTTCATCATTGATGTCCTGATCTATATTCCTTTTGTGAAACTCAACAATAGAATCCAGGAAGACTTACTAAAAGAAGAAGGAGGAGGAGCAGATGTCAAAAAAGATTAAAATCAGCTTAGTCCTAGCCTTTGCCTTTATTTTGGTCTTAGCCATTCCTTCATACTCTTGGACTAGACAAAACATCAAGGCTATTGAAAAATTTCACAATTCAAAATTATCTCCCATCATCATGATTCCAGGTAGTTCCGCAACTGAAAACCGCTTTGATGGCTTAGTTAAAAAGCTAAATCAGACAAAAAAAGGAGTCAAACACAGCCTTTTAAAGGTAAAGGTTTGGAATGACGGACGGATTACGTATAGTGGCTCTATCTCGTCAAAAGATAATGAACCAGTTATCGTTGTAGGATTTGAAAACAACGCTGATGGCTATAATAATATTAAAAAGCAAGCTAAGATGTTTCACGCAGCCTTTGCTGATCTGCAAAGCAAGTATAGTTTTAACAATTTCAAAGCTTTCGCTCATTCTAATGGTGGATTGATATATACAGCTTTTATAGAAAATTACCTCAATGAATACGATGTAGATTTAAAGACTTTGATGACTGTAGGAACGCCTTATAACTTTAATGAAACGAATATCAATAACAAATCAGAAATGCTGGCTGATTTTATTAAGAATAAAAAAAATATCCCGTCCACTTTGATTATGCACTCAGTTGCCGGAACCATTACTTATGATTCAGACGAATTAGTACCAGATGCCAGCGTCTCTGCCGGTAAATACATCTACCAAAATCAAGCTAAAAGCTATACGGAGATCACCGTTACAGGAGAAGATGCTCAGCATTCTGACCTCCCCACCAATGACGAAGTTGTTTCCCTAGTGAACCAGTATATCGTTAATTCTCAAAAAGAAGAGCAAAAACAAGCTCCTAAATAAGAAAATATAGCCAATAAAAATATGAAAAATAGTCTTACAAAAATACTCCAAAAATTCTTAAAAAATTTTTTAGCCATCTTGAACAATTTTTTCGATAAATTTCCTAAAAAAGACATAGATCATCTGCCAACCAGCAAGGTAAAAATCAGCCCGATCATCATGATTCCGGGTAGTTCTGCAACGGAAAATCCCTTTAATCGAATGGTTAAAAAGCTCAACCGCAATCTGCATTCACATCATAGCCTTGTTCGTATCAAAGTCTGGAATGATGGACACATGACTTACCGAGGTCATTTACGTAAAAAAGACAAACAGCCAATCTTTGTAGTTGGCTTTCAAAATAATCGTGATGGATATGAAAATATCAAGCAGCAGGCGGCAATGTTTGACACTGCTTTAATAGTCTTAAGAGAGAAGTATTCTTTTAACAGTTTTAAGGCGCTAGGGCATTCTAACGGTGGTCTAGTTTTTACAGTATTTCTGCAGCAATACCTGGCCAACCATTCTGGGTTAGAGATGGAAAAACTCCTGACTATTGGTAGTCCTTATAATCTGAATAAGAAAAACATCAATCATCGAGTTGAGATGTTAGATGACTTCATATCTAACCAAGAAAATCTACCTAAGAAGTTGCAACATTTGTCAATTATGGGAATCTTTTTCCGAGACGGTGACGGAATTGTCCATAAAAGCAGTGTAGAGGCTGGGAGCTTGATTTATAAAGGAAAGATTGCTTCACACAGAGAAGTAGTCATCGTAGGGAAAGATGCTCATCATTCCTCCCTGCCGCAGAACGAACAGGTGATTGATTTAATTAAAGAGTTTTTATTTCTGTAATATTTTACATAATTTTAATTAAGTAAAATATTTGCAAGCAATACTCAAGAATTATCTGTGAGGAAAAAATTTAGATTAAGAAAGACAATAAAACAATGAAAATGATCGACATTCTTCATAGATATTACGGTGACTTTGATCTGATAAATGAAAAATGGAATGAAGACTATGAAAGCATTTTGATTAAGCCAAAGGATGATCAAGAATATAAAAGATGCCGTTTGGCAAAGAAAACACCTAAAAAAGAAGGCTACTTTACAGTCTTTTGGAAAAAAGACCAAAACAACAAGAATATCCCTTATACAGATGAGGACTTGGGTGATGAACTGCTTATTGTCGTGATAGACAGCTGTCATTGCGGTTTATTTATCATTCCCAAAGAGGTGGCTATCAGTAAAAAAATTCTTTCTACAAAGAATTTTAAAGGAAAGATGGCTATGCGGCTTTATCCGTCCTGGTGCAGCAATTTAAATAAAACAGCTCAGGCAACACAAAAATGGCAACTGGATTATTTCCAAAAAATCAAATTAGAAGAATAAGTTTTGCTAAAACAAGACAGAATGTAGTTTCTCAATTCTGCCTTGTTTTTATTATCTGTTTTTGTAATAAAGTGGACTATATATGCCCTCTTACATCTTTCCGAAAAACTATAATTTTCTTGAAAAATATATCTAGATATGCTATACTACTAGTATAGAAAGATTTGGAGAAAAACATGAAACGCGAGATCTTATTAGAACGGATTGATAAACTCAAACAAGCCATGCCCTGGTACGTTTTGGAATACTATCAATCAAAACTGGCTGTTCCATACAGTTTTACAACCTTGTACGAATACTTAAAGGAATACGATCGATTTTTTACCTGGGTTTTGGAATCTGGAATATCGGATGCTGACACCATGGCCGAGATCCCCTTAGACGTTCTGGAGCACATGACCAAAAAAGACATGGAATCCTTTATTCTTTACCTACGTGAACGTCCTCTGCTCAATGCCAATACAACCCAAAACGGTGTTTCTCAGACAACTATAAACCGGACTCTTTCAGCTTTGTCCAGCCTCTACAAATATTTGACTGAGGAAGTGGAAAACGAGCAGGGTGAGCCCTACTTCTATCGAAATGTGATGAAAAAGGTTGCTACTAAGAAGAAAAAGGAAACTCTGGCTGCTCGTGCAGAGAATATTAAGCAGAAGCTCTTTTTAGGTGATGAGACGGAAGAATTTCTCCAGTATATCGATACAGAGTATCCTAAGAAGCTTTCTAATCGTGCTCTGTCTTCTTTTAACAAGAACAAAGAACGAGATTTAGCCATTATTGCCTTACTGCTAGCCTCTGGTATTCGTCTGTCTGAAGCGGTCAATCTAGATCTGAAAGACATTAATCTAAAGATGATGGTCATTGAAGTGACAAGAAAAGGTGGGAAAAGAGACTCTGTCAACGTTGCTGCCTTTGCAAAGCCTTATTTAGAAGAGTATCTGAGCATTCGGAGTAAGCGATATAAGGCCGAAAAGACTGATACAGCCTTCTTTTTGACTGAATACCGTGGCACTCCTAATCGAATCGATGCTTCCAGTGTCGAAAAAATGGTGGCTAAGTATTCTGAGGACTTCAAGGTGCGAGTGACGCCTCACAAACTCCGCCACACACTTGCTACACGTTTATACGATGCAACCAAATCTCAAGTTCTCGTCAGTCATCAGCTAGGACATGCTAGCACTCAGGTAACAGACCTCTACACCCACATTGTCAACGACGAACAAAAGAATGCTTTGGATAAATTATAATATTACATAATTTAAAATATGTAACAATAGAGACAGCCATAACAACAAAAGAGCGAAAAATCTAGTTTTGATGCTTCGCTCTTTTTCTTATAAAAATCCAATCCAATAGTTCCGATGTGGCTCGACAATCAGTGGTTTGCTCCAGAAGTGCTTGAGATGTTCTAGGTTTGCTGCTGTGACTGGTCGATTTTTGGTGTTGTACTTTTCAGCGCTTTCTCTAGTTAGGAAACATTTGACCGCTTCGTAGGAGCCTTCTGCTGTCTCCCCATTCAATCCTTCGAAGCTAATTTCATCGCCTGGCTGAGGATTGTCCGTGAATAGTTTTCCGATAAAGTAAACCGTCTTACTCTTCATCAGATCGTAAGCCTTGATGTTCTCTTATAGGGCACTCAAACGCTACTGGAAACTCATTCAACAGGATAGCCGTAAACTCAGCCATAAACGTTTTTATCGTCCAACTTTTCGCATGCACTTGACCAGCGGAGAGATTCTAGAAAAACTTCTCTCTTGCTCTCAAGAACTCTGAGAACACTATAAACTCTACCAACTCCTGCTTTTTCATTTTCAAGAGAAAAAAACTGAGCATTTCTTTGGACTCATTGAAGATACCATTTCTTATGTAAATCCTATTTTTCAAACTGTTTTTAAGACCTTCTTGAAAAACAAGGATCAGATCCTAAACGCACTGGAACTGCCCTACTCAAACGCAAAACTAGAAACTACTAACAACCTCATCAAAGTCATCGAGCGAAACGCTTTCGGAACTTTGACAATTTTAAAACTAGAATCCTCATCGCTTTGAACATCAAAAAAGAGAGGGCTGATTTAGTCCTCTCCAGATTATAACTTTTCATCAACCCATTACAGTTGACAAAGAGCCCGAAAAAGAGGGATAAGTTGCAGATAAGTGAAAACCTCTAAAGTTGGAAAACTTTAGAGGTTCATGCTAAGGTTGAAAATGCTGGTGCAAGATAGCAAAGTAATCCTGCGGATTATGAAGAAATGGGAAGTGGCCGCTGTTTTTAATCGTAAAGACTTGGGCGCTAGGGTAGCGGCTGATGACAAAATGTCCACTGGCGCCAAAAATATCATTGTCACCAAAGGTCACGGTGATAGGAAAAGGAGGATGTTCTAGGCGGGGCAAGAGAGGGTAGGCAGTGATTTCCTTTCTCGTTTGATTGCTTGCCTGGACTGAAACATTGCTCATGTCTAGTTTCACATCATGAAAGGCTGGATAGTCGGCATTGTAATTACGGACTACTTGGCGAAAGAGAGCCTGCGAAGCCTTGGAACTACCGAGACCGCCAAGCAGAGTGTTGAGCCCCATTTTCGTCCACTCAAGAAAAGTGCAGTGTTTTCGATTGTAGCGCATCATCTCCTTTTCCATTTCTTGCCACTGGGAGCCTGTCCCTGTTCCTGACGAGGAAAGCAAGAGACTAAGGAGGCGGTCGGGATTTTTATTGGCGTAGATTTGCGCGTACAGACCGCCCCAGGAATGTCCAAAAAGGTGAAATTTTTCTAGTCCGAATTGGTTGGCGATTGTGTTAATGTCTGCTATATGGGCTTCTATGCTATAATCACCGCTCAGGCAGGGAGATTTTCTGGTTCCCCGCTGGTGAAAGGTGATGATTTGGAAGTTTTCTTCAAACTCTGGCGCAAACCAAAGAAAGTCGTCAGGTGCTCCCGGTCCACCGTGTAGCAAGATAATCGTTTCCTTGTCGGGATTGGGGTAGCAGATGGTGTAGAGCTGGTCGGAGCCATTTCGGATCATCGTTTCGATTTTTTGAGAATGAGTCATCGTTTTCCTTTCTTTTAATAGAGCGTCCACCACTGATAAAGAAACCAGTAGAGGAGATTGAGTATTGTAATAAGCGAAGCGCTGCTGGTTAAGTAGGTCAAGACCTTTTTACTCTTGCTCACTTGGAATTTGACGCGCATGAAAAATGGGGCAATCAAGCTAATCAGAAGGCTAGCACCTATTGCCACAAAGCCCATAGAAAACCAAACACGGTCGCTTTGTGAGCTACTAAGTTTTAGGACGCTTTGGATAAAGAAGAAAAGTAGCAGCATGGTAGACAAAATAAGCCCACAAGTCAGGTGTTGCCAGAGCGACCAAGCAAAGGGAGCAGACTGGCTGTTTTTTCGTGTTTTTGGTAGTAATTTTCAATCTTCTGACCGATTTGGTCGTAAGGCGTGCCTGACGGCAACTTTTGCTCATCAGCTTGGACTTGCGCCGCTCTAAAAGCGAGCAAGGCACAGCTTACTAACGCCACAGCGTTTTTCAAAAATGATGGTTTCATGATATCCTCCTTAAGATGTATTTTCCCCTTTGCACCCTTATCCTAACAAATGGACAATAGCAAATCTACCCCTTTTCGGTAAGTGGTAAGATTTCCTAAGTAAGTGGTAGAAAAACCAAACTCTTCGAGAGCTTGGTTTTCTTTATGTCATATTTTAACCGACAATAGCTTCGGCAATTTCTTGTCTGCTGATTCCAGCGAAGTAGCGGCTGATATCAATCGTTTCAAGAGCTTCAAGGACATCTTCTCGTTCGTATTTAACACCACGTAACACATCTTCTACTGCTGCTACGTCTTCAATACCAAAGAAGTCTCCATAGATTTTAATATCCTGAATCTTGGATTCAACAACATTGGCAAAGATTTCTACCTTACCGCTGGTAAACTTGGTGCCTCGACGCACATTATATTCAGGCGATTTACCATAGTTCCAGTCCCAAGTTCCAAATTTGCTATCTCTGATTTTCTTGATTTCTTCCAATTCTTTCTCAGAGAAGACATATTCTGTCATTTCTGGATATTCTTTCTTCATATAGTCCAGAAGCAGGTCGCGGAATTCTTCGACAGTAATCTTTTCTGGCAATTCATTGACAATATTTGTCACGCGTGCACGGACGGATTTAACTCCTTTTGATTCGAATTTGTCTTTAGAGACTTTAAGTGCATTTGCCAAGACAGACAAATCAACATCAAAGAGCAGGCAACCGTGGTGCATGATACGGCCATTGATATATGCCTGCGCATTACCACAGAACTTCTTTCCGTCAATCTCCAGGTCATTACGGCCAGTGAATTCAGCTTTTACTCCAAGCTCTGCCAAGGTATTGATAACTGGTGTAGAGAAGCTCTTGAAGTCAAAGGCACGATCTTCGCTTTCCTTAGAGATAATGGTGTAATTTAGGTTGTTTAAATCGTGATAAACAGCTCCGCCTCCACTGATACGACGCACAACTTCAATGCCATGCTCACGAACATAATCACGGTTGATTTCTTCGATGGTATTTTGGTGACGCCCCACGATGATAGAAGGTTTGTTAATCCAGAGCAGGAAAATTTCATCCTCATTTAAGAGGTGTTTGAAAGCATATTCTTCCAGAGCAATATTAAAAGCTGTGTCATTTGAGTAGTTAACAATGTATTTCATAAGCTTCCTCTTTATACGATAGAGACTGGAACAATGATTTATGCCCAGTCTAATCTATCTTTTAAATTATTTTTTCTTAGGTGAGTGAACTGCCAATCCCAGTACATCAGCAAATGCTTCGTACATAACTTCTGAGAAGGTTGGGTGACCGTGAATAGTCTTAAGCATTTCTTCTACGGTGATTTCCATTTCGATGATGGTTGATGCTTCATTGATCAATTCTGCAGCTGCAGGACCGATGATATGAACACCGAGCACTTCACCGTACTTCTTGTCAGCAATGACTTTAACGAAGCCTTGAGCTGCATCCGAAGCAATGGCACGGCCATTAGCAGCAAAGTTGAACTTACCAATCGCTACATCGTATTTTTCACGAGCTTGCTCTTCTGTCAAACCAACTGCTGCTACTTCTGGCAGGGTGTAGATAGCTGCAGGCGTCAGATTGAGTTTAGCAACATGGTGATTACCTTTCAGAGCATTTTCAGCAGCAACTTCACCCATACGGAAGGCTGCATGAGCCAGCATCTTAGTACCATTGATATCTCCTGGCGCGTAAATACCCGGAACAGAAGTCTCCATATACTCATTGACCTTAATGCGGCCGCGATCCAATTCGAACTCGACCTCACCGATGCCTTCTAGGTCTGGCACGCGTCCGATAGAAAGCAGGGCCTTATCTGCTAGAATATCTTCTTTTCCTTCAACCTTGATACGGAGTTTTCCGTTTTCTTCGATGATTTCTTCCAACTTAGTTTCAGTTAGAATTGTCATGCCCTTGCGCTCCAGAATGAGGCGAAGGTTTTTAGAAACTTCCGCATCCATAGCAGGTACAATACGGTCCATCATTTCGATAACAGTGACTTTTGATCCAAATGTCATGAAGGCTTGTCCAAGCTCAATACCGACAACACCACCACCGATAATTACCAGATTTTCAGGCACTTCGTTCATTTCCAGAATATCATCGCTGGTCATAACAAGAGATGACTCCATACCAGGAACATTGATCTTGCTGACTTTTGAACCACCAGCAAGGATAATCTTCTTCGTTTCTAGCAGCTCGCTGCCGTTTACAAGAACATTCTTGTCTTTAGTAATGGTACCAATTCCTTTATGAACATCTACGCCATAGCTGCGAAGAAGGCCAGCAACACCGCCAACAAGGGTATTTACGACCTTGTTTTTAGTTTCAAGGACCTTGTCCATGTCTACTGAGAAGCTTGGATTTTCGATAATGATACCGCGGTTAGCAGCGTGACCAAGGTTTTCAATGATTTCAGCATTGTGCAGGTAAGTCTTAGTAGGGATACAGCCACGGTTCAGGCAGGTCCCACCGAGCTCAGACTTCTCAACCAAGGCAATCTTACCGCCTAACTGAGCGGCTTTGATGGCTGAGACATAACCAGCAGGACCGCCGCCAATCACAACGATATCAAAGGCATCATCGCTCTTGCCATCGTCGTTTGAGGCACTAACTGTAGGCGCTGGGCTAGCTTCTGGCGCTGCTGTTCCAGCTGTTGGAATGTTTTCGCCTTCTTCTCCTAAATAACCAATGACTTCCGTTACTGGAACAGTTTCTCCGTCACCTTTGAGAATGGCAATCAGGTAGCCGTCTTCCTCAGCTTCCAATTCCATGCTGACCTTGTCAGTCATGATTTCCAGAAGGATTTCCCCTTCTTTGACAAATTCGCCGACTTTCTTATTCCATTGGACAATTTGCCCTTCGGTCATATCTACGCCGGCTTTTGGCATAATTACTTCTAAAGCCATCTTTATTTCCTTTTCTAATTTCGTTTTTCACTTGCTGAGCGCTTCTTTGCTTTTGAGAATAGCAAAGAAAATAAAATCTTATACCAACATCGAAATTGGATCTTCAATCAAAGCCTTCAAATCCTTCATAAACTTAGCTCCAGCCATTCCGTCAACAACACGGTGGTCAATGGTCAAGCCCAGACTCATAATTGGCCGGATAACAATTTCGCCATTAACAACGACAGGTTTCTCAACTGTTGAGCTAACTCCGAGAATAGCTGAGTTTGGTTGGTTGATAATTGGCCCAAAGGACTGAACACCAAACATACCCAAGTTACTGATTGTAAATGTTGAATTTTGCAATTCACTTGGAGCCAATTTACCATCTAAGGTACGACCAATCACATTCTTAAAGGCTACAACCAACTCTGACAAGCTCATTTTTTCAGCATTATAGACAACAGGTGTCATCAATCCGTTATCCATACCAACTGCCATCGCAAGGTTGACATAGTTGTGAGTGATAATGGTCTTGCCATCTTCTGTCAATGAAGCGTTGATGTAAGGATGTTTCATCAATGTTTTCACAACAGCGAGTGAAAGAAGGTCTGTTACAGTAGTCTTCTTACCAGTTGCTTCCATAATTGGCTCAAGAACCTTCTTACGAAGAGCCAGCATTTCAGTCATATCAACTTCATAGTTGAGTGTGAAAGTTGGCGCAGTTAGGTAAGATTCAACCATACGTTGCGCGATAACCTTACGCATTGGTGTCATTGGAATACGCTCAATCTCACCATAAGGAGTGACATTATCAGGCACTTCTTCCTCTTTTTCGATTTGAGCAGGAGACTTGATGGTGTCGTTTTCGATATTTTCAGGAAGCAAGGCCAAAACATCCTTCTTCATTATCTTACCACGATGACCAGTTCCTTGAATTTCCTGCCAAGCAATGTTATGTTCGAGGGCAATTCGTTTTGCAAGTGGCGAAATGCGAACCACATTTGTGTCTTTATAAGTTTCCACGTCTTCTTTGTGGACACGACCGTTTGCACCTGAGCCAGAAACATCGTAGAGGTTGATCCCTAGATCATCCGCTAACTTTCTAGCCGCAGGAGTCGCTCTTAGCTTGTCATCAGCCATGACCTCTCCAATTCTAATTATGATACTAAGGGCGTTAAAAGTCAAAGTGAAAATAGGAAACTTGACGAAGAAACTTTAGTTTCTAGGAAAGTTTATCTTTTTCAGGCAGACTTTAGCCCGTGTTCGAATATAAGATATTAAGGACGCAGAGGGCAATGAAAAAATAGGAAATTGACGATGTGTTCGATAAACACAAAGAAATCTATCTTTTTTTCGCAGACCTCCGTCCGAATTCAATTACATGATACTAAGGGCGTAAAAAGTCAAAGCGAAAATAGGAAACTTGACAAAGAAACTTCAGTTTCTAGGAAAGTTTATCTTTTTCAGGCAGACTTTAGCCCGTGTTCGAATATAAGATATTAAGGACGCAGAGGACAATGAAAAAATAGGAGATTGACGCTGTGTTCCATGAACACAAGAAAATCTATCTTTTTTTCGCAGTCCTCCGTCCGAATTCAACTCTACAAGCAACTTGGGTACAACACGTATCTCAAGTTGCTACGGTTGCCGCTATTAGGCGGTCAACCTAGTAGACTTACTAAGTTTTTTGTCGAATATTATCGATTCGTCAAAAACTGTCGCAACTTTACAAACAACTTAGATACAAAACATATCTCAAGTTATTAAAGTTAAAAATCTCTAGACTTTTACATAATTTAACTTATGCAATTCTATTCTTTGTTATAAGTTTTACGGATGGCATCTTTAATGCTTTCAACTGTTGGTATCATTGCATTTTCTAGGTTTTGCGCGTAAGGCATTGGCACATCTTCTCCTGCGCAACGGCGGATTGGTGCATCTAGATAGTCAAACGCTTCTGACTCTGAAATAATAGCTGAAATCTCTCCGATATAGCCACTTGTTTTGTGGGCGTCGTTGACAAGCACAACCTTACCAGTCTTCTTCACTGAGTTAATGATGATATCCTTATCAAGCGGAACTAGGGTACGTGGGTCCACAATTTCAACTGAAATGCCTTCTTCAGCTAATTCTTCAGCGGCTTGAACCACACGACGAAGCATTTTACCGTAAGTAACGACTGTTACATCCGTTCCTTCGCGTTTGATTTCGCCAACTCCAAGTGGGATTGTGTAGTCTGGATCAACTGGCACTTCCCCTTTTTGGTTAAATTCTGATTTGTATTCAAGAATGATAACAGGGTTGTTATCACGGATAGAAGACTTAAGCAGTCCTTTCATATCCGCAGGTGTACCTGGAGCTACAACCTTAAGTCCAGGAATGTGAGTGAACCAAGACTCTAGAGACTGAGAGTGCTGGGCTGCAGAACCAACTCCGTTACCAGCTGCACATCGAACAGTCATTGGAACCTGACCCTTACCACCAAACATATAACGTGTTTTAGCGGCTTGGTTGACGATGTTGTCCATGGCAATAACCGAGAAATCCATGAAGGTCATATCGACGATTGGACGGAGTCCTGTCATGGCTGCTCCTGCTGCTGCTCCCGAAATGGCAGCTTCAGAAATCGGACAGTCACGGACGCGTTCTGGACCAAATTCTTCAAGCATTCCAACAGAAGTTCCGAAGTCTCCTCCGAAGACACCGACGTCTTCTCCCATCAGGAACACATTTTCATCGCGACGCATTTCCTCAGACATAGCAAGGATAATGGTGTCACGGAACGACATTGTTTTTGTTTCCATTTTTATCTCTTTCTCCTTAGTCTGCGTAAATATCTTCAAAGGCCGATTCAAGTGGTGGGAATGGACTTTCTTCTGCAAATTTAACAGAAGCTTCTACTGCTTCCTTAACTTGAGCTTGGATTTCTTCCAATTCTTCAGCGCTTGCAATATTATTTTCAATGAGGTACTTGCGAAGGCTTTCGATTGGGTCTTTTTGTTTCCACAATTCTACTTCTTCACGCGTACGATATTTACCAGGGTCAGATGACGAGTGACCAAGCCAGCGGTAAGTTACACTTTCAATCAAGACAGGACCATTGCCACCACGAACATGATCAACAGCTTTCTTAAATCCTTCATAGACATCGATAACATTGTTTCCATCTTCGATAAACATTCCTGGGATTCCGTAAGCAGCACTACGGTGATGGATATGCTCCACATTGGTCATTTTCTTGATATCCGCAGAGATTCCATAACCATTGTTAATGCAATAGAAAATCACTGGTAGTTTCCAGATAGAGGCCATATTCACCGCTTCGTGGAAGACACCTTCATTGGTCGCACCATCTCCAAAGAAGCAGACAACAATCTTACCAGTCTTCTGCATTTGCTGAGTCAACGCTGCCCCAACTGCAATTCCCATACCGCCTCCGACGATACCATTGGCACCAAGGTTACCTGCATCAAGGTCAGCGATGTGCATAGACCCACCTTTTCCTTTACAAGTTCCAGTGTACTTCCCAAGGATTTCAGCCATCATTCCATTGAGGTCGATCCCTTTGGCAATAGCTTGTCCGTGCCCACGGTGGTTGGATGTGATCAGGTCATCTGCATTTAAAGCTAGCATGGCTCCAACATTAGCCGCTTCCTCCCCGACAGAAAAATGAGTCATACCGGGAACTTTTCCTTTTTTTACTAGTTGTGCAATTTTTAAGTCCATACGACGGATTTCTTCCATCTTACGGAACATCTCTAATAGGAGAGATTTGTCTAAAGTTGCCATATTATTGCCTTTCTAAGCTACAATTTACTATTATATTTTAAACGATTATGAAAACCCTGTCAAAATTTATGCTTTTTGTCATTTCACAAAGAAAAACCAGTCTATCCGTTGAATAGACCGGTTTTAGAACTTTAAACAAAAATTTCACAATCTTTTTATGCTAGATTAGTTTTTAGCAATTTTAAACTGTTAAATAATAGAAAGACATAATCTAGCTTAGTCTGCTTTTTTGGCGAAATCTTCAATCATTTGCTCCATTTGATCACGACTAGGAGTGGTCAACATATAAAGATAGTCACCTTGCAGCTCTGCAAAGGCAGCTGGCATATCTTTTTTTACCTTGAAGTTATCTCTATATTTCTCCAGCAAATCTGCTTCAGCATATGCATAATTAGTTGAAGCACGACGTGAAGTAGCTAGACAGAACTGTGGTTCCATGTGTGTAGCTGGGAAAGGCTCTCCTGCTACAATAGCCGCATATCCTTTGTAAAGATCAATTGAATGAGCAAAATTATAAACATCAATTGTAAAACCACCCGCAGGACGGTTATTGTACTCAATTGCCACATAATCATCCCCATCACGGAAGAACTCAATATGGAAAAAACGCTCTTTCATACCGAAGACTTTAACAATTGCTTCTCCGTAAGCACGGAGCTTGGGATCCATATCCTTGAGGACGTAGTAGGAATTATCCATCTTATAGATCATCAAATCTAAAGGTGTATGGGCATAGTCGAAGGTAGTTGAAAAGACAATATTACCATCTTTATCTACCAAACCATCAAATGTACAAATCTCACCTGACTGAACAAACTTTTCAAAGAAATAAACTGTTTCTTGATTCCATTCTGATTTGAAATGTTCTACGTCTTCTTTCGTCTCTAATTTAAAAGTCGCTGCTGCTCCTACACCATTATCTGGTTTAGCTATCAAAGGTAAACCAAGTTTATTAACAGCTAAGTCAACTCCTGAAATGGTCTTGACAACCTGTCCAGGCACAACAGGAACACCAGCCTTTTTAAAGAGTTTTTTCATTTCAGACTTAAATTTTGTTTTCTTCAAATCTTTTGGCTTAGCTCCAAAGACATTAAATTGTTCACGAAGCTGAGCGTCCTGCTCCAA
This sequence comes from Streptococcus sp. HMSC10A01, assembly GCF_001807785.1. NCBI lineage: Bacteria > Bacillati > Bacillota > Bacilli > Lactobacillales > Streptococcaceae > Streptococcus > Streptococcus sp. HMSC10A01. Next base: position 41,557 of record NZ_KV790969.1, on the reverse strand, counting down.
CCAATATTCATTATGAGATTCAATCCGATCAATAGGCCCATGCTTATAGAAGAGAAAGGCAACAGCTCTTTTTACTTCGTCAAGATTTTCGAGATTTTCAACACGGAAATATTCTGTCAGAGCATCTTTTAAAGGTTGATCTAATTGGTCATACGGTTCCTGGCCAATTCCCAAAACATTTATACCTTGATTAGCTAATTCAATTGTGAACTGTTGAAAATTTTGAGGATAATAAGGGGAAATAACGATATAATTCATAAATGACCTCCATTAAAGGTTGAGTTCGTTAAGGAAATATGGCATTTGCTTACGCCACCAGACCCAATCATGAGCCACATCGTGGCCCCATTCAGCAAACCAAGCAGGAATCTGTTTATAATCAAAGGCTTTTTTCAGAGTGTAAAATGATGGCAATCCATCCGCCTCCCAAGCTCCATGCCCAGTGCAAACAATGATATCTGCCTGTCGATAACGATCAATAAACCAGCTATCATTTTGATTCCAAATATAGTCAGCTGGAGAATTCTGATAAACTGCTTCATCATTCCCATAATCACCTAAAAAATATCGTGCATCATAGACACCACTAAGAGCAATTACTTTATTAAAAACATCGGGATGTTGAAGAAAGAAATTCATAGCATGATAACCACCCATTGAACAGCCTGTCGTCATCATAGGATCAAACCAGCCCGTTTTATGTTTAATAAAAGGAATGGCTTCTTGGATGACATAGTGTTCATAAGCACGATGCATCTCTGCTCTATCGTGCGGGCTCTTCCAATCTGCTAACCAACTTTCACTATCAACACTGCTCAAAGTAAAAAATTGTACTTTACCAGCTTCTATAAAACCAGAGCAAGCATCAATCATGCCAAAGTCTGCATATTCATTATGACTTCCACCAGAAGAGGCAAAGACGAGAACAGGAAGACCAGAATGCCCATAGCGATTAACATACATTTCTCGATTAAGATTTCCACTCCAATGACTTAAAAATTCAACATGCATAATAGACTCCTTTCTTTGATACATTAAGATCATTTCCTATAGACTGTATTTACCACTGCTCACTTAAAAAACGAAGGCAATCAAGTAAATGTTCTGACCAAGCAATCTCGTTATGTTCGGCACCAGCCTGAATTTTTAAAACAAGATTGTCAATATCTATACCAGCAACTAAGAGCTGACGATAGTATTTAACAGATGAATCAATATAAGCTTGTTTTATATTACCAGCCATCAAGGTTTTATCCGTATCATCTGCCTCATCGGTTCCAACATAAATAAAGACCCGTTGATTCAGTTTAAGTGATTGACGCTTGATATAGCGATCAAAATCTTCTTGATGAAGCCAATTAGCGGATGAAAAAACACCGAGACAACCAATTTGGTCTTCATATTCAACACCCATAAACTGAGTAATATTGCCACCTAAAGAGCTCCCGATCATAGCCGTATGTTTGAAATCTGATTTGGTTCGATAATTTTCGTCAATAAAAGGTTTGACGACATCCATAACGAACTCAGCGTACTCACTTCCCTTGCCACCAAAAGAAACACCTGGAATATTCATTTCTTTATACTTCCACGCCGAGTATTCATTCATTCGATTGACTCCATCATTATCAATTGCGACGACAATCATTTTTTCTAAATCAGGATTGCGTTTGATAATTGGAATAATCTTCCAGGAATGACCGCTGAAAGACTCTTTACTATAAAGAACATTTTGTCCATCATGAAAATAAACAACAGGATAACTTTTTTCAAGATCCTCTGAGTAATTTTTCGGCAATAAGACTCGAACTCTACGTTTTGTCTGGCTATATGGGACAAGAAGTTCATGAGTTTTCATATCTAGGTAAAAATAAGATTTGTTCATTATCTGAAAACTTTCTATTTCCAATAAATTTTATCTATTATAACACAAAAAAAGAAAAAAAGTCAGGTTTTCCTGAACTTTTTTTAATTATATCTAATCAACGTACGTTTCTTCGTCTTTGTTCATCCAAGCATATGGAAGACCAATCAACAGACCACCACCAATTACATTACCAATAAATGTAATGCTGAAATGTCTTAAAACATTGAAAACATCAAATCCTTGGACCTGACTAGCAATCTTATTAAAAGCAATCAATGAGAAAGAGGCAAAGTTTGCAGCCAAGTGTTCGTTAGTCAAAAACACGAACATATATATAGCTGAAATGACGATCCACATTTTTGCTGTAGAACTCTTAATCAATAAGAATGATAAAATAGCAACATTTACAAAAATGTTAGCCACAATAGCTTCAAATAAAACTACACTATTACCTCGGCTAAGCTTGTTTGCAACAACTGTCCCAACGAAGCCATCCGGTGTCAATCCAGCATAAGCCACTGTTTGGTTGAAAATCCAACCAATAATTGCCGCTCCAACAAGATTAAAGAAAGTACAGTACAGTAAAATCAGCAAGGCTTTATAAAACTTGATTTTTTTCAAAAAAGTTCCTGCAGTCAAGTACATCATGTTTGATGTTGTTAACTCAGCGTTTAAGAAGAGGATATATACCAATCCCCAAGCAAATATGAACGGAAACAGGAGGCGTCCAGAGCCTGGTACTATCTTGTTAATAACGTCTGCAGCAATTGCTCCTGCAGCAGTACTTAATGTTAAGAAAGCCCCAGCGTACATAGAACAAACAGCATACTTTGCCTTACTACTATCAAATAAGGCCTCTTTCTTCTGACAAGCAAATGCAACTTTTGTGATAAATGACGATTCTGCCATACTAATTTCCCCTTAAAAAATATTACGACCATTATATCATAAAATGAAGAATTACGAAATCGTTTTCTTAAATTTTAAGAGAAAAAAGAATTAGGATCTTTTCCTAACTCTTTTCCTACTTTTTCGTTTAACGATTCGCCCAAGCGACGTCTTCGTCCAATATTTCTTGACTAGTATACTGCTGACGATAAATATTATAAACAAGATCGCCACTGTATGCTTGCTGATAACTGGGAGTATCATATTGAGTCAAGTTATACTTTTCAATAATATAATTTAATTTTGCATTATAACTTGAATCCGTTGCATAAACACCAGTTAAAGCCGCTGTTGCATCTTGATAGCTAGTTGTGTTACTCTTCCATGCATTGGCATAATAACCTTGGCGAAGAATTGCTACATAATCTTGTAATGATTCATAATAACTTGGGTAAGAACGGAATTCTGCATCAATATTATAAGCATTACCTTGACCATCATCTTCCCAAGTAAGCATTGTAGCAGACTGGCCACCGTAGTGTCCTTTTACACCAAAGAGGTTGTAGTGAGGCGCTGAAGCTAAGCCTGAGCGACCTGAATTACTTTCAAGAATAGCTTGGGCGATCATTACAGAAGCGTATAAATCATTCTCCTGACCCAATTGACGAGCTGATTCAGCTATCTGAGAAATAAATACTTCAGTTGGATTATAGTATTGAACTGTTTGTTCTTCGTTAGCATCAACTGACTTTGTATTGTTTGCTAGTAAAGCACTAATCATAATAGCAGACATAAATAGTGTCATCACTGCTAAAAGTGCACTCATTTTCTTCTTCATAGTCTTAACTCCTAAAAAATACTACAATAATTGTAGCATAATAAATAATGACATAAAATGCGAATTGGTTACAATTTCATGACAGTTTTACTTTTTCTTAGTAAAAAAACAGAAGTTTCCTTCTGTTTTTTTGTTATTTATTAACTTTTTCTAAGATTGCATCCCAAGATGCATCTATACCAGTTTTATCTACTGATGAAAAGAGAATAAATGTATCGGCTGGGTCAAAATTTAGTTTTTTCTTGATGGCCGATTCATGTTTGTTCCATTTTCCACGAGGAATTTTATCTGCTTTTGTTGCTACTAGAATCACTGGAATTTCATAGTACTTCAAAAATTCATACATTTGAACATCATCCGCACTTGGTTCGTGTCGTAAATCAACTAAACTGACTACAGCTCGCAGATTCTCTCTGCTGGTCAGGTATTCTTCAATCATTCTTCCCCATTTAGCACGTTCAGTCTTTGAAACCTTAGCATAACCATAGCCTGGAACATCAACAAACCGAAGTTTATCATCAATATTGAAGAAGTTTAATAATTGAGTTTTCCCAGGTTTCCCAGATGTACGCGCTAAATTTTTACGATTAAGCATCGTATTAATAAAACTTGATTTACCGACGTTAGATCTACCAGCAAGAGCGATTTCTGGAATATCATCTTGAGGATAGTGAGATTTATTAGCCGCACTCAGCAAAATTTCTGCATTATGTGTGTTAATTTCCATATTCTGACCTCAAGCAGTCTCTAAAATTGGTTTATCCGTACCATCAACAGCTTCTTTAGTGATTCGGACAAGTTTCACATTTTCTTTACTTGGAACTTCAAACATAACATCCATCATGGTTTCTTCGATGATAGAACGTAGACCACGGGCCCCAGTTTTGCGCTCAATGGCCTTGTTCGCGATTTCCTGTAAAGCATCATCATCAAACTCTAGTTTAACATCATCGTAAGACAAGAGAGCCTGGTATTGTTTAACCAAAGCATTCTTAGGCTCGCGAAGAATACGAACCAAGTCGTCTACAGTCAGTTGTTCCAGAGCAGCAAAAACAGGCAAACGACCAATTAATTCAGGGATAATCCCAAATTTTTGAATATCTTCAGCAATAATAGCTTGCATGTAGGACTCGTTTTCATCGATAGCTTTGTTATTTTGACCAAAACCAATAATTTTCTCGCCCAAACGTTGTTTTACAATTTCTTCAATCCCATCAAAGGCACCACCAACGATGAAAAGAATATTTTTGGTATCAACCTGAATCATCTCTTGCTGCGGATGTTTGCGACCTCCTTGAGGCGGAACACTTGCTACAGTACCCTCAATAATTTTTAAGAGAGCCTGCTGTACTCCTTCACCTGATACATCGCGCGTGATAGAAACATTTTCACTCTTTTTAGCGATCTTATCAATCTCATCTACGTATATGATTCCGCGTTCTGCACGTTCGATATTGAAATCAGCTGCCTGCAAAAGTTTTAAAAGAATATTTTCTACATCTTCTCCGACATAACCAGCCTCTGTTAAAGCTGTCGCATCAGCAATCGCAAACGGTACATTTAAACTTCTAGCCAAGGTCTGAGCAAGAAAAGTTTTTCCAGAACCCGTTGGACCGATCATTAAGATATTTGATTTTTGCAATTCAACATCATCTTCTTCGCGACTGTCATGAAAATTAATACGCTTGTAGTGATTATATACCGCTACAGCCAGCGCTCTTTTAGCACGTTCTTGACCGATGACATAATGGTTTAGAATATGCAATAATTCTTGAGGTTTTGGAACCTCTGACAAGTCAGCTAAGACTTCTTCGGCTAATTCTTCACGGATAATTTCTTGTGCTAATTCTACACACTCATTACAAATAAAAGCGTTATTACCCGCAATAATCTTTTGAACCTCATCTTGGTTCTTCCCACAAAATGAACAATATACCATCATCTCTTCATTACGATTTGTAGGCATAATACTAGTCTCCCTTTAATATATATTCGTCAAATTAAAATAAAGTCATATAAAAAGCGTGAATACTATTCACTAAATTTGTAAAGGCATTAAGCAAAAATAAAATGGACAAACCATACCGCCTTTTTCTAAAAGTTTGTACGGAACAAACAAGGCAAATGGCGCACAAAAAGGCCGTAAAAACCCCAAAAACACTTCTTTCCACTTTTTATGAACCCTTTCTTTCTAGAACTTTCACGGTAAAATCATAGGCATTCTTGTCATCTTTAGGATGAAATTGGCTATTGACTTCTCTAAATGCTGTTAAGTCAAAATCCTTTGGAAAATAAGTATCACCCTCAAAACTAGCATGAATTTCAGTTTTAATAATTTCATCTAAGTGATGCTGAAATAAGGAAAAAATTTGACCACCGCCAATGATATAAAGATTTTTTTCCTGTTCCTGATACCATTTTAAAACAGAAGGTAAGTCATGAAAAATTAAGACAGATTCATTTTCAACAGTATAATTCGGATCCTTAGTCAGAATAAGACTTGTCCGGTTTGGTAAAACACGCTGATCCATACCATCGAAAGTCACTCTTCCCATTAATATAGCATGACCGGAAGTAATTTCTTTAAAATGCTTTAACTCTGCTGGCAAATGCCAAGGTAGGGATTGATTTTTTCCAATCAGTCCATTTTGATCTTGTGCCCAAATCGCCGCAATCTTTTTAGTCATTTCATAATCCTTTTAATTGATATTTCTATTCTATCAAAAAATATAAAAAAAGACTTGATTGGACTACCACTTCTCTTCATTTATTTCCAACTGAAAACAGATAAAAATTCGATAACCTCAATGGTTATCGAATTAAACTTCGGATTTAAGATTTATTTTTTTTAGCCTTCATGAATAGAATGTAAACTACCAAAAGAGCTAAAACTCCAAATGCAGAAATATATAATACTGTAGAATCTGATTTTTTATGTTCAACAGAAGCAGTCTCCGTCTCCGTATTATCAGTATTAGGATCTACATCACAAGCATCTCTCTTTTTTGACTTTTCCTCTGTAGCAGTCTCTTCACCACTTGTTTGATTTTGCTTATTTTTAGGTCCCTTTCCATGGCAGCGAAGAGCAAGAGAATGCCGTTTCTCTCTTAAAGTCTTCTTGTGGTTTCGAGATTCAATCTGTTTCGAACCATCAAGCACTTCAACTGAAGATTGCTCTCTCTTCTCTACTCTCCAGTGATTTAAGCGAGCTTGATCATCAGCTTTGACTTCTGCTACTTGGAAGAATAAGACAAGAATTGCAAGCAAAGCGATAGATAATACAAGACCCCAAGATTGTTTTGGTCTATGCATCTTTAAAAAACCAGCTATCATATTAGCACCTCCAAAGGTAAGCGTTTGCAACAGTTATATCTATTGTCATTATACCACTTTATATCTTTCCTGCAATTATCTGCTACGAAAGAAAAATCCCACCGAAAAACTTCGGTAGGAATTATTGAAATTAAATTGCTAAATCAAATTTGAGCTGAGGTTTAACTGGATCATAGTCTAATAACTCAAAATCTTCTGCTTTGATATCAAAGAAATTGGTCCCATCTGGCACATTTAAAACGAGTCTAGGCTGACAGTCGCTAGGTTCTCGACGCAACAGCTCCTCCGCCTGTTCAAACTGGTTGTCATAGATGTGTAAGTTATTAATAAAGTAAAAGAACTTGCCGACCTTCCAGCCAAAATGCTTGGCAATCATCATCTGCAGAGCCACATACTGCATAGCATTGATGTGATGAGCAACCAACATATCATTTGACCTCTGAGTCAGAGTCGCATCCAGATAAATGTCTCCATCCACACGACGAACGTCAAACATTGTTTGGAAAGCACACGGGAGCAAGCCGTCTGTTTCTTCAAAAGCTTCATAATCCCATAGAGAAATGATGTTGCGACGATTCCATGGATTAGCTTCTAGTTGTTGGAGAATTTTATTGATAATATCATGCTTCTTGACAACCGCTCCGTAACGCTGACCAATGGTACCCGTATCGCCAACTTCCCAGTCATTCCAATAGTGAACATTGTACTTATCGTTGAGCAATTCCAGACTATTAGACTGGTCTTGATAAATCCAGAGTACTTCCTTGATGGCAGACTTAATGGCAATAGGGCGCAGAGTCGTGATCGGGAATTCTCCTTTGCTCAAATCGTACTCAGCAAAAGAACCAGTGATGTATTTGGAGTTAGCCACATTTCCATCCTTGTATCGTGGACGGGCATTTTCAGAGAATACTCCCTCTTTTAATATTCTTCTAATATTTTCTTTAAAAATCGTATCAGCTTTTGTCATTAGATCTCCTTCAACAGTAAACAACTTTTAGTATAACAAACTTCCCATAAAAACTCTCCCACAGAGTCTGCAGGAGAATAAAATGAATTTTTAAATTATTGAAGAACCAAAGATGCTGCACCGATAACACCAGCATCATTTCCTAGAGTTGCCAAAGCTAACTTTGTTGATGTACGAACCTGAGGGAAGGTATTTTCGTCATAAACCTTTTGAATTCCCTCTAACAAGAAAGGTCCAGCAGCTGATACACCGCCACCGATAACAATCGTAGATGGATTAAGGATTGATCCAATATTCGCGCAAGCAATTCCTAGGTAACGAGAGAAGTTTCTATAAACGATAAGGGCTAACTCATCTTCTTCTTTTGCTAAATCAAAAACTGTTTTAGCTGTGACTTCTTCTCCATTATCGATGAGTTTCTTTAATTCAGCATCGCCAGCATACTCATCAGCATACCGACGAGTTAAATTGACAATACCTGTCGCAGACGCAACGGTTTCCAAACAGCCCTTCTTTCCGCAAGTACATGGAATTGGCTGATCAAAATCAACAGTAATATGCCCAAGCTCTCCTGCTGCACCGGCAACGCCATGAAGAAGTTTACCTTCAGCGATAATACCGCCACCTACACCAGTTCCTAAGGTCATAAAAACAACATCAGGCTGATTTTCTCCAGCTCCCATCCAGCGTTCCCCCAATGCTGCGACATTCGCATCATTGTCGATGAAGAATGGAATTCCAGTAGCTTTTTCAATTTTTTCTTTTACGGGTTGCAAGGTTTTCCAGTTTAGGTTATAGGCACCAATAACAGTACCTTTTTCACGGTCTACCACTCCAGGAGAACCCATTCCGATTCCCAAGAAATGATCTGCAGTTAGCTGAAGCAAGTCCAAACGATGAAGAATAGATTCAATCATATCATCAACGATATGGCTTCCTTCATCTAAAATATTTGTTTTTATAGACCATTTTTCTTGAATTTGTCCTTCTTGAGTTAAAATTGCAAATTTGATGGAGGTACCACCAAGGTCAATACCAATGATTTTTTTAGACATTGTCCTCTCCTCTGATTCTTTTATTCCACCCCATTATATCAGATTTTTTTAAAGAGGAAAAGGTTTGCATGAAGAAAATATAAAAAGAGTCCTTAAAGACTCATTTTTAGTGTTAAACTTTCTGTGCTTTTATCTTATTCCTTTAGCAAGAAAACTATTTGGAGCTAAAATTCTCTCATTTTCTCCACAAGAAGTCTATTAAAAGCTGGTCTACTTCAGAGTTCTCGTGCAATCTGCTATGCTGGCCTCCATGCCCTGATATTTTGACTTCCTTATAGGATTTAGCATGATTGATTAGCAAATATTTTAGCGCTTTTGATGAAATGTTTAGGACTGATCCATCTGTATTTCCACCAATATCACCATAGATATTCAGAACATCTATTTGTTTATCAGGAAAAACCTCTCTTAATCCAGTAAGTTTTTGATATTGTTCATTCATTGCAGAAGGCTGTCCTGTTTGAGGATCTAAGGTCAAGTTTGATGGAAGGTTCCAATTCTCTAGACCAGCTACATGATTCGCCAAATTAACCTGCTTAATCAATTTGGGTAGATTTTCTTCGCTTCCATATTCTAAAAGATAATAAAGAATGGACATATTCCCCATAGAATGCCCCACCATCTTCATTTCTTGAAATCCATAAGTTTGCTTAAGTTTTTCGACTACTGCTTTAGCATATGCTGCATCTTGTAGATAGTCAGGATTTCGGTTGTCCTCATATTGAACCATGACAATTGGATTGATTGCACCTTTTGGAATACGACCTCTTAAAGTGACCTGCCCCTTTCTGTCAACATTCGCTTGAATAATTGTTTTTGTTACACCAGCCTTCCGAGCTGATTCCGTCATATGCCTTTCCGCATTAGCACTGGAGCCATAACCGTGAAAGAACAAGGTTGGGGTGGTAGATTGAACATACTCATTTGATCGAAGTTTTATATTTCTATTATTCATAAAAAATACGGATGAAAGAATAATAGGGATGACTAACAAAAGGAGAATAAGATATTTCTTTTTCATAAGAGTCCTCCATCTTAATTTTGTACAAAATTATATCATGTATTAATGATGGTTACAAGCAAATGAATTACTGTTTTATATACATAAAAAAAGAAGCTTGATTGCTTCTTTCTAAAACCATTTTAAGAGGCGCATGATGTGCATATTCATCTTGACCTGACGGGAATAATAATAATTACCGCCGTTGATATAGAGCTCTGGACCGTGGAAAATTGAAATCAAGTTATAGTAGCCATAGGTCTTGCCGGTTACATTTCCTAAACTTGGTGCGACTACTTCTTTAGAATATTTCTTGGCTAGCTCCAGCGTATTTTCACCACCGTTTTTAGCGACGTAGTCGATATAGGCTTGACCGAAATTATAGGCTTGTACTGCTGTCCAAACATCCACCTTTTTCTGGCTGGCTAACTCTAAGTTATCAGATAAGGTCTGAACTCCCTGGCGAATACTTTCTTTGTTGTCCGTGATGGCATTAGTCTGACCAGTCGCGCTTTCACTGGACTGCATGACATCGGTGTCTTTTCCCTTGGTCTCTGTATAAATCATGGCCAGTACCAATTCTTCATTGGCTGCTGTGTCATGCTCGTCCAGCACCTCTCTGACTAGAGTTCGATACTTCATAACCTGCTTGACATCATGATGAACCTGATAAATCTTGTAGCCGGCAAAGAGCACGAAAAGGACTAGAATCAGTCTTCTTAAAAATTTAAACATTATTTATTTTGGATATCCTCGATGTTCTTAATCAAAATAGAATAGGTGCCATTATCGTTCTGGATAAATTCTACTGACTCTGCGTCCTGATAGATATTATTTGGAACGATGAGCTCAATTCCATTTGAAAGGGAGAGTTTCTGATTTTCGAACTTTTTCTTCTGGCGACTACTGTCAATCTCATCAAACTTGACTGGCTCAGGAATAGCTTCCTTGACTTGGTCAATAAAACTAAGTCGAGCTGTTAGATTGTTATCAAAAAGATCGTCAGCCAATTTTTCAGGTGACAGTTCGTCATTTTCTTCCAGATTTTTGAAAATACTGGATTTGACCTTAGACTGGAACTGAAAATCATCTTTATTAAAACTTTCGGCAACTTTTTGAGCAGTCTTCTCAAACGCTTTGATTGATTTCTTGGCTGAGATTGTCGGATTGACCTGCAAGAGATTGTCTGACATGTAATTGAGAAAAGCACCGTTGTACTTGATGCGTTTTTCAATCAGATGGTACTTGCGAGATTTGAGATTGATGACCAAAGCCTCGTCCGCACCCGTACCAAAGCCAGGCAGATTATTCTGCGTCAGCTTGATAGGATTGTCCACCTCGTCACCTAAGTGAGTCAGAGTTTCCCGCAGAGCAATCCGCAGAAAAGCGAAGTGCTCCACACCTTCTTTGTCAAACTGGACAAAAATCAGATCGTTGGTTTTCTGGTTTTCACTGACTGAAAACTCTTCCTGCCAGAGCTTAGCGACTGTTACTGATGTTTCCAATAAGTCATCTGAAATCTTGGCTAAAAAGATGTTTTCCGGATCGAAAACACCTGTTTTAGCATCGTCAGAGTAGACCCGCTCAATCTTCTTGCGCAGGTATTCTTCAATCTTGGGAGTGATGTTGAGAAACTTATCCGCCAGTATCAGTTCGGTATCAGCTGGGCTGAATTGATGAATAATCGCTTTCTTTATGTAAATATCCATCTTAGTTCAAGCCCTCATAGAGTGGAAAAGCGTCCGTCAATTCGCGAACTTCTGCCCGCACCTGATTCAGCACCGCTTCGTTTTCGGCGTTTTCCAGAGCCTTGATAATAAGCTCTGCTACCTTGATACTTTCTGTTACACCAAAGCCTCGAGCTGCAATAGCTGCTGTACCGATACGAATTCCGCTAGTCTTAAATGGTGACAAAGTTTCGTATGGGATGGAGTTTTTATTAAGGGTAATATTGACTTCATCCAAGAGATTTTGAGCGACTTTCCCATTTTCTACAACCTTAGTGACATCGACTAAGAAAAGATGATTTTCAGTTCCATCAGAAATCACACGGAACTTGTCATGCTGACGGAAGACTTGCGCCATAGCTTGGGCATTATCCAAAATTTGTTGAGCATAAACCTTGAAAGCTGGATCCAGCACTTCTTTAAAGGCAACAGCTTTAGCTGCAATGACATGCTCCAATGGTCCACCTTGAATGCCTGGGAAGATAGCTGAGTTGATTTTCTTAGCCAAGTCTTCATCGTTTGTCAAAATCAATCCACCGCGAGGTCCTCGTAAGGTCTTGTGGGTCGTTGTCGTTGTGATATCTGCATAAGGTACAGGGCTTGGATGGAGACCTGCAGCGACCAAGCCAGCGATGTGAGCCATATCAACCATGAGCTTAGCCCCTACCGCATCAGCGATTTCACGGAATTTTGAGAAGTCAATGATATGAGAGTAAGCTGAAGCTCCCGCCACAATCAGCTTAGGCTGAACCTCTTTGGCTTGCTGGAGGATGGCATCAAAGTCCAGTAATTCTGTTTCGGGATCTACGCTATAAGATACAAAATTGTAGGTTTGCCCAGAGAAGCTGACTGATGCACCGTGTGTCAAGTGACCACCTGCAGACAAATCCATACCCATAACTGTATCACCTGGCTCAATCAAAGCCATATAAGCTGCGCAATTTGCCTGGCTGCCTGAGTGAGGTTGCACATTGGCAAACTTAGCACCAAAAATTTCCTTGGCACGTTCAATTGCAAGACTCTCAATCACATCCACTACATCTGTACCACCATAGTAACGGCGACCTGGGTAGCCTTCAGCATACTTATTGGTCAAAATAGAACCTTGAGCAGCCATGACAGCTTTAGAAACGACATTTTCTGAAGCAATCAGCTCAATATTATGCTGCTGACGTTCTTCTTCTTTTGCAACTGCTTCCCAAATCTCTGGGTCAAATGCTTTGTAGTCTTTTTGGTCAAAAATCATAAGGTGTCTCCCTTCTTTTGCGAAAATAGGACCTTAGGTCCTAAAAGTTAAAAGTTTATACCACTTACTCGGGCGAGAATATCCTCACGAGTAATCGCTCCCTGGCGTAAAATATGTGCCTTTTCTCCAGATAAGTCCAGGATGGTTGAATCCTGACCTGTCAGAGCAGCATCATCTTCTACTCCCGAGACTTGCTCTTGGAAATCCATCACAATCTGTTGAAAAGAAGTTCCACTAACTTTTCCAGAAAGATTGGCGGATGGACCAATCAAGGGACCGTACTTGCGAATCAAGTCCAAGGTAACCAGATGTTTAGGAATCCGAAATCCTACAGTATCCATACCTGTGTTTATCCAAGTCGGCACTTGGTCATTGGCTTGAAGGATAATAGTCAGTGGCCCAGGCAGAAAGGCTTGGTAGAGTTGATCTAGATAAGTGGGCTGGTTCTTAGAAAAAGCATAAATCTCTTCTAAGCTAGCCACATTAAGATTAAGAGCCTTGTCGCGAGGTCTTCGTTTTAATTCGTAGACTCGCTCAACCGCCTCTTCATTCAAAGCCTGTGCAAAGAGGCCATAAACAGTTTCTGTCGGCAGAACGACCGCTCCGCCTGCCGTTAGAATATTTTCTATCTTATCCATCGTCCATCGTCACCATTCTATCTTTGCCAAATTGATCTTTCAGAACTCGGATTCTTTTTTGAGGGAAGTTTTTTTCCAGCAACTCCGCGACGCCTTCTCCTTGTTTGTAACCAATTTCCAGATAAATTTTTCCTTTTTCTGTTAGATAGGCCCCTGCCTGCTCGGCTATTTTCCGATAGACGGCATAGCCATCCTCTTCTGCGAAAAGGGCCATGTGAGGCTCTGAGGTCAGAACATTGAGTCCAACTTCGTCTTTATCTGCTTCTGCAATATAGGGCGGGTTGGAGACTATGATGTCAAATTTTCCTTGTATTGCATCCAAGCAATCAGATTGGACAAAAGTGAGGTTGAGTCCGCAAGACTGAGCATTTTCTGCTGCCAAGGAAAGAGCATCTTTTGACAGATCAGAAGCAGTAATCTTCCAGTCTGGACGGCTGTTTGCTAGTGCAAGAGCAATGGCTCCGCTACCTGTTCCAATATCCAAGACAGATAGAGGTGTTTCGGGATTTTCTGACAAAATCAGCTCCACCAGCTCCTCCGTCTCAGGCCTTGGAATCAACACCCGCTCATCAACTTTGAGATTCAGACCGTGAAAATCACTGCTACCAATAATATATTGGGCAGGTTTGTGAACAAGTAGCTGCTCTTGAATTGCTTTTAGCTGCTCACGTTCTTCCTGGCTGACTTCTGTCCGAAGTTTGAGAACAAAGTCGGTAAAGGAGAGCTCATTGAGAGCCCGATAAACGAAAGACAGGCTTTCTGCTTCTTCTCCCGCTGCTACCAGCTCCTGCTCTAGCTCAGCCAAATATTGAGCCAATGTCATTATTTATTCAGCTCTTCTAGTTTTTGCGTTTGGTCATAGAAAACCAAAGCATCAACGACTTCATCCAGTTTGCCAGCTAAAATCGTGTCCAGCTTTTGCAGAGTCAAACCAATACGATGGTCTGTTACTCGGTTTTGCGGGAAATTATAGGTTCGAATCCGCTCTGAGCGATCACCAGTACCAATTGTAGACTTGCGTTCTGCATCCTGCTCATCTTGAGCAATTTGAGCAAAGTGGTCTGCCACACGAGCTCGGATGATTTTCATCGCCTTATCTCTGTTCTTCTGCTGGGTCCGCTCTTCCTGCATTTCAACTTTGATGTTGGTCGGCAGGTGGACAATACGAACCGCAGTCGCAACCTTATTGACATTCTGTCCACCAGCACCTGAGGCATGGTAGATGTCAACGCGCAGATCTTTAGGATCAATGTCGTATTCTACTTCTTCAATTTCTGGCATAACCAAGACAGTTGCCGTAGAAGTATGAACGCGACCTTGGCTTTCGGTCACTGGAACCCGCTGCACTCGATGAGCTCCCGATTCATATTTAAGCTTTGAGTAGACCGACTGACCCGAGACCATAGCGACTACTTCCTTGATTCCACCTACACCATTATAAGAGGCTTCCATGACTTCGAAGCGCCACCCTTGGCTTTCAGCATATTTTTGATACATCTGCAAGAGGTCTCCTGCGAATAACTGCGCTTCGTCTCCTCCTGCAGCTCCGCGAATTTCAAGGATAATATTCTTATCGTCGTTTGGATCTTTAGGTAAAAGAAGAATTTTAAGCTTTTCCTCGTATTCTTCTTTTTCAGCCTTGGCATCCTTAAGCTCTTGTTTAGCCATTTCTTCTAAGTCCGCATCACCACCAGATTCTTTGATCATTTCTTCAGCGTCGACGATGTTTTGAAGGACTTGCTTGTATTCGCGGTAAGCTGTCACCGTGTCACGAGTGGAAGCCTCTTCTTTTGAAAGTTCCATAAAACGCTTAGTATCAGAAACCACATCTGGGTCACTCAATAATTCTCCTAACTCTTCGTAGCGATCTTCAACCGCCTGTAACTGTTCATAAATATTCATAGATTTTTCATCATCTCCTTTATTTCAATCATTCAATTATTAATGTCTGGCTTAAAATAATGCTTGCGACAGACTGGGATATAAGTTTCATTGCCACCGATTTGAATCTGTTCACCGTCATACACTGGTTTGCCGTGATCTGTTCGTAAAACCATAGTCGCTTTTCGTGAACAGTATTGGCAGATAGTCTTGATTTCCTCTATCTTATCAGCCAAGAGCAAGAGGTGTTTAGAGCCTTCAAAGAGTTCATTGCGAAAATCATTTTTAAGGCCAAAGGCCATAACAGGAACATCTAGCTCATCTACTACTCTAGCCAAATCATAAACATGGTGGCGTTTTAAAAACTGAGCCTCATCAATTAAAATACAGTAAGGTTTTTCTGGTGAATTTTTGATATAGCCCAAAATATCTGTATCGTCTTCAACTGCCATCGCCTGGCGTTTCATACCAATTCGGCTTGATACATACCCAACACCGTCTCGAGTGTCAACCGCGCTGGTCATAATCACAACACCCTTGCCCTGTTCTTCGTAGTTATGAGCAACTTTTAAGATCTCAATAGTCTTTCCTGAGTTCATTGTGCCGTATTTATAATATAATTGAGCCATAATCTCTAACTTTTTCTTCTTCCATTCTATAAGTTAATCCATTTAATTGTACCATAATTGGACAAGCATTAAAACCTAAATTGTGATAAAATAATGTTAAGAAAATAAAGGAGGCAATCTAATGCCATTTGTTAGAATTGATTTATTTGAAGGTCGTACGCTCGAACAAAAGAAAGCTCTTGCTAAGGAAGTGACCGAGGCTGTTGTCAGAAATACTGGTGCTCCTCAATCTGCAGTCCATGTCATCATTAACGATATGCCTGAAGGAACCTATTTCCCACAAGGTGAAATGCGTACCAAATAATCTATAACCGCTGCTCAAGCGGTTTTTTATTTGAAAAAGGCCGTAAATGTACTGACCCCAAAAGTTAGATATTAGAAATCTAACTTTTGGGGGGCAGTTCAAAAACAGCCTCTTATTTATTTTTTCGATTTAAAACAGCGTTTAAAATAATTGCTATAAGACTGGCCATGACAATGCCGTTTGAAAAGAACATCTGTAAACTAGAAGGCAGACTGTTAAAAAGGCTACTTCCGTTTAAACCAACCCCAGCCGAAATAGAAACTGCTGCAATTAAAAAATTATGTTCGTTGTGCTCGAAATCAACACGAGCCAAGATTTGCATCCCTTGAATTGAAACAAAGCCAAACATGACTAACATTGCTCCACCCAAAACAGGATTAGGAATAATTTGAGCTAGAGCACCAAATTTTGGTACAAGTCCCAAAAGAACTAGGAATCCTGCTGCATAGTAGATTGGCAAACGAGTCTTAATTCCAGACAACTTGACCAAACCAACGTTTTGAGAAAAACCTGTATAAGGGAAGGTATTGAAGATACCACCAAGCAAGACCGCTAGACCTTCAGCCCTGTAACCATTACGCAGGCGTTTGCTATCAATCGGATCTTTGGTAAGATCAGACAAGGCCAAGTAAACTCCTGTTGACTCTACCATAGAAACTGTAGCAATAATACACATCATGGCAATCGAAGAAAATTCAAACTTGGGAGCACCAAAGTAGAAAGGTGTAGGAATATGAACAATTGGAGCTTGAGAAACAGGAGTAAGATCTACTAGACCCATACAACCCGCAATAAAAGTTCCAATAACCAGACCAATCAAGATAGAAATAGATTTGACAAAGCCTTTTGTAAAGATATTAATTAGTAAAATAATGAGCACAGTAACAGCTGCTAAGATTAAACTTTGAGCAGTTGGTTTCTCAACATTATTTCCCATATTACCAATCGCAACCGGAATGAGGGTTAATCCGATAGTTGTAATGACAGACCCTGTCACAACCGACGGGAAAAGATCAGCAACCTTTGAGAAAACACCAGAAATCAAAACGACATAGATACCTGACACAATGAGGGCACCAAACATGGCACCACTTCCGTGACTTTGTCCAATCATAATTAATGGAGCCACAGACTGGAAGGCTACTCCTAAAACGACAGGTAAACCAATACCAAAGTATTTATTTAACTGTAGCTGGAGAAAGGTTGCCACCCCACACATAAAGATATCTGTCGAAATTAAATAAGTCAGTTGTTCAGCAGAATATCCTAAAGCTCCAGCAATCATGATTGGAACCAAAATCGATCCCGAATACATAGCCAATAAATGCTGTAAGCCCAGAACGGCTGCTTGCGAATGTTTTTCTTCTTTGTATTCCATCTTATGCATCTGCCTTTCCAAATACAACTTTTCCATTTTCAAACTTTTCAATCCGAGCTAGAGAAACAACTCTTTGCCCGTCATCTTCCAATAATTTTCTTCCAGATTGAAAAGACTTTTCGATGACAATTCCAATAGCTTCTACACTTGCTCCTGCTTGGCGAATGATTTCAACCAAACCTTTAGCTGCCTGTCCATTGGCTAAAAAGTCATCAATCACTAAGACCTTATCCGAAGGACTCAAGAATTTTCCGGCAATCGAAACCGTTGAAGTCACTTGCTTTGTGAATGAGTATACTTCTGCAGTTAAAATCCCCTCAGTCATGGTAATATTTTTAGCCTTTTTAGCAAAAATCATTGGAACTCCTAATGCCTCAGCAGTATAGACAGCTGGGGCGATTCCAGATGCTTCAATCGTCACGACCTTTGTAATTCCTGACTCATGGAATATATCAGCAAATACCTGGCCGATTTCTTTCATCAAAGTAAAATCAACCTGGTGAGTCAAGAAAGAATCTACCTTAAGAATATTTTCTCCTAAAACATTTCCGTCGCGGAGGATTCGTTCTTCTAATTTTTTCATTATATCTCCTTTTCAAAACAAAATAAGGACCTGCTTAAAGCAAGTCCTCATACAACGACAGTAACCTGTTACAAAAGTAACAGGAAACTTGTAAGACTCACTTATTGTTAGATGTTTGGCATCTTGTAGAGACCTTGCCCCAATCATTAGCAAGATAAATAAGCTTTTCTTTATTATAATTTAATGTGCATCGCCATTCCAAATAGAATTTTTAACGATAACATAATCCACTCTGGTCAAACTATGCAGATCACGACCACCTGCATAAGAAATCGAACTTTGCAAGTCCTGCTCCATCTCAGTCAAAGTATCCTGCAAATGACCTTTGGCAGGCAATAGAATTTTTTTACCTTCAACATTTTTATAGGCACCCTTTTGGTACTCAGACGCGGATCCATAATACTCTTTGAATTTATCACCATCGATTTCAATAGTCTCGCCTGGGCTTTCAATATGACCTGCAAAGAGCGATCCAATCATAACCATACTAGCCCCAAAGCGAATAGACTTGGCAATATCTCCATGTGTCCGAATCCCACCATCAGCAATAATCGGCTTGCGCGCAACCTTAGAACACCATCTCAAAGCTGATAATTGCCAACCACCTGTGCCAAAACCAGTCTTTACTTTGGTAATACATACCTTACCTGGTCCAATCCCGACTTTTGTCGCATCCGCACCAGCATTTTCCAATTCACGAACCGCTTCAGGTGTACCAACATTACCAGCAATGACAAAGGTCTCAGGCAGTTCTTTTTTGATATGATGGATCATTTTAATTACACTGTCAGAATGACCATGAGCAATATCAATGGTGATATATTCAGGTGCATCTCCTTTCAGACTGCTGACAAAATCATATTCATAATCTTTAACGCCAACCGAAATAGAAGCAATCAATCCTTTTTCATGCATTTGTTTAACAAATGGCTTACGCCCTTCTTCATCAAAACGATGCATAATATAAAAATATCCACCTCGAGCAAGCTCTTCCGCTACAGCTT
This sequence comes from Streptococcus sp. HMSC10A01, assembly GCF_001807785.1. Classification (NCBI taxonomy): domain Bacteria; kingdom Bacillati; phylum Bacillota; class Bacilli; order Lactobacillales; family Streptococcaceae; genus Streptococcus; species Streptococcus sp. HMSC10A01. Next base: position 22,216 of record NZ_KV790969.1, on the reverse strand, counting down.
CATCAATAATCGTCTGCATATTAGATGGTACAACCGGCAAGCGGAAGATGTGATTACCAAACTTCACACGTGTATCTGCCTCTGCTCGACTTTTAACCACACATTTTGCTGGAATGAGTTGGATATCTTCATAATCAAAAACTTGAAAATCATTTAGCATAGAGCTTTCCTCGCAATAATCTGTATTTTGACCTTCCTATGCAATTCGCATCGCTACGTCTTTCTTGACGTTTCCTAATGAAGTTTACCACAAAAATAAGATTTAGCAAAATTATAAAGCTATTTTGCCAATAAACGTTCGGAAATAGCCTGTAAATATCAAATAAAAGAATTATTACATTTTATTAGGATTTCTTTTCGACTTGCTTCAAACGAATTTGATAAAGAATGCCAGTGACAATCAAGCTGGCAATTAAGCCAATCCAGTAGCCATATGGGCCAAATTTACAAATATTATCTAAAAATAATCCAAGCGGAAGAGCTACTCCCCAATAGCCAATAAGCCCAAGGTAAAATGGTACTGTCGTATCCTTGTAGCCCCGAAGAATACCTTGTAGGGGAGCTGCAAAAGTATCTGCAAGTTGAAAGAATAGGCTATAAGTTAAGAAGATGGAAGTTAGAGCGATAAACTCTGGATCTGTACCGTAAAGAGAAGCAACCTGATTTCGAAGTAAATAGAGAAATACAAGCGTAAATCCTGAAATAAGCAAAGCCGTAACCCTTCCTAAGCGACAGTATTTTTTCACATCATCATAGCGTTTTGCACCAATTTCATAAGAAACCACAATCGCCATTGCCGAAGAAATCCCAGCAGGAAAGGCATACATAAGATTTGAAAAGTTCATGGCCGATTGATGGCTAGCAATCACCATTGATGGAAACTTGGCCATGATAACTCCTACAACGGAAAAAATGACAACTTCAGCAAAAACAATTCCACCAATTGGTAAACCCAGACGTAATCCCTTCTTTATTCCCTCAGCTACCACTTTTTGTCTTTTCCAAAGTTTATATGATTTAACCTTTGGATGTTTAATTAAAATCAATATTGAAATGAATAAGAGGACCCAGTAAGCTATAGATGTTCCAAGACCAGCTCCTGCACCTCCCATTTCTGGAAAACCGAATGCACCATAGATTAAGGCGTAATTAAAGCCAGCATTTAAAGGCAAAAGTAAAAGCATCAAGTACATGGAGAGGCGAGTTAACCCAAGTGCATCTAAAAGTGAGCGTACAACACTAAAGAGTAAAAGCGGTATGATGCCAAGAGATAAGTACATAAGATAATGTTTAGCCACTACTGCTACTTGGTTTTCCAAAGACAAACTGTCTAAAATTAAAGGAGCTCCAAAGAGAACCAACAAAAAAAGAACAATGGATAAGCCAAGCGACAGATAGATAAATTGATAAAAATCTGAGGCAATCTTTTTCTCATCGCCTTTTCCCAAATGATGCCCAACAATCGGCACCAAAGCCGATACAATCCCAGTTAAAAAAGAGAAAAAAGGACTCCACAGACTTGTAGCCATAGACACACCAGCAAGATGTAGAGTATCATACTGTCCAGTCATGGTTGTATCTACGAATGACGCTGAATAATTTGCCAGCTGGTATATCAAGACGGGAATAAAAATCGAAAGAAATAACTTCAAGCGCTGGCTAAAATGATAGGTCTGATGCATAAAAATCTCCTCTAACCTTCTTTTCTCTAACTATACTATAAGAAAGGATGATAGTCAAAAAGAAAAAGGGTCACTCCCCTTTTTCTTTCTTTTCTTGCGAATCTGCATCTTTTTCATTATTGTTCATAGCATTTTTAAACTCTGAAAACATTTTTCCGATTGACTGTCCAAGCTCCGGCAAACGCTTGGGACCAAAAATTAGCAAGGCTCCTAATACAATAATAATAAGACCTGGCGCTCCAATATCTCTTAAAATGCCCATTATTCACTCCTCTTTTCTTTCTTTTTGTATATATAATAGCTGAGCAACAGACTGACTTCATAAAGTAAAATCAAGGGAACTGTCATAGCTAAATCGCTGATAAAGTCAGCAGGTGTTAAAATAACTGCTAAGACTAATAAAATAAAGTAAGCATACCTTCTATATTGTACCAAAAATTGTGGTTTGAGCAAACCAAGCGACGTAAAAAATGATACTAGAACTGGCAGTTCAAACAAGAAACCAAGTGGAATCGTTGTATGAAAGAGAAAGGCCAGATAATTTGGGGCGGTAAGCTGTGTCTCAAACAAGCCCTCTCCCAGTGAAAGCAGGACTTGTAAAATAGCTGGACTAACAAAATAAAAACCAAAAGCTAATCCCAAAACAAAACAGATAAAGGTCGCCGGTATGTAGGCAAAAATCGCTTTCGATTCCCTTGAAGTCAGAGCCGGCCTAACGAACTGCCAAATTTGATAAACCATAAAAGGCAGGGTTATACTAAAAGCTAGCAAGCTAGACAAGCTGACGTAAATCCAAAGAATATCATTCGGTCCTAAGACAAGCAACTTCTTTTCAAATCCACTGGTCAACCAGCTATAAATATCACCTGCGTAGATAAAACTAAGTAAGAATACTAAGAGAAAGCAAGCTAAAGTCAAAATAAAGCGTCTACGAAACTCTGTCAAATGTTCTACGATAGTTTGTTTTTTATGATCCATGGCTACTCTCACGATTCTTCCATGTAATGATAAGTACAATAACTACAAATATCAATTGACAAGTTACAACTTCCAGACTTGGATAAATTCCAGCCCAATCAATCGACGGGAAACCATTCATCAGATGACTTGGTAAAATATTAGTTAGCTGGAGAGCATGGATACTAACCCCCAGCATTTTAAATGCCAGAGCATAAATGAGCCAAGTCAGAATCAAGAAAATTCGATGTGGTTTGAAATAAGCAGAAGCTTTATTCATAACTAAAGCAAGAACAAACAAAACAAGAAGTGCCAGTCCTATCCCTAGAAAAAAGGCTGCCTTATCAATCCTAGGATAGATTCCCGCATAAAACAGAATCGTCTCTGCCCCTTCTCGAAACACAGCAAGAAAACTAAGTGCAAACATAGAAATGAAACTGCCAGTAGCTGTGACAGCCTTCATCTGGCTTTCCATAAAGTCATTCCACTTTTTAATTGAGGACTTGCTATGTAGCCAAATCCCGACCATAATCATCATCAAAACAGCAAAAATCCCGACTGCACCTTCGATAATCTCACGGTTAGAACCTGAGGATACTGCTGGGAAAAGGAATTGAAGCAAAACAGCAATCGCTAAGCTTGCCAAAATCCCCATAACTGCTCCTGTATAGACCCACTTTAGTCCTTTTTTCATCTTGGCTGCTTTTAGTGTCGTGACAAGAGCCATAACGATCAAGAGAGCCTCTACTCCTTCTCTCAAAAGAATGAGCATAGCATCAAAAAAGTTATAGGATGCACTCGTATCAATCTGCGACAAATCATTAATTAAGGCCTGTAGCTGATCTTGATATTTTTTTTCATTTCCCTTAACCATGATGACTGGTGTTTCACTCTCGACTCGAGTATAGAGAGTGGCGTTGCGCGTGCTAACGTCTCCTTCAATGCTTGGCCAGATAGTGATGAATTTTTTTATATTTGAGCTAGCTTCTTGAGTTTTTACAGCTTTAAATTCATCCAAGGCTTTTTCGAGCAACTGAATGCCGTCTTTTAAAGTAAGATTGCCTTCGGTTGTTGCAACCTCTTCGCCTTTTACAAAACTATCGATAGCAGTCTTTAAGTCATCAAAAGAAGATTGAACACTTGAAAAATCAACTGGCTCAGTCTCGATTGCACTACGTAAAAAAGAAATAGCCGTTTCAATCTTGCCATAGTGAGCTGTACTATTATCACGAACAACTCCTTCGTTCACCGTCCAAGTCGAGTTCATTTTTTTATAAGCTGAACGAGTTTGTTCAAGATTCTTTGCTGAAATAGCTGCCTGTAAATCTGCAAATCTTGACTCTAACCGACTAACTAACTTTTCTTTTTCAGCATTAAGATCGACTGGATGTTGCTCCTTATCAAACTTTAAGAGCTCAGACGAAATCTTGGTTAAGTTCTCCTTAGTCACCTCATTTATTGTCAATGCTTTGCTAACTTCTTTACCAGCTGGTGAATCGTGGTTCTCTAGTTGTTCAAATCCTTCCTTTATCTCAGCAACCAATTGCTTTGCCTTAGCCTGATTTCCTTGCTCTACAGCTCTTGTAGCATCCGTTACCTTTACAAAAAGCTGGCTAAATGTTTCTTCTGCAAAAACAGGTTTAGCGAAAAAAAGGAAGGCTATTGCCAAGATAATTAGGAGTTTATTCAAATAATTTTTGACCAAGGTACTCTCCTTTTTTCACACCAGCAAAGCAAGCAAAGAGGCCGCTACCAATATGTGTTACATATTCATTCATCTTGTCCTGAGCTCCAAGATTAGTCTGGACTTTTACAAAACTATCCGGATTCTTTTGGAAGGCAAGAAAAAGAAGACCTGTATCAAATTGACCTGTTTTATCGACGATTCCATCGGAATAAGAATAAGATCGACGATAGATTGGTTTGTTTACTTCTTTAGCTAAGCGAACGTGAGAATCGACCGGTAAGAGATCTAGATCAACCTCATCAAATTCATCTTTCTTACCAAACGGGGCCCCACTTTCTTTATAACGACCAAATGTATTTTCCTGCTCCTGTAGGTTTGTCCGATCCCAAGTCTCAAGAAACATTTGAATACGACGAACAGCCATATAAGTGCCACCTTTCATCCAGTCGTCACTATCAGTCCAGATTACTTTATCAAAATCCTTTTCTTTGGTCACATTGGCAGTTCCATCCTTAAAGCCAAAAAGATTTCTAGGTGTTGACATACGGTCTCCAATTGCTGCAAAACCTGACTGACTCCATTTCATGGTAACAGTATTTCTGGCCTTACGAACTAGATTTCTGACCGCATGAAAAGCTACTTGTTCATCATCAGCGCAAGCTTGGATTACAATGTCACCACCCGTGTACTTTTCTTGCAATTGCTCTTTTGGAAATGGGGGTAAGTCACGAAATTCTTTAGGACGCTTCTTTTCTAGGCCCATTTTTTTCAAAAAGTCAGCTGACACGCCAAAAGTAAGGGTCAAACGATAGGGATTTAGACCCACTGTTTCACCAGTGTCGCTAGGAGGAAAAAGGGCATTAGAACCATTTTTTTTGACCAATTCTCCATCCACCAATTTACTACTATAATCAGTCCAGTCCTTAAACATTTGAATAACTTCTTCTTTGTCGGTACTATGTAAATCAAGCACTACAAAATAGATATTTTTTTGCATTGGAGTCGTAATTCCTGCTTGATGCTCACCGTAAAAGCTGATTTCTTCACCACCATCGGAAATTTTCTTTTCTTCTTGTGCTTTATTAGCGAAAAAAGCAGAGGCACCAGAAACACCCAGTGCTAGACCAGCGCCTCCAATCCCTGCTTTTTTAAGAAATTCACGACGGTCCATCTTTTTTTCAAACCATTTTTCGTCGTTTGTCATATCATTACTTCCCGTTTAAAATGACTCCCATTTGGGACAGAGGTTCACCAAGTTTTGTAACTGCTTCAGCTAATTCTTTAGTGTCCTCTTTAGTTAAGTCTGTGTATAGCTTATAGTGCTGACTATCTGTCATATGTTTATCTAAGAGGCTATTAACATTTTTAAATTCTTTTTCTAAAGAAGCTACAAGCTTTTCGTCTTTATTCTTAATAAGTGGTTTAAAAAGTTGGAAAATTTTCTCTGCACCCTCAATATTCGCACGGAAATCGTACAAATCTGTATGAGAGTAGATTTCTTCTTCACCAGTAATCTTGCTTGTTGCAACTTCATTTAATAAGTCAACAGCACCAGTTAGCATCATATCAGGAGTAACTTCTACTGTTGCAACTTTCGCCTTCAATTCTTTAATGTCATTAACCAATTGATGAGCATAAGTTTCTGTTCCAGAAGTGGTATTTTGTTCCCACAAGATTTTTTCAATACGGTGGAAGCCTGACCATCCTTCTTCAGTCTTATTCTCGTCCATATAATCAGCTAAACGAAAATCAATTTTTACATCAGACTCTCCAAAACTTTCAGCAATCGGTTCTGATCGCTCATAGCTCATTCGAATAAGTGGATAAATTTTCTTTGCTTCGTCAAGTTTACCTTCCTTAAGAAGAGATTCGAATTTTTCAGTATCAGTCAACAACTGATCGATTTGTCCTTCCACGAAAGTCTTATATTCTGACGTAGCCTTATCTAAAGCCTTCTTATCATCAGATGATAAAGTCACTTTTGCTTCACTACTACTTGAAGAAGTTTTGCTTGTGTTCGTATTTGCAGAACAAGCTGTCATGAGAACAGCCGCTAAAAATAGGACAAGTCCAATTTTTTTCATGGTCTATCTCCTTTAATTTCTAAATAATGTTCAAGAAATTATATCAAAAATTTTCTCATTTTTCAACGAATTGTCAGATAATTTAATCCAAATAAAAATCCCTTGTCAATTTCAAAAAACAAGGGAAGTAAATCTTATAGTAATAAGTCTTTTATTTTTCCAATTTCACGTTGTTTTACGACCAAATAAATCGTATCGCCTAAGTAGAGTTTAGTACTTCCGTTAACTGTATTCTTCTTACCTTTATGAATATTCATAACAATCAGAATGTCTGGCGGAAGATTTAAATCCCTCACCTGCCTGTTCGAAATTTTTTCGGAAACAGGAATTTCTATTAAAGTAGTCTCTCCATCATCTCCTATGTTATCTGGAAGCATTCTTTCTAACATGGCTTCATAGACTGGTGCTCCACCTAGCAGATCCATTATGATATAGGCTGTTAAGGTAACGATTGCTATAGGCATTAGATTTCTGATATCGCCAACCATCTCAGTTACCAAGATCATGGCTGTCAAGGGAGCTTTTGATATCGCACCAAAATAACCACTCATGCCTAAAATGATAAAAATTGGAAATTGATTCCAACTAACAAGCCCAAATTGCACACAGATATTTCCAACAATCGCTCCTAGTAGGGATCCCAGAGCTAAGATCGGTAGAAAAATACCACCCGGCAAACCACTTCCATAAGAGACCATACTCCAAACAAATCGAATAAGAAAGAAAGCAATAAGGCTTGTAAGTAAATAATTTTGTGAATGCAAGGAGAGAATCAATTGATTACCTCCCCCTAAAATTTGAGGCAAAAAATAACCAAGAGGTATAATAAAGACAAATGCCACTGCCGGATAATAGTTCGGCGATAAATGTAAAATTTTACCAATTTTTTTATACAAGTCTGGCATATACAGGACAACTTTTTCGTAAACATAACCTGAAATTCCTAAGAAAAGTCCCATAAGTAGATAAATCCAGTATTGTTCTAATTGCATAGCTGGAATATTATCAGGCATATCTAAAACAGGCGTAAGTCCAAAGATCACCAGAGAAACAAAGTTCGCTACTAAACTAGCTACCAGAGTTGAGATCCAAAAAAGCTTTGAAAAGTGGCGATAGACTTCTTCGACCACAAACAATAAACCTGCTATCGGAGCATTGAAGGCAGCAGCCAGACCAGCTGCAGCTCCACTAGCAATCAAAACCCTTTCTTCAACGGGACTAAGCTTAAGCCATTTTGCTAGCCCTTTGCCTCCAACAGCCCCTAGTTGAATACTAGGTCCTTCCCTACCTAACATGAGACCACTTGAAATAGCTAAAAAGCCAGCAAGAAATTTTTTCCATAACACACTCCACCAGTCCAAGGACATGAGCCCCTTCAGCTCAGCCTCTACTTGAGGAATACCCGATCCTTTAATATTCTTTTCAGACTTCATTAGCCAAGCAACCAAAAACATAATAAGTAGGTAAAGGATTAAAATTATTACTAGAAAAATTAAATTTTCATGGCTTTTTTCATACAAGGATTGAATCCAATGAAAACTCTTCTCAATCATGAGGCGAAAAAGACCTACAATACCTCCAACAAACAAGCCCACTAAAATCCCACGAAAAACTTGAGAAATAATAGAACTATTTGCCGACTGAAACTCTCTTTCAGGAAGAGATTGAACTACTTTTTCTTCCATATCTTCTCCTACCCTTTTTAAAACTATTGTACCATATTTTAAAATGGACCTAAACTATTTTTAAAAGTGGAACTGACAAGCAAAAAGCTCCTCAAAAAAGGAGCTTTCTTCGTTTTATTCAGCTGAAAGTGCAGCCATAGTGATGTAATTATATGGCTTGTTGAAGTGTGGTAAGAAGAACAAGTCCATAAGAGCAAGCTTATCTATTGTTACTTGTTCTTGAATTGCTAATGAGAACATGTGGATACCCATTGAAATCGAGATATCACGAGAAACCATTTGTGCACCTAAAACAATACGAGTATCCTTGTCATAAACGATTTTCAATGCTACTTCATGGTTATCGTGCTTGATAAATTCTGGTTTTTGCAAGTCGTTGAAACCAGTTTCTACTGCATTATAACCTGCTGCTTTCGCTTTTTCAAGAGTTAAACCAGTTGACACCATATGAAGGCCGTAGATTGAAATACCATTTGAACCTTGAACACCGATTCCTTCCAATTCATGTCCACAAGCATTGTGTGCACCCACGATACCAGAACGAACAGCATTTGATGCTAAAGCAATGTAGCTTGTTTCTTGACGAGCATTGTCGTAAATCGTTGCACAGTCACCAATAGCAAATACACCTGGGATTGAAGTTTCCTGTTTCTTATCTACAAGGAAAGCTCCGTTTCGGAACAATTCAATCTTTCCTGCTCCCAATTCTGTATTTGGACGGAAACCAACAGCAAGAACAACCATATCTACATCAAATGTTTCTTTATCAGTTACTAAGCGTTCAACCTTACCATCACCTTCAACTGCCTGTACAGTTTGACCAAGCGCCAAGCGAATATTGTGGTCTTCCAAATTCTTAGCCATCATTTGAGTAAAGTCTTTATCATAGTATCCATTCAAGACAGTATCTACGATGTCAACCAAAATAACTTCTTTTCCGAGACGCTCAAAAGCTTCAGCAAGTTCAACACCAATGTAACCACCACCAACTACAGCAACACGTTCAATATGCTTGCTCTTGTCTTGAAGTTTTTCAATAACTTCTTCTGCATTTTGGTATAGTTTTACAAATTGAAGATTTTCAAGAGTTGCTTTGAATTCACGATTTCCTTCAACAATTTCAGCACCTTTGATTGGAGGAATGATTGGAGTAGAACCTGTTGCAAAAATTAACTTTTCATAAGATTCAACATGTTCTTTACCATCTACTAATGCTGTAACTTCTTTTTTATCATAATCAATTGAAAGAACCGGAGCATTCATGTGAACTGTTGCGCCTTTTGCTTCTAACTTTTCTTTATCAGAGTAGAATAGGCCTTCAGCTCCATCGATTTGTTTTCCAATCCAAAGAGCCATACCACAACCAAGGAAAGAAATGTTTGAATTTTGATCAAAAACTACAATTTCATTTTCTGAACCATAATTATCAAGCATAGTATTAATACATGCTGTACCTGCGTGGTTAGCACCTACTACAACAATTTTACTCATAGAATAAATCCACCTTTAAAATTTAGTTTACCAGAGTATTATACCATTATTCTGTTAGCGGTTTCAACAAAAATGCTCAATATTTTTCATTTTTCTAAAAATCATATGAAAACACCTATTTACAGTCGTTCTTAAAAATCAGATTAATAGTAGGTATGGATGCAAGGAAAGCTACTTATTTTTTCTGAAAATATATAAAATTCATTTGTGAAAACGTTGTCTTTTTGATATACTAATAAGGTAGATTATGAACTATTTAGGAAAGGTTGTGATAAAAGTGGATCTCACTTCTAGATCCATTCGTTTAATGGGATCAACAATTAGCATTTCTGTTTTACATGAAAATGCTGACTTTCTTCTAGATGAGGTTTTTTCCTTATTAAAAATATATGAAAATCGTTTCAGTGCTAATGATGATAACTCAGAACTAATGCAGGTCAACCACGCTGCTGGAAAAGAGCCGATCTGTGTTCATCCTGATTTGTTCGAGCTAATAGAACTAGGAAAAAAACACAGTCTTATTCCAGGCAGTCATCTAAATATCACTATTGGACCCCTTATCCAAACTTGGCGTATTGGTTTTAAAGATGCCAGAGTTCCGAGTGATTCTGAGATTGAAAAGGTTCTTTCCTTGACCAATCCCGAAAATATTGAATTAGATCCAATATCCCGTTCAGTATTTTTGAAACAGTCTGGGATGAAGATTGACCTTGGTGCCCTCGCTAAAGGATATATCGCTGATAAAATCTCCCATTTCCTAAAAGAAAAAGGTGTCACTTCTGCTCTCATTAATCTTGGAGGGAATATCCTGACTATTGGTCAGAACCAACAAAATAATCGTTTATGGCGCATCGGAATTCAGAATCCAAAACTAGCTCGCGGAAACAACTTAGCCTTGCTGTCCATCCAAGACCAGTCTGTTGTTACTTCCGGGATTTATGAAAGAAAACTGAAAGCAAACGGCAAAGTCTATCATCATATTTTCGATCGAAACACTGGCTATCCAATTGATAATCAGTTAGCCAGTCTCACCATTGTTTCAGATAAATCAGTTGATGGAGAAATATGGACAACACGCTTATTTGGTGACAGCCCTAGTTCTATCTTAGAAAAAGTTGAGCAAGAAAATGGAATCGAAGCCTTCGTTATTACAGAAGATAATCAAATTTTTTATTCATCTGGTCTTACCCCAGAAATTATATCCTAAATCCAGAAAGGAACCTACTATGTTAAAACTTATCGCAATTGTTGGAACAAATTCTAAACGTTCCACAAACCGGCAACTTCTTCAATATATGTCTAAGCACTTTGCTGACAAGGCTGAAATCGAGCTGGTAGAAATTAAAGATATCCCAATGTTTAATAAACCTGCTGATAGAAGCGTGCCTGAGTTAGTATCAGAAATTGCCGAGAAAATCGATGCAGCAGACGGTGTACTCATTGGAACACCTGAGTACGACCACTCTATTCCAGCTGTACTCATGAATGCTCTAGCTTGGCTTTCTTATGGCATCTATCCCTTGCTGAACAAGCCGGTCATGATTACTGGTGCTTCTTATGGTACTCTTGGTTCCTCTCGTGCCCAGTTACAGCTCCGTCAAATTTTGAACGCTCCAGAAATCAAGGCAAATGTACTTCCAGATGAGTTCTTGCTCTCACATTCTCTTCAAGCTTTTGACCCAAGCGGGGATTTGGTGGATCTTGATGTTGTCAAAAAATTGGATGCTATCTTTGATGACTTCCGTATCTTTGTCAAAATCACTGACAAATTGCGCAACGCTCAAGAATTGCTTCGCAAAGATGCTGAAGAATTTGACTGGGAAAAATTGTAAGATAGGAGACTGAAAGAATGAAATTTGTTGGAATTGTAGGATCAAACTACGAACAATCATATAACCGAAAATTATTGGAATTCATCCGTCGCCAGTTCAAAATTAAATTTGAATTGGAAGTCTTAGAAATCGATGAAGTCCCAATGTTTAACCAGGATGAAAAATGGGATGAAAGCTTCCAATTGCGTTATTTGTATAACAAAATCACACGTGCAGACGGCGTCATCATCGCAACTCCTGAGCACAATCATACTATCAGCGCTCCTTTGAAAAGTGTCTTAGAATGGCTCTCTTACGAGGTTCATCCGTTCGAAAACAAGCCTGTTATGATCGTAGGGGCTTCTTACTACGACCAAGGGACTTCACGTGCCCAAGTTCACCTGCGTAAAATCTTAGACGCTCCAGGTGTAAATGCTTATACTTTACCTGGTAATGAATTTCTTCTAGGAAAAGCAAAAGAAGCCTTTGATAACAACGGTAATATCACTAACGAAGGAACTGTGAATTTCCTTGAATCATGCTTAGATAACTTTATCAAATATGTAGAGGTGGTTTCAAAATTGAAAAAACCAAAACCAATTGAACCTGAAGACTTAGATTGTGGAAAACCAATCGCTACAACGATTACAGAAGTTGATCCGGATGATCCAGAATGGGTAGAAAAAGTTGCAGAAATCACTGGCGCTGTTTCTGGAGATACTTATGTCAAACTTGACCATGGTATCTTGACTGTTAACCAGATTGATATGTTCTTGAAAGCTATGCCGTTTGAATTGACATACGCTGACGATAACAACCAATTCCTCTACTACAACAACGCTCACCAAGATCCAGACACCATGTTTGCCAAACGCGTGCCACCTCAATCAGGTAGTCGTATGTCAACCGTTCATGGTTCTCTTCCACCAGCACGTATGAAGAATGTGGAGTGGGTTATCGGAACACTTCGCAACGGAAACCAAGAATACGTCCGAACTATTGTTCCTGGTTCTCCTGCAGGTGTTATCAACACCCACAACTACCAAGCAATGTACTATCCTGATGGATCATACGCTGGTATCAATGAAATTGTCTTTAATTTCCAACCATGGCTCGACTGGTACTTAAAAGAAACTGGTCAACGTTTGGTTGGAGGTAGCGGACCATTTGCTCCTGCTGGTGGTCATGGAGATGCCGATGCTACTTCTGGTGCTTCTGATGCTGGCGGTCACGGAGATGGTGGAGGGGGTGCCGATGCCTCTTCTGGCGCAAGTGCTTAAGTAAAAAAAGAATGGAAATTTTATCCATTCTTTTTTATATTCTAGTTACTTCATTTCTTTAAAGGCAGCTTCAGCATCTTCATTACTAATAGCTCCAAATTGGATTTTACCAATTTTTCCTTGACTATCAATCAAGATTTCTGTTGGAATACTTCTAATCTGATAGGCCTGGAAGGTAGTTGCTTGACTATCATATAAAACTGGAACATCTTTATAGCCCTGCTCTTCAAACCATTTAGGGAAGTCTGTTTCAGACTTTTCACCCTGGATTCCTGGGGCGATGACACTTAAAATTTCGAAATCGCGGTCTTTCTTTCCAGCCAATTCTATTAGTTCTGGCATACTTTTCTTACATGGTCCACACCAAGAAGCCCAGAATTTCAAGTAAACTTTTTTTCCTTTATAATCAGATAACTTAACAGTTTTTCCGTCCATAGACTTCAAAGTAAAGTCAGGAGCTTCCTGACCGACAGCTATCTGACCTACAGCATTCTGTGTAGCTTGATTGCTACTGCTTTTTGTTTCCATTCCCATCTCGTCAGAGCAAGCAGTTAAAAACACTGCAGCTAACAAACCAACACCAAAAGTTAAATATTTTTTCATCACTTTCTCCTTTTATTAGAAAATATCAAATCCCAAAACATCAAAAATTTTTTTCAATTTGTTTACGGCACTAACACTTATCCAAATAACCCCGACAAGGCGTTCAACTGCCCAAGCATGAGCAAGATCCCCATCAGAATAATAATAGCACCCCCGATTTTTTTCAGAAGCCCCATATAAGGTTTAATTTTATTAAAATACTGCATAACAAAACTTGAAGCCAGAGCTAGAATAAGGAAAGGTAAGGCCATACCCAAGGTATAAATCAAGGTCAGAATAGCTCCCTGAAAAGCACCATTCCCTCCTGAAGCAGCCAGCGCTAAGACTGAACTTAGAATAGGACCAATACACGGAGTCCAACCAAAACTAAAAGTAATTCCCAATACAAATGCTGAAAGAAACTCGTTACGTTTACTATCTTTCTTAAAGGCGACATTTTTTTGCATTTGCAAGGGTTTAATATTGATTAATTCCATTTGGTGGACACCAAGTAGAATAATGATGATCCCCATAACATAGCGGAACCAAGATGAATTAATAATTGCTCCTAAAAAACCCGCCCCAAATCCTAAAATGAAGAAAACACATGATATTCCCGCTATAAAACAAAGAGTCTTAACAAGTCCATACCAGGCGATTTCTCTGCCTAAAAATCGAACCGTTCTGGGCTTATCTTCTGAATCTAATAAGATTCCGATATACACCGGAAGTAAGGGAAAAATACAGGGAGAGAAAAATGACAGCACTCCCGCTAAAAAAACTGAAACTGAGAAAAGTAAGCTTTCCATCATCCATCCTTCTTTTTTATTATGTTACTTAACAGAGATGAGAAATGAATTTTCTCAATAACTCTACTAGTTTTTTATAAACAATTTAGAGCTTTATTACAAAGTTCAACTGTTCTATAAACCATTATAAATGAAAGCGGATTATTTTTCACAAATTTGCTACGGTATTTTTTTATCATTTTCGTTCTAGCAAAATGATGAATTTTATTTAGAAAGTTTTTAAACAGAAAAAGCCGGAAAAATTCTTTCCGACTATATGTCATTTTATTCAATAAACGACTATTTATCATTGGATAGTGGCAGATATATTTTGATCAGAGTAAAGATATCTTGCTCCGACTGAATCTCCATATGGTAGTCTTCTCCAAACTGCAATCTTAAGCGTTGATCAACATTTTTGAGACCAACCCCACCTATGCGAAGAAGAGTCTTTTCCTCTGAATTTTGGGGATCAAAGCCACGGCCGTTATCATAGATAGACAGTATCAGCTGCCCCTCTTCTTCTGCTGACGTCACCCGAATCACGCCTTGTCGGTCAATTTCTTTGATGCCATGGTAGATGGCATTTTCAACCAAAGGCTGAAGTACTAGCTTGGGCAGTTTATAATCAGCTATAGATTCATCCTCTTCAATCTCATATTGGAGCTTGTCACCATAGCGCTGCTTTTGGATAAAGAGATACTGACGAACGTGATCAATCTCATCTTTGAGAGCAATCTGTTCGTGTCCTTGATTGAGTGCCAAGCGGAAATACTGAGCGAGTGATTTTGTTACCTCAACAACACGCTTGCTATCATTAAACTCAGCCATCCAGACAATCGTATCTAAAGTATTATAAAGGAAATGAGGATTAATTTGAGCTGAGAGAGCTCGGAGCTCATAGCGACGAACATTTTGTTCTTCAGTCTTGACAGCTTCCATTAGTTGTTCGATTTGATCCAGCATTTTATTGAACTGCTGAGCCAAGTCAACCAACTCTGGAGAACCCTTAGCCTCCGCTCGCAAATTTGAGTCACCTGCCCCAATCTTCAGAATGACTGTTTGTAGATTCTGGAGAGGCTTAATCCACAAACGCAGAACAAACCAAATACCAATCAAGCACAACAGGAGTGCTAAAACGCCCATTCCCACAAAAGAATAAAGCATTTGTGACTGAAGCATCTGTAATTGCTCTAATGAGGCAACGCCAATTAAAGTCCAATCACTATCTGGAATATCAATCTGGTAAACAAAGGCCTGCTTCTGGTCTGCATAACCATCCTTGACTGAGATATAGGGCTGCATCGCTTTCATTTCCTGACTGGAGGAATAAACACTCTTCTTAGGATGATAGACAAATTCATGCTGGCTATTAACAATAAAGCTAAAGCCCTTCTTTCCTAGCTGAAGCTGATCCAGATAGGCTTTGAGACTCTTATAGCCGATATCCAGACGTAAAACACCGAGATTCTGCCCTGCTTCATCCACTACCTCCTGAGTGACAGAAACAACCCACTTCTCCTTCTCTGATGACAGAGACTCTTTGCGAGCAGGAGTCAAAACAGGCATGGCTCTGGTATGGACAGCTTCCTGATACCATTTTTCATTCATCATATCAGAAGATGTCTGCATGCTGATTTGAGAATCTGTCGAGACCACGCGCCCGTCCTTGGTAACTAATACTGCCGACACTAAATCTGGATCTGTTTCAATGATAGTTTTCATCAAAGTTTGAACAGGAGTTTCACTGCTTTCTTGATTCTGAGCAAACTTACGAATCGCTTCTTCCTTGCTCAGTGTGGAGGTGGTTTGTTTTAATTTCTGCAAATAGGAAGCAATGAACTGCCCGCTTTGCTCCATACTATTGCGCGTCGTTCTCTCTGTCAGCTGCCGAATGGTCCCTGAGCTAGTCTGATAATAAAGGCTTCCAACAAGTCCCAAGAGTACAAGAACCAGAAGAAAGATATAAACGATCAACTGGATAAGAAGCGGATAGCGTTTCATTTCTCCTCTCCTTTTTTAAACTGCCGAGGTGTCAGCCCGACCACCTGCTTGAAGCGCTGAGAAAAATAGTTCATATCTTCAAAACCTACCTGCTCTGCTATTTCATAAATCTTCAAATCTGTAGTCAAGAGTAAGAGTTTTGCTTTTTTCATCCGTTCTTGAATCAAATAATCTTGAAAGGGCAAGCCTAGTTCTTTTTTTATGAGAACACTTAGGTAGGATGGGCTAAATCCTAGTTGAAAAGCCAAACTTTTCAGACTTAATTCTGAATCAGACAGTTGTGCATGAATAGCTTCTTCCATCTCAGAGCGCTGTCCCTGATCGACCAAGTTTTGAATCTGGGCTTTTTTACGTTCCTTATCAAGTTTGGTCTGCACTTTGGCCAACATCTCCTCAACATCTGTCTTGGAAAAAGGCTTAAGAAGATAGTCATCTGCACCTAGTTTAATGGCTGTCCTAGCATAATCAAAGTCATCATAACCTGTCAGGAAAACAATATGACACTTAGGATCCTTTTCTCTGGCTAGCTTGGCTAGTTCAAGGCCATTCATCTGTGGCATATTGATATCGGTCAGCAGGATGTCAGCAGGATTTTCCTGAAATTTTTGCCAAGCTTCTCTTCCATTTTCAGCCTGGGCAATGACTTGCATACCAAACTGCTCATAGTTTACTAAGGACGCAATTCCCTGTCTTACCAGATATTCATCCTCTACAATCATAATTGAATACACAAGATTCAACTCCTTATTTTAGCTGGATTTATTATAGCAAATTTTATCAAAAAAAGCTCTTAAACATAATCCAAAAGGTAGCCGTAGCCCTTCTCCTCCATCTCAGCTTTTGGAATGAACTTGATTGACAAACTATTAATACAATAGCGCAAGCCACCCTTGTCCTTAGGACCGTCTGTGAAAACATGGCCCAGATGGGAATTCCCAACCCGACTGCGAACTTCAGTCCGTGTCATATTAAAGCTCTTGTCTTCTTTGTAAGTCGCAACATCTGGACTGATAGGACGTGTGAAACTCGGCCAACCGCAGCCTGAGTCAAACTTATCCTTTGATGAAAAGAGAGGCTCGCCTGTTACCACATCCACATAGATACCAGCATCGAACTTATCCCAATAGCGGTTAGAAAAGGCCCGCTCTGTATCATTCTTTTGTGTGACTGCGTATTCTTCAGGAGAGAGCTTGGACTTAATCTCTTCATCACTGGGCTTAGTATAACGATTAGCATCAATAACAGGGTAGGCGGCTTGATTAACATCAATATGGCAATATCCATTAGGATTCTTTTTTAGGTAATCCTGATGATAGTTTTCAGCCTTAACATAGTTTTTTAATGGTTCTTTCTCAACAGCTAGAGGTTTATCGTACTTCTTAGCCACTTCATCAAAAACTTGATTGATGGTATTCAAATCTGCTTCATCCTTATAGTAAACACCTGTCCGATATTGTGTACCTTGATCATTACCTTGTTTATTTTTAGAAGTTGGATCAATAATACGGAAATAATGAAGTAAGATTTCTTTGAGAGATATCTTTTTAACGTTATAGGTGATTTTTACCGTCTCAGCATGACCCGTTTGGGAAACTAATTCATATTTGGTCGTGTCACCCTTACCATTTGCATAGCCAGACTCAGCGTCAATGACACCTGGTACTCTAGAGAAATATTCTTCTACACCCCAGAAACAGCCACCTGCCAGATAGATTACCCGCTTATCAGCTTCTTTAACATCTTCTTTCTTTTTCTTTACTACTTCCGTCTTACTCATTGAAGCTTTCTTAATCTGTTCAAAAGATGACTGATTGCTATTTCCGGCAATCACATAGACTAGTCCAAAGCAGACAAACAAGCTAAGGATAACCAGAAAAATTTTCCATTTTCCTCCCATGTTTATGGCTCCTTTCTACTTGATTTCTTTCAATGTTTTCTCAATATCTTCCTTGCTCATGTAGCCAATGTGTGTCTTGGCAAGTGAACCGTCACTGCCTAAGAAGAGTGCAGATGGATAAGATCGAATACCGTATTCTTTCAGCAATTCTCCCTTGGTGTCCATGAGAACTGGGAAGTCTTTGTAGTCCAAAGACTTATACCATTTCTTAAAATCATCTGCTGACTTTTCTCCATTAAAGGTCGGAGATACCACTGATAAGACGACATAGTCCTTCCCTTCCTGCTCCTTAGCCAAGTCATTAGTATCTCCAAGAGTGGATAAACAGATAGAACACCAAGAAGCCCAAAATTTTAGATAGACTTTCTTACCTTTAAAATCAGATAACTTGTAAGTCTTTCCGTCCACACCCTGCAGACTAAAATCCTTGGCCATCTTGGTAGATTGACCAGAATCAGCTTTTGTTTCTATATTACTTTTAGCGCTTTTAGAAACTTCCGAGTTTGTCTTCTGATTTGAACAAGCACCCAATAAGCCTGCACAAAGCAAACCCAGAGTTAATACAGTAATTTTTTTCATAGCTTTCCATCCTCTCAAAATAAGGAGAAAGCCGACAGGTATGACGGCTTCTTCTCTTTCTAATGATCTTATTTGTCAGAAGACATTTCTGACGAATCCTTCATATCTGAATCACTTGACTTCATTTCGTCTTTCTTCATATCATCTTTCATGTCAGACTTACTATCAGACATCATAGAAGAGTCCTTCATATCATCCTTTTTCATCTTATCATCTGACATGCTAGAGTCTTTCATTTCGTCTTTTTTCATGTCATCTTTTTTCATCTCATCTTTTTTCATCATACTGCTGTCATCCATCTTCTTCATGTCAGAATCTGATTTTTGATTAGAGCAGGCTGCTAAAGTAAAGATAGTAAGTCCAGCAATTGTAAGTGAAGCAATTTTTTTCATGATATTTCTCCTTTAATTATATAATATTTATCCAAATAATGATGCTAAAGCGTTTAGATTCCCAAGCATCAACAAAATTCCCATAAGTATAATGAGAGCACCACCAATTTTCTTGAGCGTTCCCATATGTGGTTTAAGTTTAGAAAAGCGTTGTAATACCCATCCAGAAGCCATAGCCATTGCTAGAAAAGGAAGCGCTAATCCAAGTGTATAAACCAACATAAGCAAACCTCCCTGAAGAGCGCCGTTGCCTCCAGAAGCAGCGATAGCTAAAACAGAACTTAGGACAGGTCCTACACAAGGTGTCCAACCAAAGCTAAAGGTAATCCCCAAGAGAAAAGCATTAAGAAAGTCACTTCTTTTACTATTCTTTTTAAGTTGAATGCTCTTTTGCTTTTGCAGTTGTTGGATATTGATAAGTCCCATCTGGTGGATCCCCAGCAGAATAACAATCCCGCCCAGAACGTAGCGAAACCAAGGGGCATAGAGGACTTGCCCCAAAGCACCAGCCCCATATCCTAAAACCAAAAACACAGTAGACAAACCGCCTATAAAACAAAGCGTTTTAACCATACCATACCAGGAAACTTCCCTCCCAAAAATCCGAATCGTTTTCGGCTGATCCGAATCCAGCAGAATACCTACGTAAACTGGCATGAGTGGTAAGATACAAGGGGAGAAAAAGGAAAGAATTCCCGCCAGAAAAACTGAAATAAAGAACAAAAAACTTGTTGCCATTTCAAAAACCTCTCTATCAATTTCTGACTTTAGT
This sequence comes from Streptococcus sp. HMSC10A01, assembly GCF_001807785.1. Classification (NCBI taxonomy): domain Bacteria; kingdom Bacillati; phylum Bacillota; class Bacilli; order Lactobacillales; family Streptococcaceae; genus Streptococcus; species Streptococcus sp. HMSC10A01. The sequence goes on along the minus strand of NZ_KV790969.1, from coordinate 2,525 downwards.
ATAAAATAAAAATCTCCCTAAAAATAGGGAGATCGATTTGAAAAAACTTGAATTTGATTTTATCTTTCCCACACCAAGATTTAAAAGCTCATACAATTTACTATGGATTTATTTCAAGTTTAAACGAACGGTAAATGTGCTTCCTAGTCCATATTGACTTTCAACCGTAATTTCTCCACCTAACTGATGAGCCAGTTCCTGAGCAATGGCAAGTCCTAAGCCATGGCCACCCGTCTTCATATTCCGAGAGGTTTCCACACGGTAAAGGCGTTTAAAAATCTTATCCAGATCCTCAGGAGCTATGCCCTGTCCTTCATCCTTCACACTGATTGTCAAATCCTGCTCTGTTAATTGCGCTACAACTTCTACTTTGGTCCCGGGATCCGAGTATTTAAAGGCATTGTTCAGCAAGTTGACTAAGATACGGGAAAGTTTGTCATATTGGCTCTTCATTTTCGCAGATTCAGGAGATACTTGAATGTAAATGTCTCGCTCTTCTTGTTCTATCAATAGTTGAAATTCACTCATGGCCTCGATCAATAACTGGTCTAAAAAGATGATTTCAGCTTCGTTATCTGAATCTGTTCGAGGCTGAGCATTAAGAGTCAGAACATCCAACTCCTCTACTAGTTTATTCAAACGTTCTGTCTGACGACCAATAGTCGTTAAATAATGAACCTGCTCCTCTTCCTTGATCACTCCATCTAGAATTCCCTCTACAGTCGCTTGTATAGAAGTAATGGGTGTTTTAATATCATGAGAAAGCTGGGCAATCATCATACTCTTCTCCTGCTCACTCTCATCAAGGGATGCAAAGGTTTCTTGTAAATTATGAGACATATCGTTAAAAGCTTGACCTAACTCCTGAAATTCAATAGGTCCTTTGGCTTCAATCTCTGTCCCAAAATCCTTACCGGCTATATCCTGGGATTGTTTTTTTAGATGTCGCAGGGAAGAAAAGACTGGCGATAATAGGAAGAGACTAACTGTTGCTCCAATAAAACTAGCAACCAAAGTCATTCCAACCAAGAAATAAATCTCACTTTGCGCAATCAACATCCGCTGCACTGCCCAAAATACAACTAAGATTGTTAATAGGGTAGAAATCAGATACCCCACTAGGATGTAACTTTTTAACTTCATTTTCCACCTCGTGGTCTTTCCATCTTATACCCTAGCCCCCAGACTGTTTTGATGGCAGGAGTGTTCCCTCTAGCACGCTTGGTCAATTCTTGTCTGAGGGCATGGATATGAACATTGAGTGTGTTGGTATCATCTACATAGTCTTCCTGCCACACCTTCTCATAAAGTTCTGTCTTTGAGAACACTCTCTCAGGATTACTGGCTAATATCCAGAGTAGTTCAAAGGATTTCACTGTTAATTCTAGAAATTGATCTCCAATACGAACCTCATGAGTCACATGATTCATAACTAAATCACCGAGCTCAATTTGTTCTGTCTCGTCCCCACGCTGAAGACGACGCAAGATGTTATTGACTCTTAAAACTAACTCTCGAGGGCTAAAGGGTTTCGCGATAAAATCATCTGCTCCCAAGCTCAATCCATAAATCCTGTCCTGCTCGCTGGTCTTAGCGGTTGTAAAAAGAAAAGGTTGATCAGGAGCTAAATACTGAACCTCACTGATAAAATCATAACCATCCATATTTGGCATCATGATATCTGTGATGATTAGGTCAACGGATTTTTTTTTGAAAAGTTCTAAACCTTCCAATCCATCATGAGCCACTAAAACTTGGTAACCAGCCTGCAAAAGATAACGTTTTTGGATATCTAGGATATCCACCTCATCATCAACAAGTAAAATTGTCTTTTCCATTTGACTATCTCCTGATAAAAACAGTGTTATACTGGCTTTAGTATAACACTATTTTTAGTAATTTTTAAATGATTTGAATCTTAATCTTTTTGTTTTTCTTTCAAACCTAGAAGTCCAAGAAGACCTGCCAAGGCTAGTCCAAAGAAGCCAATGGTAGCTGTGGCTGTTTGAGCTTCACCAGTATTTGGTAGCGTAGATTTATCAAACTTTTTCGCTGTATCAGCCATTGAGCTAGAACTTGGATGATTAACCTTCATATCTGACATATGTTGCTCCTCTATCGCCATATCCTTAACTTTACCAATAGAATCTGTTTCAGAAGGCTTCGTATTCATCTGATCTGGTTGAGATGGCATTGTCGCCATTTCTTTTTCACGAAGCTGAATCGTTACTTGACGAGTTGCGATAAGATTTGTCAAATCTGGTTTGCCATCTTTAGAACCATACACTTTGACAGTAGCTTGGTAAGTTTGAGTGCCATTAGCACGAAGTTGGTCGAGAAGGGCTTGACCTTCTTTGCCTGTCGTGTTACCATTCAAATCCACTTCGTAGAAATATTGTCCTTTAGCCAAGCCTTCAAGTGGTAAGAGGGCTGGGTTCTTTGCTGAACCATTATCTGACCATGGGGCTTTGTCTGAGGCTTTTAACAAGAGGCGAGTCAACATACCATCACCACCGAAAGCTTCA
>NZ_KV790968.1:0-5020 GCF_001807785.1 Streptococcus sp. HMSC10A01 | reverse complement strand
CAAAGACCTTTGAAAACTGAACAAGACGAACCAAGTGCAGGGTGACATAGAGATATGTGACCTGTCAAAGAACGAAAAATAAATCTGTCAGTGGACAGAAATGAGTAAGACTCAAACGCTTAAATGAGAGTTTGATCCTGGCTCAGGACGAACGCTGGCGGCGTGCCTAATACATGCAAGTAGAACGCACAGTTTATACCGTAGCTTGCTACACCATAGACTGTGAGTTGCGAACGGGTGAGTAACGCGTAGGTAACCTGCCTGGTAGCGGGGGATAACTATTGGAAACGATAGCTAATACCGCATAATATTAATTATTGCATGATAATTGATTGAAAGGTGCAATTGCACCACTACCAGATGGACCTGCGTTGTATTAGCTAGTAGGTGAGGTAACGGCTCACCTAGGCGACGATACATAGCCGACCTGAGAGGGTGATCGGCCACACTGGGACTGAGACACGGCCCAGACTCCTACGGGAGGCAGCAGTAGGGAATCTTCGGCAATGGACGAAAGTCTGACCGAGCAACGCCGCGTGAGTGAAGAAGGTTTTCGGATCGTAAAGCTCTGTTGTAAGAGAAGAACGGGTGTGAGAGTGGAAAGTTCACACTGTGACGGTATCTTACCAGAAAGGGACGGCTAACTACGTGCCAGCAGCCGCGGTAATACGTAGGTCCCGAGCGTTGTCCGGATTTATTGGGCGTAAAGCGAGCGCAGGCGGTTAGATAAGTCTGAAGTTAAAGGCTGTGGCTTAACCATAGTACGCTTTGGAAACTGTTTAACTTGAGTGCAGAAGGGGAGAGTGGAATTCCATGTGTAGCGGTGAAATGCGTAGATATATGGAGGAACACCGGTGGCGAAAGCGGCTCTCTGGTCTGTAACTGACGCTGAGGCTCGAAAGCGTGGGGAGCGAACAGGATTAGATACCCTGGTAGTCCACGCCGTAAACGATGAGTGCTAGGTGTTAGGCCCTTTCCGGGGCTTAGTGCCGCAGCTAACGCATTAAGCACTCCGCCTGGGGAGTACGACCGCAAGGTTGAAACTCAAAGGAATTGACGGGGGCCCGCACAAGCGGTGGAGCATGTGGTTTAATTCGAAGCAACGCGAAGAACCTTACCAGGTCTTGACATCCCGATGCCCGCTCTAGAGATAGAGTTTTACTTCGGTACATCGGTGACAGGTGGTGCATGGTTGTCGTCAGCTCGTGTCGTGAGATGTTGGGTTAAGTCCCGCAACGAGCGCAACCCTTATTGTTAGTTGCCATCATTCAGTTGGGCACTCTAGCGAGACTGCCGGTAATAAACCGGAGGAAGGTGGGGATGACGTCAAATCATCATGCCCCTTATGACCTGGGCTACACACGTGCTACAATGGCTGGTACAACGAGTCGCAAGTCGGTGACGGCAAGCTAATCTCTTAAAGCCAGTCTCAGTTCGGATTGTAGGCTGCAACTCGCCTACATGAAGTCGGAATCGCTAGTAATCGCGGATCAGCACGCCGCGGTGAATACGTTCCCGGGCCTTGTACACACCGCCCGTCACACCACGAGAGTTTGTAACACCCGAAGTCGGTGAGGTAACCTTTTAGGAGCCAGCCGCCTAAGGTGGGATAGATGATTGGGGTGAAGTCGTAACAAGGTAGCCGTATCGGAAGGTGCGGCTGGATCACCTCCTTTCTAAGGAAAAACGGAATGCACGATGGAGTCTTGTTTAGTTTTGAGAGGTCTTGTGGGGCCTTAGCTCAGCTGGGAGAGCGCCTGCTTTGCACGCAGGAGGTCAGCGGTTCGATCCCGCTAGGCTCCATTGGAACGGAAGTTCCAAACTAGTCCATTGAAAATTGAATAACTATATCAAATAGTAACAAGAAATAAACCGAAACGCTGTGAATATTAATGAGTTTAAGACTGAAAGGTCAAAAATAAGGTTAAGTTAGTAAGGGCGCACGGTGGATGCCTTGGCACTAGGAGCCGAAGAAGGACGTGACAAACGACGAAATGCCTCGGGGAGCTGTAAGTAAGCGACGATCCGTGGATGTCCGAATGGGGGAACCCAACAGGTTGATGCCTGTTACCCATTTCTGTTAAGGAAATGAGGAGGAAGACGCAGTGAACTGAAACATCTAAGTAGCTGCAGGAAGAGAAAGCAAAAGCGATTGCCTTAGTAGCGGCGAGCGAAGAGGCAGGAGGGCAAACCGAAGAGTTTACTCTTCGGGGTTGTAGGACTGCAATGTGGACTCAGAATTTATAGAAGAATGGCTTGGGAAAGTCAGCCAAAGAGAGTAAGAGCCTCGTATTTTAAATAGATTCTGTACCTAGCAGTATCCTGAGTACGGCGGGACACGAGAAATCCCGTCGGAATCTGGGAGGACCATCTCCCAACCCTAAATACTCCCTAGTGACCGATAGTGAACCAGTACCGTGAGGGAAAGGTGAAAAGCACCCCGGGAGGGGAGTGAAATAGAACCTGAAACCGTGTGCCTACAACAAGTTCGAGCCCGTTAATGGGTGAGAGCGTGCCTTTTGTAGAATGAACCGGCGAGTTACGTTATGATGCGAGGTTAAGTTGAAGAGACGGAGCCGTAGGGAAACCGAGTCTGAATAGGGCGCAATAGTATCATGACGTAGACCCGAAACCATGTGACCTACCCATGAGCAGGTTGAAGGTGCGGTAAAACGCACTGGAGGACCGAACCAGGGCACGTTGAAAAGTGCTTGGATGACTTGTGGGTAGCGGAGAAATTCCAAACGAACTTGGAGATAGCTGGTTCTCTCCGAAATAGCTTTAGGGCTAGCGTCGACATCAAGATTCTTGGAGGTAGAGCACTGTTTGGGTGAGGGGTCCATCCCGGATTACCAATCTCAGATAAACTCCGAATGCCAATGAATTATGGTCGGCAGTCAGACTGCGAGTGCTAAGATCCGTAGTCGAAAGGGAAACAGCCCAGACCACCAGCTAAGGTCCCAAAATAATTGTTAAGTGGAAAAGGATGTGGGGTTGCACAGACAACTAGGATGTTAGCTTAGAAGCAGCTATTCATTCAAAGAGTGCGTAATAGCTCACTAGTCGAGTGACCCTGCGCCGAAAATGTACCGGGGCTAAAACAATTTACCGAAGCTGTGGATCCCTTAGGGGATGGTAGGAGAGCGTTCTATGTGTGGAGAAGGTGTACCGTGAGGAGCGCTGGAACGCATAGAAGTGAGAATGCCGGTATGAGTAGCGAAAGACAGGTGAGAATCCTGTCCACCGTAAGACTAAGGTTTCCAGGGGAAGGCTCGTCCGCCCTGGGTTAGTCGGGACCTAAGGAGAGACCGAAGGGTGTATCCGATGGCCAACAGGTTGATATTCCTGTACTAGAGTATGAAGTGATGGAGGGACGCAGTAGGCTAACTAAAGCAGACGACTGGAAGAGTCTGTCTAAGCAGTGAGGCGTGGTATGAGTCAAATGCTTATACCTATAACGTTGAGCTGTGATGGGGAGCGAAGTTTAGTAGCGAAGTTAGTGATGTCACACTGCCAAGAAAAGCTTCTAGCGATGTATCATACTCTACCCGTACCGCAAACCGACACAGGTAGTCGAGGCGAGTAGCCTCAGGTGAGCGAGAGAACTCTCGTTAAGGAACTCGGCAAAATGACCCCGTAACTTCGGGAGAAGGGGTGCTGACTTTGGTCAGCCGCAGTGAATAGGCCCAAGCAACTGTTTATCAAAAACACAGCTCTCTGCTAAATCGTAAGATGATGTATAGGGGGTGACGCCTGCCCGGTGCTGGAAGGTTAAGAGGAGTGCTTAGCGGTAACGCGAAGGTATGAATTGAAGCCCCAGTAAACGGCGGCCGTAACTATAACGGTCCTAAGGTAGCGAAATTCCTTGTCGGGTAAGTTCCGACCCGCACGAAAGGCGTAATGATTTGGGCACTGTCTCAACGAGAGACTCGGTGAAATTTTAGTACCTGTGAAGATGCAGGTTACCCGCGACAGGACGGAAAGACCCCATGGAGCTTTACTGCAGTTTGATATTGAGTGTCTGTGCCACATGTACAGGATAGGTAGGAGCCTATGAGATCGGGACGCCAGTTTCGATGGAGGCGCTGTTGGGATACTACCCTTGTGTTATGGCCACTCTAACCCGGATAGGTGATCCCTATCGGAGACAGTGTCTGACGGGCAGTTTGACTGGGGCGGTCGCCTCCTAAAAGGTAACGGAGGCGCCCAAAGGTTCCCTCAGACTGGTTGGAAATCAGTCGCAGAGTGTAAAGGTATAAGGGAGCTTGACTGCGAGAGCTACAACTCGAGCAGGGACGAAAGTCGGGCTTAGTGATCCGGTGGTTCCGCATGGAAGGGCCATCGCTCAACGGATAAAAGCTACCCTGGGGATAACAGGCTTATCTCCCCCAAGAGTTCACATCGACGGGGAGGTTTGGCACCTCGATGTCGGCTCGTCGCATCCTGGGGCTGTAGTCGGTCCCAAGGGTTGGGCTGTTCGCCCATTAAAGCGGCACGCGAGCTGGGTTCAGAACGTCGTGAGACAGTTCGGTCCCTATCCGTCGCGGGCGTAGGAAATTTGAGAGGATCTGCTCCTAGTACGAGAGGACCAGAGTGGACTTACCGCTGGTGTACCAGTTGTCTTGCCAAAGGCATCGCTGGGTAGCTATGTAGGGAAGGGATAAACGCTGAAAGCATCTAAGTGTGAAACCCACCTCAAGATGAGATTTCCCATAACGCAAGTTAGTAAGAGCCCTGAGAGAAGATCAGGTTGATAGGTTAGGAGTGGAAGTGTGGTGACACATGGAGCGGACTAATACTAATAGCTCGAGGACTTATCCAATTTTCATTGAGCGCAGCGTTCAAAAGGTATTGTTAGAGATGATTAGTTATTCAATTTTGAGTAGATTAGATACTCAATAGTTAAGTGACGATAGCCTAGGAGATACACCTGTACCCATGCCGAACACAGCAGTTAAGCCCTAGAACGCCGGAAGTAGTTGGGGGTTGCCCCCTGTGAGATATGGTAGTCGCTTAGCAA
>NZ_KV790967.1:178851-265174 GCF_001807785.1 Streptococcus sp. HMSC10A01 | reverse complement strand
ATCTCCTCTCCCTTCTTTTTAATCTAAACGAGGATTAAAATCCCTTAAGTGGTAAGACAAATCTTTGAGCATTGCCTTACGTCCTTTGAACCTTTCATCTGCCATCAGACGCTCATATTGTTTTGATTCTTCTGGGCTGAGACGGCTTCTATACTCTGACATGGCACTTCTAAAGGCTACCAGTTCATCTAGATAAAGCTCCTTCATTCTTAAACGATGGCCTATCTCGCTGACCTCTTCATAGGGTTGCCTGTCCAATTTGCGTTTTTGACTCTCTTGTCGGCGAATCAAATCATGAATTCTGTTCCGAAACTTGGTCTTGAAGTAACGGTACAGTCGTGGTTGATCTTCCAGTAGATTAGGATGGCTCTTTATCAATTCGTACAAAACCATCATCCCTTCCTGCCTCCAATCTGCATACTCCCATAAGTGCAGATAATAATCTTTATAACATCGCTTGACTATCCCTTCAACTTGTTTGTATACGTCCTCAAACTTCATTGACTAGTCCTTTCTTTTGATTTTAGAGGTTTTATCCTCATCTATTAATCTATCAAAGATCCTGGTGTTCTTGGACGTTGTTCGGTATTTGTCACTAATTTATTTTTATAATGAATTTAAAATTGCTTTTCACATACTCTTTGGTGAATTTTTTTGCAAAAAAACAAATCATCCTCAAGAATGATTTGTTATTAGATATTAGAGTTCTTTTTTATAGTTCTCTAATTCAGTTTTGTTAGCCCAAACAAAGTGGCCAGATTTAATTTCAACCATTTCAGGTTTTTCAACTGAATAGTCATGTTGATCTGGATCGTAGACTTTAAGGACTTTTTTACGCTCCAAGATTGGATCTGGAATTGGAACGGCCGATAATAACGATTTGGTATAAGGATGAATTGGATTGTTAAAGAGCTCTTCTGTTTCAGCAACTTCAACAATAACACCTTTATAGATTACTGCGATACGATCCGAAATGAAGCGTACCACTGACAAATCGTGAGCGATGAATAGGTAGGTCAACCCCAACTCTTTTTGGAATTTCTTTAGAAGGTTTAGGACTTGAGCACGAACGGATACATCCAAAGCAGAAATTGGTTCATCAGCAATAACGAAATCTGGTTGCATGACTAAAGCCCGCGCTATCCCAATACGTTGGCGTTGCCCTCCTGAAAATTCATGCGGATAACGTGTCAAATGTTCGGAAAGCAATCCAACTTCATGAATAATATTCTTAACCTTTTGTATTCTTTCTTCTTCATTTTCAAACAAATGATAGTTGTACAAGCCCTCAGAAATGATATAGTCAACTGTTGCACGCTCATTTAAGCTTGCCGCAGGATCCTGGAAAATCATTTGAATCTTACGAATAATCTCCGCAGATTCTTTTCTAGACTTCTTCCCATTAATCTGCTTTCCATCAAAGAAGATTTCACCTTTACTCGTTTCGTTCAAACCAATGATTGCACGACCAATTGTAGTTTTCCCTGAACCAGATTCACCTACGAGCGAGAAAGTTTCACCTCTATTAATAAAGAAATTTGCATTTTTAACAGCGACAAATTTCTTCTTCCCTTCACCAAAGGAAATCTCCAAATCTTTAACTTCTACTAATTTTTCAGACATTTCCTTCCTCCTAGCCTTCTAAATGAGCAAAGCCCATATTCAAGCGAATTTTATCATGTAAATTTTCAATAATTTCAGGCTTGTGAACCTTTGGTGCATCTTCATGAAGCAACCAAGTTTTAGCCCAGTGAGTTTCTGTGACTTGGAATTGTGGTGCTTTTTCTTCGAAATCAATTTGCATAGCGTAATCCGAACGAAGAGCAAAGGCATCACCTTTCAACTCGGTATAAAGAGACGGAGGAGTTCCTGGGATAGAGAAGAGTTCACCATGATCATTGGCCAACTGTGGCAAGCTAGATAACAAGCTCCATGTATAAGGATGGCGTGGATCGTAAAAAATTTCTTCAACCGTCCCGTATTCAACAATCTCACCAGCATACATAACCGCTACTTTATCGGCAATACTAGCAACAACACCCAAGTCATGAGTGATAAATATAGTTGTAAAGCGGTATTCGTTCTGCAATGATTTCAAAAGTTCGATAATTTGTGCTTGAATTGTCACATCCAAAGCTGTTGTTGGCTCATCACAAATTAGAATATCTGGACGACAGGCAAGAGCAATCGCGATAACAATACGTTGGCGCATTCCTCCAGAATATTGGAAAGGATACTCTTCAAACCGACGTTCTGCATCAGGTATTCCAACTTTTTTCATATAGTCGATTGCCATTTCTTTGGCTTCTTTTGCATCTTTGCCTTGGTGTTTGATAATAACTTCAGTAATTTGGCTTCCTATTGTATTGATTGGATCCAAACTAGTCATAGGATCTTGGAAAATCGTAGCGATCTTAGCACCACGAATTTTTTCCCAATCTTTATTTGATTTTAAAGTTGTCAAATCTTGACCACGGTAGTTAATAACACCTTGCGCAACGCGCCCATTATCTTCCAACATCCCAGTGAATGTTTTAGTCAACACAGACTTACCTGATCCTGATTCTCCTACCAAAGCTAATACTTCTCCTTCAACCAAATCAAGGGATACACCTCGAATGGCTGTCAGGACTTTATCACGAACGTCAAATTCCACGACAATATCGCGAGCAGTCAATATTACATTTTTATTTTGTATCATATTTACTCCTATCTATGTGTACGTGGATCACTAGCATCCGCCAAATTTTGTCCGACGATGAAAAGGGACAAGGATACCAAAATCAAGGTTGTCAACGGAATCCAGAAAAGGTAAGCATTGGTTGTAACGTTTTGTGAATAGTCAGAAATCAAACGCCCTAAACTTGGCACAGTTACTGGAAGCCCCAAACCAAAGAAAGAAAGGAAGGCTTCATAAGAGATAAAGCTTGGCAGCATTTGAGAGCTAGTTGTCATGATAACAGATACCAGTTGTGGCATAATGTTTCGAGCAACAATTTTAAAAGTAGACGTTCCCAAAGTACGGCTGGCAAGGTTGTACTCTAAATCACGATACCGCATGATTTGTACACGAATTAAGTAAGCAATCGAAATCCATGAAGTAATTGTCATGGCAAAGATTAGATTCCAGAATCCAGCTCCGATCGAATAAGTCAAGACAATAACAATCAATAATTGCGGAATATTTGAGATGACATTATAAACTTCCATCATAACGCGGTCAACAGATTTAGAAATCCCCCAAATACCACCAACAACAATCCCAATGATCAAGTTAATGGCTGTCGCAATAACGGAAATCAAGATAGAATTACGAGCACCAAACCATACTCCATCAAAGAGAGATTTACCATTGCTATCTGTACCAAACCAATATTTTCCATTTGGCGCAATATAACGAGCACTAAAATCATTAACTTTACTTACATCGTTATAATCAAAGTCAGACAACATTGGGTAAATAAAACTCATTAAAATAATGGTTAGCAAAATCGCCAACATAACAATGGTAGATTTCTTTTTCAGAAATTGACGAATAACAGATCTCCAGTATGAATAGGCTGGAGCATCAATTGCTTCAGAGGCAAAATCATCGCGTTTGACAAATTGGAATTTATTTTTATCAATAGAAGCCATTATTTACCTCCTTTTGTTGTTAATTTAATACGTGGGTCAAGCATTGTCATCAAAATATCACCTAAGAGTAAGGCAAAGACTGATAAACCAGTGAAAATGAAGACCAATCCGACTACCATAGAGTTATTTGAAGCTTTAACTGAGTCGATCAACATTTTACCCATACCAGGGAAGGCGAAGACAGTCTCTGTCAAGGTTGCCCCTTGAATAACTCCAATAACAGCCCCTGGAATTCCTGATACCAATGGAACCATGGCATTTTTGAAAATGTGTTTATTTGAAATTTCTTTTTCAGATAATCCTTTAGCACGAGCAAAACGTACAAAGTCTTGGGATTGCAAGTCAATCATATAGCGACGAATCCATATAGCTGTGCTTGGCGCACCCAAAAGTCCCAGAATTACTGCCGGAAGAACATATGAACGCCAGTCTCCTGCGCCAAGAACTGGGAAAGAATCTGGAAGACCAACCGAAGAACCACCTAAGCGAATAATATAAACCAAGGCAATTGTTGGCAGGGCCAAAAGGAAGGTCAAGAGACCTGTTAATGAACTATCAATCCAAGTGTTTTTGAAGCGAGCCATGTAAGACCCTAATGGGACAGCAATCAGATAAGAGATTGCAATACCAATCAAACCAATAATCGCTGAGCTAACAAGCATGGATGGATATTGATAGTTGCTCTCTGTAGCTGTATATGGATCATCTTTTCCATAGTTTGCAATATCTCGCGAATCAGCTTTACTTGGTGACTTGTAAGTTCGTGAATAGATATTAACTGATGAAATTTTCTTTCCTGTAGGGAATTGAACTTCAGCTGACTTTGTTTGTCCTTGGCCTTGTGAAATAACCTGTAACACAGGAATATTTGCATAAGTTGGGTAAGAATTTCCTAAGTTCAAGGTCACAAAATTTTGATGAACAAACGGAAATTGAGCATTAAAGTATAGTAAATATTTATGCTTAGTCCCTGATCCAACTACAGACCAACCAATAGCAGGGTCGTTTTCAATACGAATATAACGTTTAAGTTTTGGATTCGTTTCATCTTTGACAAAACCAGTATGGTCAAATTGAATCAAATTCCCGTAGAAGCCAAGAACACGTTCAAGAACTGGCACCTCACGAACAGCATAAAACTGCTTGCTTTCTTCAAATTGGTGAAGCTTCCAGCCATTACCTAATTTTTTGATATAAGCTTCGTAGATTTTTTTGTTTGCATCAGTTCCTTCAACAGTTACAGAGCTATCTTCCTTGCTAGCTTTCTCCTGTAACTCTTTCGTATCATAATAATCCACATAGCCCATACGTTCATAGATTGTGTTTTCGTAATTGGCTTTTTTATCTTTTGTGGTTGCTATCTTGTTATAGTTAGGATCCTGTTTAAAAATCAATTTTCTTGGCACCATAGTATAAATAATGGTATAGGTCAAAGCCGTTACTAAGAAAATCGACACCAGGGAGCGTAAGATACGCATAAATATATATTTCTTCATTTATCGTTTCCTTTAAAATCCCAAAAGAACTTTCTCTCCTTTTAGAGAAAGTTCTAATGTTTGGTTATTTCACGTGTTTTTCTAACTCTTCTTGTGCTTTTTTATTAGATTCTGCACGTTCTTTATTCCATTTTTCTTGAGCTTTCTGATATTCTTTGGCTGTGACAGCTTTATCTTGTAATTTCAGATATTTGTAACTTGCCATGTCACGACCTTTAGCACCAGACCAAGCAAAAGGAGCTGTAAATGGTACAATCTTAGTTAAAACTGGACGTCCAGTCCTACTTGTTGTTGGTATCAACAAGGCGCTATCTGTTAGCCATGCTTGAGCGGCTGCATATTTTTCATAGCGTTTATTTACATCTGTCTTTTCAGCGCTAGCTTCATCAACTAGCTTAGCATACTCCTTCAAACCAACTTGGTCTGCAGCTGCATTTTCTTTACCATCAAACCCTAAGAATGTCTTGGTATTTTCACCGCCAGGCTTGATAATTTCAAGATAAGTTGATGGATCTTGATAGTCAGGAGACCAACCAACATTATCAGAAATATCCCAGTCTTCTTCAGCAGCTGAAGCAGCATAATATGTGATGTTCAAAACATCATCAGTCTTCATTTGATGAATGTCAACAACCACATTGTCTGTCCCAAGCGAGCTCTCAATTGATTGTTTCAAAGATTGAACACGCTGAACTTTAGCACTAGCAGTTTGGTCTACTGGCATATCCAAATGAATAGGGAATTCTACACCTTCTTCTTGGAGAGCTTTTTTAGCTTTCGCAAATTCAGCTTTAGCTTTTTCTTTATTGTAAAGACCATCTTGAGCATCGTCGAAGTTTACATCTTTCCACTCATCTCCATAGCTAGCCACTTTTTCTTTCACAAGTTCGCCGAAGCTCTTACCATCTGCCTGAACAAAAGTAGGTGGAATGTAGAGATTGCGGAGCATTTTCGTAGCCCCTTCTTTACCGTTAACTTGTGAAGCATAAGCCGTTCTGTCGAATGCAAAACTCAAAGCTTGACGGAAATCTTTATTCATCAAAGCTTTCTTTGTTGATGATTTTTGTGCATCACTTGACTTAGCTGTGTGATTGTACGCTTGACGATCAATGTTCACCCCAACTAAATAGCTTGAAGAATCTTGAGGAGTATAAACGATATTATCTTTGGATTCTTTTTCTACTTTAGAGAAGGTAGCACTTGTAGGAGCCAGTCTAGCCGCACTTAGAGCACCTTTAGCAAATTGCTCAGCTGGTTTACCTTGATCTTGCCCGTCAAAGTATGTTAATTTAACATCGCTCACATGGACATTATCTTTATCCCAATAATTTGGATTTTTAGCAAATTCAATAGATGATTTAGATGTGATAGATTTTAGTAGGAATGGCCCGTTGTATAGAAGACTAGTTGGGTCAGCAGCTTGAGCAAACTTGTCGCCTTTAGACTTCAAGAACTCTTCATTGACTGGATAAAGGATACCCATTGTTGTTTTAGAGTTCCAGAAACTTTCTGGCTCATTTAAAGTATATTGAACTGTGTGGTCATCAACTGCTTTAACACCAACTGATGAGAAATCCTTTGTTTTACCATTAACGTAGTCATCCAAGCCCTTGATAGAACTTTGAACAAGATAAAGAGTTTCAGACTTGTTGTCAGCAGCGTACTTTAGACCTGCCACAAAGTCTTGTGCCTTGACATCAGCATATTCTTCACCATCAGAAGTATACCATTTAGCATCCTTACGAAGTTTATAAGTATAAGTCAAGCCATCCTTAGACACTGTCCAATCTTCAGCCATCGATGGAACCAAGTTTCCATAGTTGTCATTTTCCAAAAGACCATCAATCAAGTTAGCTGTAAGGTCAGTTGTTGCTGCTTTACTAGAGATCAAATAATTCAAGTTTTCTGGATCAACTTCGTAGATATAGTTAAAAGCTTGATCTGCGCCAGAGCTTGATGTGTTTGATGTGTTTGATGTAGAATTTGAGCACGCTGCAAGAACGCCAGTAGCCAAGAGAGCAACTCCCGCAAGTGCAAGGATTTTACCTTTCTTCATCGTATATTCTCCATTTCAATTTCAAATTTAGTTTTGTCTAAGATTATATCACATAATAATTTAAATGTAAACCAGAATTGTCAGAATATTTTGTGATATTGACCTACATAGCCCACAAATACAATGGTTCCTATAGGATATTCAACTTGTGAAATATTGGCGATTTCAAAAAAACGGGTCTTATTATCCTCTTTTCGTTCTAAAAAAACAACTATCCTTCTTCTCACTTAATTACTAAAACACCCCTATCTCTCATTGAGATAGGGGGAATTATGGATTATTTTATATGCTTCTCAAGTTCTTCTTGAGCTTTTTTGTTAGATTCTTCTTTTTCTTTAATCCATTTCTTCTCAGCTTCTTGATACTCTTTCTTCGTCACTGGTTTATCTTGAAGCTTGATGTATTTGTAGAGGAAGGCACCATCTGATTTGTTACCTGTCCAACCAAAAGCAGCAGTGAATGGCACAACCCTAGTTACACCAGCTCCTCCACCATTTGAAGTGCTTGGAATCAAGATCGAACTATCTGTCAACCAAGCTTGAGCAGCTGCATATTTTTCATAGCGTTTTGTTGTATCTGTCTTTTCAGCAGCAGCTTCATCCAACAATTTTCCAAATTCATCCATGCCGATTTGTTTAGCAGCAGCATTTCCACTACCAGCTTCAAATCCAAGGAAAGACTTCGTGTTATCACCTGTTTCTGGGTGTAGAATCTCTAAGTAGGATGACGGATCTTGGAAGTCAGGAGTCCAGCCAAGTTGGTCTGTGATATCCCAATCCAAAGCAGCTGCATTTGGAGCGTAGTAAGTGATGTTCTGAACATCTTCTTGGGATAACATTTGAATATCAACCACAACATTGTCTGTTCCTAAACTCTTTTCAATAGACTGTTTCAAAGATTGAGCCCGTTTTACAATAAGAGTATTGGTCTGGATTGTTGGTATGTCCAGATGAATTGGGAATTCCACGCCTTCTGCTTGAAGAGCTTCTTTTGCTTTGGCGAATTCTGCTTTTGCTTTCTCTGGATTGTAGAGACCGTTAGTCGCATCTGAGAAATCAACATCTTTCCACTCATCGCCGTATTTGACAACATCTTCTTTTACGACATCTCCAAAATTCTTGTCACCAACTTGAACAAATGTTGGTGGGACATAGAGGTTACGAACAGATTTAAGGGCTCCTTCTTCACCGTTCACTTGGTCAGAATAGGCCTTACGGTCATAAGCAAAGTTCAAAGCCTGACGGAAGTCTTTGTTTAAGATAGCTTTTTTGGTAGATGTTTTTTGTGTATCTGTCGTTTTAGAAGTATGATTATAACTTTGGCGATCAATGTTTGTGAAAACAGTGAAAGTAGATGAACCTTGAGGACTAAAGATAATATTGTCTTTATATTCTTTCTCTACAGACGCATAGTTTGAACTACGAGGATAAACACGTGCCTTACTATAAGAGCCGTCTTTAAAGCCACGAATTAAGGATTCTTGGTCTTGCCCATCATAGAAAGCTAATTTAACATTGTCAACATGGACATTATCCTTATCCCAATAGTTCTGATTTTTCGCAAACTCGATAGAGGACTTCGAAGTTATACCTTTCAACAAGAAAGGACCATTATAAAGGATACTTGTCGGGTCAGTAGCTTGACCAAATTTGTCTCCTTTAGATTTCAAGAACTCTTCATTAACAGGGAATAGGACACCCATTGTTAATTTAGAATTCCAGAAGCTTTCTGGGTGTTCCAAAGTGAACTGCAAGGTATGATCATCGACAGCTTTAATCCCTACTGTTGAGAAGTCCTTTGTTTCCCCTTTGATATAGGCATCCAATCCTTTGATGGAATTTTCCACCATATAAAGAGCTTCTGACTTTTTATCTACAGCATGTTTCAAACCTGTCACAAAATCCTTAGCAGTTACATCTGCATATTCTTCGCCATCGGATGTATACCATTTAACTCCCTTACGCAATTTGTAGGTGTAAGTCAGGCCGTCCTTAGATACACTCCAGTCTTCTGCAAGAGATGGAACAAGATTACCATATTGGTCATTTTCAAGCAAACCATCAATGACATTAGATGTGATTTCATGGGTAGAGGTCTTATTTGATAAGGTATAGTCCAAAGTTTCTGGGTCTGTTTGATAAACATAAGTAAAATTAGTATTTGTGTTTGATGATCCAGACTTAGAACTAGAGCAGGCAGCCAAGACACCAGCAGCAAGTAAAGTAACACCTGCCATGGCTAAAACATTGCGTTTCTTCATAACATTCTCCTATTTAGGTTAGATTTATCTTAGATTATAACACTTCTCAAATAGAAATGAAAACCTTTTTATCAAAAAAAATCTATATTGTTATAATTATTTTTTATAGCTGGTTATAGCATATTGGGACGTGCCTGTGAAATCATCCAAAAGAGACGATCAAACCAAGCAAAGACACTACTTAAGGCTTGATAATCTCAAGCTTACAAAAAACGAGAAAGCTATTTAGCCTCCTCGTTAGGGTAATTGTTATTTTACATGTTTTTCTAACTCTTTTTGAGCTTTTTCATTAGATGATTCTTTTTCTTTCATCCAAGTTTTAAATGCCTTCTCATAATCCTTAGAAGTCAAGACATCGTCTTGAAGTTGCATGTATTTATAATTTGTAGCTGTCCCTTTACTTCCAATCCAAGAGTAGGCTCTAGTAAATGGAACTGATTTTTGAACCAGCGGATTAGCACCGTTTGAGATACTTGGAAGGGTCAAACCACTATCTGTCAACCAGGCTTGAGAATTTGCATATTTTTCATAACGCACACTCGTATCAGACGTTTCCTTATTTGCATCATCATTCAGAGCTTTATAATCATTTAATCCTAGAGCTGACACAACGTCTTGATTTTGACCCGGTTCAATTCCAATCGCTTGTAGCAATCCACCATTTGTCGGATCAAAAACATCTAAATATGTAGAAGGATCTTGATAATCAGGAGTCCAACCACTGGTTGAAAGATCATAATCTTTTTGAGCAGCCGAGTTGGCGAAATAACCCGTATTATTAAAGTCATCTTCGGACATCTGCTGGAGATCAACTACTACATTGTCCTTTCCAAGCGCTGACTCAACAGACTGTTTAAAGGAACTAGCTTGTTGGATTCCGGCCTTATCAGACTGACTTACTGGCAAATCTAGATGAATCGGGAAATTTACACCTTGAGCCTGCAGCGCTTCTTTAGCTTTTGCAAACTCTGCTTTAGCTTTTTCAGAATTATATAGACCGTCTTGGGCATCCTCTAACTTGACATCAGACCACTCTTGACCGTAGCTCGCTAGTTTTTCTTTCACGACATCTCCAAAATTCCGATCCCTAATCTGCACAAATGTCGGAGGTACTGCAAGATTGCGCAAGATCATTGATGCGCCGTCTTCGCCATTCGTTTGAGCTGCGTAAGCTTTTCTATCAAAGGCAAAACCGATTGCCTGACGGAAGTCTTTGTTTAAAATAGCAGCCTTGGTATCTGATTTTTGCTTGTCGTCTTTCTTAGAAGTATGATTATAAGACTGACGATTTACATTAAAGACATAGAAAAATGAAGTTCCACCTTGTTGAGAATAAGTAATATTATCCGCATATTTCTTTTTAACAGAAGCATAGTTCGAACTATTTGGGAATACACGAGCCAGGGTATAGGCACCATCGCTAAAATTACGAACTAAGGATTCTTGATCAGATCCATCATAATAAGATAGTTTTACATCTTCAATCGGAACATTTTCTTTATCCCAATAATTTTCGTTTTTCTTATATTCAATAGAAGATTTTGCCGTTAAAGACTTCAAAATATAAGGACCATTGTACAAAATACTAGACGGTTTAGCTGAGCCAAAACTATTTCCTTGGGAAGCTAAGAAATCAGCATTTATCGGGAATAAGATACCACTAGTCGTCTTCGAATTCCAGTAACTTTCTGGCTTATTCAAAGTATACTGCACTGTATAATCATCCAGTGCTTTTACACCTACAGTAGAAAAGTCTTTAGTTTCCCCTTTGATATAGGCATCCAATCCTTTGATAGAATTTTGAACAAGGTAAAGAGCTTCAGATTTGCCATCGGCTGCGTGCTTCAATCCTGTCACAAAATCTTGAGCTTTTACCTCAGCATACTCTTCGCCATCTGAGGTATACCACTTAGCATCTTTTCGAAGCTTGTAAGTATAGGTCAAACCATCCTTAGATACGGTCCAATCTTCAGCAAGAGACGGAATCAAATTCCCATACTTATCATTTTCAAGCAAACCATCAATCAGATTTCCAGTCACATCTGAAGTGGTAGCACGATTAGCAACTACATAGTCCAAAGAATCTGGATCATTACTATATACATAAGAATACACCTTTGTATTAGATGCTGTTGAACTACAAGCAGCTAAAATCACAGAAGATAAAACTGCAAGTCCAACTCCAACAAATCTTTTTTTCTTATTCATGAAATACTCCTTTCAAAATAAGAGATATTCAAATCATCCATGAGAGGTTTTCTCTGAAATATCACTCTAGTTTTTTACCATTTTGTCCATTATACCCTATTTCCCTGAAAAAATAAATCGTTTTAAGTAAAAATTGACTATTTTTTCATTTTTCATGTCAGAAAACATTACATATGAGCAAAAAACTCTACATCACAAAGATGTAGAGCCTTAGGTCTATTTAACATGATCAGCCAATTCTTCTTGAGCTTTGGCATTTGTTTTTTCTTTTTCTTTCTTCCATTTTTTCTCAGCGGCTTTGTAGTCTTTCGCCGTTACAATGTCATTTTGAACTTCTCTGTACTTAAAGACGTAAGCATCACCTTTGATACCAACCAGAGAGTAAGGTTTTGTGAACGGAACTGCCTTCATAACAAGCGGACTACCACCGTTTGATTGAATCGGAATGACCAAAGAGCTATCTGTTAACCAAGCTTGAGCTGCTGCATATTTTGTATAGCGAGCAGTTGTATCTTGTTTTTCAGAGTCTGCCTCTTCATTTAATTTTTTAAATTCGTTCAAGCCCAGTTTGTCTGCTAAATCAGCATTTTGTCCTGGTTCCAAACCGATATTTTGGAGCATATCTCCTTTATCTGGATCAAAAATATTCAAATAAGTTGATGGATCTTGGAAGTCAGGACCCCAACCAGCAATGTTGATATCGTAGTCTTTTTGAGCCGCAGTCTCCGCAAAGTACGTTACATTATTTTTATTTTCTGTAGACATTTGCTGTACATCAATAACAACATTATCTTTACCAAGGGCTTCTTCAACTGATTGTTTAAATGAATTAGCCTGCTGAACCAAGAGGTTGTTTGTTTGTTCAACAGGAAGATCTAAGTGAATCGGGAATTCAACACCTTGTGCTTGGAGAGCTTCTTTTGCTTTGGCAAATTCTGCCTTAGCTTTCTCAACATTAAAGAGTCCATCCTGAGCATCGTCCAACTTAACACCCTTCCACTCATCACCATAGCTCACCAAATCTTTTTCAACTATGTCTCCGAAGTTCTTTTCACCAATCTGAACGAATGTTGGCGGTACTAAGCTATTTCTAAGTGAGCTAGTTGCTCCCTCTTGACCGTTTTGCTGAGCTCCATAAACTGTCCGATTGAAAGCGAAGTTGATAGCCTGACGGAAATCTTTATTTAAGAGAGCAGCTGTTGTAGATGTCTTTTGAGCATCTGTTGTCTTGGCTGTAAAATTGTAGGCTTTACGGTTGTAGTTAAAGGCGTAAAAGAATGATGTTGCATCTTGAGGAGAGTATACAATATTGTCTTTGTATTGTTTTTGCACTGAAGCATAACTTGAACTATTTGGATACAAACGAGCTTGTGTGTATGTACCATCTTTAAAGTTACGAACAAGCGCCTCTTGATCAGAACCATCAAAGTAAGTCAACTTGACGTCTGAAATCTTCACATTGTTCTTATCCCAATAGTTGTCATTTTTTGTATATTCAATAGATGATTTAGATGTGAAGGACTTCAGGAAATATGGACCGTTATAGAGAATTCCTGAAGGTTTTACAGTACCGAAATCTTTACCAGATGATTTTAAAAATTCTTCGTTAATTGGGAAAAGAATACCCATTGTGGTTTTAGAATTCCAATAACTTTCTGGCTGATTGAGTGTATATTGGACTGTATAATCGTCAATCGCCTTAACTCCAACTGTTGAGAAATCCTTACTTTCACCTTTTACATAAGCATCCAAACCTTTGATAGAGCTTTGAACAATCGGCAACGCATCTGAATTATTATCTGCTGCATGCTTCAAACCAGTAACAAAGTCCTGTGCTTTGACTTCTGCATATTCTTCACCCTCAGAAGTATACCATTTAGCACCCTTCCGGAGCTTATATGTATAAGTCAAACCATCTTTTGATACCGTCCAATCTTCTGCTAGAGATGGCACAAGATTTCCGTATCTATCATTTTCTAATAGTCCATCCACTAAGTTTGCAATAACATCAGACGTAGTTTGACGATTAGAATTTGTATAATCCAAGGTATCTGGGTCTGTTGAATAGACATAAGAATAAGTCTTTGAAGCCCCTGAGTTAGAATTTCCACATGCCGCTAAAGTAAAAACAGAAGCAAGCGTAAGCCCTAAAACAGCTAATTTTTTCACTGGTTTCATTGTCGCATCTCCTTTTAATGTTATTTGTATTATTATACTCTATTATTTTATAAAAACAAGTATTTTTTAAAAAATTTTTAAGCATTATATTGTTTTTTGTTCCGCGAACGCCTACACATTCACTTTTGTTCGTCTTTTTGTTTGAAATAAAAATAATGTAAAAAGATCATTAAAAAAACGTTCATATTCACAAAGTATATTTATTCATAATGCTCATTTCACAAAGAAGCCAAACCTCTACAACAGCTATTTTTATGGTACAATAGGATTATCCCTACTCAAAGGAAGAGATATGAAAAAAATTATAGTACTTTTATTTACTTGTTTATTATGCAGCTTCTGTCCTCTTGTTTCCGCAGATGACTTTGATGTTGCCGCCAAAAATGCTATCGCTTTTGATGTAAATACTGGAAAAATTCTCTATGAAAAAGAGGCTACTAGCCCTGTACCAATCGGAAGTCTAACCAAACTGCTATCAGCCTATCTGGTCTATGACGCCATAAAAGCCGAAAAAATTACCATGGACAGCCAGGTAGAGATTTCCGAATATGCTCTAAAGCTGACAACTAATTATGATATCAGCAACCTCCCTCTAGACAAGGGAAGTTACTCTGTAGAAGAATTATTAGAAGCTTCTCTTATCGCTAATGCTAACAGCGCCACCATCGCCCTAGCTGAAAAAATTTCTGGAAGCGAAAAAAAGTTTGTCGATCTTATGAAAGCCAAACTAAAAGAATGGGGAATTTCTGATGCAAAAATTGTCAATTCAACTGGTTTAAACAACTCTCATCTCGGAGATAATATCTATCCTAATTCCAAAAAAGATGAAGAAAATCAGCTAAGCGCCTATGATATGGCCCTTATATCTTATCATCTCATTAAAGATTATCCGCAAGTTTTAAATATTACCGAAAAAACTAGCTTCAACTTTGACGGATTAGAAGTCAATAGTTCGAATTATATGTTAAAAGACATGCCTTCTTATCGCAAGGGGGTGGATGGATTAAAGATCGGAATCTCCGACCAAGGCGGCCTCTCCTTCATCGCTTCTGCTAACGAAAGAGATATGAGACTCATTACAGTCGTTTTAAATGTCGAAAATGCTGAAGAAGATTTAAAAGCTATTTTCCTAGCCACTGCCAGCATCATGGACTATATCACTAACAACTTCGTAGTGACTACACTAGCCGAAAAAGGATCACCTTACGAAGACAGTCACATTTCAGTCATTAACGGAAGCGAAGATCAAATCAAAGTTGTTGCATCAAATGATTTGAATATTATCCAGAGAATCGGGAGTGACTCAGAACCAAAAGTCACTTTCAAAAAAAATAAACAGGAGTTCAAGGCTCCTCTTGCAGCTCATACACCAATCGGAACTTTAAGCTACAAAGACACTGATTTAATTGGAAAGGGCTACTTAAAAGAACAACCCAGCATTACAATGGAAACCGGAAAGGAAGTTGCGCAAGGCTTTTTCTTGAAAGTCTGGTGGAATAACTTTGTAGAATATGTTAATAAAAAATTATAGAAACATCAGGAAGGAAAACTTCCTGATGTTTTTTTGAAGCACACACTTCATCCACACTAAAAAAGACTGAGATATTTTTATCCCAGTCTGGCTTTTTCATATTCAAAAGATACTTTAACAAAAAACCTAAATAGTCTTCTAAACCTAAGTTTCGAAACAAGAGGAACAATCTTTGTTGTAAAAATAATTTACTCTTGTTCCACAGGTTTTATCCAACCGACCCTTCCATTTCGTAGCTAATCAAGCGGTTCAGCTCAACAGCGTATTCCATAGGCAGTTCTTTGGTGAATGGCTCAACAAAGCCCATGACAATCATTTCTGTTGCTTCGGATTCGGACAAGCCACGGCTCATGAGATAGTAGAGCTGCTCTTCTGAAATCTTAGAAACTTTAGCCTCATGCTCCAGAGCCACCTGAGAGTTATGAATTTCATTAAAGGGAATAGTATCTGACGCCGAAAGATCATCCATAATAATCGTATCACACTCGATATGACTGACAGATTTCTTGGAATTTTTAGCAAAGGTTACCTGACCGCGGTAATCCACTTTACCCCCACCCTTAGCAATTGACTTAGAGACAATAGAGGAGCTAGTATGCGGAGCATTGTGAATCATCTTAGCACCTGTATCTTGGTGCTGATTGGTATTGGCAAAGGCAATGGAAAGCATGGTTCCACGCGCCCCAGGTCCATCCAGATAGACAGACGGATACTTCATAGTCGTTTTCGCACCGAGATTCCCGTCAATCCACTCAACTGTCGCATCTTTCATGGCCCGGGCTCGCTTGGTCACGAGGTTGTAGACATTATCTGACCAGTTTTGGATAGTTGTGTAGCGCATATAGGCACCATCTAGGGCAAAAATTTCGACAATCGCCGCATGCAAGCTATTGCTAGAATAAGTCGGAGCAGTACACCCTTCAACATAATGAACACTAGCACCCTCATCGACGATGATCAAAGTTCGCTCAAACTGACCAGAATTCTCATTGTTAATTCGGAAGTAGGTTTGTAGCGGAATATCCACTTTGACACCTTTTGGAACATAGATGAAGGTACCACCAGACCAGACAGCAGAGTTGAGGGCCGCCAACTTATTATCTGTTGGAGGAACCAGCTTAGCAAAATACTGCTTGAAAAGCTCAGGGTATTCCTTAAGAGCTGAGTCGGTATCCGTAAAGACAATTCCTAGCTTTTGGAACTCTTCTTTCATATTGTGGTAGACCACTTCAGACTCATACTGGGCTGCCGCACCAGCCAGATAAGCTCGCTCCGCTTCTGGAATCCCAATCTTCTCAAAGGTTTCCTTAATCTTCTCAGGCACTTCATCCCAGCTTCTAGCCGGCTTATCAGACGCCTTTTGATAGTAAATCAAGTCATCAAAATTAATTTCTGACAAATCCGGACCCCAAGTCTGCATAGGCATCTTCTTGAAAGCCTCGTAGGATTTGAGGCGGAAATCCAGCATCCATTCTGGTTCATCCTTGGCTGCAGAAAGCTCGCGAATGACAGCTTCATTCAGCCCTTTTCCTGTCGAGAGGACAGGTTCAACATCGTCATGGAAACCAAACTTGTATTCACCGAGATCAATCGGTTTTGGTTCTACTCTTTCTTCTGACATAATTTCCTTTCGCATTCTTATTTTTTATCTTCTTCAATTGCTCGCTTGAGGGCATTCCAACCCAAAGTTGAACATTTAATTCGTTGAGGGAATTTGGCCACGCCTGCCAAAAAGGCTCCATCTCCCAGCTCATCTTGACGCGGATCTACTTGACCTTGGACCATTTCTGAAAAGATTTGAGCAAGTTCTAATGCCTGCTCTTTTGTCTTGCCCAGCACCGCATCCGTCATCATGCTGGCCGAAGCCGTTGAGATGGTACAGCCAGAATTCACAAAGGCAATATCTTCAATCTGATTTTCAGCATTAAACTTCACAGACAAGCTGATAACATCACCACAGGTTGGATTATTGAGGACTACCTGCTCTGCATCTTCCAGCTTACCATGATGATGGGGGTGAGCCGAGTGGTCCGTCACAACCGCCTTGTAAAGACTGTCTAACTTAGAAAGCGCCATTGAAAAACTCCTTTGTCTTTTCCAAAGCATCTACCAGCTTGTCACAATCTGCATAGGTATTGTAGATATAAAAGCTAGCCCGCACAGTCGCTGGCACCTGCAGATAGGTGAGTAGGGGCTGGGCACAATGGTGACCCGCCCGAACAGCCACTCCTTCGTAGTCCAAAGCTGTTGCGACATCATGCGGATGGAGACCATCCAGGTTAAAGGCAATCACGCCTGAGCGCTGGGCCAAATCTTGAGAACCATAAATGGTCAAACCTTCCACTGCCTGCAGCTTAGGAAATACGTAGGCAATCAGGTCCTGCTCATGCTGGGCAATGGCATCCATACCCAAGTCTTCCAAATAATCAATAGCCGCCGCAAGACTGATTGCTCCTGCCATATTTGGAGTGCCGGCCTCAAACTTCCAAGGAAGCTCCTTCCATGTTGCTTCTTGCTCATAGACGAAATCAATCATTTCGCCGCCGAACTCAACTGGCGACATCTGCTCTAGCAATTCTTCCTTGCCATAGAGAACGCCGATACCCGTCGGACCTGCCATCTTATGCCCTGAAAAGGCGAAAAAGTCCGCATCCAAATCCTGCACATCAATCTTCATGTGCGGAATGGATTGAGCCCCATCTACCACCAAAAGCGCTCCTTGCTGATGAACCAACTGGGCAATCTCCTTGATGGGATTGATAACCCCAAGGACGTTAGAAGCATGAGCCAGAGAGACAAACTTTGTCCGCTCATTGAGCTTGGCACGGAAATCTTCCATATCCAGAGCACCATTTTTGAGATAGACATAGACCAGCTTGGCTCCAGTCTTCCTACAAGCTTCCTGCCAGGGAATGACATTGGAATGGTGCTCCATAATCGAAATCAGCACTTCATCACCAGGTTGCAGCCTTTCAGCCGCAAACCGAGCCACCCAATTGAGACTCGTCGTGGTTCCTCGTGTAAAGAGGACTTCTCTGCTAGAAGCTGCATTGATAAAAGAACGAACTCTTTCTCTGGCTGCTTCATAAGCTGTCGTCGCCCGCTCGGCCAGCGTATGCACACCACGGTGGACGTTGGCATTGTCTCTAAGATAGTAGTTCTCGATAGCCGCTAGCACCCGCGTGGGTTTCTGGGTTGTCGCCGCATTGTCCAAATAAACCAAAGGCTCATCATTGACAATTTGGTCCAAAATGGGAAAATCTTGCTTGATTGCTTCTGCATTAAATCCAGACATAAAGACTCCTATCTACTACACGGGCCAAGGCCCAGCTTTTTATCTTTTTGCGAGAATAATATCGATATTTTCAATCATTTCATCACGGACTTCCTTAACAGGGATTTCTACAATCACTGAGCCTAAGAAACCACGTACGACCAAGCGCTCTGCTGTCGCCTTATCAAGACCCCGACTCATGAGGTAATACATATCTTCTGGATCCACCTGGCCGATAGAAGCTGCGTGACCAGCCGTCACATCGTTCTCGTCAATCAAGAGAATTGGATTAGCATCTGATCGTGCTTGGTCAGACAGCATGAGAACCCGGCTTTCCTGCTGGGCGTCTGCTCCCTTAGCGCCTTTGATAATATGGCCGATACCATTGAAGGTCAGAGTCCCTTTTTCCAGGATAACCCCGTGCTGCAGGATATTTCCGATAGAGTTGCAGCCATAGTTAGTTACGCGGGTATCAATCCCTTGAACCTGCTTACCACTTGAGAGAGCCACCACCTTCATATCCGCATGACTACCCTTGCCATAGAGGTCACTATCAAAGTCCGCTACGACATTGCCTTCGTTCATAACACCGATAGCCCAGTCAATCATAGCGTCGTTGTCCAGCTTACCACGACGACTGATATAAGCCGTTACATTTTCGCCCAAACGATCAATAGCCGAAAACTTAATCTGAGCACCAGCCTGAGCAATGACTTCTACTGTGATATTAGCTGTTGCAGGAACAGATCCTTCACCGTAAGTTTCCAAGCGTTCCAAGTAGTTAACCTTAGAATGTTTGCCTGCAATAATTAAAATATGCTTGTTAAAAGGAACATCGCTTTCGCTATCCTGATAAAAAATTCCTTCAATTGGCTGGTCAATCTCAACATTGTCAGGTACATAAAGAACCGCGCCACTATTGAAATAAGCCGTATGGTAAGCCGCCAATTTGTCCTCGTCATACTTAACCGCAGACATTAAATGCTTCTCTACCAGCTCTGGAATCTCTTCCAAGGCAGAGTGGAAATCTGTAAAAACAACCCCTTGCTCTGCCAAGTCAGCTGGCAATTGCTCAAGGACTGTTTGAGTCCCCATTTGGATAAACTTGAGATTATCTCCTAGAGCAGTGAAATCTGGAACATTTGTCAATGGATCGCTCTCTGAAATACGGCCATCGCCCAGATTCCAACGGTGAAATTTAACCCGCTCAATAATGGGCAAATCCAGTTGATCAATCTTGTCAAAAGCCTTCTGACGGAGACTAGCCAACCATTCCGGCTCAGCGTGCAACTGTGAAAATTCTTGAATTAATTCTTTAGTCATGTCATTCTCCTATCTTTTATCAAAGTCAAAAGAGTGTTTGACTAAACTTCTTCCTTGTAGTTGAAGCCCAATTCTTCAGCCAACTTAGCATAACCTTCTTTTTCCAAGCGTACTGCCAATTCAGGACCGCCAGAAAGAACAACCTTACCTTCCATCATAACATGAACTTTATCTGGAGTAATGTAGTTAAGCAGACGTTGGTAGTGGGTGATAATCATAGCACCAAAACCTTCACCGCGCATAGCGTTAACCCCTTTAGACACAACCTTAAGAGCATCAATATCAAGCCCTGAGTCAATCTCATCTAAAAGCGCAAAAGTTGGCTCTAACATAAGTAACTGTAGGATTTCATTGCGTTTCTTTTCTCCACCAGAGAATCCTTCATTGAGATAGCGCTCAGCCATTTCTTCTTTCATGTTGAGCAATTCCATCTTTTCGTCTAGCTTCATGATAAAATCACGGACAGAGATTTTTTCTTCGTCTTCTTTGCCAGCATTCATAGCTGCACGGAGAAACTCGGCATTAGTAATACCTGGAATTTCACTAGGGTACTGCATTGCAAGAAAGAGACCCATACGAGCACGCTCGTCTACTTCCAATTCTAGAATATTAACTCCGTCAAAGAGGATTTCTCCTTGGGTAACTTCGTAATTGGGATTCCCCATAATAGCAGCAGAAAGAGTGGATTTACCTGTACCATTTGGTCCCATGATAGCAGCCACTTCTCCTGTTTTCAAGGTAAGGTTAACCCCCTTGAGAATTTCTTTTCCTTCAATCTCAACATGAAGATCTTTGATTTCTAATACAGACATTGCGTCCATTCCTTTCTTTATCGTATTCCACTCATTAGTATAGCAAAAAAAAGCCCAAAAGGCTTTTATTTTGATTAGAATTGTTCTTATTTATGTTCTTTATTCTTCCAACGTCGACGCACTTCTTCTCTATAAGAAGAGTTTCCAATATACCGCATAATTTTTAAAAGCGGTGTACGGTTTGGTCCTAAAATTTCAATCAATTCAGCAAGCAACTCTACTCCAAAAAGCAAACCAATAACCAGAAGTACACCACCAACTCGACTTGAAATATTGAGCAATAGAGAGATTGTGGCAAAAATCAACGAAATCCCATAAATCACCAAAACCGTTCCTCTATGAGTCAAGCCCAAAGAAAGTAAACGGTGATGCAAGTGGTTGCGGTCAGGCTGATAGAATTTTTGACCAGATAAAGTCCGGCGGACAATCGCCAAGAAAGTATCCGCAATCGGCACACCTAAAATAATCATAGGCGTCACCACAGCAACAGCTGTTGCATTTTTCAAACCTTGTAAGGACAGAACCGAAATCATAAACCCAATAAAGAGGGCCCCAGTATCTCCACCGTATATAATCGCTGGATGGTAATTATAAGGGAAGAAGCCTGCAATCGAAGCTACTAAGACAAAAATTGTCAGGGTTAAGAATAAGTTATGGTCAGGCAGGAAGAAATAAGATACAACTCCCATTGTCAGCAAGGAGATTATTGATACACCGCTAACCAAACCATCTAACCCATCCATAAGATTCACCGCATTTGTAATAGATACAATCCAAATCAAGGTTAAAATAAAGGATAACCAAGGAGGGAAAAAGAGATGAGGACCACCGAAAGGAATTTTAAAGTCATTTAAGCGAAAATCCGTCAAGAGCCAAATCAAAGAAGCAGCAACAACAATTCCAAGTAGCTTAGGTAAAGGAGACAACTCTTTTACATCGTCAATCAGACCTGTTAAGGCTACCACTCCACCTCCTAGGACAACTGGCCAAATATAATCGAAATAAGTTTCTCCACGAAAAGTGACCTGCACAATAGTTGGCATCATGATTAAACTTGTGATAGAAAAAGCTATAACGACCGCTAGGCCACCTGCACTAGGCATAGGCTTTTTATTAATTCGTCGGGCATTGGGATAGTCAACTGCATCAATTTTAAAGGCCAAAATACGAACCAAAGGCGTCAACAAGATACCGATAAAAAAGGTGCCCAGCAAGACCATAATAAATTTCAAAGGAAATGTAACCATCAGCAGTTTACCTTTTGAAGATGTTGCACAGCATCTGTTACAATCAACAAGTGACCATGCTCTTGAAGAAGGGCTCTCGTCGTATCTGTGTCCTCAGCATGTTCACGCATTGCTGCCAGAAGCCAGGCAGGATAACGACTCGGACGACCTTCAATATCCACTAGAATAGTCAAATAATAGTGCTGATCCATTTTGTATAGCTCTGATGTATCAACTGGATAGTGGATAGTCTTGGTGAAAGCGATCAGATTTTTCAAGTCAGAAAAACGCAAGATATAATAAATATAGCGATCTTGTTCTTGCCCTTCCTCTGGCTCAGATGCATCTTCCTCTTCTGCTTTTTCCAGCATTTGAACAGCATCTATATCTTCACGGCTTTTTTCAAAGATATTTTTTTCAAGCGTCTTTAGAAATTCATCCGGAGTCATTTGAGACAGTTCGTCCATATCAGGCAAGTCAGCCAAATCTTCAAAATTCAAATTTTTATCTACTTTAGATTTTGTGACAAAAACATCTAATTTGTCTGGCTTTGGAGTCACCCGAAAACTCAACATTCCACTATCTAGAAAACTTTCTGGCATTTCGAGTTCATCTAAAATGGTATAGAAAAATTCCTCCGTCTTTTCCTGAGGAACCAGAAAATCTGCCATCTCCATGCCGTGCTCTTCTAGATCTTCTAATTTAATTGTGATCTTAATTGTTGATTCACTAATTTGCTTCACTTCCATTGTTCTACCTCGTACATACTAGTCCTTCCATTATACTAAATTCCCCTATGTTTTTCAAAGGTTAAAGTCAGTCTTCTTCTTGATTTCAAAAGAAAAGAGCTGGTATCCCAACTCTTTCAGTTTATTTTGCAAATAGGGCCTTAAAAACCCAATAAACAAGCAATAAAGTGCCTAGGCCAATCCGATATTTACCAAACACGGTAAAATCATGTTTTTTAACATAATCTGTCAAGAATCGAATGACATACATACTTACCCCAAAGGCCACAATCATAGCCACCAGCAAGAGAGTCAATTGACCCAAATCAAGACTATTTCCTTTTAGGATAAACTTCAGAACCTTAATACCACTAGCCCCAAACATAACTGGGATTCCTAAGAAAAAGGTAAATTCTGTCACAACAGAACGACTAGTTCCATTTAAAAGACCACCAACAATAGTTGCTCCTGACCGACTAGTCCCTGGAAAGAGGGACAAAACTTGGAAGAAACCTATGTAGAGAGCTGTTTTGTAAGGAAGCTTCTCTATATTCGTCACAGTTGGCTCTACTTCCTGATTACGTCGTTCTATAAGAATGAAGGCAATCCCATAAATAATCAGCATAATTGCTACAGAAACAAAATTATGGAAATTCTTTTCAAACCAGTTATCAAGTGGAATTCCTATTATAACTGCTGGCAAGGAAGCCACTACTACTTTAGCCCAGAGTTGCCATGTTTTCTGAACTTGGCGGGGGGTTTTATCCGGTTTAAAAGGATTGAGCTTATCAAAATAAATGAAGACAACAGCTAAGATAGCCCCCAGCTGGATAACCACGTTGAACATTTCCATAAAAGCAGCATTTTGCTTTTGGTAATGAATAAACTCTTGAACCAGAATCAGGTGTCCAGTACTAGAAATGGGCAACCATTCTGTAATCCCTTCGATAATTCCAAAAATAACGGACTTTATAATCTCAATGAAGAACATCTTTTCTCCTAAATTTACTTTTATACTTTAAAAATTATAAAAAACATCGATAAAAAATTCAATTAAAAACTGTGTCACTGGGGAATTTCTAGAAGGAGCCTCCGCCCCCTCCGCCTCCTCCACCAGAGAAGCCACCACCATCAAAACCGCCTGAATCACTTCCACTTGATATGGAGAAAGTACTTGCTGAACTGGCGGTTTGAACATAGGAATTTAGCAGGTCAACACCACCCGCAAAATGAAGACTTTGATCCGTCAAAACAAATCTTTCTAGCTCTTCATTTTCTAGATGAATATCTTGGACTTTCATCACCTTGCTGACTCGTTTTGCATAACCAAAAAGAGTAGCGTAGACCAACAGACGATTCCAAAGGATCACACCCTCAACTTCTGTTTTATCAAATTTAGCAATATCGCGAAGCATATTGGCAAAACTCCGCCACTCCACCACTTCATCAATGTAATCCTCATTCAGGAGATTATCGCTACGTTTGGTCACAAAAGCATTCAAAGGAATTCCAATAATCAAGACCAGCAAAAATCCCAAAGAATATTGCCAAAAGAACTCCCTAAATAGGAAACCAAATCCAATTAAAGAAAACATTAGTAGCAGAAAAACCAAGAGATAGAGCAAGCAACCACGATTCCTCATTTTTTCTTCTTCCTTGTTTAGACTACGAAAATGCGGATGCAAGCCCAGTCTTTGTTCTTCTTCTTTTATATCATTTGATAATTTGCGTAAATCTTTGATAAAACGATATCTTTTATCGCTCCCTTCCTTACGAACCTCAGCCTCGTCGTCCTTATCCTTAACTCCTTTGAGAATTTTTTTGTCAATCTGATAGGCAGAAAACATCGTGTCTGGTTCAACGGAGCTCTTATCACCGAATACCATCTCCACAAAAGTCAACTCAAAACCTGCCATCCCTTCATAATCCACAATCTCTAAGCGATGAGATTGTCCCTCTGTCACATATTTGAGATTTCCTCTATCTACCAGATCAAGTAAGGTCGCCTGAATTAAGTTAGAAAATAATAGGCGCCCCTTTTTGCCTTGCACAGGCCCTACCTTTTCGATATCTACATCATAGATATTTAGAGCTACTAGCATGGGTGGAAGATCTTGTGGAACTTCATAAAGTCGAGCCTGATCTGAAAAGCTTGTTTTTTGACGAGTCACCTTAAAATACCGAATCAAATAGTATATAGAAATCACAAAAATAACTAAGAAAACCACCGGAAGTATCTTGTAAACTAGATTCTGATAAAAGACCGTTTTTCGGACAATGTCCTGCTCCTGTTTTTCAAAACTATCCCGTCTATTTGTAATACCACCGTCATTGGTTAATGATTGACTAAAAAGCGACCGATCCCAGATACCATGAAGTTCAAAATGGTGTTTAGCTCCTAAAGAATCCAAAGTTACTTCAAAACCATTTTCAATTCTCTTTACTTCTGGATCTTTTTTGAAAAAACCAGTATGAGCAACCAAGCGAGCACTAGAATCCGGCTGAGAGGTGACCACAAATGAGACATGATCCATCCCAACCTCCCAGTCAGAAATTGGAATCCAATTTAACTCAGCTACATCCGGATACAGAAAAAGAAGGTTTTTTAATTGCCAAGTAATTTTGATTTTAACTCGGTCCCCACTATTTCCAGAATTATATATCTTGAGCTTTTTCCCGTCTTCAATCGGTACTTCCTCAATACTTTGCGGTTCCTTAGTTTTGCCATTCGTCTCAATTTCTACCACAGGGTTAGATTCTATTTCAAAATTCGAGGGCACCTTTCCCGCCTGCCCTAGGGTAATGTATTGACCGTTGTAGGGATCATCATAGACATAGGTCACTTCTTCGATAAAAGTTGCTGTATTGTCTTGATGGACTTCCAATCTCCCATTGTATTGTTCAATTCGACTGTCAATTTCAGCCGCCTTACCCCTAAAAGGTATCAGTAAAGTCACCAAAAACAAGATGGATATAATGAATAGTAATCTTTTTTTCACGTATATTCTCCATTCTATTCCTTCAACATCATCACTAGCACTTCCCTCGGAAGCTTCTTCAATATACAAAAAGTAGCCTGCTAATTCTATTTTCCCTCATGCAGATTCAGGAGTTGTTATTGAAATAAAGCTAGAAATTTAGCGTTCCTACTGTTCACATTAGCATTGATCCTCCGGCTTCATTTTCATCTCATTATATCATTTTTTTCGTAGAGAGACTTTATAAGATTGAAAAGAAGGGCATTTTCTTGTACAATAGAAAGAACTTACTTTTTAATATGATAGATAGGAGAACCCATGAAAAAGATATTTTTTAGCATCTTATCTTTGATTCTGCTGACCTTTGGCGCTAGCCAGATTGTTCAGGCGGATGAATATCTTCGAATCGGAATGGAGGCGGCTTATGCCCCCTTTAACTGGACCCAAGACGATGATTCAAACGGTGCTGTCAAAATAGATGGCACCAACCAATATGCCAATGGCTACGATGTTCAAGTTGCAAAAAAAATCGCTAAGGAACTTGGAAAAAAGCCCCTTATTGTTAAAACATCTTGGAATGGATTAATTCCCGCTTTGACCTCTGGAAAGATCGATATGATTATTGCAGGTATGAGCCCAACTGAAGAGAGAAAGAAAGAAATTGCCTTTTCTAACAGTTACTATACCAGCGAACCAGTTGTTCTTGTACAAAAAAATGGAGCATATGCCCAAGCCAAAACACTGGATGATTTTAAGGGAGCTAAAATCACCTCCCAACAAGGAGTTTACCTCTACAATCTGATTTCGCAACTCAAGGGAGCTAAACAAGAAACTGCAATGGGGGATTTCGCTCAAATGCGCCAAGCCCTCGAATCTGGAGTGATAGATGGCTACATCTCTGAACGTCCAGAAGCTTTGACAGCAGAAGCAGCCAATTCATCCTTTAAGATGATTCAATTCAAAAAAGGCTTCGAGGTTGGAAAAGAAGATGCTTCCATCGCAATTGGGATGCAAAAAGACGATCAGCGGATGGCAAAAGTCAATGAAGCGATCTCTAAAATTAGCTCACAAGACCAAGTGAAGTTAATGGATGAGATGATCAAGAAACAGCCCGTAGAAAAATCATCTGCCAAAGAAAAACAAGACTTTTTTAAAGAAGTCACAAAAATTTGGCAAGAAAATTGGCCTCAATTTCTTCGAGGTGCGGGCTTAACTTTACTCATTTCTATCACAGGAACCATCACAGGTTTATTGATTGGACTTCTAATTGGAGTTTTCCGTACGGCCCCAACATCAAAAAATAAAGCTCTTGCAATTTTACAAAAACTATTTGGCTGGTTCCTAAACGTCTACATCGAAATCTTCCGTGGTACACCGATGATTGTTCAATCCATGGTCATCTACTACGGTTCTGCCCAAGCATTTGGTATTTCAATCGACAGAACAATTGCTGCTATTTTTATCGTTTCCATTAACACCGGTGCGTATATGAGTGAGATCGTACGTGGAGGAATTTTCGCCGTTGATAAAGGACAATTTGAAGCTGCTACTGCTCTTGGCATGACCCACGGACAAACCATGAGAAAAATCGTGTTACCACAAGTCATTCGCAACATTCTCCCAGCTACAGGGAATGAATTTGTCATCAATATTAAAGATACTTCCGTACTGAATGTTATTTCTGTAGTAGAGCTCTACTTCTCTGGAAATACCATAGCGACTCAAACCTACAAGTATTTCCAAACCTTCACCATCATCGCCATTATATACTTTGTTCTGACATTTACAGTAACCCGAATCCTTCGTTACGTTGAGCATCGTTTTGATACTGATAGCTACACCACCGGAGCCAATCAAATGCAGACGGGAGAATTGAAACCATGACAGAAACAATTTTAGAAATCAAACACTTGAAAAAGTCCTACGGTGAAAATCAAGTCCTAAAAGATATTTCACTCACCGTTCGCAAGGGAGAAGTTATTTCCATTATCGGAAGCTCTGGAAGTGGGAAATCAACCTTCCTTCGCTCTATCAATTTACTTGAAATACCTAGCGCTGGAGAAATCATTTACAAAGGTCAAAATGTCCTTGAACCAAATTATGATTTAACGCACTATCGTGAAAAACTAGGAATGGTTTTCCAATCTTTCAATCTATTTGAAAATCTAAATGTCTTAGAAAATACAATCGTTGCCCAAACAACTGTCCTCAAACGCGAACGATCTGAAGCGGAGAAGATTGCCAAAGAAAACCTTGAAAAAGTAGGCATGGGCGAACAATACTGGAAAGCCAAGCCTAAACAATTGTCAGGTGGTCAAAAGCAGCGTGTCGCTATCGCTCGCGCCTTATCCATGAATCCAGATGCTATTCTCTTTGATGAACCGACCTCTGCCTTGGACCCTGAAATGGTTGGCGAAGGTTTAAAGATCATGAAAGAATTGGCTCATGAAGGCCTAACCATGATCGTCGTTACCCATGAAATGGAATTTGCTCGAGATGTCTCGCATCGAATCATCTTTATGGACAAGGGAGTTATTGCTGAAGAAGGTAAACCTGAAATTATCTTCACTCAGCCAAAGGAAGAACGTACCAGAGAATTCCTTCAACGCTATCTTAAATGATCTAAAAAAATACCTAATAAGTTCTAACTTAACGACCAACTAAAAAACACAGAATGGTAGATATTCATTCTGTGTTTTTATTCATTTTTAAATCAAACTATTTAACTTTCAAATAACTTGCATTTTGAATGTCTAGTTTAAAGACAAAGCCATTCATTTTTAGACTTATTGGATAATTCCTCCAAACTTTTATCTACAAACAAACACATGCCCCTAAAAACAACTATAGAAAAATGTTTGTTATTGTGTAAATAAACAAAGGAGTAGGCTATGCCTACTCCTTATTTATCTTCATACTTATCGTGGTTTTTATCATAAAAGTCAATCAAACTAAGAGCTGTTTCAAATGAGATATTTTTAACTTGAGCACGACCTTGAGCTAGAGCAATAATAGACATTTCGCGGGCTGTTGTCTCTTTACTGATACGGTAACCTGTTAATTTTTTTTCACGAACCCAACCTACGACTGCTTCTACTTTTTCAAAACTTGTTTTTGCCATTTCGTTCTCCTATCTAATTATTATCGATATTTAATTCTAAAGCTTTTTAGTTGATTTGTCAATAAGAACAAGATAGTAAACGGAAATTAAATATTTCAGAATATTCTGAGAACTTTTACTTAGCTTTTAAGGCAGATAAAATTTGAGTCCTAATACTCTCAACTCCATCAGGATTTGCTGGCAGGAAGATTGTATTATTTCCCTGTTTATCTGCAAAATTATTCAGTGTATCAAGGTATTGGTTGGTCAACAAAATAGACATAATCTGTTCTTCCGTCAACTCTACATTAGCACCCTTCAACTCTTTAATAGAATCTGCCAAACCATCAACAATAGCCTTCCGTTGCTCAGCTATACCAACCCCGTGTAGACGATCTTTTTCAGCTTCAGCCTCAGCAGCAGTAACGATTTTGATCTTGTCTGCTTCAGCCAATTCTTGAGCAGCGACACGCTTTCTTTGAGCAGCATTGATTTCATTCATGGACTGCTTAACTTCTGCATCTGGTTCAACTTTTGTAATCAATGTTTTAACGATGATGTATCCATAAGTAGACATTTCTTCAGCCACTTGTTTTTGAACTTCAAGTGCGATTTCATCTTTCTTTTCAAAGAGCTCATCGAGGGTCAATTTAGGAACAGAAGAACGCAAAGCGTCTTCAATATATGACTTAATTTGTGACTCAGGACGCATCAGCTTGTAATAGGCATCTGTAACGTTATTTTCATTTACTCGATACTGTGTCGCAACATTCATCGTAACAAATACATTATCTTGCGTTTTTGTTTCAACGACGATATCACTTTGTAACAAACGTAATTGAACACGCGCTGCAATTTTGTCAATTCCAAAAGGAATACGGAAGTTCATACCACTTGAACTTGTCTTTTGGTAGCGACCAAAGCGTTCAATAATGGCAACGGATTGTTGTCTAACAACATAAATGGAACTTATTAGCAATAAAATAGCTAAAAAGATGACAACTAATAGAATAACAATTCCCATAATGTGTTTCTCCTTTTTGATTCAAAGGTTTTTAAACTGTCTTGAAACGGCTTGAACTCTACCTTTTAAATCATGTTTTTATAGAATGTATTATAGCATAAGGCAAAAACGAGAGCAAAGAAAAATCAACAAAAAAGAAAAATATTTTCAAAGTGATTTGGAAATTCTCTTCCTTTTTATTGTTAAAAAGAAAAGAC
Source organism: Streptococcus sp. HMSC10A01 (assembly GCF_001807785.1). Taxonomy (NCBI): domain Bacteria; kingdom Bacillati; phylum Bacillota; class Bacilli; order Lactobacillales; family Streptococcaceae; genus Streptococcus; species Streptococcus sp. HMSC10A01. The sequence continues at coordinate 235,147 of NZ_KV790967.1, read as the reverse complement.
TTTTTTCTTCAACAAAAAATCCTGTCAGCTATTCTTTGAACTTACAGGATTAGAGGATTCAACCTATTTACTTTTAGATATATGTCTATGACAAGGTTCAATATCAAAAGGCTATTCATCTGACACCTTCTTTTTTAACCGAGATCTTATAACCAACCTTTCTCTTGCCCGATTCGGACTGCTTCTGTTCGATTTTCAGCATCTAGCTTGGTCAAAATAGCCGACATATAGTTACGAACCGTTCCATTTGACAGGTAGAGTTTTTCAGCAATTTCTTTATTGGACAGGCCAGTCGCCGCAGCTTGCAGGACTAGCCTCTCCTGCTGAGAGAGAGGATTCCTACTGGTCATTAGCACCTCCATCAATTCCGGCGAATATTCCTTTTGCCCATCTAGAACGGTATGGATGGTCTTCATCAAATCCGCAATGCTGCGCTCTTTGAGCACATAGGCATCTACATCCGCCTTAACAGCTCGCTCAAAGTAGCCCGGTCGCTTGAAGGTTGTGACGATGATGACCTTGATGTTGGGGCGATTTTCCTTGACCCATTCGAGAACATCCAGTCCAGTTTTGTTGGGCATTTCCACATCCAAAACTGCTACATCAAGATTTTCTGACTTGAGACAATCGATAGCTTTCTGCCCATCCTCTGCCTGATAGACTTCTTCAACATCTGGCTGCAACTGCAAGAGCTGAGCTAGAGCATCTCTCAGCATACTTTGATCTTCTGCTAACAAAAGTTTCATGCTTCCTTCCCTCCGTATGGTAATTCTATTCGAACTTGTGTCGGGTTCTTACTGCTAAGAATCTCGACCCTTCCTGACATAGTAACTAATCGCTCTCGAATGCTATGCAACTCCTGACCAGTTAGTTTTTGAAAACCATAACCATCATCTCGAATGTCCAAAACAAGTTTGTCGTCTTTCTTCACTAAAGAAAACCAGCTCTTTTTAGCTTGGGCATGCTTAATGATATTGGTCGCCGCCTCCAGTAAGATCATACTAATCGTTGACTGCTGACTCGGTGGAATACTAGCAACATTGAGTTGATTATCTATTTCTACCTGAATACCGCTCATCTCAAGCATAGCTCGAATGGTTACTAGTTCTTCATCCAGAGTTCGCTCCTTTAGATTATTTATAATCCGTCGAACATCAGCCATAGACTTCTTACTAATCTCTTGCACTTCCTGCAGTTCTTTTGCTGCCTTATCGTAAGCTTCCATCTGTAAAAACTGTTGAGCCAGCTCCGCTTTAACACTGAGCATGGCAAAGGTGTGTCCTAGACTATCATGTAAGTCTCGACCAATCCGATTGCGCTCATTTTCTGCCAGAAAAAGATTCAGTTGGGCATTTTGCTTGACCTTTTCTTCCTTGATTCGCTCCGTCATCTGAATCCGATGGAGACCAAAGGTCAAACCATCCGAAAAGAGAAAGGTTACAACAAAGAAAAGCAACTCCGCTGGACCAACATGACCCATCAAGTAATTAGTCATCACAATAATGGGCTGCAAGGCGATAAAGGTCAGAAAGCGCCAGGATTTAAAAGAAATATCATCCAGTTCGTAGATAAGCAGATTAGATAGATAAAAAATATACCAGGTAAAACCTGTATTTAGCCAGACAGAACCATAATATATGTAAGCAACTAAGAGCCACCAAGAAAAAAACTGGATAAGGCGATGGTTGCTCAACAAGACCGCATAGTAAGCAGCAACAAAAATAGCTGTCCAAAACAAGAGGAAAAGCGGGTATTCCCCGCTAATCACTCCCGCAACTGGAAAGATGATAAAGACCAGCGCAATATGAAACATATAGTGGACTTGTTTAAGTTTTTCCCACATGGTTTTATTTTACCTCAATTCGCTTTTTAAGTTGTAACACAAGAATGCTGACCAAAACCGTATAAATCAGAACAATCAAAGCTGCCTTGCCATTAAACTGATGGTGTTCTAGATAAGAAGACACGACCTGCATCAGTTGATAACTTGGTGTCAACTTACCAATTGGCTGGAGCCATTTTGGAAACATAGTCAGAGGGAACCATAGACCTCCTAGAACAGCCAGTGCCATATAGACGATATTGCCCACTACAGACATGAGCTGAGCACTTGGCAAGAGACTGACCAATACCCCCATGGCAATAAAGACCACACTTCCTACCAGAAGGATCAAGGCAATAAGAAGCCAGTCCACCATTGGTAGATTAACCCCGCGAACAAAATGCCCAATTGAGAAAACTACAATGATAGAAAGCATAAAAGTCAACAGCGTACTGCAAAGTTTTGATATATAGTATTTTACCATAGAAATTGGAGAGTGCTGAATCATTTTTTGCCAGTTATTATTTTTATCAGACTGTAAAGTGCTTGGAATGCTAAAGAAGGCACTAGACATGATACTAAAAAGAGTCATAGAGAAGAGGTAGCCTCGAAGCACAGGTTCAGGCGTATCACTTCCAGACATCATTCCTGAGAAAATCAGGTAAAAGACGCTGGGCAGACCAATAGACAAGAGATAATAAGCTGCCTGCCGCTTCATTAAAATCAACTCAACCTTCATAAGACTTGCCATATTTTTCATGATTACTCTCCTATTCTTGTGTCGTTTCAAAAATACTATCCAAGAGGGTACGGTTACGTACTTCAATCTCTTCGATTGTACAGCCGTGTTCCTGCAGGACTTGCCATACTTGACCAGCATCTCTAGTCGCAAAAGATAAAGCCTTTTGCTTGATTTCTAAATCAGTCACATTATCCAGTTTTTCCAGCACAGACTGATAAGTCAGTGGCAAGGTAAAGTGTTTTTCCTGCTCCTCACTGCGCATGGCATAAGGCGTTGTGTCCCGAATCAACTCACCCTTGTGCAGCACCAAAATCCGATCTGCCGTATGCTCGACTTCTTCGATATAGTGAGAGGAGTAGACGATGGTCACTCCCTGCTGCTTGAGCTGATTAACAATTTCCCAGAAATGCTGACGAGTGGAGGTGTCCATAGCAGAAGTCGGTTCGTCCAAGAACAGAATCTTAGGACGGCCAATCAGACTCAGAACAAAAGAGAAGAGACGTTTTTGTCCGCCAGACAGCTTACTAGCCAACTGATTCTTTTGCTTGTCTGTAAATTGCAACAAATCATCAATTTCTTGATTGGATAAACTATTTGGATAAATTGCTTGGAAGAACGTCAAAAGTTCCTTGACCTTCAAATCCTCCACCACTGTATTTTCTTGTGGTAAAATTGCTACCGACTGCTTGAGATGATTATCAGTTGGTTTGAGTCCCTGAATCCGTGCTTCACCTGCTGTCAGAAACTTATCGCCCAGCAAACAATCCATGAGGGTCGTTTTCCCTGCTCCGTTGGGACCAATCAAGGCCACACAGTCACCTTGAGAGATTTCAAACGTAATATCCTTTAAAATCTCCTTGCCGTGAATGCTTTTTGAAAGCTTCTTTACTTCAATCAGTTCCATTTTGCTCCTCCTTTGATAACCTCATCTGCATCTTTCCTTTATTTTTCCAAAGCCGGAATAAGAATAAAGACCAAACACTTTTTGAATTTTTACAGCAACCTTTTATCATGTTGTTAACTATATTATAAGGCAAAGAGATTTTTCCTACTAGTTGATTTTGTCACTAGCTGATATGACAAATGTCATGACATAAAAAAAGACCGGAAATTTTCCGATCTTCTTTTTTTATGTATAAATTAGCAAGAAAAGTTATTCTACACTAAAGAGGTATGGATAAACCGGTTGATTTCCTTGATGGATTTCAACTTCTAAATCTTCATATTTCTCCATCAAGTCTTGAGCCAGGTTATTGGCCAAGTCTTCATCTCCTTCTTCACCAATGTAGATTGTAACAATTTCGCTGTCCTCATCTAGCATCTTTTCAAAGGTTTGAGTCAAGGTCGCAAACATATCTGGATTAGATACGACAATTTTTCCATCAACCATTCCTAGATTGTCATTTTCATGAATCTCAAGTCCATCAATCGTTGTATCACGGACAGCAGTCGTCACACTACCACTAACAACATCTGACAGAGAAGCTGTCATACGATCATGATTTTCTTCAATTGATTTACTTTCGTCAAAAGCAAGTAAGCTTGTCAAACCTTGTGGAATTGTACGCGTTTCGATGACAGCTGCTGGTTGTTCCAAGACTTCTGCAGCTGACTGGGCAGCCATGAAAATATTCTTATTATTTGGCAAGATAATGATATTGCGAGCATTGACCTGCTCAACAGCCTTGATGAAATCTTCTGTTGACGGATTCATCGTTTGACCACCAGAGATAATGTAGTCAACACCTTGCGCCTTAAAGATTTCTGCTAGTCCATCACCCGCTACGACGGCAATGATGGCATATTCTTTTTCTTGAGCTGGTTTTGCTGCATTTTCTTCTTTTTCAACTTGAGCTTCATGCTGGTTCCGCATGTTGTCCACTTTCACCTTGACTAGGCTACCATACTTAAGTCCTTCTTGCATAACAAGGCCTGGATCTTCTGTATGGACATGGACTTTTACAATTTCATCATCATTAACGACCAACAAAGAGTCTCCAAGCTCGTTTAGGTAGTTGCGGAATTCATCATAGTCAAAGTCTTTTACATAAGTTGGGCCTTGCTTCAAAGCAACCATAATTTCTGTACAATAGCCAAACTTAATGTCTTCTGTCGCAACATGACCTGCAACAGACTTGTGGTGCTCCGCATTGATCATTTCGCTCATGGTAGCAGGGGTTGCCTGAAAGTCCTCAGAAGCAATGTACTCACCAGTCAAAGCAGACAAGAAACCTTCATAAATGAAAACCAAACCTTGACCACCTGAGTCCACAACACCAACTTCTTTTAAAACTGGTAACATGTCTGGAGTTTTAGCCAAAGCGGTCTTAGCACCTTCAAGCGCTGCCTTCATAACTTCAACAGCATCATCTGATTCTTCTGCTTTTTTCTTGGCTCCGATTGCTGCACCACGAGAAACCGTCAAAATAGTTCCTTCAACTGGCTTCATGACAGCCTTATATGCAACTTCTACACCTGCCTGAAAAGCATGCGCCAAATCATGTCCGTCTAATTCCTCTTTTTCTTTCACACTTTGTGAAAAACCACGGAAGAGCTGAGAAGTAATAACCCCAGAGTTACCACGAGCACCCATCAAGAGGCCTTTGGCAAAAATACTAGCTACTTCACCCACTGAAGAAGCAGATTTACTAGAAACTTCCTTTGCACCATTTTCAATAGTCATTCCCATATTGGTCCCTGTGTCACCATCTGGAACAGGAAAGACATTTAAAGAATTCACATATTCGGCTTGTTTATTCAGACGAGTTGATGCTGCCTGCACCATTTCTTGAAATAAACTAGTTGTAATATTTGTCACGATTATTCTCCTACGACCTTGATATTTTGAATATATACATTCACTGTTTGTGCTGTGATGCCTAGTTGATTTTCTAAGCTAAATTTCACGCGCTCTTGAATGTTTTTTGAAACTTCACTAATCTTTGTTCCATAACTAAGTACTGCAAAAACATCAACTGCAATGCTTCCTTCTTCTGTGGTTCTTACAACAACACCTTTTGCGTAATTCTCTTTACCTAAAAGAGCTTGGAAGTTGTCTTTAATTGCATTTTTGCTAGCCATACCTACTACGCCAAAAATCTCAGTCGCTGCTCCGCCAACAATTGTTGCAATGACGTCATCAGTCAGCTCGATTTGGCCATCTTTTGTATTGATTTTTACAGTCATGACATGTACCTCGATAGTTTTTATAGTTTATTTTACCATATTTTAGACAGGCTGTAAAAGAGAAGGGCGGGAATAACTTAGAAAATCAACAATTAACATAGCAAAATACATCCAAACTTTTCTCTTTTACAATTCCAAAGAAAAAGAGCCTGATAGGCTCCTTTACCTTATTAATTAAACGCGTTCAACTTTACCTGATTTAAGGGCACGAGCTGAAGCCCAAACTTTTTTAGGTTTACCGTCGATCAAAACAGTAACTTTTTGAAGATTTGGTTTAACAGCGCGTTTTGTTTGGTTCATCGCGTGAGAGCGGTTGTTTCCTGATACAGTCTTACGACCAGTAAAGTAACATACTTTAGCCATTATCGTGTTTCCTCCTATTAGATCTAATATTACGGATGTGCTAGCACCACATACCTTCCTATATTACCAAAAAACTTGACGTTTGACAAGTACATTTCTCCAAACTTTCGAAATTAATCCGTTTTCTTAAATATATATAATCTTTAAAGAACCAAAAGCAACGTCTCCTCTGACATATAAAGTCTTTTCTTTCTCGTTGACATTGCGAGGATTAGTAACAGAACCAAAGGCGTTATCCACCTCAATTTCTACTCGCCACTTACTTGGAACATACAGAGTCACGTTACCAAAAGATAAGTCTACCTCGAAGGTTGCAGACTCTCCCAAAATAGTCGCATTATCAAAGTATACGGAAGCACTGCCAAAAGAACAATCTATTTTTTCATATGTGAAATTCTCTGAATGAATATAGCGTGTCCCAGTTCCAAATGCTATTTCACCTTCTTTAGTAGACAATGCTTTTTCCTTCCAAAAACGACTAGACGGCCAAATCGTCTTAGGTTTTAGAATCAAGCTTAAACCAATACAAGCTAAAATACTAGCAGCAAACAAGGTCCCACTCGAAATTTGCAAGAAGTGATAGTGACTATTTGCGATGACTAAAGCAATGTAACCAAATATAAAACCAGCAGCCATATTTCGCTTCACAAAATTCTCAATTGAAAAATAAGCAAAGCCGGCAATCACTGCAAGAGTCCAAATATTAATATTCAAATAAGGAAATCCAAACTGCCCTTGGAATAAAACCAATGCTGCTAGTCCAAGGAAGAGAATTCCAATCAATGTTTTTTTCATGAAAATTACCTCGTTTCGTTTAACTTTTCTTTTAAAATTTGATAATAGTGTCGGGAAACGTGCACTTGTTTATGTGTGTCATAAAATTGGATAGTACTGGTTCCCGAAAATGATTTATCCAAAGCGTAAATAGCCTTGGTATTGGCAATAGTAGACTTTGAAATGCGACAGAAATATACCGGAAGTCTATCTTCTAATTCGTATAGCTTCAATTTGACTTCATAAGCATCATCCCTGCTATGAGCATAAATTTTGGTAGCATCCGTTTCAAAAAATAAAATATTCTTTAAATTGACAAAATATTCACTTGTATCCTTATAGAAAGCTATCGGCTGACGGTTGGCTTGTTCAAGAGCTGCTTGAATCCGAGCCACCTCTTCACCATATTGAGCCGTTCGGATAACGACTTCAGTTTCTGCCATATCTGTATCAAGCTCAATCCTAATCTTCATAGCCACTCCTTTCCTTGCTTCTGACTTCATTATAACAATTTTCAAAAAAGAAACAAGGCATCTTCAGTAAGTGGTTATTTTTGATAACTAAGTGGTTGCTTACCCTTCTCAAAAGATGTTAAGCAAATTTGATTTCTCATCCTAGACTCTCCAATAGATTCGTTTAGTATAAAAGCACGACTTACACATATTGAATATCTGTCTTATTTTATGATCAAAAGAATTTGAAAACTTTTTTCCTTCTGATATAATAGTGCTTCAGGAGGTACTATATGTCTAAACAAAAAATTAATCGCTTTGTCGGATCTATTGGAGCTTTTATTGGGATTCTTGTCTTTATTGCATATATTCCACAAATTATCGCTAACTTGCAAGGAGAAAAAGCTCAACCATTCCAACCACTATTCGCAGCAGTTTCTTGTTTAATTTGGGTAATCTATGGTTGGACCAAAGAACCTAAAAAAGACTGGATCCTTATCATTCCCAATGCGGCGGGAGTGATATTAGGCGGTCTAACTTTTCTTACTTCTTTATAAAAATTATATAAACAAAACCAGCAACCCATGAAAAAGTTGCTGGTTTTCTTTCTGCCGATTGCAGGGATCGAACCTGTGACCTACGCGTTACGAGTGCGTTGCTCTACCAACTGAGCTAAATCGGCGTCTTTTCCCCTTTATTTTAGCATCTTGAGTTTTTTTGTCAAGTTAGAATTTCATAATTTCTTAACCCAAATCAAACAAGGGTTGCTTTTATCCCAAAGTTCAGGAAAAATTTCTAACTTTTTAAAGCCCTGAGCCTGATAAAAAGCGTTAGTTCTGTCATAGGTAGGATAATAACCTGGTGCTACCGTTTTTACTTGCAGATAGGATGCTTTTTGACGAGCAGATTTTTCTAAAACTTCTAGAAGTTGACTACCAATTCCCGCTCTATGATAGAATTTCTTAACAGCTAAGCAGTCAATCTCTGCACAATCTTCACTAGAATAAGATAAGCTTACAAAGCCAGCCAATTTACTCTCCTGATAAGCAACCCAAACTTGTAAATCCCTAGCTCCTTCAATGTAAGCTTGTGTACTTTCAGGTATTCCAAACCATTCTGGTAGATCCTTTAAAACTTCACTGACTGCTATCATCTTTTGTTTTTCTTCCTTCACTTCTTCAATCGCTACCATCTTTAAATCCTTTCATGTTTTAAGCTTTAGGACTAAACATATTTTCCATCTTACGAGCCCGCACTTTCGTAGGCATCCAATCCCCTATCCCAGAGTTTGAGCGAAATGAAAAAGAAAACAAGGGAAATCAGAATCAAACCACCAATGTTAAAGAGCCCATTTTTGTCCTGCAAGAAATAGCTAGCAGGATAGTAGGCTGTAAAAGCAAAAGGAACGATAAAACTAATCAACCAACGAAGAAGCGAATTATAAATCGAAATCGGGTACTTAGCAAAATCATTGAACATATAGAAAATGTAAATCATGGCGCCTGACTGCTTGGTCCAAAAAGCGATACTGGCTGTCGCGATTTTCAAAGAAGTATAAATCAAGGTTGCAAAAGGAATGCAGACTAGAAAAATCAGGAATTTCGGTAGAGTCCAAGCAATGCTAGAGACCGTTGTCGCTAGTAAAATTCCACCAACCAAAAGTTCGCCCAAGGCATCAATCTGAAAGGTCTCAACGAGGATGTGGAAGAGAGGATTGATAGGACGAGTCAGATACTTATCAAACTCTCCCTTTCTCACCAATCGTTGCCCCAGTGCCCAGAGATTGTCAAAAAAGAGATGGTCCAGTCCCTTGGGAATCAAGGAAAATCCATAGATAAAAGCGATTTCTTGGAAAGTCCAACCTTCTAGCGAGGGGATGTGTTGAAAGATGACATTGAGAAACAAGAGGTTCAAACCTTGGGTCAGAAAAACTCCTAGCACACCAACCACAAAATCGACCTTGTATTCCATGATTTGCTTGATATATTGTCTGATAAAAATCAGATGCATGCGTTGATATTTTTTCATACTAACCTCCTTGAATGGTGATGAAAGACTGGACTCGTTTCCAAATCAACTGAGACAGACCCACCATCACTAAGAGCCAGAAAAACTGGAGCAAAAGCGCTTGAAGAATCTGACTAGCATCGTATTTCCCAACAATGATCATGACCGGAGTATAGATCAAAGATGAAAAAGGCAAGAAGGACAGAATATCTGAAACAACCTTAGGAAAGAATGCCAAGGGAATCAAACTTCCAGACATAAAGGCCACTATGGAAGTCTTGAGTAAATTGGAACCCCATAGATTTTTAAACACAAAGGCTGAAAAACCAAAGCAGATATTAAAGAAAAAGTTAATCAGGTAGGCCAACATTAAGCTAAAGAGATAAAGGACAGTTAATCCCAGCACTTCTACAATCCCTTGACCCGATAAGACTTTCATCAAGACAATCACACTCAAGAAAGGAAGTCCGACACTGACAAAAATCAACCACTTGGAACCAAGCTCGGTAAAGAGGTAGGAGGCCGCAAAATGCACTGGTCGCAACAAACGCATGATAATGGAGCCATCCTTGACCTCCTCCCCAATCATAAAGGAAGAATCCGACTTGGTCAAAAGATTGGTCACAAAACTCATGATGATGTAGAGGGTGATATCCGCCATGCTGAAACCCTGAATCAAGGACTCTTGCGAGGAATCAAAGACTGCCTTCCAGAGATAAAAGGCCACAAAAGCGCCCATAACATCGCCAATCCGATAAAGAAGAAAGTTGACTCGATAGGAGATCAACTCCTGAATCCCTGCATTGATAAAGGGTTTATAACGTCTCCACAATTTGACCATCTTAGAGCTCCTTTCGGTAGAAGCGACGGATGATATCCTCAATATCCGTATCCTCCATCTTCAAATCACGGACTTCAAAATCAGACAGGGTTTGCTTGATAATATCAGCCGATTGGTAGCGGGAACTATCAAACTCAATATTGAGGCTATTTCCTTGTCTATCAATGGTCATATCTGGCAGGCCTTCATAGTGAGAAACTAGATGACTTTGACCTGGTAACAGTTCAAAGGAAAGAGTCTTCATCTTGCCAAAGGTTTCCTTGAGCTGGCTGACCGTTCCATCAAAAATCTCCTGCCCCTTATCAATCATAAAAATCCGATCACAGAGTTGCTCAATATCACTCAGGTCATGAGTGGTCAAGAGAATGGTTGTTTCTTCCTCCTGATTGATCTGGGTGATGGCGCGACGAATGTTGTCCTTAACTGCCACATCCAAACCAATGGTCGGCTCATCTAAAAAGAGAACCTTAGGATTGTGGAGCAAGGAAGCTGCAATATCCGCCCGCATCCGTTGCCCCAGTGAAAGAGTGCGTACTGGATCCTTGATAAAGTCCTTCAAATCTAAGACTTCATTCAAAAAGTCCATCCGCTTATGAAAGAGCGTGTCTGGCACATCGTAAATCTCCTTCAAGACCGTGTAAGTCTCTTGCAGAGCCAAATCCCACCACAGCTGGGTTCGTTGCCCAAAGACAACCCCAATATCCTTGACATAGTCTTGACGATTGTCCTGCGGAATCTTGCCGTTAATCCGACAAAAACCAGATGTCGGTTTTAAAATCCCTGTCAGCATCTTAATAGTTGTCGACTTCCCAGCACCATTGGCCCCGATAAAGCCTAAAATCTGCCCTTTGGGAACCTCAAAGGTCAAATCTTTGACCGCTTCAAAGATCTGCTTTTGAGGATGAATAAAGGAGCGCAAAGCTCCTTTCAACCCCGGTTCTTTTACCGTCTTCACAAAATTTTTCTGAAGATGTTCCACTTCTATCATTGTCATATCTATCTCCCCTATCGTAAGGTATAGAAAATCGTATTTTCAAACACAAGTATTCTAAATCCTTACTTTCTGCACCTTCTACATTTTATTATTACAGAAAGCTCTATACCAACCTATTATAGTCCAAGAAAAAATAGAATGCAAGCGTTTGCCTATAGAGCATGAAATTGAAAATTTCTCTCTTAAAATAATACTTTTAATACAAACTTCTGGTTTAATAGTTTCCTTAAAACACCAAAAAACCTACCCTTACGGGCAGGTTTCTGTTTTGTAATGTTCAGCTAGATTAAGCTTTACCTTCTGAACCAAATACGTCAATACGTTCTTCAACAGCTGCTGTAATAGCTTCGAAACCTGGTTTCAAGAATTTACGTGGGTCGAAGAGTTTCTTCTTGTCGTATTCTGCTTCGTTTGCATCGTACTCACGTACAAATTGACGAGTTGCGTTTGCAAATGCGATTTGGCATTCAGTATTTACGTTAACTTTTGCAACACCAAGTTTGATAGCTGCTTGGATTTGATCGTCAGGAATACCTGAACCACCGTGCAATACGATTGGGAAACCTGGAAGAGCTTCTGTCAATTTCTTCAAGTGGTCAAGGTCAAGACCTTCCCAGTTTGCTGGGTATGGTCCGTGGATGTTACCAATACCTGCAGCCAAGAAGTCGATTCCAGTAGCAACCATTGCTTTAGCATCTTCGATTGGAGCCAATTCACCTTTACCGATGATTCCATCTTCTTCACCACCGATAGTACCAACTTCAGCTTCTACTGAGATACCTTTAGCGTGTGCTTTTTCAACAACTTCTTTAGCTAATTTAAGGTTTTCTTCTACTGGAAGGTGTGAACCGTCAAACATGATAGAAGTGTAACCTACTTCGATACACTCAAGTGCATCTTCGTAGTGACCATGGTCCAAGTGAATCGCAACTGGTACAGTGATACCCATTGACTCAACAAGGTTTTCGATAAGGGCTTTACATACTTTGTAACCACCCATGTATTTAGCAGCACCCATTGAAGTTTGGATCAAAACTGGAGCTTTTTTAGCTTCTGCTGCACGCAAAATAGCTTGAGTCCATTCAAGGTTGTTTGTGTTAAATCCACCAACTGCATAACCATTGTCACGAGCTGCTTGGACAAATTTTTCTGCTGAAACGATTGCCATTATAATCGGCCTCCTCTTATTTTTTGTGGTTAAACCACTTACATTGTTTATTTTATCACTTTTTCACTAAAATTGCTAGTTTTTCCTGAAATTTTAAAGAATTGCAGGGAAACCCTTAGCCTTTTTAAGCGTCTCTATTGCAAAAAGAAAAAGCTGGCAAAAGCCAGCTTACTTGATGCGGAGAGAGGGACTTGAACCCTCACGACCTAAAGCGGTCACAGGATCCTTAGTCCTGCGCGTCTGCCAATTCCGCCATCCCCGCGATTGAGTACTTTACTAGTATAACAGGACAGCTAAGGCTTGTCAAGAAAATTTTTGACTTTATTTCAAAAAATCAACCTTCTACTCAATCAACAAGGCTAGGAAATCTAAGCGAAAATGAAGCTAATGCAGGAACACAGAAAACTTAGGGCTGCTGAGTCGCAACAAAGACAGCCACAGTTTGGTCGGGATCGTATTTTTCAAAGTCAAAAGTGTAGCCTCGATGAAGCTCGCCTGTTTCTTCTGCCTGCCAAATCCTCTGCCAAGCATGAAGAATCGCTTGCGGATCCTCCTTATCAGCCTCAAATACTTGATAGGTCTGCTCGGATGTATCAAAATCATAGACGTCCCCATCTGTCAAACGACAGATAGAGAGACTGTAGTCTCCTTTGTAATCACTGGCATAGTCATGATAGACGGCATAGACTGGTTCCCCTTGGGCAAAAGCTTCTTTCACAGCTCCCTCTTGTTCCTGCCAGAGAGTTTGGATTTTTTCTATACAATGCTCATCTTGAAAATTATTAGTACGAATACTAGCTAAAATGTTTAGAAACATCTTCTTCCCTCCTTTTGCTTTCATTATAACATTTCTCTAGAAAAGTCGCTTAGGTCAGACAAAGCTAGTCTATCTCTCCGAGCTCTTTTCTACCGCTGCAGTGATAAAAGCCGTATAAAGGCCTTCAGGTCGGTTCGGACGGCTAGAAAGCTCTGGGTGGTATTGACAGGCCACAAAGAATTTGTTTTCTGGGATTTCCACTATTTCAACCAAGCGATTGTCTGGTGAAACTCCAGAAAATACAAATCCGGCCGCCTCAAACTGCTCGCGAAAATCATTGTTAAACTCATAACGATGACGGTGACGGCGCTGCACGACTTCTTGATGATCGTAAGCTGCTGCTGCCTTAGATCCATGTTTAAGCTTAGAAGGATAGAGCCCCAACCTCAGCGTTCCACCCAAGTCTTCGACATCAATCTGATCACGCATGAGGTCAATGATTGGATACGGTGTGTCTGGATTGAGCTCCGCTGAGTTGGCATCTGCCAGCTCAAGGACGTGACGGGCGAATTCAACACAGGTCAGCTGCATACCCAAGCAAATCCCCAACATAGGCACATCTTGCTCACGCGCATAGCGGATTGCCTGAATCTTACCCTCAGTTCCTCTTTGACCAAAGCCACCCGGAACGATAATTCCATCCGCACTTCCAAGAAGCTCTGCTACATTTTCAGCAGTTACCCGATTCGCATCAATCCAGTCAATCTTTACCTCCGCATCATTGGCATAGCCGGCATGCTTGAGCGCTTCGACAACTGAAATATAGGCATCTGGTAACTCAACATACTTACCGACCAGAGCAATATGGACCTGCTTTTTCAAGTTCATCACTTTTTCTACCATAGCTGACCACTCCGTCATATCCGCTGCCGGCACATCCAGCTTCAGATGGTCGCAAACGATTTGGTCCATTTTTTGGGCCTGCAAATTGAGAGGAATTTGGTAGAGATGCTCTACATCCAGCGACTCAATGACCGCCTCAGGCGCTACATCACAGAATTGAGCTAGTTTATTTTTGATGTTTTGTCCAACTGGTTGCTCTGTCCGAATAACCAGCATATTGGGCTGAATTCCCAGACCTCGCAATTCCTTGACTGAATGCTGAGTCGGCTTGGTCTTCATTTCGCCGGCTGCCTTGAGATATGGGAGAAGGGTTGTATGGATATACATGACATTGTCTGCTCCGACATCTGCCTTCATCTGACGCAAAGCCTCTAAGAAAGGAAGAGACTCAATGTCTCCAACTGTACCTCCGACCTCTGTGATAATCACATCCGAGTCCGTCGTCCTTGCTGCCCGCTTGATCTTGTCCTTGAGAGCATCTGTAATATGCGGAATGACTTGGACCGTCGCTCCCAGATACTCGCCCTTACGCTCCTTGCGAAGGACTTCGCTATAGATTTTACCAGTGGTGACATTGGAGTATTTATTGAGATTGATGTCAATAAAACGCTCATAATGCCCCAGATCCAGATCCGTCTCGGCTCCATCATCTGTGACAAACACTTCCCCATGCTGGTAAGGGCTCATGGTGCCGGGATCAATATTGATATAAGGGTCAAATTTCTGAATCGTAACCTTGAGACCGCGATTCTTTAAAAGCCGACCCAGACTGGCTGCTACAATCCCTTTCCCGATAGAAGAAACCACACCGCCGGTGACAAAAATATATTTAGTTGACATACATGCTCCTTTTCATAAAACAATTCGTTCCAGCAGCATCGCAGTTGCTGGAATCTTACCTATAGGAGGATTTTCCATAATCTATCTGAAAAAGAAAAATAGCTCCCTGAAAACAGGAAGCTCTGACCTCTAAAAGAGGTGCCCGAACAGTATGATATCGCAAACCTAAAAAATTGTCAAATATTTTCAGTCGGTTTTCATCCATTTTCACCAATACTACTGACATTCATTTTAAGCGCTACATCGGATATAGATTCTGCTAAATAGGGCTTGATCATTCTGATTTTTTTAATATTTTTGTAGCATTGATTCACGAGATCGCGAGTGGCAGCCACAGCTACTTCTTGTTCCTGCCAGAGAGCAATGATTGACTTGAAAATTATTAGTCCTCGTACTGCTTAGACTTTTCAAAAACATGAGCGCTCCCTATCTTAGCTTGATTTATGGATGGCTAACAATCATTTCTAGATCGTGACCTTCTAACTTCCAGCTAGCCACATCGCTCGGTAGGATAAAATGGTCTCCCTTATGAATTGGATAGACTTGACCATCTACTGTTAATTGGCCTTGTCCATTTAATACGCTGTTGAGCGTATAGTCAGCTGTTTTAGTGAAATCAGCCTGACCAGTCAGTTCCCACTTGTAGACAGCAAAGAAATCATTGGCAACCAGTAAAGTTGAAGACAGATTATCCACTTGTAAATTGACTGGGCGGCTATTTGCGGGTTCTCCAATATTTAAAACATCAATAGATTTTTCCAGGTGCAATTCACGGAGATTTCCTGCATCAGCCTTGCGGTCAAAGTCGTACACACGGTAAGTTGTATCACTAGACTGTTGAGTTTCTAAAATCAAGATACCTGAACCAATAGCATGCATGGTTCCACTTGGTACATAAAAGAAGTCACCTGCTTTGACTTTTATCTTCGTCAAGAGCTGATCCCAGTTCTTGGATTCGATTTGTTCGCGAAGTTCTTCTTTACTCTTGGCATTGTGGCCATAGATAATCTCTGCACCTTCATCTGCAGCAATAATATACCAACATTCAGTTTTCCCTAGCTCACCCTCGTGCTTCAGGCCATATGCATCATCTGGATGGACTTGAACACTAAGCCAGTCATTAGCATCCAAAATCTTGGTCAAGAGAGGAAAGACCGGCTCAGAACGGTCCCCGAAAAGTTCCCTGTGTTCAGCATAAAGAGTGTCTAATTTTTGACCAGCAAAACGGCCATTTTTCACAGTGGATACACCATTTGGATGGGCTGAAATCGCCCAATATTCACCGACCTTATCACTAGGAATCTCATAGCCAAACTCATCTCTCAGCTTAGTTCCACCCCAAATTTTTTCGTGCATGACTGATTGTAGAAATAATGGTTCTGACATGTCTTACCCCCAAAAAGTACTTTTTCTCTATTATATCAAAAAATGGATAAGCTAAAATAATCTCCCTTCACCTTTCTATATCAAAAATTACAGTAAATTTAGTAATTACTCTTATTTCTAGGACAAATTCAAAAAGCACTGCAATTGCAGTGCTTTCTTCTTTATTCTTGATCTTCTTCAACAAACTGACTGTTGTAAAGATCGGCGTAGAAGCCTCCCAGCTCCATCAGTTGATCGTGATTTCCTTGTTCGATGATATTTCCATCACGCATAACTAAGATCAGATCAGCATTGCGAATAGTGGATAGGCGGTGAGCAATGACAAAGGAAGTCCTGCCTTCCATCAGCTTGTCCATCGCTTTTTGAATCAATTCCTCTGTCCGTGTATCGACTGAGGAAGTCGCCTCATCTAAGATAAGGAGTGGTGCATCTTTGAGCAGAGCCCTTGCAATAGTCAGTAGCTGCTTTTGACCAACAGAAAGGCTGACTGTGTCATCCAGAACTGTATCATAGCCGTCCGATAAGGTCATGATAAAGTGGTGGACACCAACCGCTTTTGCAGCTTCAACAACTGCTTGGTCCGTGATATCTTTCTGATTATAGATCAAGTTTTCTTTAATAGTCCCTTCAAAAAGCCATGTATCTTGTAGAACCATAGAGAAAGCATCGTGAACTTCTGAGCGTTGCATATCCTTGATATCCACACCGTCAATCATGATTTGCCCACGTTCAATATCATAGAACTTCATGAGTAGGTTGACAATTGTTGTCTTACCAGCACCAGTAGGGCCAACAATTGCAATTTTTTGTCCAGCCTTTGCTTCTGCTGAAAAATCATGAATAATAGTCTTATCAGGGTTGTACCCAAAGAAGACATCTTTAAACTGGACATGTCCTTTTACATTTGTTAATTGTTGAAGTTTGTGAGAATCATCTTCCATATCTGCTTCTGCTAGAAACTCAAAGACACGTCCCATAGCTGCACTAGCAGATTGGAGTGTTGTAGTTCCCTGGGCGATTTGGGAAAGAGGTTGAGAAAAAATTCGTACATAGACCATGAAAGCTACAATCGTACCCATGCTAATGGAGCCATTAATAGCCATTGTAGCGCCTACAATCACGACCATCACATATCCAAAATTGCCAACGAAGTTCATCAGAGGAAACATAATTCCTGAAATAAATTGGGACTTCCACATACTAGTATACAGATTTTGATTGAGGGCATTGAAGGCCAGGCGCGTCTTTTCTGCACCATTGTAACTAGTGATAACATTGTGCCCGGAGTACATTTCTTCCACATAACCATTAATAGCTGCTAGATTACTTTGCTGTTCTTGGAAATATATCTGAGATTTCGCCATCAGAACTGCTGAGAAAACAAAACCCAATAAGACCGAACCAATCGTCACAAATGAAAGTACAACATTAGTATAAAACATCATAAAGAGTACAGCAATTAAAAGTAAGACCGAAGAAATCAGAGTCCCCAAGCTCTGTGTCAACGATTGTCCGACTGTATCTACATCATTTGTCACTCGTGATAGGGTATCACCTTGAGAATGACTATCAAAGTAACTTAAGGGCAAGCGATTAATTTTTTCTGCAATCGCAGTTCTCAAGCGTTTTGAAAAGTGCTGAATCATATCCGAAATAGCATAACCCTGCGCATAATTGATAAGAGAACCTACAATATAAAGGAAAGCTAGGAACAAACCTATATTTGAGATAGCTCCCAAGTCCATCTCGCCTACTAGACCATCTGTAATTAAGTTTGTGATTTCACGCAACTTATAAGGACCAAAGACTGTAATAATACTAGAGATGACCGCACCGGTTACTGCAATGACAAAAGGAAGCTGGAAACCTTTAATATAGGGCTTCATCTGGGTAAATAAAGATATTTTTTTATTTTCCATTTTCTAGTTCCTCCTTTGATAATTGAGAATAAGCAATTTCTTGGTACACTTCATTCGTAGCCAACAACTCTTTATGGGTACCTTGTCCAACGACTTTACCATTGTCTAGAACTAGGATTTGATCGGCATCCATAATAGTGGAAATTCGTTGGGCGACAATCAGTTTTGTCATATGTTGGGTCTGTTCTGCCAATTCTTTTCGTAATATACGATCTGTCTTATAGTCCAAAGCAGAGAAAGAATCATCAAATATCAAAATTTCCGGCTTACGGGCCAATGCACGCGCAATAGCCAGACGTTGGCGTTGACCACCAGAATAGTTGGTGCCTCCTTGAGACACTTCAGACTCAAGCCCTGCCTCTTTTTCTTCTACAAATGATTTGGCTTGTGCTAGTTCAAGTGCTGCCCACATTTTCTCTTCATCTAGTGGAGTTTCCACGCTTTCTCCAAAGTCCAAATTTGAAGCAATTGTCCCTGAGAAAAGTACAGCTTTCTGCGGAATATACCCTACCTTATTACGTAGAGCTTTAAGCTCGTAGTCACGAACATCTACACCATCGACTAGAATCCTACCTTCTGTCACATCATAGAAACGAGGTATCAAATTGACAAGGGTTTATTTACCTGAGCCAGTAGATCCGATAAAGGCAACTGTTTCACCAGCTTTAGCAGTGAAACTAACATGCTCAATTACTGCTTCAGAATTTTTGGCATAACGGAAAGAAACATCTTCAAATGTCACTTGTCCTTTACTTTGGCCCTCAGTCTGTGCTTGATCTTTTTCTTTGATACTGCTATCCAGTGCTAACACTTTGTTAATCCGACCAGCCGAAACAAGGGTACGTGGTAAAACAATAAACAAAGCCCCCATCAGCAAGAAGCCAATTACAACCTGCATACCATAAGACATGAAAACAACCATATCACTGAATAGACCAAGCTTATCAGCAGATGCTGCACTATGAATCAAATAAGCTCCAATCCAATAAATAGCCAGCGTTAAACCACTTGAAATTCCGCTCATAATCGGATTGAACAAAGACATGAAGCGGTTAATAAAAATATTAAGGCTAGTTACCTCGTCGTTTGCTGCACCAAATTTTGCATCCTGGTAATCTTCTGCATTATAGGCCCGAACAACCCGAATCCCTGTCAAACTCTCACGTGTCACACTATTTAACTTATCATTCAAGGTTTGTACAATAGATTGCTTTGGAAAAGCCAAAGTCACTAAGACAATCGTCATTAATATAATGGCTGCAACCGCAACCAAAACAGCGATCAACCAAGCATCTGATTTGCCAACGACCTTTGTCATAGCCCAAATCGCCATGATGCTTCCTCGAATAACAACTTGTAATCCCATAGCGATAAACACCTGAATTTGGGTAATATCGTTGGTTGTTCTGGTCAGAAGACTTGGGATAGAGAATTTTTTAATCTCTGAATTAGAATAATCCAAGACACGATTAAAAATATCCTCGCGCAAGCGGGTAGTATAGCTAGAAGCCATCCGAGAGGACACAAAACCAGCTATTACCAAGGAGAATAAGCTGGCAAAGGATAGGCCTAGCATTTTCAAACCTGGCACCCATAGATCTCCTGTCGTTGTCCCCGGTGTCTGTAGTAAGGTTGTAATTTCCGACATATAAGTTGGCACTTCCAACTCTAGATAAACGGTCAGACAGATAAAAACAACTGTCATCAAAATCAGTCCGATTTCTTTTGACGTCAAGCGTTTAAATAATTTAAACATTGGCATCCTCGCTTTCTAATTTCTCAATATTTTGGTGGAATTTCGCCATAACCAGAGTGAAGGTTGCCAATTCTTCTTCTGAAACACCCTGGAGGAGACAGCGATCGATTTCATTAAAAAAATCATGTAACTCTTTTAATTGTTGTTTAGACTGGGCTGTTAAATGAATCATCTTGGCCCTTTTATCTGTCTCGCTTACCTCAAGAAAGATGGATCCATTTTTTTCCATCCGTTTGATTAGATTGCTGGCCACCGACTTAGAAATATCTAACTCATGCTCAATATCCCTAATAAA
Organism: Streptococcus sp. HMSC10A01; assembly: GCF_001807785.1. Classification (NCBI taxonomy): domain Bacteria; kingdom Bacillati; phylum Bacillota; class Bacilli; order Lactobacillales; family Streptococcaceae; genus Streptococcus; species Streptococcus sp. HMSC10A01. The sequence continues at coordinate 214,942 of NZ_KV790967.1, read as the reverse complement.
GGTCGAAAGCCCTCTTTTCGCTCGGTGAGATACGATATGAAGAACTTGACCTTGTGGACCTCCCATAAATTCCATCCCACAAACCTTAGCGCGTTTCTCTATGATCCGTTGAGTTTTTCTGCCAAAGCGTTTGAATTCTAATAAAGGCTTTTCCAATACATGCTCCTTTCCATTTAGTTCTCTTGAGAACAAATAAGTTTCCGTGAGAACTATTCTACCACTTCAAAAGCGAAAGTCAAGAAAAAAGTTTCCGTGAGAACTATATTTTTTTAAAAAAGAAACTGGGAACCAAAGTCCCAGTTCTATCTATTCAAAAAATCTCGCCCTTCACCTATTCTACCCCTCATCAACTCTTCTTTTAATGTTCTAAAAACGTCTATTAAATAGAAAAATGAGGTTCCCTCGTCTCATCTTTACTTTCTTCTTTTCTATGGAAATAGCCACTTAATATGAGGAGCCAATTCGGAAATCTGTTGATGGAGTTCGTTGAAACTAACATCTTTCACATGGTCCAAATTTTAAGAAATGGCACTTGCGTCTTGATCCTTAGGATAAAAATATAGAATTCGAATGTCTGGATCTGCAGACGTCCTATGAGACCGGTAAAGATCATATTCAATCATCTCAATCTCCTGCCATAAGAAGAACTTCTCGCTTTTATCAGATAGGCCTCTCAGTCTCATTCCCGATTGATCCATCTCTAGAATTGGAGGCCTATGATTGGAAATATAGCCTAAAACAAACATCAAAATAGCAATGATCCCCACTCCCCAATAGACCATCTTTAACATAACATCACTTTCTTCAGAAGTCCGACCATTTCTCTCATCCTCTTTGCTGATTGGATTACGATAAATTATTTGATTCGCATTATTCTGACTTTCTGATGCAGTAGTCTGCTTATCTAAAGAGGCAAAAGCCATAGTAAAAAAGATACCGAAGAGCAAGAGAAAGCCTATGAAATAAAAAGTTGAGCCATCGCGCTTATATACTTTCATTCTATCTCCCTATATAAGAATCCCTTCCAAATGATCCAGCTCGTGCTGACAGATTTGAGCCGGAAAGTCTTTCAGAGTTATGGTTTGTGGTTGCCAATTTCGATCTAGGTAATCGACAGTAATTTCTTGATAACGGGTTGTAGATCTGCTACCAAGAAGAGACAGGCAAGCTTCCTCTGTCTGATAAGGACCTGACTTAGCGCGCAAGACTGGGTTAAACATAATGATTGGAACCATCCCATACATGAAAATGATCACGCGCTTCTTAACCCCAATCATATTGGCCGCAAGACCGACACAGTGTTCTTGATTGGCTAGCAGAGTATCCTGCAGATCTTGAGCAAGGTAGAGATCGGATTTTACAGCTACTTCTGATTTTTGCTGTAAAAAGAGAATATCTTTGACAATAGCTTGTTGCATGTTACACCTCATATAATAAAGGCCTGATCAAGTCAGACCTTTACTCCTTTATTTTGCATGTCGTTCGCTGATTTCTTTAGCCAGTACAAAGTTACCCAACGTTGCAGAGCCATTACCAGCTACAGCTGGTGTCACAATATAATCACGAACATCTGGAACAGGAAGATAGCCATTGAGTAGCACTGTGAATTTCTCGCGAACACGGTCCAACATGTGCTGTTGCGCCATTACTCCACCACCAAATACAATCACATCTGGCCGGAAAGTTACAGTAGCTTGAATCGCAGCTTGAGCAATGTAGTAAGCTTGAATATCCCAGACAGAACTGTTCAGCTCAATATTTTCACCACGGACTCCGGTACGAGCTTCCAAGCTTGGACCAGCTGCCAAACCTTCCAAACAGCCATTGTGGAAAGGACAGACACCATTAAATTCTTTTTCTACGTCCATCGGATGCTTAGCTACATAGTAGTGACCCATTTCTGGATGACCAGCACCACCGATAAATTCTCCACGCTGAATCGCTCCAGCTCCAATTCCTGTCCCAATTGTATAATAGACCAGGTTTTCAATACGGCCACCAGCGTTGTTGCGAGCTACCACTTCTCCAAAAGCGGAGCTATTAACATCCGTAGTAAAGTAAATGGGTACATTAAGAGCACGACGAAGGACACCAACAATATCCACATTCGCCCAATGAGGTTTTGGAGTTGTCGTAATAAAACCGTAAGTTTTTGAATTTTGATCAATATCAATTGGTCCGAAAGAGCCAACAGCTAAACCAGCTAAATTATCAAAACGAGAGAAAAATTCAATCGTTTTATCTAAGGTTTCAATCGGTGTTGTAGTAGGAAACTGTGTTTTTTCAACTATTTCAAACTTCTCATCACCAACTGCACAGACAAACTTAGTTCCGCCAGCTTCCAAACTTCCGTATAATTTTGTCATAAAATTCCTCTTCTTTTATGCTATCAGATTTAAGTTAATCAGACTTCCCTGACACTTTTAATCTGATTCGCAAGTTTTTCTTTTTTGCATTCAATTTATTATAGCATATCTCTCGGAAACTATTTCACCAAACTAAACTTTTTTCATGCTTTTTTCAAGACATTTAACCAATAGCCTGCTCCTATAAAAATATCCCCCAAGTTTTCTCGGGGGATTTGTCAATTCGCTTCTTGCTCATAAATCATTGGAAGCTGACTGTATTATTTTTTATGATCATTTTTGATTCTGGTGAGATATCTGTTTGTTCTAGTGTTATAATCGTTTCACCTTTTTCATCCAAAATATGCCAAGCACCATCTTTATGTCCTAGCAAAGCAACACCATTCTCTCCGCTATCTTCATCTTTGTATGTTGTAGAAAATGCCTGATCCACACCCTCTAGCAAGCGCTCCTCTTTCGTACTAAGGGTTACCAAATAGTAAGCTCCTGCTCGAACACCTAGCGCGTACTGATTATCAATCTGAGTGTACTTTTCATAAGCTGATTTGGAAGCTAAGGCGCTACTGAGAGTTTTACTCAATTGTTTCTTCACCTCTTCACTTCTTTCCTCATCCAGAGATTGCATTGTTTTCTGTACAGCTTTGACCTTAGCAACTTCCTGCCTTTTGGCCTCTCTAGCCTGATAAATTAAGAAGGTTCTCACCAAAAATGGAGACCCCAAAACCAAGCCGACAATCATAGCAATGACATTACCTTTTTTCTTCATCCGATCCCCCATGTATCTAGTAAGTAGTATATAAGAAATGTTTCCTTATAACTTATAGCATAACAGAATATTTTTGAGAAAACAATAGGCTGGGACAAAAGTCCTAGCCTCTCAATTGTCTTTGGATTGTCGAGCAAGACGCAGTGGTTGAGTGGGCTCTACTACGCTTATTTCATCAGCTTTTACAGCCCTACTCAACTGTGCGGAGGTGGGACGACGAAATCGAATTCTAACGAATTACCGATTTCTGTCCCACTCTCTATCTTATTCGACGGTTACTGACTTAGCCAAGTTACGTGGCTTATCGACATCCAGACCACGATGCAGGGTTGCATAATAAGCAACAAGCTGGGTTGGAACAACCATAGAAATTGGTGATAGATAAGGGTGTACTTGACTGAGTACAATATCATCATTATCTTTGGCTACATTTTCTTCAGCAATGGTCAATACATTGGCACCACGAGCTGCTACTTCTTGGATATTTCCACGCGTGTGGTTGGCAAGGACAGGATCTGATAAGAGGGCCAGAACTGGTGTTCCTTCTTCAATCAAGGCAATCGTACCATGTTTTAATTCACCAGCTGCAAATCCTTCACACTGAATATAAGAAATTTCTTTAAGCTTGAGGCTGGCTTCCATGGCTACATAGTAATCTTGACCACGACCAATATAGAAGGCATTGCGAGTTGTTCCCAAGAGATTGTCAACCTTGCTCTCAATTAGCTCTTTCTCAGAAAGGGTTGATTCGATAGACTGGGCTACCAAGGATAGTTCATGAACCAGGTCAAAGGCGGCAGCTTTTTCAGAAGCATTGGCGTCTCCTACTGCTTTGGCTAAGAATGCCAAGGCAGCAATTTGTGCAGTATAGGCCTTGGTTGAAGCAACCGCGATTTCAGGACCTGCATGAAGAAGCATGGTATGGTTAGCTTCACGAGACAAGGTTGATCCTGGCACATTTGTAACTGTTAGGCTTGGAATACCCATCTCGTTGGCCTTGACCAAGACCTGACGGCTATCAGCTGTTTCGCCTGACTGACTAATAAAGATAAAGAGTGGTTTTTTACTGAGAAGTGGCATACCGTAGCCCCATTCAGATGAAATTCCTAGCTCAACTGGCGTATCTGTTAATTCCTCAAGCATCTTCTTAGAGGCAAATCCAGCATGGTAAGAAGTACCTGCTGCAAGAATGTAAATACGGTCAGCTTCTTGTACAGCCTTGACGATAGCTGGATCTACGACTACTTGGCCGTTTTCATCTGTATAGGCTTGGATGAGTTTACGCATGACAGTTGGCTGCTCATCGATTTCCTTGAGCATGTAGTAAGGATAGGTTCCTTTACCAATATCAGACAAGTCTAACTCAGCAGTATAACTTTCGCGTTTCTGAAGGTTACCGTCATAGTCCTGAACCTCTACACTGTCTTTACGAACAATAACCAACTCTTGGTCATGGATTTCCATAAATTGATTGGTTTCTCGAATCATGGCCATGGCATCTGAGCAGACCATATTATAGCCTTCTCCCAGACCGACTAGAAGTGGAGATTTATTTTTTGCAACGTAAATGACCTCAGAATCTTCTGAATCAACCAAGGCAAAGGCGTAAGATCCACGGATAATATGAAGGGCTTTTTTAAAGGCCTCTAGTACTGATAAACCGTCTTCTTCAACAAATTTCCCAATCAAATGCACTGCAATTTCAGTATCTGTTTGTCCTTTGAAGTGGTGACCATCAAGGTATTCTTCCTTGATTTCAAGGTAGTTTTCAATCACACCATTGTGAACCAGCACAAAACGTCCTGTCTCAGAGCGATGAGGGTGGGCATTGCTCTCGCTTGGTTTCCCATGAGTAGCCCAGCGAGTATGACCAATACCCGTCGAACCTGCTACATCGATTCCAATTTTAGAACGCAGGTCTGCGATACGACCGACAGATTTGACTAGGCTAGAATTTTTTCCTGTTGTTACAAAAATTCCAGCTGAGTCATAACCACGGTATTCCAATTTTTCCAAACCCTGCATCAAGATATCAGTTGCGTTGCGATTTCCGACAACTCCGACAATTCCACACATACTTACTAATCGAGTGATGTTCCAAGGACATCACTACTCTCCTTTAAAATTGGTATAGTCTGATACATTAGGTATCAAACAAGCAAGAACAGTATATAGTTTTCTTTTTCCCTTGTCAAGCTTTAAAATTGGTATAGCTAAAAAATATAAGATATACTCTCCATCTTAGCCAAGCAAAAACTCTGTTACCAAAGATAACAGAGTCCTCACTCACTCAAAACCATTGTTTTGACTTAATTCTTTAAACCAATAACCTGATTTCTTAATAATTCGTTCTTGAGTTTCCAAATTCAATTCAATCAGACCATAACGGTTTTTATAGCTATTGAGCCAAGACCAGCAATCGATAAATGTCCACATGAGGTAGCCAGTACAGTTGGCTCCGTCTTGAATGGCACGGTGGAGCTGGCGCAGATGGCCTTTGACAAAATCGATACGATAATCATCTTGGATAAAGCCATCTTCACGGAATCTTTCTTCACCTTCGACTCCCATTCCATTTTCCGTCAGCATCCATTCGATATTGCCATAATTTTCTTTGATATTTTGAGCGATATCATAAATCCCTTGCTCGTATATTTCCCAGCCACGGTGGGGATTGATTTTACGACCGGGCATGACATATGGCTCATAGAAATGCTCTGGCAGGAGTGGACTGTCTGGATGCTTGGCAAAACGCGGTGCCATAACCCGCAAAGGCTGGTAGTAATTGACTCCAAGGAAGTCCACGGTGTGCTCGCGAATGAGTTCCAACTCCTCCGCTGTACAATCTGGCAGCAAATCATGCTCAGACAAAATCTTCACTAACTCCTCTGGATAAGTCCCTAAAACAGATGGATCTAAGAAAGATTGGGCTTGGAAGAGGTCCGCAATACGCGCAGCCTTGATATCAGCAGGATGTTGGCTTCGGGGATAAGCCGGTGTCAAGTTTAGGACAATCCCAATCTTAGAGTCAGACAAGATTTCATGACAAGCCTTAACCGCAAGACTACTAGCTAGTTGTGTATGGTAAGCAACCTTAACCGCTGCTTTTGCATCTACCTTGTGGGGATAATGGGCATCATAGAAATAGCCAAACTCCACCGGAACGATGGGCTCATTGAAGGTAATCCATTGATCTACCAAGTCCCCATAGGTCTCAAAACAGAAACGAGCATAATCTTCGTAAGCCTTGATGGTTGCCTTATTTTCCCAACCATCCCCATCTTCTTGAAGGGCAAAAGGCAGGTCAAAGTGGTAGAGATTGACTAAAAGGCGGATTCCCTTAGCCTTAATGGCTTCAAAGACCTGTCTGTAGAAAGCCACTCCTTGAGGATTAACTTCGCCTCGGCCTTGTGGGAAAATCCGTGACCACTGGATAGAAGTTCGGAAGGCTGTATGACCTGTCTCGACTAGAAGATCAATATCTTGCTCCCAATGTTGATAAAAAGTAGATGTTTGTTCTGGTCCGATTTCATTGTAGTAGCGATTGGGCTCCACTTGGTACCAGTAATCCCAGAGATTGTCCCCCTTGCCGTCACCAGACACGTGTCCTTCAGTTTGCGGACCAGATGTGGAAGAACCCCAAACAAAGTCTTTTGGAAATGTAAGCATATGGTTACCTCGCTTTATAAAGTCATCTTCATTATACTCTTTCTGATGGTATAAAAATAGGACCTATTTATTCCAATTTTTCTGCTTTTTAAAGAGAAAAATTCTAAATAGATCCCTAGCTTTATCTGATTCATTAGTCTACTTGCTGGCGGTAGGCCTTTGGCGACTTGCCACAGAGTTTTCTAAATACCTTGTAGAAATATCCAACATTGCTGTAGCCCACTGCATAACAGACATCTTCAATACTGTCATTGGTTGACAAAAGCAACTGTTGGGCCGCCTTAATTCTCTGCTTATTCAGGAGTTCAGCAAAGGTCGAATTGGTCTCACGCTTAATCAACTGTCCTAGATAGACAGGATTGATAAAGAGGTCTTTACTGATATCCTTTAAAGACAGATCCTTTTGATAATCACGACCAATGACTTCTAGAACACTGGCGACATTTTCATTCATACGGTACTGAGCAAATAGATGAGTTAGCTTTTGCTTGATATAGTCTAGCAGGTCCTCAAAGGACATCATGCCTTCAATCTCCTTGATAATGCTAGTCATATCATCCGGTTTCAAATGCTCGAACAAATGATAAACATCCATCATAAACTGGATAAAGAGCTGTTTGGTAATCGATATTCTTGGTGTGTGACTCAAGACGACACCTTTTAGCAAGTCTAATTCGTCCAAAATCTGATTGATATTCCCCTGAATAATCACACGATACATGGGTTCATAGTATTGGAAAAGGGGATCTGCCTGTTGCAGGCCAACCGTCCCATAAAAAACAACTTTCTCAAGATTGGATTTGAATTGTTGCAAATTATCTTTGTAAGGAGGCACCAGCTCTATCTGGTAGAGGCTCTCTTCTTTCGTATGTGATAGGCAAAGATATAAGGTCTGACCAGATACGGAATACGAAGTAGAAGCGATACCTTGAGGTACTCGGCTAGCTCCTAGCCAAATTGTTCCTTCCTTTTCTAACAGTCTAATCAAATCCTCCTCTGATAGATCATCTTGGAAAATTGCTTCCATTTGATGGTGAGAAGATTGGTCAAATTGCTGGGAAATTTTCTCTAAAATAGCTGCAAGCTCAACCTTATTGACAGGTTTGACCAAATAATCAGCCACCTGCAAATTTAGGGCCTTTTTGACATATTCAAACTCCTGATAGCCTGACAAGATGATAAAGGCGAGTTTAGGTAGGCTTTCTTTCATCTGGGCAATCATTTCTAGACCATTCATACCTGGCATATTGACATCGGTGATGACCAAATCAACAGGATGGTTTTTAACATAGTCTAGCGCTTCTTCAGCATCATTGGCTGTTGCCACAACCTCCATATTCCATTTTTCAAAAGGGATGAGAACTTTCAGCCCCTCAGTAATCATGTATTCATCATCGACTAGTAATACTTTATGCATGGTGTTTTCTTATTCATCCTTGATTTCTATAATATAGCGAACTCCCTTATTTTCTCCCGACTCTACAGCAATGCTATAGCGGTCTCCAAAGAAAAGCAAGAAACGTTCGTGGATATTGATAATCCCAATCGAGGTTCTTTTCTCCTTATTTTCCGAATTTTCCAATTGGCGTTTGGCTAAAATTTGCTGAATTTCTGCAAGCTTGTCAGCCTTTATTCCACAGCCATTGTCTTGAACAATAATCTGAACTGCATCAGATTTTTTCAAGACTTTGACACTGATTACATTGTCCTTTCTGCGATAGTCTACGCCGTGGGCAAAATAGTTCTCCACCAAAGGCTGAATGGTAAACTTAGGAATAATCATGCCTTTAAGCTCCTCAGCAATGGTAAAGCCATAAGCAACCGAGTTTGGATGGCGCACCATACAGAGATAGCTGTATTTACGACAGAATTCCAATTCGCTTTCCAGGGTTACCTGCGTCTCATCAGAAATATTGTTTCTCAGCAAGCTGCTAAATTCATAAATAATATCCGCAAGTTCTTCTTGGCTCTTCATAACCGCATACATACGGATAAACTCCAGAGTGTTATACATAAAATGCGGATTAATTTGGGCCTGCAAAGCCCGCATATTGGCATCTTTTTGACTCAGCTGTAGCTGGTAGATGTCATGAATATTGCGGTCGAGATTATCCAACATGGTGTTGGTATTATCAGCAATCAAGAGTAATTCCTGCTCCTTGGTTGCAGTCTCAATCCGTAAGTGACTGTCTCCTTGTCCTATTGATTGGATCGTATCCACCAAATCAATAACCTGGCGCTGATAGTTGCGGAATACTCGTTGCAGAATCAGATAAAGACTGCCTGTTAGAATTGCACTAATACCCACTATGGCAATGGAATTTACTAAACTTCTCTCTAAAACATAATGTTCTGGGACAGCCACTTGAACACCATAGCCATGAGGTGTCTCCTTGACCAGCCAATTCTTACTTTCCCCTTCCCCAAAAGTCAGCATATTTTTTTGAAAGGGTGAGGTAATTTTAACCAGTACAGGGGTTGTATTTCGGATGTTATCAATCGTTTGTTCAAAAACTTGGGAATCAATCGTTAGATAAACGACCCCGATATGGTTGCTGGTGACACTGTCATAAATAGGGATTGGAAAAGCATTCTTAGCTGGCTTATATTTACTAGCTTCAACTTGCATTCCACCTTGTTTTTGACGAGTTGAAACAAAGACTGTCTTGTAATCCTGCAATGCAATATCAAAACCAGCTACAAAATCATTCTGCAGATAAATATCGGCAATATTCTCGTGTAGCGAAACTTCAACGATCCCAAGAAGGCCATTATTTAAACGCCAATAAATGTATTCAGATGGCGACATGGTGAAATAATTATAAACACCTTCCAACTTGGCCTGGTTGCCTACAAGGCTTTTAGTGATTTGAACACCACGCTGATAGTAGGATTCAACTTCGTCAACAAGTCTTGTTGAAATACGCTGAGAAGTTTCTGTTACTTCTTGAACCTTGGACTGCCAGCTGGCATAAGAGATTAACAAAGCTACAAAGCCCACAATGACAAACATGGTCATTGCATAGACTCTTAGCAAGGAATTTAGCCAAAATTTTTTCATGGTTTGTCCACTAATCTAGAAGCAATCAACTGATAGACTGGTTCTAATAAATCACTGATAAAGAAATGCCAAGCGCCCAGAAAGACAAAGAAAACCAAGGCAGGCATGTAATAAAAGATTGCCATAATCATGGCCGTTCCAAATGCAATCTTAAACATTGCTCCAATATTCAAAAACATGCCAATAAAGGAAAGCTTGATCGAATTAACATAAGATAACTCAAAATAAACTTGCAATTTCAAATAAACCGCGTAAGCTAGTGGCAATAGAAGAGCTAAAAGCAGGTTTAAAATACTGATAATCACAGTTAAAATAGACTGAGGAAGCTGGACAAGAAGATAGAGACCATACAAGAAAATTGCCTCAATTGAAAGTAGGGTATAAAAAACCTGATTAGAACGAAGAAAGTTCTCTTTAAATAAAGACCAAGCTTCTTGCCACTTATAAGCTTTATAATCATATCGGTACTGGGCAAAAAGAGTCATTAAAACCGTACTAGCAGGTGCTAGGCCAAACAAGACGCCTCCACAAAGAGTCAGGACTAAAAAAATCCCCGATGCCAGCATAGCCATATAAATTTTTTGAAAAATAAATTCAATAAATTTTCCCATATCCTACCTCTTCTATTTCATCTTCAATCTAAAGTTCATATAAACAAATTATACCATATTTTAGATCCTTACTCTTTTCAAAATTGAACAATCAAACAAGAAAAAACAAGGAGGTCGGGATCTAAATCCCAACCTCAATGTTTACCTCGGCTTATTTTTTAGCAGCCAAAAATTCATCGTATTGTTTTTGCATTTCTTTCAGTACTCTGTCGTAAGCACCTTCAGATTTAAGTTTTTCCATCAATTCTGGAATTGCTTTTTCTGGGTCTACTGTACCAGTGTTAATAGCTGTATCAAATTGTTGCATTGTATTTGTAACAGCTGTGATATCAGATTTAACTGGTTCTGTGTTGAAGATAAATCCAAGAGCTGGTGATTCTTTTGCTTCAGCCAATTCTTTCTTAGAATCTTCGATTTGTTGATCAGTTACATTTTCGTTGATGTAAAGGATCCAGTTGTTACCAGTGTTCCATCCAGACATGTGAGTGTTTCCGTTATAGCCATCCAAGACTTTTACACGGTTTTCTGAACCTTTAACTTTTTCCCAGTTTTCTCCCTCTGGTCCATAAACAAGTCCATTAAGAAGTTCTGGGTTAGTGTTCAATTCGTTCAACACTTGCATTGCTTTTTCTTTGTTCTTAGAGTTGTTTGAGATGACAAAGTTAGCAACTTGAGTTGTTTGGTTTTTCTTGATGAATTTAGTAATTGGTTTGATTTCGATCTTACGGTTTGCTACACGTGAAAGTAAGCTATTACCATAGTCAGCAGGACCTACTGTTTCTTCACGAACAAGCCATGTATCGCTGTTGTGTTCGTAAGTGGTATCACTTGTTGCTACGTCTTTAGGAATGTATCCAGCATTGTAGAATTTGTGAAGAGTCTTCAAGTGTTCTACGAAGCGAGGAACTTCATAACGGTTGACGATCTTAGTAGTGTCGCCTTCCATATCGATAACAAATGGAAGACCGTTTGCTACTGGGTAGTCAAAGTTTTCTGATGGAATGAAGTTTTTACCAATTGCAAATGGTACAACGTTTGGATCTTTTTCTTTGATTGCTTTCAAAACAGGTTCAAGTGTTTCATATGAATTCACGTTTGAAATGTCAATTCCATATTTTTCCAAAAGAGGACCGTTGAAAGCAAAGTTTTGTGATGATGCAACGTTAGCCGCTACTGGAACAGCATAGATCTTACCATTTACAGTGTTACCTTTGATGTAAGCAGGGTCGAGAGCTTTATAAAGTTCTTTTCCTTCTTTCTTATAAAGGTCTGTCAAGTCAGCATATGCACCTTTTTGAGCAGTTACAACATAGTTATCAGCAAAAGCGATATCATAGTTTTCACCAGATGAAGTAATTACAGACATCTTCTTACTGTAGTCACCCCAACCAAGGTATTGCATTTCTAATTTAGCATTAACTTTCTTTTCCAAGATCTTGTTAGCATTTTCCAACAATTTGTCCAAGTTGTCTGGTTTATCACCGATTTGGTACATCTTAATGGTTGTTGGACCATTTTCTGAACTAGATGATTTACTGCTACCGCAGGCCGCCAAAGCTGTAATCAAGAGTGCGCTGGCTGAGAAGAGTGCGACTTTTTGCCACTTTTTCATAAGAAAAACTCCTTTATTTTTATTTTTTGATAAACAATTTAATGAACTGATAAGCTCAGTTACGAAGCTGACTTCAAGGAAGTCCAAACATGACAGGCAGGTTTAGGATTTTTATTCCTTGACCCCACCAATCGTTAAACCTTTTACGAAATAACGTTGGAAGAATGGGTAGAGCATTGCAATTGGCAAGGTTGCCACAACCACCATGGCCATACGACCAGTTTCTTTAGGCAGTCCACTGGCTGCCCCAACAACTTGTGATGACAGACCTGCTGATTTTGCGATATAGTCCATATTTGATTGGATTTGCATCAGCAAGTATTGCAAAGGATAGAAATCTGGATTTTTGATATAAAGCAAGGCATTGAACCAGTCATTCCAATAAGCTAGAGCTGTGAAGAGACTGATTGTTGCAATACCTGGTAGAGCAAGTGGTAAACAAATTTGGAAGAAAATCCGTGTTTCACTTGCACCATCAATCTTAGCGGATTCAAGAATTGCTTCTGGAATCGTCCGTTTAAAGAAGGTCCGCATCAAGATGATGTTAAATGGAGAGAGCAACATTGGTATAATCAAGGCTGCAATTGTATCTCCGATTCGTAGCAACTGAGTTACCACGATGTAACCTGGAATCATACCTGCATTAAAGAGCATGGTAATCAAAGCAAATACTGTAAAGAAGCGTTTGTATTTAAATGTCCTTCTAGAAATTGCATATGCGTATGTCGTTGTCATGAAGACATTGACGCTGGTACCGACAGCTGTCACAAACAGAGTGATAAAAAGGGAGTTTAAAATTTTGTCCTTAAACTGTACTAGGAAAAGATAACCGTCAAAGCCAAATTTAGATGGCCAGAAGCTGAAACCATTCGTCGCTATTACAGACTCATTTGTAATAGAAATCATAATAACGAAGATAAATGGTAGGATACAAGATAGGGCAATAATCCCGATTAAAATACTGAAAAATAAGTTAGCTGGCTTACTGAAAGCATGGATACCAACGTTATCGATTTTTTCTTTTTTGATTTTTTCCGATTTTTTCATTGGTTCCTCCTTTCTAGAATAGCGCAGAATCTTTATCTATGCGACGAACAATCAAGTTAGATACTAAAACGAGTATTAAACCAACAACGGATTGGTACAATCCTGCGGCTGCGGCCATTGTGATGTCCCCAGTTCCTGAAAGTCCGTTGTAGACATATACGTCCAAAACGTTGGTAACGCTATAGAGAGATCCTCCTCCTCCGTTACGGGTCACTGTATAGAAGAGACCGAAATCCGCGCGGAAGATATTTCCGACTGCCAGAATGGTCAAGACCGTAATTAGAGGTGTTAGCTGAGGCAAGGTAATGTTGCGAATGCGTTGCCACTTAGTCGCACCATCCACTGTTGCTGCTTCATAGTAGGTCGGGTCAATCCCCATAATGGTTGCATAGTAGATAACACTACTATATCCAAGCCCCTTCCAAATACCCAAGAAGAGCAAAAGGGCCGGCCAAACTCCTAAAGTTGTATAGAAGTTAATCGCTTCCTTTCCAAAACCTTGAAGCAAGTGATTAATCAGCCCTTTATCAATGTTTAAGAAAGCATCTACAAAGTAACTGATAATAACCCAAGACAAGAAATAAGGAAAGAGCATCGAAGTTTGGTACACTTTCACTAACTTCTTAGATCGCATTTCACTAAAGATAATCGCAATCGCCACTGCAGCAATCAAACCTAAAATGATAAATCCAAAGTTGTAGAGCAGGGTATTACGTGTAATGATAAATGCGTCCCTCGAGCTAAATAAGAATTTGAAGTTATCCCATCCCACCCATTTACTATTTAAGATACTGGCAATGAAACCATCAGGGTGAATATGGAAATCCTGAAAGGCAACTACGTTTCCGAAAACCGGAATGTAGAAGAATAAAATCAACCAAATGACTCCTGGCAGAACCATGAGCAAGAAAACGAAATTTTCTTTTAATGTTTTTATCAACTTATTCATGCAAATCTCCCTTTCTATTTAGTTGATACCGTTTTCACATTTCTATTATATGCTTTTTTAAAAATAATTTTAAACTCCAAATTATAGAAAAAACTATACAAATTATTTATCCAATTTATAGATAAAAATGAGATGAAAAAGCCGACCCTCAAAAAGGTCGGCTTTTTGCTAAGTCGTATAAATCGTTGAGGCCGTTGCAATCAAGTGCCATTGGTTGGCCGTTGTCGCTGTCAAACCTTGGTCCTTATAGAAATCATTAAAAGGCAAGATTTCTTGTTCTAATTCTTCGACATGCTCGATTTGACCGCTAATGTATTGCTCTAGGCGTTCTTGTGCTCGCGTGATCCGCTTGAGTAAACCTCCAAAGCGAATGTCGATTGTGTCCAAACCAAAAATTTTGTTTTCTTGCTGCCATTGACGACTGAATTGCTCTGAAAAGTCTTCAACCATTTGGTAAAGCTGAGGCAAATCTTTTTCAGCCAAGCCTGCCAAACCTTCCTTATCCCCTTCACGGTAGGCTTTCTGAATGCCAGATGTTACGGAAATCTTCAAGGCTAAGAGTGCATTTAACTGGCTCTGGGTCTCAAAAAGATAGGCATAATCGCCCGCTCTTTGCCTGACTTCTTTTAACTGTTGAGCAGATGCTTCAAAATGCTGCTTGTCTTCTTCCGATCGGATATGGCGTTCCAGCAGGGGACAGAGGATGTCTTGGTAAAGGACATAGCGATTTGGATTAATACCACTGAGGTTTTCTGGTAAACCTGGTAAGAGATTGGCTAAATCCACTTTCATAAAGTCGTCAATATCAAGACCTGTGCTCACCCTAAAATGTGCTGCTAACTGATCTAAATCATTCCGATAGGCTAGCTCTGCCCAAATCTGCAGAGCAGGTAGAATAGAGAATTGAGAAGTTTCTCCACCATTATCTCCCCAGCCTGTCACAATCACTTCCTTGACTTGATTTTTCCGGCAAGCTTTATTGGCTTCGATGGCTACCAAGCGACTGAAATGGTTGTGTGGTGTAAAGCCGATCCACTTCCAAGCGCCACCAGCAAAGGCAATGTCTTGGCTGATCTTATGATGATTTTGGAAGTTACGATTGTATTTTTCCTCGCTATCCTGATAATAATCCCAATAAACCAAGGTCACTCTCTCTTTTAGACGATCCAGATAAACTCGGGTTTCTTCTGGAATTTCCACATCACGGTCGTACTGACCATCCGCTGACATAAGCTTGAAGAACATATCGCTCCACATCTGACAGTGGAAACCATACTTATCTGCAATATCTAAGACTCGCTCAAGGTGTTGGCACATAAGAAGACTGCGATTTTGGAAACCATGCTTGATCAAATAGCGTCCGAGACCGACCAAGTGGGCTTCGTCCATGCCGATATTAATCTTGCGTGTACGCAGATGGGCCATCGTCTGGAACATGCCCTCAATTAGATCATAAACTTTTTCTTCACCAATCAGCAGGATATCCTCAACATCTCGCAGTTCTTGCACTTCCTTGACACCCCATTTGACAAAAGCTGACAAGTGAGCCAAGGTCTGAATACAAGGAACAAAGCTCATATCAAAATCTGCTGCATAGTTTTCAATCTCTTGCAATTCTGCAACGGTGTAGCGTCCTCTGAAATAGCCAAAATAAGGCTGATTTTCTATCTCGTAGGTGTCTTCCATATAGAGTTCAAAGGTGGAATACCCCATCAAAGCCAAGACCTCAATCATCTGCTTAGCTGAGCTTAGGTTTAAGACGGCATTGCGGGAACAGTCAGCCATATAGGCCAAATCCTCATAGGCCGCTTCTTCCTCAATCTGCACTTCGTCTCGACCTGATCTAAGCGCAGCAGATAAAAGCGCCAAAGCTCGATAGAGCTGATGAGGTTGCTTAAAACTAACTTGATAACGCCCCTGACGTCCTTCAACCTTGATCGATCTAGCTGAATCAGTGACAAGACTGACTTCAATCTCCCCCAAGTTCAAATACTTTTCTAAACGGGAAAGAGCTTTCTCTTGTTTACTAGATAATCCTAAGAATGTGGCCATTGGCCTTCCTCCTGTAACCAGTTTACTAAAGCACCATACAAATTAGCCTCTCCTTGGTAGGTACAAGCCAGAATCTCTGGTACAACCGAATATTCTTCATAGCGATCAACATAATAAGCAATCGCTGAGCGGACACCTTGAATAAAGTCAGGATTTTGGCTGATAGAGCCACCCAAACTAATCACATCCGGATCAAATAAATATTGGATATTGAGCAGCCCCTTGGCAAGGTTTCGGTTCATCTGCTCAATTGCAGCTTGGCAAATTTTATCTCCTGCAGCCGCAGCTTCATAGATCTTCTTACCATTCCAGTCTTGCGAGCCGGTACTAGCTTGAACAGAGCGAACAAGACTACCTGTCGAAGCAAGAAGTGACCAATTCCCTAGCGTCTCAGCTGGTTCAGACAAGAGCATATAACCAAACTCTCCACCCAGATGGTGCTTGCCACGGTGCAATCTGCCATTGAGAATCATGGCGCCACCAATACCAGTGCCAACGACCACGCAGGCTGCATTTTCTAGCTCAGGGTGAGCCAAAAGCTCGCTTAAACCAACACAGTTGGCATCATTTTCTAAATGAATCGGTAAACCGTAAGAAGCCAGCTTATCATACCATGAGAAGCCATGAATATAAGGAACTGCACTAATACCACCAATGATGCCTGTTTCTCGATCAACTGCCCCAGGCACACTCATAGCAATGCCTTGGTAAGCTCGCTTAGAAAGACAAGAATCCAGCCAAGCCAGCAAGGCATCTAAATTGTCTGGCGTAGCAATGTCTTGCTTTTCCAGTATTTCTCCTTCTTTAGACATAGCCGCAAACTTGATACCTGTGCCGCCTATATCGACTGTTGCAATGACCATGTTTTTCTCCTTTACTTATTTTATTAATTCTAAGGCTGGGGCAAGACACCCCAGTCACAGTTTAATCTTATTTCAATAGTTCTGTACGAATTTCCTGAGGTCCTAAAACTCCTGACTTTTCAGGCACTACTTCTTCTAAAAGGTTAACTAGCGTTTGGGAATCAGTCGTCACTTCTTGCTCTTCTTGGGTCATATTGTAGTAACGAAGTACAATTCCTGACTCGTTTTCAGCCACTTTCAAGGCCGTTGGACAGATTTCAGGCATGTTGAGAGCTGGGTGCTCTAGGGCTTGTCCATTTGCCACAACACTTCCATCTTGTTTGGAAATTTGCAGAGCTGTAAACGGCGTTTGGAAGGCTTTAGCCCGACGATAAGCGCTAAAGCGCTCTTGCGGCTGGTGGCATTCCACAGTGTACTCGACTTGGAAGTCGCGTAGACATTGAGCTTCTGGTGTTGGGAAATAGCCCCAGTCGCCCAGTTCACCTGTTGCACGTAGAATAGTTACGGCAATCGTATCATCGCCTAAAATCTCATATTCATTTAGACCTTTATTAGCTACTGTTACTGCTTTTTGGCCATCATAAAGACTGACGAAAGCTTGCTGGTGCTGTGGATTTTCTGGATTTTCCCATGAAGCAGCTGGTTGGTTATTACGACGAACTACTTCATAAATGCTGTCTGAATCGTTGGTTTTACTGCTGTTGTGGGTTCTGAAAAGAACACGGATGCGGTGATCTTTAGCAGTATTAGTAAAGCGAGTCTTAAAGCGCAGTTGCGGACTGTCCACAAAGACTGTCAACTCAGTTGTTAAGATCATGGTTTTCAATTCTGACGAACGACCTGCTGAGCGAGTCATAAATTCTACGATACCTTTTTGCTCTTGCTCAAGCACATCATCAGCGCTTACTGGCAAGATCAATTCATGGCTCAATTCCACCTTAGCGTAGCGGGCATTGTTTTCCAGCACCTTGACATCAGCCAGTTTTGCATAGATTGGCTCTGTATTTTTTGGCTGGAAGTAGATATACTCATTTCCAATATCACCCCGATCTTCAAATCGGAGGAAGTCTTCATAGGCTTCATGGGTCGTCTTATCATAGACGGTTAAGTTTTCATCAAAACTAACAGTCACAAACGGAGTATCAATCACGCCATTGCGGTAGAGGCCTTCATGCTCTTCTTTTGCACCAGGAAGCAATTGGAAGGTTTTCCAAGACAAAGCAGCCAGGTGAACCGGTAAAGTTACGCGCAACTGACGAGCAATATAAGCCTGACGGAAACGATCTTTCGGAAGGTCATATTGGAAATTAGCTCCCAAATCTTCGATTTTTGCTTCGACAGGACGACCATCCAAATCTTTAACAATCAAGTCTGGAATTGTCAGCTCCGCCATCCTCCGGTAAGCTTCAGTCGGATGCGCTTCCTTGAAATCACAAGTCGCAAATGTCACGTCTACAGAAACAGTGTCGACCTTATCATGGAGTCCCGTATTGACAACAGTGAAGAGCAGGTCACTCTCTGCTTGACGGCTATCTAATTTTTGTTTCCATTCTTCCAGCAGGTTGCCTTTGACAAATTCTCCCACTTGATTAACTTTGGCAAAGCGGATCTCCATTTCACGGTGAACTTCGTCTACACTACAGCCACAGATGCTGTCGTGCGGAGCATTTTGCAAAAGGGTTTTCCAAGCATACGTCAGTTGGTCTTTGTGATTGTGACCACCTGTAATAACAGTTAGTGGCTCAACCACCTGCTCTAGCAAGTTGCTGTTTTCTTGGAAAGCTTGTTTTAGATAGATACGGGCTGAAGAAGTATTAGCCAGAGTGTACCAGCCGTCAGTTTCTTGACTGGTCAATTCGCCTTGAACTGTAGACAATTCTTCAGGAAGAGCTGCCTCCACAGCCTGCATATAGTCATCAAAAGAACTATGTACAAAGTTGATATCTGGATAAAGCTCATTGGCTACTCGGATAGCTTGACTGAGATTGCGCTGAACTGGCTGGTGATCACAGCCGTTCATCATCAGCCATTGGTTTGTAGAGGCGTAGCTCTTCACATCTGCTAATTTTTGCTCCCAAAAAATCTTCGCTTCCTCAGGGTCGACTGGAATTTCATTTCCATTGCTATACCAGTTGGCAAAAAGGATACCTAAAACCTTACTGCCATCGGCACCTTGCCAGTACATTTCAGAGTACTGAGAAGTGAATTGCTCATCCTCTAAGACTTGGTTGTCAAATCCGATTGGCTTCACTCCTCGACCGAAAGCAGCTACTTGAATACCAGATTGCTGCAAAAGCTGAGGCGCTTGCCCCATATTCCCAAAAGTATCTGGGAAATAACCAATCTGAGTAGACTTGCCCCACATCTTGCACTCCTGCTGACCAATCAAGGTATTGCGGACATTTGCTTCGCTGGAAATCAGATAGTCATCCTGCAAGATATAGAAAGGACCGATTTTCAGTTTGCCTTCGTCAATGTAGCGCTGCAGCTTGTCCCGGTTTTCAGGACGGATTTCTAGATAATCATCCAGGACAATGGTCTGTCCGTCTAGATGGAAACTTTTAAAGTCAGGATCGTTTTCAAAAAGATCAAAAAGGTTGTCAAATAACTCTACCAGCTGCATCCGGTGGGACTCAAAAGGGAGATACCATTCTCGATCCCAGTGGCTGTGAGAAATAATATGTACAGTAATATTTTCCATTTTATACCTCTATTTTTAAATCGTAATAGTCTAATACTAATTCGCAGAACATCATATTAGCCCAGCTGAACCATTCACGAGAATACTTAGTCGGATCATCTACATGGAAGCTTTCGTGCATGACACCTGTCCCTCCGTCACAATCTACCAAGAGGTCTAATATCCGGCGTTTTTCATCTTTATCATGCGTGGTCAAACCTTGAATTGCCAAGGCAATCGGCCAGATATAACGATAAAAGGTGTGTGAACTTCCGATTCCTGCAGCTCGCTCTCCTTCATAATAGTAAGGATTTTCAGGGCTAAGAATCGTGCGGCGTGTCGCTTGGTAGACTTCGTCATCTATCGAGCAAAAGCCCAGGTATGGCGCCGCCAATAGACTCGGTACATTGGGATCATCCATAATGCTGGCATTCCCCAAACCATCTACCTCAAAAGCGTAAATCTTTTCACCTTTGGCATTTTTGGTATAGGCGTAGTTTTCAATTCCGTCTTTGATTTCTCTTTGTAGACGCTGTGCATGCGGAATAATCACCTCAGCGCCATCCAGATTCAATTTTTCAAAGATTTCTGCCACATAGCCCAAGACGACCGTTGCAAACATATTCGAAGGTACTAAATAGCTGTAAATACAAGCGTCATCACTTGGACGAAAGGCTGACCAAGTCATACCTGTCACAGCAAATTCAGGTCCTTGCCCACTATTAACTAGTGTGTCTTCCTTGCGGTCCGTATCACGAACAAAACGATAGGAAGAGCGACTGTGATCTTGTTCTACCATCCAAACCCGAAGAATTTCTCTGACACCCGCCACAAAAGTAGCATCTAGATGACTCGTCTCACCAGTCTCTTTCCATAAGAGATAAGCCAGTTGCAGAGGATAGCAGAGTGAATCCACTTCATACTTGCGCTCCCAAATCCAACCAGACAAGTCTGTATGGTCTGTCTCATGATGCCCCTTCCAGTTATCCGCGATATTAAAAGCGTTGGCATAGGGATCTTTTAAAATCAGTGTCATCTGACGTTTGACCAGACCAGCAATTGTTTTGCGTGTTTTCGGATCTTCCTTAGCTACAAAGAGATAGGGTTTGAGCTGAGCTGTCGAATCTCGTAGCCACATAGCTGGAATATCTCCCGTCAAAACAAAGGTTGAACCATCTTCTAATATTTCTACTGTATTATCTAAAGTGTCTGTATAACAACGCTCAAAAACGGATACCCAAGCTGGATGTTCGTGGGCTAACTGGGCAACAGACTCCAGCCATTTCCCGACGATTTCTTTTGAATAAACCATTATTTTCTCCTTTTTCATAGTCCTTTACATCCTCTAGTATAGGCTAAACCGTTTTCAAAATATATACACAAACTAAAGGCCTTTCGATATTATATTTTTGCCTTATCCATTGGAATGTTTTTCATGTTATAATCTAGAAAAAACAGGCCTCATTGCAAGGAGATTTTATATGAAACCAATACTAGAAACAATTGACACCCGTTATGGAACGGACAATTCCCATAGCATTTCACATGGCAATACCCTACCCTATACAGGGGCACCATTTGGTATGAACTACTTTGTACCTCAAAGTAGCCATACAGACGGATCTTGGTTTTTTAATCCAGACTCACCTATTTTCCAAGGCATCCGTCTAACCCACCAACCCAGTCCTTGGATTGGTGACTACTCGTGGCTTCTCATAACTCCTGTCTCAGAAAAGATACAGTATTCAGATATTTACCACCGCCAGTCTTCTTATCGACCAGACGAGAGTATCTTCCAACCTTATTATTTAAAAATCAACTCCAACCGCTACCAGATCAGCACTGAGCTGACTCCTAGTCGCTACGGAGCTCGTTTCCGGCTGACCAACCAGAGAGAGCAGCCTATCAGTCTCATTCTCCATAGTGAAGCAAAGATGGTTTTCCAGCAAGTAGATGCCTACACTCTCTTAGGCAGTCTCAAGGAAGAAACCAAGCCAGCCAAGCAGCCCTTAGTCATGCATGTCTGCTTGCGCTTTGACCAGCCTATCAAAAAACAGAGTTTCTTAGACCAAGACCTTGTCCTAGACTTCGAGCAAGGCCAACTGCAATTTTCCTTAGCCACATCTTTTATATCAGAAGAACAAGCCCTGATCAATCTACCCCAGTCTTCCTTTGACAAAATCAAAGAAGAAACAAAGAAGGACTGGGAAGCCTTTCTCCATCGTTTTGATATTGTAGACCAAGGCAAAATAGACCGTCGGATGTTTGACCAAGCTCTCTACCGGCTCTTTCTCTTTCCTCAAACCTTTTATGAGCTTGATGCAGAAGGTCAAGAAATCCATTGGGATTTTACCCACCAGACTGTTCAGCCAGGGAAACTCTTTACCAATATCGGTTTTTGGGATGGATTTCGTACTAGCTTTCCTCTATTAGCCCTTATGGCTCCAGATACCTATCATGACTTTCTAGAAGGCTTTCTGAATTTCTACAAAGAAACAGGATTTTTACCAAAGTGGCTTGCTCCTGATGAACGGGGCATGATGCCAGGGACCTTGATAGATGGTGTCATTGCAGATGCTACTGCTAAAAATCTCATACCTGATTTAGAAAAAGACCTTTTCCAAGCCATGTTAGAGACGGCAGAGAAGGAAGACCCTTCTAAACGATACGGCAGGCAAGGGGCTTCGGACTATCAAACTCTAGGATACCTGCCATTTGACTACCATGAAAGCGTCAGCCATACCCTAGATTATAGCTATAGTGATTTTTGCATTGCTAGCCTTGCCAATAAACTCCAACAAGAACCAGTTGCTCAGCGATACTTACAGCAGTCTCTTAATTACCAGCATCTATTCGATCCAGAAACGGGTTGCATGAGAGCCAAAGATCGGAATGGCAAATTCAGGCCAGACTTTTCTCCATATACTTGGGGTAGAGATTATGCAGAATGCTCAGCTATTCAAAATACACTCAGCATCTTCCATGATATTGAAGGATTGAAAGATCTAATGGGAGGGCAAACAGCTTTCACTGATTATCTAACCAAGCTCTGTCAGGACCAGCCTTTCTTTGACGTAACAGGTTATGGCTATGAAATCCACGAAATGAGTGAAATGGCGACAGCGCACTTTGGTCAACTAGCCATTTCGAATCAGCCTAGCTTTCACATCCCCTATCTCTTCCGCTACAGCGACAAGCCGGAGTATACAAGTCTACTTATTAAAAGCCTGAGAGAGCAAGGTTTTCGACCTGGCTGGCAAGCTTTTCCTGGTGACGAAGACAATGGTAGCCTCTCTGCTTGGTACATCTGGAGCGCCATCGGGCTCTATCCAACCTGTCCTGGAAAACCATTTTACGACCTAGGTATTCCTCTCTTCAATCATCTACGTTTGTATCTACCACAAAGTCAAACATGGCTAGACATTTATGCTCATGACAACTATCCTCACTTCCAGTTTGTGACTAAAACCGAGTTAGATGGGCAGGCATTGCAACACATTTCCCATGAAGAACTGCTAGTTGCCAAGCGCCTAGACTTCCACTTGTCTTGGCTACCAAATTCTTCAAAAGAATAATAAACAAAAAAACGCAGAACAATAGTTCCGCGTTTTTATTCTGAACTTGGCTTGACCACGATTTTGACCCGATTTTGCCGACCGTCCTCTCGGTTAGCACAGAGATAAAAATCTAAGTCTTCTTGACCTGTAAAGGCTAAAGTCGATAGGGTGATTTCTTTCGTCTGCTCGCCAGAGTCAAATGTGATTTCCCAAACCTGATCTAGATAAGCCGTCCCATGCGTTCCAGTACCGGGCTCTGTGACTATCTGAATTTTCTCTCTATCCTCCACTTTGTCCAAACGTCTGAGACTGATTGAAGGATTTTGCCCTCCGACAAGAGGAGAGCTTATTTTTGAAAATTCTAAACCAGCAATTGTATTTTTCTTTTCCAGCACAGCCGGTGTCTTATAGACTGCAAACTTGTTCAAAAGAGGAAGAACTTGAAAATCTGTCAAGGTCAATCTTAAATAGCGAGCTTCAACCATTTGTCCTAAGAGTAGGCGCTTGTAACCAATGGTCTGACCACGAGCAAAGACAGTCCAGCCATTCTCTTGCTTCACTTCTAAGGTAAAGCCTGCGATTCGTTGACCTTTGGCAATGGGTTCTCGAATTTCAACGAGATTAAAGCTACGAGTCTGGCCCAAGTCAATTTCTAAGACATAGGCTGACTCGTCTGAAGCTGGCACCCAGAAAGTATCTTCCCGTCCATCCGTCAAATGACTAGATGGAAAGCCTTCTTTTTCATTACTACAGCTCACCTTGGCCTGGTAGGCTAGATTATCCGTATATAAATCTGAAATGACCCGGTGAAATTCCTGCAAGCGCTGGATATCTTCATCAGCCAATAGCCCTTCCTTAGTTGGCGGGACGTTGAGTAAGAGGGGTGTCCCACGCCCAACGGAATCCATATAGATATCCAGCAGATCAGCCAAAGATTTGGGTTGCTGACTAGCATGATAAAACCAGCCCGAGCGCAAGGATACATCAGCTTCTCCTAAGGAATACTGTGTCCCTTGCGGATCCCCATGGCAGAGATAGGCCGATGGAGTATTCTCACTTAGTTTTTCTGGTCGAATTTTCTGCCACAAGGGATCTCCGGCCCGACCTCTTTCATTTCCTATCCAACGCAATTCAGTCGCTTCTGTCGAAAAGATCAGAGCGTCTTTTTGGTAATGACGAATGGTCTCAAACCAAGATCCAAAATCATAGGTAAGCTTTTGTGCACCCTCACCACGCGCCCCATCCATCCAGATTTCTACAAATTTCCCTTTATTGCCATAAAGCGGATTACTCAGAATTTCTTCCAGTTGCTTCTGATAATATTCATTATAGGCTTCTTGAGTCTCGATATGATAGAGCGAACTGTGAGCATCCCAAGGAGACAAGTAAAGGCCCAGATCCATATCATACATACTAGCTGAGCGAGAAATTTCTGCTAATAGATCACCCTTGCCATCCCTCCAGGGACTAGCTGCCACCGTATAGTCTGTGTAGCGACTCGGATAAAGGACAAAACCGTCATGGTGCTTGACTACGACAACAACTCTTTTAAATCCAGACTCTTTCAAAATCCTAATCCACTGATCCGTATCTAGTTTAGACGGATTAAAAAGGCGAGGATCTTCCTGACCATTGCCCCATTCCTGCTCATAAAAAGTATTAATGCCAAAATGAATAAAAGCCGCCAACTCATCTCGATGATAAGCCAGCTGGGCTGCTGAAGGTAAGGGAGCAAAGTCCGCAATTTCGTCCATTTTTTTCATAAATATATCTATCCGCCTTATTCTTTTCTAGTAAATCTCTTTGCTAGCTCCACTATAACAAAAAAAGAAGGCGCTAACAACACCTTCCTTATAACTTCCTAAAAAGCCACTCTTTCTTCTATAATTTGTTGAAGAGGGGACCTCATTTTAATTTTTCTCTCAAATTAAATCGCAAAAATCTGTCCGACCAGATAAGTGACCGCCATGGTTAGAAGACCAATCACGAGGTTTCGAAGCATAGCATTTTTGATCGGTGCTTTGCCTAACCTAGCACTGGTATAGCCCGTTCCCAAAAGCGCCAAAGCCACAATCACAACCGTTGACCAGATACGGATATGGGCAGGGAGCAGGATAATGGTAATCATAGGAAAAAGCGCACCAACCGCAAAGGCTAAAAAGCTTGATACAGCCGCATGCCAAGGATTGGTGAACTCCTCAATCTCGATTCCATATTTTTCCTGAACCAAAGCCTCCAGCGGATCTTGGAGAAAGGCCCGGTTGGTCATAAGCTGAGCAGAAGTCTCACACTCACCATTTTGGACATAGGCAGCATAGAGAGACTGCCTTGCAATATCTGGATTCTTCTCTAAAAGCTCACGCTCTCTGGCAACAGCAGCCTCCTCTGTATCCTTTTGAGTAGAAACAGACACGTACTCCCCGCCTGCCATAGAAAAGGCACCTGCAAAGACAGCTGCCAAACCAGACAGAAAGATTATCCAGACATTGTCCGTCGCACTGGCCACCCCGATTACTACTCCTGCGATGGAAATAATACCATCATTTGCTCCTAAAACCCCAGCTCGCAAGATATTCAGCCGACCACTAAAGTTCTTATCAATTTTATGCTCTTCCATTTATATTATTCTCCCTTGCCTTTTATTTATAATCATTATAAATAAAGCTTCAAACTAATACAAGGAAAAATAGGAAAATGAGAAAAGTTCTACTATTTAATAGAAGAAAGAGATTATTAAAATATTTCTCAAAGCTAAATCTTGAACTTCATTAATACAATGCAAGCATTATCTCCACAAGCCACCTAAGATCTGTTTTTCTAATAAGTCTAAGTCTTCCTCTTTCATTTCTCCATTGTCGCTAACGATATAAAGCTGAGCGAAGTAAGCCAACAATGGACCAACACAAATACGAACCATTTGAGGAATCGTTAACTCTGGATTTACACGTGGATCTGCTAGCAATTCCTTATGAAGTACTCGAAGTTTATCTTGAATAGCATTCCAGATAAAAATCTGTTCATTTTTTAGTTTTTTATTTGAAAAACTCTCCTGCAGAATGATTTTCATCAAAGCACGATTTTTTTTGAGATAGCTCATACGATCGTGGACGAGATAACGAACCCTCTCTTCTGTCGTTTCAAAAGCTAAGAGTTCCTCAAAAAAACTACCGAAAATGCCTGGGACTACAGGATGTAAAATAGCCGTCAGTAAATCATCCTTCGTCTTAAAATACTTAAACAAAGTTGCCTGGCTTAGTCCAGCACGCTCAGCTATGTGAAGAGTTGATGTCCCATGGTAACTCCTGGTTGATATGAGATCCACTGCTGCCTGCATGATTTTTTTCTTTCCTTGAGGGTAATTCGCTTCTTCTAAGTAATCTTCAAACGATTCAAAAACAGTCTTATCCATCTAATCTTCACACCTTTTTAGCATTATTTATGTTGATTTCTAAACTTTACGATAACGACGCAATCCAACAATATTAAGAATTGTTAAAATGATCAAGAAAACCATTAAAACACTAAGATTTGACAAAATATCACCAAGATTGTGCCCGTAAAGAATAATCTGGCTTATTGCATCACCAGAATAGGTTAATGGCAAAAATTTCCCCACAGTTGGAGCCCATTCTCCCATGGATGACAATGGAATAATTCCTGAGAAAAAAAGTTGGGGCATAATCACGAGAGGAATAAATTGCATCATTTGGAATTCTGATTTTGCTAGAGTAGACAAGAGAATTCCAAATGCCAGTGCTACAAGAGCCAGTACCACATTAACTATTATAACATTTAAAATACTTCCTACAACTTCTACATCTAGTAGCCAAATTGCTGCTAAGACGACAACTGCCGTTTGAAAAATCGCAATAATACCGTAAGACAACATATAGCCATAGACGATTTCAGATCGTTTCACTGGTGTTGCTAACAAACGTTCTAGTGTTCCACTGGTGCGTTCTTTCAAAAGCGCCATACCAGAAATCAAAAAGACAAAGAAGAAGACCACAAAGCCAATTAAAATTGGAATCATACGTGCAAAGAATCCAGTATTTTTATCTCCATATTGGTAAGATTCTTTGATTTCAGGCGCCTTTGCATCTAATTTCAATTGTGGAAGAGCTTGTTTGACACGAGATAATAACTGATCGGTGCCTTCATTGACGATACTTGTTCGTAACACTTGTCGTATCATAGATGTCTTGGAGGCATCTGTGTTTGCGTAGTCGACCTGATACTCACCGTCTTTATAAGAAATCACAGCATCTACTTTTTCATTTACTAGCGCTTCTTTGGCTTGATCTAAGCCTTGATAAATCTCGACGTCCACATGATCGAGCTCATCCATTTTCGTTACCAAACCAGTTGGTAGATCTTGTGTTGCCAACTTGACATTCACGGTTGTACTAGCTGAAAACATGAGGTTCATCAACCACATGATAAAAACAGGTGCTATAAACATCAGGGCTAGAGTTCGTTTGTCACGAAGTAATTCTTTGATGACTTTTTTTGCAATCGCTATTGTTCTCATTTTACTCACCTTCTGCTTTTAAAAATACTTCTTCAATACTTGAAACTTGATAACTTTCTTTTAAGTGTTGCGGTGTATCAAAAGCAATGATTTTTCCGCCTAATAATAAACCGACCTTATCCGTCAACTCTGCTTCATCCATAACATGGGTAGTAACTAATATCCCAACCCCATTATCTCTAAGCGCGAATAATTCTTTCCAGATTTTCTTTCGAAGAGAAGGGTCGATTCCAACTGTCGGTTCGTCCAAAATCAAGAGCTGAGGATTCCCCAGAAGTGCGATGGCCAGAGATAAACGCCGTTTCATTCCTCCAGAATAACCGGATACCGTTTTATTCAAATGCTCTGTCAAATCCACAACTTGAGCCACGTGGGCAATTTCAACTGTCAAATCTCTTTTGGATAGCCCTTTTAGCTGACCGAAAAATTCCAAATTTTCTTGGCCTGACAAAGCCTCATATAAGGCATCTGACTGGGCCATATAACCAATATCTCCTAAAATATGACGATTGGGCATAGTATGATCCAGAACTAAAGCTTCGCCTCCATCAGCTTTTTCCATTCCCAACATGGTCTTAATCATGGTTGATTTACCAGCACCAGACGGACCAATTAAGCCTATAATTTCTCCCGGCTGCAATTCAAAGCTGGCATGATTCAAAACCATTTGACGACCAAAAGACTTATCCAAATCTTGTAAATGTAGCAATTTTTTCATATGCCTCCTCCTAGGTGAGTACGTACTCACTTTTTAAATCACAAGAGCTATTATAGTGAGTGTTTACTCACTTGTCAAGAAAAAAGTTGAAATTCTTTAAAAAAATAAAAGCACCAGATGATATTATCTGATGCTTATAAAAAATATCTCTGATTTTAGGAGTGTTTCTGAATCTCTTCTCGATACTCCGAAATGGTCTTTCCTGTCCACTTTTTAAATTATTGTGAAAAAACTAAAAATCCCATCTAGTTCCAGATGGGATTTTCTAGATTGATTAATTTCCAAATACCTTGAAGCGGTTTTCTGTTTGGATTTCTTTGTCAGTAGCTGATGCCTTGATTTCTCCAAATGGTGCTTGAGCACGGAGTTTCCAGTTAGCTGGGATATCATATTTTTCAGCCAATTGTGCATCTACTAAGGGGTTATAGTGTTGCACGTTGAGACCAATATTTTGCTCAGCTAGAGCCAACCATGTCGCATAAAGGGCAATTCCGTGGCCTTGCTCTGACCAAATTGGGAAATTTTCAGCGTAAAGCGGGAATTGCTCTTGAAGACCTTTGACAACATCTTGATCTTCATAGAAAAGAATGGTTCCTTTTGCTTGAGCAAAACCTGCCAAGCGTTCCTTTGTTCCTTCAAAAGCTTCAGCTGGAGTCACTTTTTCAAGTTCTGAGTAGGCGATCTCATTCCAGAAAGCATCTGACTCTTCATCCAACAGAATCACAACCCGTGATGTTTGTGAGTTGAAAGCTGTTGGTGTTTGGAGAATTGCTCCTTGGATGGTATCAATCAATTCTTGGTTTGTAAGTTCTACATCTTTGCCCAAAGCATAGATGGAGCGGCGTTTTGCTTGTAAATCTGAAAAGTTTGTCATTATTTTTTCCTCTTTCTGTTTAAAAACTTGTTTGAATCCGTTAAAGATATTCATAGAAGCCTTTCTTTGTTGTAATAATATTTGTTACAATATCTATTATACAGTTTTTTAAAACATTGTCAATAATTAGTGATAATTTTTTTGATATTTTTTATTTTTCTAAATCTATCTATGCCACAAGACCTTCTTTATCTACAAATCTTACTCAGTAAAGGCCAACAAGCTGATAAACTTATTCTATCGTTTGCACGCAGATAATAATAGACTTCATAGAACTTCTTTTCGCATACAAACTCAACTCTTATTGGTCCGTAAATTCATTTTCATGGGGAACAGACAGAAAGGTTCAACAGCTATTTAAGAATGACTCTAACAAAAAGCCTAGTAGACAACAATTCTACTAGACTCTTTTCTAATCGATTACAATCATTGCTTTAATGGTCTTACGTTCATCCATGTCTTTATAGGCTTGATCAATATCTTCAAGTTTATAACTTGAAGTGAAGACACGTCCCGGATTAATGTCCCCATCCAGGACAGCTTTCAGCAAGAACTGTTTATCATAGGTGGTAACAGAGGCTGCTCCCCCAGCCACTGTAATATTTTGTGCGAAGGTCGATCCAAGAGCACGGTTGTTATAGTGAGGAACCCCAACAAAGCCCATCCGACCACCATTGTGAAGGACTCCCAGTGCCTGGTCAACAGCTGCTTCTGTCCCGACACATTCCAGAGCTGCATCCGCTCCTCTTCCAAGGATTTCACGGACTTTAGCAATTCCTTCTTGACCACGTTCAGCAACCACTGCAGTCGCTCCTGACTCTAGCGCCATCTTTTGTCGGTCTTCGTGACGGCTCATGAGAACTATTTGAGAAGCCCCACGCATTTTAGCAGCAATCACTGCACATTGTCCAACCGCTCCATCACCGATGACAACTACCTTATCACCAGGCTTGACGTCAGCAACACGCGCTGCATGGTAACCTGTCGGCATAACATCCGCCAATGTCAAGAGAGACTTGAGCATGCCTTCTGTGTAATCAGAAGGTTGACCTGGAACTTTGATAAGGGCCCAATTGGCAAAGTGGAAACGGATGTACTCCGCTTGCACCCCGTCTGACCAGTTATTACCAACATGACGATCACAGGTACCGTCATATCCTGCTCGACAAGCATCACATTCCCCGCACCCATGAGTAAAGGGAGCAATAACAAAGTCACCTGGCTTAACCGTTGTAATGGCCTCACCGATTTCTTCGACAATCCCGATAGCTTCATGCCCACTATTTTGATGGCCCTTTTCGATGTCTGGATTGCGGTAGCTCCATAAGTCAGAGCCACAGACACAGGTCCGAACGATACGAATGATAGCATCATCCGGTGCCTCTATTTGCGGACGCTCCACTTCTACTAGACCCACTTCCCCAGCTTTTGTATAGACTGTTTTCTTCATAGAACATACCTGCTTTCTATTCTTACTTGCTTTTAGTATACACCTTTGTTATCTATTTTGTAAGTAGAATATGGGCTTGAAGCTTCTAATGAAAATTTCCTCTTTTGCGCCATTTGCTTGCTCTTAATTAAGTAATCAATTTGATTGGCTTAATAAATGTTTTAAAAATCATCTTCATCATCGTCATAAACACGTTCACCGTGGATAGCGATGTATTCTTCATGAAGGCGTTCTTCCTCTTCCCATAGAGGATCTCTTACCGGTATCATTGTCTTTAATTCTTCCAAACTAATTTCAACCGCTTCATCATAAGTCAGTGAAAGAACATCCTTGTGCAACTTCTTAAAAGTCTCTACATCCAACCATGTCTCTTTGTCATCCTCGCTGATATACCCATCAATTGCACCCGCAACCTCAACTGCCATAATGTATAAGGCACGTTTGTCCACTGTTAAAACATCTATATGGGATGTTGCGATACGTAGATAATCTCCACGTTCTCTCCACTCTGTAATGAAAGTTTTTTCAAATTCCAACTGAATATTTTCATCAGAAAACGAATTCCAAGGATCGCTCTTGTCGTATGGTATATGATTCCATCGCTTATCATTAAATCGCCACTTATCAAATTGTACACCAAAAAAGAAATCATCTTGTAGCATCTCATCATCACCGACGTTTGAGTATGTAATAGGATGACCATGCCACTCCTTAAACCACATTTTCCAGAGCAGCTCTCTTGTTGTAAAGGTTATTTTTTGCTTAAAATCACTTTTGATATAAATTCTCACTCGTCTTCCTCATCGTCATCCAACTCCACTTCTCCATGGATTCGGATATACTCTTCGCGCTTCCTATCCAATTCTTCCCAGAGAGGCTCGTCGCTGGCTTTCAAAACCTTTATCTCTTCTAAACTAATATCGACTGCTTCGTCGTAGGTCAAATTCAGTAGGTCTATATGTTTCGTTTTGAATTCTTCAATACTCAGCCATGTTTCTTTGTCGTCTTCGCTGATTTGACCGTCAATGACAGATGCTACCTCAATCGCCATGATATAGAGCGCTCGCTTGTCAACCGTTAGAATATCCTTATGAGTCGTGATTATTCGAAGACAGTCTCCTTTTTCTCGCCCATCACTTTCATAAGAATTTTCAAAATTTAAATTTAAATTTTCACGCTTAAAAGTCGCCCAAGAGTCTTTTCCTATTCTAAAATCAGCCATTCCCCAACGCTCATCATTTGAAGAAAATTTATCTAGAGTTAAACTCAAATAAAAATTATCATCAAGTGCATAAGAAAAACCAACATTCACTCCCTTACGTTCCTTGAACCACATTTTCCAAGGAAATTCCATACAGGTTTGGTATATACTAGTTTCGTAGTTACCTTTAAGATATAGTCTCACTCGTCTTCCTCTTCGTCATAAATTCGTTCACCATGGATTTGGATGTATTCTTCACGAAGGCGCTCTTCTTCTTCCCATAAAGGATCTCTTACTGGCACCATTGTCTTTAATTCTTCCAAACTAATTTCAACCGCTTCATCATAAGTCAGTGAAAGAACATCCTTATGTAGCTCCTTAAAAGTCTCTACATCTAACCATGTCTCTTTGTCATCCTCGCTGATATTCCCACCTATTGCACTCGCAACCTCGACCGCCATAATGTATAAAGCACGTTTATCTACTGTTAAAACATCTATATGAGATGTTGCGATACGTAGATAATCTCCACGTTCTCTCCACTCTGTAATGAAAGTTTTTTCAAATTCAAGTGTTATACTCTCATATTCCAAAGACAACCAAGGATTACTAGGAATTATAAAAGGAGCCTTATCCCATCTTTCGTCAACTGAAGACCACTTGTGTAACCGAACACCAAAGTAAAAATCATCCTGTAACATAGCATCATCACCAACATTGGAGAAACTTATTTTCTTGCCATTCCGTTCCTTAAACCACATCTTCCAAACAAGCTCTCTAGTTGTGAAGTCTATTTTTTTCGTAAAATCACTTTTTATATATAGTTTCATATTCCCTCCTAATTTCAGTAATTATTTTGATAAGTTTTCCAAATTCTATTGAAGATTTCTTCTTTAACAGTTTTATTAAGGTTTTTTAAGTTATCATTAGTGTTAATCCAATCCCATATTGAGTTTTTATTGTAAATATTCTTAATGTCAATATGCTCATTCACTCTATACCCCGACTTCCCACTTCCAGATTGAACCTGGAAAACTCCATCACCATTCGAACCACTCGTTGACTCCCAATCTACACGAAGCTTCACTTTCCGATTTCCCACTCTGCCTTCAATTAGTTTACCACCTCTGCCGGAAATGGTCTTACTCGTCGGTTTATTGGCCTGCCAGCTGTCGTAGTTACTAGCTGTATTTAGGCTGATTTTGCCATTGGCTATATTCGTTTTAACAATAGCTGTACCTATATTTCTGGCACCATCTATTACTAAACTTCCGCCAAAAGCATAGCTCAAATCAGCCACTGCTATACCAGCAATTGCAGAAGTTCCAGCAGATTCTAGTCCAAAGAATAAACCTACAGCCTCAGCAACTGTTCCTCCAAAGTAAACACCAATACCAGCTAAAATTTCTACAAGCCCCTGAGCCACTGCTCCTAAATTAGCTTCAGCATTTTCCGCTTCTAGTTTATGTAATTCCTCATTGATCTGGTTAGTATACTGTTCATCGTAACGACCATTCTTATTTACAACGTAGAAAGAACTATCATAATCACTAAAATCAATTACATCAATTATATTGCCTTCATTGTCAATTTTTAGAGTATGGTTATAATCATCAACAATCTTATCCCATTCTGAACGAGGTTTACCCTTTAATTTTTCCTTGAGTTGGCTACGATAATAAGCATCACCTTCATCCGATAGCATCATATTGCGAGAAGCTTCTTGAATCAGTCGTTCTTTAGGTTCCAGATATTTCTCTTTGAAATAGTCTGAATCTTTGCCTTTTTGATTTCTTCTACCCAACTCATATTCATGCCTTCAGTTGAATAATTACCATCGCTATCCAGCAATACCTGACTAAGCTGCGTCGCTCCTTGGATAGCTAAGCCCAAAACCCTGCAGACTATCTGTGAAATAGCGGCTAATCAGCTCTAAACTTAGAGGAAAAGGGCAAAAGATTTATCTCTCCCTTTCACTTTTTACGATAATAAACACATATATATCTGTTTATCGGGATTTTTTTATCTTTACAGACTGAACTAGGGGAATTTAAAACCTAACTGAATAGATTGTCTTTGTTAGTAGTTTGTATTTAGCGAAGCTCTGTCCGTACTTCCATCAGAATTTGCCCCAGCATATTTTTTCCTGTACCATCGCCACCATCAGCCCAGTAGCTATCATTTTTCGTATGTTCAATGATGATACTATCTCCAGTCTCTAATAAATCTTCCATAATTACTGTGTTTTGACGGAATTTCTCACGAACAGCATAACGCATAATATCATCCTTTACATCTTCCCAGTCCTTTCGTAACGGATTCTGGCGATTGCGTCCCTCCAAAGCAGCATCCATAGGTGACTCCAGCAGGCGAATTTTTTCCTGAATTTCTGGAACCAAGAATTTCTGAGCCTGGAAATAATGTTCCGATGTAGGCCAGATTTTATTTCCATCCGAAAAAGGATAAGGAGCAAAATTGGACATATAACCGTAAGCATCGTTTACCTTATAGAATTTAATTGCCTTCATTCTCTTCCTCCAATCCGAAATCAGCTAGTGATTTACTTTTCTCCTCCAGAAGTTTTTCCACATAATCAGGTTCTATCTCTAAAAACAGTTTCAAAGTATCATGAATTCGCCAATAATTATCTTCTGGCTTATCCATAATAACAGATAGAAAGTGCTTTAGGTAAGGGATATATTCAGAAAAGCCATTATCTTCAACTAGATAGTAAAAATATGAAAGATCATAATAACCTTTTTCCGCCTGCTCTATAATTTTGCAGACATAAGGGAATATGTCTTGCCTTGCTTTATCACCATTGCCAATATCTGATTGATTAGCCCAATAGCTAGTAAGAGCATCTAATATAATTCGATTTGTATCATCATAACTATATAGCCGATGAGGAATGTAGCCTTCCAATTTCCCTTCAACAAACATCTGAGTCAACACATCAAAACCTTCTTTCAGCCCCCAAATAGTTAAAAGCCTAGAAGCTTTATAGCGCAAAAAATCATCATCGCTAGATAATAAAGAGATAAGTTTGTTAATCGTTTCTTCTGGCACATCTTCTAAGTCAACTTCTTCAAGCAGGTCTGCGTAGTCTACACCATTAGGGACTTTGTAAAATAGATTATCAAGTTCTTCTCTAGTCATTTTTTCTCCTTATTCAAAAGTAAAATATTCGGGTGGAATATTTCCTTTTATCAATACTTCCCCATCACGTTTAGTATTGAATAAATCTTTTTTAGCATCATTTAGCCTTCTCGTATTTATATCATTTGGATTTTTATTATATCTCACTTGTGCTTGGTCAACTCGTTTTTGCAAATGGTCAACTATTTCTTGGTGTGTTATAACTTCTACGTTTTTAAGTTTTCCTGTCTCAATATCATGCTGAATTTGCTTGGAATCAATCCTTATCCTATATGATCCATAATTTTTGGGAGTTGTACTGAATTCTGGATCTGTTGTTGAAATATAAGGTGTACGATCAGAATTACCGCCTCGTATTTGAGAATGGATAGGAAGATCTCCATCAGGATTTACTGACACTAGATAACCATCCTTATTGATATAAGCTTTAGGGTTTCCTTTATAATTTCGAGTATCAGAGAAATTGTTATCGTTTCGAGTTACAAAATCCGGAACGGTTTTTTCAGTAAAAGCTCTAGTATTCACTTCAGCATCCGGTACCACCGGCTGACTCCCCACACTCGAATTTCTCACCGCATCCTTAATCTGATAATACTCATTAATCTGGGCATCGGCCCTTTGTGTTTGTATATCCTTATTATAAGCCCGAGTACTCCAAGCTGCTACCCCTACCATTAGGAAGTCATAACCCGCTTTTATACTCGGTGCGTACTTGGTATAGTTTGTGGCATAATTCAGGAGTTCCTCATCAGCCTCTTTGCCTGTGACTGAATCAAGGCCCATTTCAGCGATATACTCAAACCGTTTTTGTTCAAAGTTAGGGCCGTGTTTCTCAACAAATCTACGAGACGAAAAGGGCAAGGAAAGCATCCTACCCTAAATTCTTTATACTATATCAATCTTCTAAAATCACAGGAAAAATATC
>NZ_KV790967.1:176479-178831 GCF_001807785.1 Streptococcus sp. HMSC10A01 | reverse complement strand
CATTTCTTTCCACTCTAAAACCAATTTATATAGTTCATCAGTTGAAATAAAGCAAGGTTCCCCAAGACTTTCATCATCCATTTGATAGTATACTTCTGTTTCTTCTTTGCCTATATCGATATTCAGCATATTACCGCCAAAGTCTGACTCTTCTTTTTGACCAGTAACAACTGCCTCTAATTCTTTATAAATGTGAGGGTAAAAAGTATTAACCTCAATGATAAAAAACTCGCCTAAAGTTTGATAGTTTTCATCCAAGAATTTTATCGATAATCTAATATCACCGTCAGGATATTTAAATATTCCATATTGTCTTTTTAACATTTGTTACGTCCTATATCTTTCTATTTATTTACTGCTAGGAAAAGCTGAAATAATCTTTTCATCAGAGTCTAAATATATCGTAATCTATATAATTTAAATATCAACATATTCTGTGAAAACAGTTCTTACATAAGAACCATTCCATTATCTAATATAACTTTATAGTCTTCAATATTTGTATTTTCATTGTCGTACCATGCATTTACTATCTGAGCTTGATTATCAATTATTTGAGCAATTTCAAATTTGAAATTTTTATAAGGAGCAAAGCTTGGCTCTTCAACTAGTATTTCTCCCATTTTATCTTTTGTTTCTAATAATATTCTCAAGCAATTTTCATTATCAATTAAAACTTCTAGACTAATATTTTCTTGTTTTAGAATATTAATGTTTTCTGATAGCCACTCTTTAGTCACTTTTTTTACTTCTTGAAGTCGACTCATTACTTTTCTCCTTTGATATTTATATTACGAGCATCCGGCATTTCTGTTATGGCTGTCCGTCAGGAAGTAACGGTCAATTGCATAGCTATGATTAGTCCTCTCAGTCTCTGACATGCCTAAACTGCCAAATGGTTTCACATGAGCTTGGGAAATGGCGTTTTTGAGCTCAGGAAATTCTTTTTCTATCTCCTCTTGGCTCATTCCATCTATTTTTTCTTAAAAGCTGGATTAACCTTAGATATTTTTTGAGACAGAGATTTCTTTTGAATAATTACACGACCTGAGTAAACCCAAGCCGTGTAATAGTTTTATGAATCTATATTGGATTCTTTATACTAGTTCAATCTTCTAAAATCACAGGAAAAATATCTTCCCCTCTATGCATTTTTTCTTCCATTTCTTTCCACTCTAAAACCAATTTATAAAGCTCATTTGTAGGAATAAAGCATGGACTACCTAATATTTCTTCCTCAAATTGGAAGTATACTTCCGTTATTTCTTTGCCAATTTCAATCCCTAAGAGATTACCATCAAAAGCATATTCTTCCATACTCCCAGAAATTACACTCTCCAAAGCTTCTCGAACATCCAGATAAAAATTATGGACCTCCGAATTTAAAAAATTTGATAAGGAGTGACAATTGGGACTATCAAATTCTACTAACAAAAATTTCTGACTATCATTATTTTTATTTACTTTTACAATATAGTTTCGTCTCATTTATATACACCTTTAAAATTATTCTATTTTAGCGGATAAGCAGTAATAATTTTCCCCTCAGAATTTAAAATTATTTCAATGCTTATTCCATTTTGACTTGTTCCTATATAACGACTACCTTCCATCAATACCTTGTTGGAATATGCCTCATTAATGGCATCTACAACCTCCTGCGGACTCATATGGTCAGGGAAGAAGGTTGATTTCCCTCCATTAGCTTTCTTAAGAGTTCCATTTACTTCAACTTTTGCCTCATAAATCCCAGCATCATTTAAGGCCGGCCCTTTCGTACCCTCGATAATATTTCCAGAAGTCCCCTCTACCATATCATAGTGATAGCCTCCTGCTCGACCTTTTTTATTTATATCACCTTCAAAAATGTGAATCTTAGACTTATCTGTAAAGTTCTCTGTATGCTTAAGATTCGCTAAGTCATCCATAGTGTAGGTTTTAACCTCAACCACCGGCTGACTCCCCATACTCGGAATCTTCCCTTTAATCCAGTCTTTCCCTTTACCAAAAGCTTCGGGGATTGTTGTATAAGGCTTATTGTAATACTGGTTATACCCCACATAAGCAGAATACAAGGCAGTTCCCCAGCTAAGTGTTTCAGTGATAGGATGGATGTGATTATACCATTCAGCTGTTTGGATTTCTTCGGCTGTTGCTGGCTCAAGTGTAATTGGATTGATCCCTTCTTCAAGGATGTAATGATTAAACTTCGCCATATAATTAGGGTCGCGCCAGCTAAGTAATTTCTGACTGTCCATTAAAAAATAACGGTCTGTCACATAGCGATGATTGGCCCATTCAGTCTCTGACATGCCTAAACTTCCAAATGGTTTCACATGAGCTTGGGAAATG
>NZ_KV790967.1:114415-176459 GCF_001807785.1 Streptococcus sp. HMSC10A01 | reverse complement strand
AAATTCTTTTTCTATCTCCTCTTGGCTCATACCATCTATTTTTTTCTTGAAAGCTGGATTAACCTTAGCTAATTCTGTGGGACTCAAGCCTAGATGATCACTTTTTACTTGGTCATATCTCGCCATAATCAATTTAAGAGCATCCTGACTCATAGTTGCAATAGATACATCAGTATATCCCGTGTTTAAAAAATGTTCATAGGCCTGAATCTTGTCACCATACTTTTCCTCAAGCTCAGCTCGGGACATATCGAATACATCCAGTAGATTCTCACCTTTATCTGTCTTAAGATCTTTATTAAAGTTTGAAATTATTTTCTTCCATTCCGAACGCGGCTTCCCCTTCAGCTTCTCTGCGAGCTTGCCTCGGTAATAGATTTCAGCAGCACCAGATAGTTTCATATCTTTGACCGCCTTGTCTATAGCCTGTTCTTGTGGAGTTCGATAATCACTCTTTGAAATAGTCTGAATCTTTGCCTTTTTGATTTCTTCTACCCAACTCATATTCAAGCCTTCAGTTGAGTAATTACCATCGCTATCCAGCAATATCTGGCTGAGCTGACTTGCTCCCTGAATAGCTAAGCCCAAGACCTGCAGGCTATCTGAGAAATACTGAGAAACCTGAGCCACAAACCATTCTAGTTTATCTATTTTTTCTTGAATTTCTCGAATACCGATATTTAGTTGAGTTTCAACTTCCATTAAAGCAGATGTCTGAGATAAAAGGTCTCCCAGTTTACCTGTCAGCAGAGCTCCTGCATTACGAAAAAAATCTTGATTATCTGCAATCTGCTTTTCTACCTTTTCTAGCTGCTCATTTTTTATTTTCAGCTGTTCCTTCAGTAGATCCAAGTCCAATTCACCATATCCAGCCACCTCGGAATCAGCACTTTTATAGGAAGCAAGCTCTCCCTGAATATCATCAATAGCCTCTTGTAGCTTCTTGATAGCCGGGATGATAATTTCAGTAAATAGGCCTTTACCAGCTGTATAAGCTGCACCTTGAAGTTCACCTGATTCTAAAGAAGCAACCAAGTGATCACAACCACTTGACAGCCGATCTGTGACTTGATTAGCGATTTGCAAATTATTGCCCATTGCTTGGATCAGCTGGGCAGAATCCGTTGCACTATATTTTACTCCCACGGCAGACTATTCCTTTCTTTAATCAGTTTTTCTCGCTCTTCTTCCATAGCATTTCTTGTTTGATGACTGAGCTTTCCCAGTTCATCCATCTGAACATCTACATAGTTCTTGACCTGTTGGTTAAGAGACTGAGTATCCGCTAAATCTCGACTGAGAGTAGTAGCATTTTGCGGGTGGTCATAAAGCAGAGTTTCCATTTGAGTCGTTAAATACTGAAAATCTGTTGCAAAATTCCCCAGAGAATTCTCATATTGACGTTTGAGAAGCATAAATTCATCTTCTTTTTGCTCTACTTGTAAAATTTTCTCATGGAGTTCCTGACGTTCTTTTTCGCTTTTATCTGCCTTCATCTCAACTCTCCCAGCGCTTGGCTTCTTCTATGTCGCGTTTTTCTATTTTAGCAGCAATCTCTGGAATTTTATTGGCCTGGATTAGAACAGCTGAGCTGAAATCACTGACAGCCTGCAACATTTGGTTGCAGGCCTGACGGCCAGCTTCCATCCCAGCAATTCCAGTCGTATAGGAAAATTCAACTTGTTGATTTTGCGCATTACTTGTATCAAGATCAACTAACTCACTGATTGCATCTGATGCCGAAATTGTACTTGACTGTATTTTTCCCATTAGCTTCTTTCCTTTACACAATTTTTTCAGCAATTATACCACATCCAAGGCGAAAGAAGAAGCGTGGACAGGTACCAGTTCGATAAATTTCTACAGCTGTTAGCCTCAATAAAAGTGAACGATAAAAAATAGAGAGTGGGACAGAAATCGGTAATACGTTAGAATTCGATTTCGTCGTCCCACCTCCGCACAGTTGAGTAGGGCTGTAAAAGCTGATGAAATAAGCGTAGTAGAGCCCACTCAACCACTGCGTCTTGCTCGACAATCCAAAGACAATTGAGAGGCTAGGACTTTTGTCCCAGCCTCTAAAAAATTATTTCACAACGATATTAACAAGTTTATTCGGTACGCTAATCACTTTCACGACTTCTTTATCGACGATTTCAGACTTGATTTTCTCATCTGCCAGAGCGATTTGCTGCAGTTCCTCACGGCTCAGATCTTTAGCTACGACTAGCTTAGCACGAACTTTGCCCTTGATTTGAACTACGATTTCGACCTCTGCCTCGACCAGCTTGCTTTCGTCATAAGTTGGCCAAGCTACATAGGAAATGCTCTCATCAGTTTGAGCTACTGCCTGCCAGAGTTCTTCAGCCAAGTGTGGTGCAAAAGGCGCCAGCAATTGAATGAAACCTTTAGCATATTCGACATAGAGTTTTTCTTCCTTGTTGGCTGCATTGACAAAGATCATGAGCTGGGCAATGGCTGTGTTAAACTTGAGCTCCTCAAGTTGCTCTGTGACAGACTTGACTGTTTCATGGTAGACCTTGTCCAAGGCTCCGCTATTTTCAGTGACCAGCTCCTTAGAGTTAAGAAGTCGATAGACCCGATCCAGGAACTTACGGCTGCCTTCAAGACCTTCTTCTGACCAAGCGATAGACGCATCAAGTGGCCCCATGAACATTTCATAAACACGCAGTGTATCGGCACCATATTGCTCCACTACATCGTCTGGGTTGACTACATTCTTCAGAGACTTAGACATTTTAGCAGGCGCTTGCTCTAGTTCTTCTCCCGTTTCGATGTTGAAGAAAGAACCATCGCGTTTTTCTACCTTGTCAGTCGCCACAAGTGCTCCACGGTGATCACGGTAGCTAGTCCCCAGAATCATCCCTTGGTTAAAGAGTTTTTGGAAAGGCTCTTTTGTTGGCACCACTCCGATATCATAAAGAAACTTGTGCCAGAAGCGAGCATAGAGAAGATGGAGTACGGCATGCTCTGCCCCACCAATGTATATGTCAACTGGCAGCCAAGCCTTGAGCAGCTCTTCGTCTGCTAATTTCTCATTGTTATGCGGGTCAATGTAACGCAGGTAGTACCAGCTGGAACCAGCCCATTGAGGCATGGTGTTGGTTTCACGGCGTCCTTTGACACCGTCTTCTCGAGTGACTTCCAGCCAGTCAGTCAGATTAGCCAGAGGACTTTCACCAGTACCAGAAGGACGGATATCCTTGGTTACCGGCAGGACAAGTGGCAGTTCACTTTCTGGAACTGCTGTTGAAGTCCCATCTTCCCAATGAATGATTGGAATCGGCTCACCCCAGTAGCGCTGACGGCTAAAGAGCCAGTCGCGCAGACGATAGGTGACTTTTTCATTTCCGACACCTTCTTTTTCCAGCCAAGCAACCATCTTCTCAATAGCGGCAGCCTTGTCCAAGCTATCTAGGAAGCCAGAGTTAATATGCGGACCGTCTTCTGTATAAGCAGCGTCAGCAACATTGCCACCTTCTAGAACCGGAATAATCTCCAAGTCAAACTGCTTAGCAAACTCCCAGTCGCGCTCATCGTGGGCAGGAACAGCCATGATAGCTCCTGTTCCGTAGCTAGCAAGCACATAGTCGGCAATCCAGATCGGAATTTCCTTGCCGTTGACTGGATTGATAGCATAAGCTCCTGTCCAGACACCGGTCTTCTCCTTAGCCAAATCAGTCCGAGCCAGGTCGGATTTGAGGCTGGCTGCATGTTTGTAGTCTGCAACTGCTTGAGCTTGTTCAGCACTTGTAATGGCATCAACGAGAGCATGCTCAGGAGCCAAAACAGCATAGGTCGCACCAAAAAGGGTGTCCGGACGAGTCGTAAAGACGGTGAAGTCCTTGTCTGTGTCCTTAATCTTGAAGGTTACATTGGCACCGGTTGATTTTCCAATCCAGTTGCGTTGCATGTCCTTGATAGACTCAGGCCAGTCCAGCTCCTCTAAGTCATTGAGCAAACGCTCTGCATAGGCTGTGATTTTCAGCATCCACTGACGCATGGGTTTGCGAACAACTGGATAGCCTCCACGCTCAGATGTTCCGTCAGGAAGGACTTCCTCATTAGCAATAGCCGTTCCCAGCTCTTCAACCCAGTTTACTGGCACTTCTGCTTCATAAGCCAGACCTTTTTCGTAAAGTTGGGTGAAAATCCACTGAGTCCACTTGTAGTAGTTAGGGTCAGTTGTATTGACCTCCCGATCCCAGTCATAAGAGAATCCCAGAGCATTGATTTGGCGCTTGAAGTTGGCAATGTTTTCCGCTGTGAAGTCAGCCGGGTCATTGCCTGTATCCATGGCATATTGTTCAGCTGGCAAACCAAAGGCATCCCAGCCCATAGGATGAAGGACGTTATAGCCCTGAGCCCGCTTGTAGCGGCTGAGGATATCTGTCGCCGTGTAGCCCTCTGGATGCCCTACATGGAGCCCCGCTCCTGATGGGTAAGGAAACATATCCAGCGCATAAAAGTTAGGCTTGTCCTTGTCGGTACCTGTCTTGAATGTATGGTGCTCTGCCCAGTATTTTTGCCACTTAGGCTCGATTTCTCTATGATTGTAAGTACTCATATTTATCTCCAACTATTGTGATGTTTCTATTATACCATTTTCAAAGGATTTTGAAAGATGGAATCCAGTTTTCACCGATAAAAACTATAAGTCATTTCTAAAGCGTTAATCTTTGATTGACCTCCAAAATTAAAAGGTGTATAATTCTGACCGGAGGAATAATCATGAATTTACAAACTATTTTCACTTATGTTTTCTTTGTTATTTTTATTAGCACAGAAATGTGGATTAAAAATAAAACTAAGTCAAACAATGTAAATGATTCTGCAGACAAAGGAAGTCGCTACATCATTATCGGAAGTGTTATTTGCTGTCTTCTATTAATGAATGAACAACTTCTACCTTCTATAGCTCAATTGCCACCTTTTTTGATCTATGTTGGAATCCTCATCTCCCTAGCAGGGTTCGTATTGCGAATCTATGCAGTCAATTATCTCGGAAAAAACTTCACACTGGCCGTTCAAACAACCGATAGTCAACAATTAGTAGACTATGGCCCTTATTCTATTGTGAGAAATCCTGCTTATACTGGCAGTATCTTGTCTATCCTTGGCTATCGATTACTTCACTAAATCCTTTTACAATCATTATCTGTCTTATTTTACTAGTGGTGGGATATAGCATTCGACTTAAAGTAGAAGAAAAAGCCTTAGGTAATCACTTTGGAAAAAATTACGAAGCATATTGCCAAAAGGTTAGATACCGAGTTTTTCCTTACATCTGGTAATCTCACCAAAAAAACAAGCCGCCTTGTCAGCCTTATGGTTGAAAGGCGGCTTGTTTTCTATTTTGCTTTTATTTATCCAAATCCTTGACATATTGGTCGACTGCTAGGATAGCTTGTGCCACATCAGAAGCAGAAATAGCAAACGGCATCTGATGAATTGTCTCACCCTCAATCGTCGCCTGCTTTCCAACTTTCAGTAGATCCTCATAGCTAACATTTTCTAAATGCATTTCTTCTAAACTTGTCGGCATACCAATTCTTTGATAGAAACGTATGTATTTCTCCAATTCCTCTTTCGGCCGATTTTCAAGGAAGAGCTGGGTCAAGGTTCCATAGGCAACTTTTTCGCCGTGGGTCAAGTGGTGAATATCGCCTGAAAGAGCTGTAAAACCATTGTGAATAGCATGGGCTGCTGCCAAACCAGCACTCTCGAAGCCTAATCCACTAAGTAATGTATTTGCTTCAATGATATTTTCTAAAGCCGGCGTGACAACTTGGACTTCACAGGCTGCGATAGCCTGCAAGCCATCTGCAAACAAAATCTCTTCACATTTCTTCGCAATTGCATTTCCTGCTAAAGTCTGCCTGTCCCCCAACATGGTAACACCATTAGCCTGCATAACCGCTCTAGCCTCCACCCAAGTTGCTAATCCATCTGCAATTCCAGAGGCTAATAAACGTTTAGGGGCTTTAGCAATGACAGCTGAGTCAACTAAAACTAAATCTGGATTCTTACTGTAAAAAATATATTTCTCAAATGCTCCCTCATCAGTGTAAATAACTGATAAAGCAGAGGTTGGTGCATCTGTAGAAGCAATGGTCGGCGCAATAACCACTGGC
Source organism: Streptococcus sp. HMSC10A01 (assembly GCF_001807785.1). Lineage (NCBI taxonomy): Bacteria > Bacillati > Bacillota > Bacilli > Lactobacillales > Streptococcaceae > Streptococcus > Streptococcus sp. HMSC10A01. Next base: position 170,307 of record NZ_KV790967.1, on the reverse strand, counting down.
ACTTCTAACAGGTCTGCAATGGCTTTCGCACTATCAATGGTCTTACCACCGCCGAGACCAATCACCAAATCAGCCCCATCTTTTTCTGCTAGAGAAACTACTCGATTAATCTCATTATCGGAGGCTTCTCCATTAAATGCAACTCTAAAAACATGGAATCCATAACGTGTTAAATATTTCGAGAAAGCTTCACCAACAATACCATATACCACATCATCACAGAGAAGAACTGGGCGATTCCCCAACTTCAATATCTGCTTGGCATTCTCAAACAGAGCATTTTCTCCTTGAATATAACGAGACGGACTTGCAAATATTCTCATAAGGCACCTCTTTCAATTTGTTATGGGTAAACAATTTATTCTTTGTTAAACATATTCCTGACTATGAATATCGGACCAATCTGTTGCAAAGTCGTCTACCGCCTTAGCAATGGACGGCATGGCAAAGGCTGCTGCAAAAACATCCGGACCTACTGTAACGGCTTGGGCACCATCAGCAAAAGCTCGATTGACTTGGGCAACATTTTTAAAGGAGGCCGCCAATATTTTACTGTCGGAACGATCTCGCTCAATAGCCTGAGCCAGCTGGCTGATGACTGCATCTGAATCAATATTCAGATTTTCCATACGGTTATAGTAAGGAGCAAGATAGTCGGCCTCCGCTTCAATAGCTAATAGCCCTTGAAAGGTTGTATAAATGGCTGTTGCTGTAATCTTGTAGCCTTCTGCTTTGAGAGTTTTGATAGCCGCCAACCCATCTGGTGTGACCGGAATTTTAATGTAGACAGCATCGCCACATTTTTTTCGAATTGTGCTAGCATCTTTCAAGATTCCTTCATAATCCTTGGCAACAACTTGCACATGAATAGACGGGCCTTCCCCTATAATTTCTCGAACGGCGCTAATCCGCTCGAAGAAGTCTATCTTCCCTTCTTTTTTTGCGATGGTCGGATTAGAAGTCACTCCCGCCAAGGGAAGGACTTCCGACCATTTTTTTATCTCCTCTAAATTTAAGGTATCAAGCATGAATTCCATAAATTGGACCTCTTCTACAATGTGTGCTCCGTCCGTCCGATAATATCATCTTGCGTCGCCTTAGAAAGCACATTGAAGAAAGCAGAGTAGCCTGCAACGCGAACAATCAAATCGCGGTGCTTTTCAGGATGCTTCTGTGCATCAATCAAGGTTTCCCTAGAAACGACATTGTATTGGATATGATAGCCATGCAGACGGTTAAAGAATGTACGAAGCAAGGCAATTAGTTTCAGTTTATCTTCCTCTTTAGACAAAGTCTGAGGATTTACTTTTTGATTAAGCAAGACGCCACCAACGATTTCATCCGTCGGCAATTTAGAAACGGATTTCAATACAGAGGTTGGACCGTTCTTATCCATATTGTGAGATGGTGAGCATCCTTCAGCAAGCGGTGTTCCGGCATTGCGGCCATCTGGCGTCGCCAAAGTACCACGACCTTGACCGACATTGGCTGAAATAGAAGATGTTCCTGAGTAGCGGATACCGCCAATTGGACCGCGGCCATAGCGAGTATTTGGATATTTAGCGATTTCATCCACATAAATATCGTAAGCATCTGTCACTAGCTTATCTGCGTAATCATCATCATTACCATATTTTGGTGCATCATGAATCAGCATCTCTTGGATTTCTTTACCACGCTGACCTGCATAGTCCGTTTCAAGTGCATGCCATAGTTCAGCTGGAGTCAGCCTACCCTCCTCAAATACCAGTTTTTTGATAGCCGCCAATGAGTCTGATAGATTGGCAATACCGACTTGAAGACCGGAAATATAGTCATAGACAGCTCCGCCCTCTTTCAAATGCTTACCTCGTCCGATACAGTCATCTGTCAAAGCTGAGCAGAGAATATCCGGCACTTCTCTTTCAAGAGACAGGTCAATAGAATTTTCCACGATGACACTCATGCGGGTCAAGTGGCGCAAGGTCTTGTCCCAAGCCGTTTGCAGCTCAGCAAAACTCTTCATATCTTTAAAGTGACCAAAGCTTGGTGCAAAGCGCTTGCCAGATGCCGGGTCAATTCCATCATTCATAGTGATGAGGAGTACCTTAGGGAAGTTCATGTAGCTCATACCTGTACAACGGTAACCCCATTTACCAGGCACAGCGGTTTCCACACAGCCGATAGCGCTGTAGTCGTATGCATCTTCTTCTAAAACGCCTTTTGCGATAAAGGACGGAATGATGATTTCATCATTATTGAAAGCCGGCATACCGAAACCAAGCTTCATGACTTCAATACACTCATTCATAAAGCGAGCATCTAAGCCTGCATGATAGCGAACGGTCAGATTCGGCTGAGGAAGATGAGTTTGAGCCACAGATTTCAAGACAAGGTAGGAAAGTGGGTTGACTGCATCTCTCTTATCTCTCGTTTGGCCACCGATTGTCACATTTTGATAAAGGGGACTGCCCGCAGATGAGAATGTGTGGGCCTGACTGCGCACTTTATTAATGGTGATCGTCTTAATCCAGAGATTGGTTAAGCGTTCTACAATGCTAGCTTCTGTCTCACGTCCAGCTTCCAGGTCTGCCTTGACATAAGGATACATGTACTGGTCAAAGCGTCCATAAGAGAGTGAATGTCCGTTGGACTCAATCTGAAGAATACACTGGATAAACCAGACAGACTGAACAGCTTCAGCAAAGGTTGATGCTGGCTCATATGGCACTTTAGAACAAATTCTAGCGATTTCTAATAGCTCCTGACGACGCTTAGGCTCTGCTTTTTCAGCCAGTTGTTTGGCCAAGGTGACAAAACGCTCCGCATAAGCTTTCACCGCATTGACTACGATGAAAATCGAATCATAAAAATGGTATTTGTCAATACTAGCCGGGTCGGTTAAATCCAAAGCTTCTTTAGCTGCGCGAGCTTTTTCTTCAAAACCTTTCAGTCCATAAGCCAAGAGTTTCTGATAGTTGACCGCCAAGTGGGCATCCCCAGAGTTCATCTTTCCTTCCATGCCAAAGAAGCCAGTTTCCATATAAACTTGAACTTCCTCTGGGAGTAAAGCGCCAGCTCGAGCACGGAGGTTATTATTTTCCCAGAAAGGAGCGATGCTACGGAGCTGCTCTTTGGTTTCCTCTGTAATATAGAAGACGTCTCCGTCCCGTTTCTCAAAAAGATCTAGTTCATTGAGTACAAACTCTAAAGTATACTCTGGGAAGATAGGCGCGTCTTTGTTAGATGAAGCTTGATTACCAACAATCATCGTTTCATCTTCAATGTAAAGCGTCATATTTTCCAAAATCTCTTGGAGCATGTAAGCACGTTTCAACACATTTGGTTTTTCCTTATGCTTATCATAAGCCTTGGTAGCTAGGACAGCACGCTCTGCGTCAATATAGGGCTTTTTATTCAAAACATCTTCCCGATATTTATTCATTCTCTCTGTCAGACTACCAAAATAGTCTGTTTTTATTGTTGTTCTTTCTACTTCTTTTACTTGGATCATTTTGCCGCATCCTTTCTTATGAAATTATTTTTATTTCTTTCGTAAGTATTGTAACATGCAATATCCAAGAATTCAATCATTTATAGGCTATAATTAAATTAAAGATTATTTGCACATTTGTGCCATCCTATCCTGAAACTTTTATTATCTTTCAACATCAGCTTATTCTTCATTTTTCAATTCATTATTGTAAGCAATGTTGTCCTGAAATTTCACAAACGGGAAGTAAACAAAGGCGGACATGGCTAGAATGACAATTTGAATGACTGCTCCTTGCCAACCAGCAACCATAAAACCTGAAATGATAGCCGGTGTACTCCAAGGCAAAGTCACACCTGCGAATGGTTGCATAAATCCAACTGCAATCGCCATGTATACAATCAAAGCAGCTAAAACTGGAACCAAAACAAAGGGTAGGAACATGACCGGATTCATTACAATCGGAAAACCAAAGACAACTGGTTCATTGACATTGAAGATAGCCGGAAAAGCAGCAACTTTCCCAAGAGCCTTATACTGCTTAGACTTGGCAGCAAAGAGCATGGCTACGACTACTCCAAAAGTGATACCGGATCCTGATAAGATAAGAAAACTATCCAAGAACTGTTGGGTCACAATATGAGCACCTTGGCTAACGGACAGCTTATCTGCAGCAAGTAAAGCCTTATTTGCATCCAGGTTAGACAATAGTAAGGCTGTTACGACGCCATTGACAACGGATTGCCCATGAACACCAAACCACCACAGAAAAGAAATAAAGAATGCAATACCAATAGCTCCATAAAGAGAACCCGTAAGGCCTTGTAGAGGAACCTGAATAACATCATAAATCATCTCAATAAAGGTACCACCACCTGTCGCTAGCTTGGCAACTATATAAACTATCATGGAAAGTAAGAAAATAACGAAAGCTGGAATCATAGCTTCAAACTGCTTAGCAATCGCTTGTGGAACTTGCTCTGGCATTTTAATGACAATATGTTTTTTAATGAAAACAGTATAGATGCTACCAGCCGCTAGACCAATTAGAATTGCTCCTATTATTCCTTGCCCTCCAAACCAAACCTTGCCAATCGCATCTGCAATCGCCTCGCCTTTTTCAGGAACATAGGAGGACTTCAAAAGGATAAAGAAGGAAGATAAAGCCAGTACACCTGCAGGAAGGGGCTCTACACCACTGTTCTTGGCATAAGAATAACCGATTGAAAAACAAGAAATCAGCCCCATAATAGCAAAGGTTCCTGAATAAACCTGCATAAATGGTTCAGTCCAGTCTGACCCAAACACACCAGCAATAGCTTGATTTAGTCCTTCAAACGGTAATTGACCTACAATCAAGAATAGGCTTCCAACAACAGTAAGAGGCAGAATTGCCAACATACCATCTTTTAATGCGATAATTCCACGCATATTAACAAACTTCATTATGGGTGCAATTATTTTTTGTGTATTTATCTTAGACATAACTAAGCTCCTTGATCTTGATACTTATCTAACAAACTCAAAGCGAGATCTAATACTTTTTTGCCATCTAACATACCATAATCAGCCATCGGTATCACTGCAATTGGAGTATGGCAACTGTCGCAGATAGCTTTCGATTTGTCTAGAGTATAAGCAACCTGAGGTCCTAATAAAGCGATATCCAAGTCCGCAGCATAATCAGCCAGCTTAGCCTGTGAGTATGCCTCAATCTCAGCCTCTATCCCTTTTTCGGTTGCAGCTATTTTCATATTATTGACTAACATTCCTGTTGAAAAACCTGCTGCACAAAACAAACCAATTTTGACCATCATTATATCCTCCTAATAAGTTAAGCTTTTTCTTGTAGTTCTTTTCTCAAATCAATGATTTCCTTAATGAGATTAATCTCTGTAATACTGGTCATCAAATGATCTTGAGAATGGACAAATAGTGCTGTGATTTCTGTTTTTGTCCCCCCTGCTTCCTGTGCTAAAAATTGAGTCTGTAAATTGTGAGCCTCAAGCAACGCCTTGTCTGCCAACTCAACTTGTTCATCACACTCTAAAAACTTTCCATCTTTAGCTAGTGATAAAGCCTGATAAATATGTTGCTTGGCATCACCGGCATCTAAAATAAGTCCCATGATAATTTGATCTGCAACAATAACTTCCATAACTTGCTCCTTTTCCAGTCAACTTTTAACAACGTTTATTTGTTTCATATGAAAGCGCTTTTATTATGTTTGTAACTTAAATCTATCACCTTTAAACATATTCGTCAATAATTTATAGCACATTTACTCTTATTTAAATATTTTTGCACATTTGTGCATATTGCTGCAAAAAAAAGAAAGAACTAAATTCTTTCTTTTTTACTATTCTTTTTTCTTTAACCTACTAGGTAAAACTATTATCCCCATCTAAGGATAACACCTTTAATATTGTTTCTTCATCTGTTACTAAATGATTAATATATCCTGCCCGTAAAACTGATAGGATAGCTGTTGCCTTGGCAGACCCATAGGCAAATCCCAAAGCATGCGGTATTTTTTTAAGCTCAGATAGAGAAATAGCGATAGTCCTTTCCTGTAATTCTTCATATACAGGTTCTCCATTTTTATCGAAAAAACGGCAACAAATTTCTCCGACCTCTTCTTCACTTTTTAAAACAGAAAAATCTCGTTCTGTTAACATATCCAGCCACTGACGATTGTTCTCATCTGCAAAACCACCGATTCCTACGACAGCAATATCCAAATCCTGCCAACTCTTTTTGAGATCTTCAAAATACTTTGATGATAAAATTCCTTTTGCTAAATTTTCCTTTTCCTGAATAATAGTCGCATTGATAAAATTACAATCTCCATGACATTTGCTTGCCATATTATAAATCAAAGTATTAACATGGTACCGGGCATGGATGTGACTGGGACCACCAGCTAGTGGAACAAAATGAATATCTTTCAAATGTCGTGGATTTAAATGTTCTACCAACAGGCTGAGACTTTTTCCCCACGAAAAGCCTACATTCATATGATCATCTAATAGAGCTCGAAGTAGATTTGCTGCACTTTGACCTAGCCTTTCTTCTAATTCAGCAGTTGATTCATCAGGCACATTCGCAACTATATCTATACCTTTTAATCCATATTTCTCTTTGACATACTTTTCTAACTGAAACAAGCGAGTATCGAAATTATCTATTTCAATCTTGACAATCCCTTTTTTCTTTGCTTCAGCCAGCATTCGACTAACAGTTGTGCGATAGATTCCTGTTTCTGCTGCAATTTCTGCCTGGCTCTTCTCTTCTATGTAATAAAGATAGGCTAATTTAGCCAGAAGCTTTTTTCTTTCATTTCTCATCATCCGCTCCTTCAAGCCTAAACTTTAACAACTCTAATACTTGCCTTTTCTAATTGCTCAACAGCGACATTTGAAATTCCGGTATCTGTTACAACTTGAGATACCTGCTTAAGTCCGAAACGCTTAACAATCCCTTTTTTCCCAAATTTACTTGAATCAGTAAGAATTACAACTTGGTCGGCCACTTCAGACATATATTGAACGACTTCACTACGCATCAAATCTTTCCCTGTAAACCCAAGTTCTTCATCATAGCCATCTGTTCCTACAAAAGCATATTTAACATGAAAGTAGTGGATCATTTCTTTAAGAAGCGGACCAACAGTCACTTGAGAGTCTTTTTGGAATTCTCCACCTAAAAGAATGATTTTGCACGAATCATAATTCCTAACATAGTCAGCTATAAAGTAGGAATTGGTAACGATTTTTACATTCCTCTTGCTACGGCAAATTTCTTCTGCTAAAAGGGCACAAGTAGATCCTGATTCAATCAAAATTGTTTCATTATCACTAATTAGTTCAGCAGTTTTCTGGGCAATTCTTCGCTTTGTATCGTAATTAAAAGACAATCTGACATTAAGGTCGTCCCCACTATTCAAGACAGCATACCCATGTTCACGACGCAATAAACCTTTTAATTCCAATTTATCTAAGTCTTTCCTAATCGTTACTTTAGAAACTTGTAGCTTCTCAGAAAGTGTATTAACATCAATCTTTTCATATTCAGAGACTAATTTCACAATTTTATCTAAACGTTCCATTTTCATTACCTCACCTATATTTTAACAAAAGATTTTATAAAAATAAATTAAAAAATAGTTTCGTTCGTAATTGTATTTGTTGCGTAAATAAGTTATAATAGTTGTATTAAAAGGAGGGTTGCGTATGGAAACAACAAAAGGAATTATTTTCAATATCCAACATTTCAGTATTCATGATGGCCCCGGAATCCGAACAACAGTTTTCCTCAAGGGTTGCCCACTACGCTGCCCTTGGTGTTCAAACCCAGAATCACAGAGGATGCAGCCTGAACCTATGCTTGATGCTACTACCAAAAAAAACATTACTATGGGAGAAGAAAGAAGTGTTGTTGAGATTATAGATGAAGTATTAAAAGACCGTGATTTTTATGAAGAATCCGGCGGTGGTTTGACCTTATCTGGCGGGGAAATTTTTGCTCAATTTGAATTTGCCAAAGCTATCCTTAAAGCAGCTAAGGAGAAAGGTATTCATACCGCAATAGAAACAACGGCTTTTGTAGAACACGAAAAATTTGTTGATCTCATCCAATATGTTGATTTCATTTATACCGATTTGAAGCATTATAACTCTGTCAACCACCGAAAGATTACTGGTGTTAAAAATGAGTTGATTGTTAAAAATATACATTATGCCTTTACTCATCAAAAGACAATTGTCCTTCGAATTCCAGTAATTCCTAACTTCAATAACTCTCTAGAAGATGCGGAACAGTTTGCAACTCTTTTCAATGAATTATCCATCGATCAAGTCCAACTGCTGCCTTTCCATCAATTTGGAGAAAACAAGTATAAACTACTAGGACGTCGGTATGAAATGGAGGGTACTAAAGCCCTACATCCAGAGGATTTATACGATTATCAGCAGGTTTTTCTAAACCATAACATCAATTGTTATTTCTAAGCAAAAATTCCTTTTCCTAACTATTTTTTATATTATAAACCTTCTCTGATTATACCTCACATCTTGAACTGATTTTTATCCTTAATCAAAGGCTTCTAAATTTATTCGCTGAATCCAAGTTTGAAGAAAACCTCTACTTTGCTATTTCTTCAGCTTGGATTTTATTTTTATAGTAACTTTCTCAAAGGATTTTGAAAGACGCTAAAAATGGAGAATGGGGAAAATCTTTGTTGATTGGCCTTGACTTATCTTTAAAAACAGATAGAATTAAAATTAAATTCATATGAATAAGGGAGAGCTATGATTATGAGAAAGACTTTGTTTCAGATTATTGAGCCCCACCAGCAGGAAAGTTTTATTGAAGAAGCCTACGATATTTTCATGATCTTGGCCATTATTGTCAGCTTAATTCCTCTAACTTCAAAAAGTCATTCAGGAATCTTCATTTGGCTCGATCTTATAACAACGATTATTTTTATCATTGACTATGTGCTCAGGTTCGTCACTGCCGATTATAAATTACAGAAAGGACGGATTTCTTTCCTCCTCTATCCTTTTACTTTCTTAGCTATGGCTGATTTGCTCTGCATATTACCATCACTCTTTTTGTTAAATGACAGTCTGCGTCTGTTTAAAATTTTACGTATGCTTCGTACCTTGCGTATCTTTAAATTTTTCCGCTATTCCAAAAACATTCAGATCTTGACAAATGTCTTAAAAAAACAGAAAGACAGTCTGATTATTGTAGGGGTTTTAGCACTTGGATATATCTTTGTTTCCGCCCTTGTCATTTTCAACGTAGAGCCTAGTACTTTCCCTACCTTCTTTGACGCCCTCTATTGGGCAACGATTTCCCTGACTACGGTTGGATATGGGGACATTTACGCGATATCAACTACCGGAAAAATCATTACAATGATCTCTTCATTTTTAGGAATTGCAATTGTTGCACTCCCCGCTGGTATCATTACAGCTGGCTATATGAAAGAAATCAAAGAACTATAAAACCTGTTTAGGGAACCCTAAACAGGTTTTTTGTATATGCATTCACTTTTCTATAACCTTAGCTGAGGTTTCTTTTATTTCTTAACCTTTTTAATAAAAAATGGAGTGTTAATAGAGCAACAATAATAAGTGAAATATAAATTAGCATGAATTGATTAGAAAGATGAGCCCCACCAGCATTCTGCAATACTATTCCATAAGATTCCTTGTATTCATTTACCACCGAACTTGGAGCATTATCAAATACTTGAGCAATTGAGTTTTTCATCAAAACTTGTTTTAAAAGTGCATTCACTTGTGTCATAGGAAACCAAGTCATAACCTGCTGCAAAGTTTCCCCAACCGATCCGATAGAAAGATAAACTCCTGAAATAAATCCGATAAAGGTACCGACGATTGTACTCAAAGTGGTAAAAGCTGAACCTGTTCGAATAAAGGCTAATACAGGAAGAACAATAGTAGCTGATAAGACTGTTGATAAGCTAACAATTCCAAAAATCTTTAGATAGTCCATAGCCGAATAATCTAGAAGTGAACTAAAACCATTGAAAATCCCAATCGCAAAGACACAAGAGAACATGGTGAGGATCATCCCAAATAGGATTGCAAAAATAGCATAGGATAGTTCAACCTTGAAATTAGAAATGGGACTAACCTTGAAATCTTCACTCAGTTTCTTTTCTTTATCTGAGACCATTACTCCAAACGCTCCTAAAGTACTGGTCATAGAAATAATCGTCGTCAAACCTGATATCAACCAATAGTTTACCATCTTAATCGTATCGCTTGAGGCAGTGTCACTACCTAACGCCTCCTTAATAGCATCAATCTGGATTTGGCCTAGAAAGACTTGATAGACTAAAATTAAGATAATAACTGACAAGAATGACATTAAAAACGCCAAACGATCTCGCGTGTATACTTTCCTATTTCTAGAAATTAGCTCAAACATTCATTTCTCCTCCTGTTTCTTTTAATAGATTCAAATAAGCTGCTTCCAAGTTTGAATATTCCACATTAAATGCTTCAATAATAGACTTATCTTGATTTCCAGAAATAATTTCCATCATTTCTTCAACAGAAACATCTTTAAAAACAATCTCTCTTTCTGACAAAACTTGACTTTTGTTCATAAATTGCGATACCGACAGTGATCTTACAGACTGACCTTCTTTTAAGCGCAAATTCAAGTTAGTTGTCGAATGCTTTTCGATAAAAGTAGCAATATCTCCTGAGTAATAAAGATTACCAGAAATTAAAACATGAAGAATATCACATCCTGCCATCTCTTCTAAATAATGAGTGATGAGAACTACCGTCATATTATCTTTCTTATTCAACTGATTGATGGCATCCCATAAATCATGTCGAGATTGCGGATCTAGACCAGTGGTTGGCTCATCCAGCAATAGAAGTGATGGTTGAGGTAGCAGAGCACGAGCAATATCTACTTTGCGTTTCTGCCCTCCTGATAAACTTCCATATTTTTTATTTTTAATAGATGCAACATCTAGATAGTTTTGTAAATCCCTAATCCTCTCCAAGACCTTAGCCTTAGATAAGCCATACAAGGCACCTCTAGATACCAAATTTTCCTCTACTGTTAAATTTTCATCCAAACGATTGCTTTGAAAAACGATTCCGATATGGCGATAAAAATCTTTTGTGGATAGAGGCCGTCCGTCAACTTCCCAGCTAATATCGCCTGAGCTTTGCTTGAAATTTTGAATAAGGAGATTAAAGAGAGTCGTTTTACCCGCACCATTGGGCCCAAGAAGACCATAGAACTTGCCTTCTTCCAAAACTAAATCAATTCCCTTCAAGGCTTCAAAGGAGCCATAGTTTTTCTTAATATTTTTTAATCTAATTTCCATTTTCCCAAATCCCTTCCTCAAGAAGAAGTAACTTCTTTTTTCTACTCCCACTATTATAAGAGATCAATAAACCGAAGTGTGAGGACATTCATGTCCTATTTAAAAAACTCTATGAGTTCCTAGACTCACAGAGTTCTGTTGCTTATTCATCAATTTTACTATAGCGGCTTATATCCTGCTCCCAGTCCAGTCTCATATTCTCCTTAAGGACATCTTCTGGCAATAGCTCTAGCATTAACTTGACCTTTTGATAGTTGTCCTCAGCTTTTTCGAGATTATTTTCTAAGAAGAGGGCGATTTTCCACTGAAGCGCATAGCTAAATACACGATCTTGAAAGTCGTTTCGCCTCAACATCAGCTCTTCCAGAGCTCGTAATAGTTTAGGTAGTAAGTCATATTCTTGATAATGAGACAAGACGCCTGCAGCAAAAATGATACTGGCCTGGATTTTTTCCAATCCATTGGTCGGATAATCAGCTACTGCTACAAGTAACTTGTTTAGCAAACAAGTAAACTCCTTCTTGTCAAAATCTTTCAAACCAAGCGCCAACAGACGTAAATCAATAATTTCTAGATCCATTTCCGTCAATTTTTCTTTGGCCAAAGCCTGATCCAGATATTCATCTATTAAGCCTTGATCATAGGCAATATTTTCCGTTAAAACCATATCGTTCTTGGCCTGCTTAATCTGAAGATAAAGTTGTTCTTCCTCAGGGAGCTGATCGAAATACTTCCGATAGATTTCCTCGATCATCTCTTCTCTCTGTTGAAGACGTTCTCCATCGCCATAGTGATAAAGCTTTTCCAAGCGATACTTCAATTCAAGATAACCTGATGGCAATTCGAATCGCTCTCTATTTGCTAGCCTATCCAGCGATACTTCCAGTTGCTCAGCAATATAGAGAGCTGTTGCGATGGTAGGCAGAGACTGGCCTTTTTCAATTCGCTGTAGTTGCCGCGTTGTCAAAATGTCTTCTAACCCACAAAATGCCTGACGACTCAAGCCTTTTTCTTCTCTTAGAGATTGAATTTTCTGTCCTAGCTCTTCCTTGAATTCCACATCAGGATCTCCTTCTTCCAGATATCTCCTATTATAGCATAATTTGATCATCAAAATTTATCTCTGTAACTACAAATAAAAACCTGACCAAAGAACTTTATCTGAAGCTCCTTTAGTCAGGTTATTATGTCTTCTTATGACTTGTTTGTTACCAAATAATCACACGATCTCCAGGGCTCCGCCACATGCCGTCTCCTTCTTGGACATCAAAGGTTGTAAAGAAATCGTCAAAGTTAGGCAACTGCACATTGGTCCGAAGCTTGGCTGGAGCATGGACATCAACGCTTGCCAAGAGCTTCATATATTCCTCCCGACCTTTCATCCGCCAGATACGAGCAAAGTTGGTGAAGAATTCCTCAGCAGAGAAATCCGCTTCTTTCTTGGCCGCTTCTAGAGCTGCTGCAATGCCGCCCAGATCTGCCACGTTTTCTGAAACGGTCAACTTGCCATTGACCTTAGCACCATAGGAATCCTGTCCTTCGAACTGGTCAATAACCTTTTGAGTCCGCTCGGTAAAGGCTTGATAGTCATGCTCCGTCCACCAATTGTTGAGGCTTCCATTTTCATCAAAGGAAGCGCCATTGGTATCAAAAGCATGAGAAATCTCATGGGCGATGACCGCTCCGATACCACCGTAATTGGCTGATGAGGATTGGTGCAGATCATAGAAAGGCGCCTGCAGGATAGCCGCTGGAAAGACAATTAGGTTTTTCTGCGGATTATAGTAGGCATTGACCATGTGGGCTGGCATACCCCATTCCTTGTAATCCACCGGTTGATTCCACTTGCTCCAGCTGTACGCAATATCAATCTGGCTCAGCTTCTGAGCATTTTCAAAGAGAGTCAGCTTTTCATCCACGATCTTGCGAGAATAACGCTCAGGCAACTCGTCTGGATAACCAATATAAGGCTTGATGACATCAAGTTTGACAATGGCCTTGTCACGAGTTTCTGGTGTTAACCAGTCATTCTGAGCTAAGCGGTTTTTGTAAACTTCAATCATCGTCGCTACTTTCTGCTCCACATCAGCCTTGGCTTCTGGAGAGAACTTCTGACCGGCATACCAGAGACCGATTGCTTGATTAAAAGGTCCCTGAGCTAGGTAATAAGCAGCTTTTTTCTTGTCCTGGGCTTGGGGAGTTCCCGATAGAGCACGTTGATAAGCACCTGCTAAGACACGGATATCATCCGTTAGATATGGGGTTGTATTGCGAACCGCAGAGAGAATTAGCAAAGCGTGAAGTTTATCCCAGTTAGTAGCTGTATAGATATCCTTGGCTGCTTTCCAGAAGCGTTCCTCAGGCACAATGACTTGGTCGGGTTCTTGACCGATTAACTTGGTGAAGATATCTGCCAAAGGCAATTCCGGCACCAAGGCCTTGAAATCGTTCCACTTATAAGGATGGTAGAGCTTAGCATACTCAGAGCTCTCCTCGTTAGAGAGAACATACTGGGCAAAAACAGCATCCAAGTCCAAAACCTTGTCTAAAAGATCCTTGATTTCCTCTTCAGTAAAATCAAATTTTGCTAGTAAATCTTCCTGGGCCTTGCGCCATTTTGCAAGCAACTCTGCCTTCTGAGGATGGTCTTCCGCGTAGTAGGTCGTATCTGGCAAAATCGTTCCCGGTCCGTCAGCCCAAAGGACATTAATACGGGCATCCATAAAGTCAGGCGCTACACCAAAGGGGAAATAAGTCGGCTTGCCAGCCAGCTCAAAATCAGCAATCTTAGAAGCATAGTCTTCAAAAGACGCTAGGTTGCGAATCTCATCAATATAAGCACGCGCAGGCTCAGTTCCTGCTGCTTCCCGCTTGTCATAATCCGCTGCTAGGCGATGGTAAGCAACGAAGTTCTGCAGAATAGCATCTTCTGGTACTCCATCGCCAGCCAACCATTTGTCAGTCGTAGAGAGCATGAGATCTTCAATTTCCTCAGCCAAGTCCATAAAGCCACCTGTAACTGGTTTATCGTCGGGAATAACAGCTGTCTTGGCCCATTCGCCATTTATTGCATCATAAAAATCATCTTGCAGTCGTGTCATCTTTTTCTCACTTTCATACTTTTGATATAACCTTATCAAAAATAGCTTTGATTTTCAAATCTTTGTTAAATATTTCCCATATTTTGCAAAATTAACTTGACTTAATTTTTATGTTAAGGTATATTAATACAGTGGGGGGTGATATACATGATTGAGATACAAAACCTAAGTGTCAGCTATCAGGGCCAGCTGGCATTAGATAAGGCAAACGTAACTATAAAAGGCCCTACTATTACAGGGATTATCGGCCCAAACGGAGCTGGAAAATCCACCCTTATTAAAGGTTTATTGGGAATCGTCGACCACCAAGGCCAAGCTTTACTGGATGGTCAGCCCTTAGACAAAGAACTAAAACGAATTGCCTATGTAGAACAAAAAATCAATATTGACTATAACTTTCCTATCAAGGTAAAAGAGTGTGTTTCTCTTGGGCTTTATCCTAAGATAAAGCTTTTCCAAAGATTAAAGACTTCTGACTGGGACAAGGTCAACCAGGCTCTAAAAATCGTTGGTTTAGAGGATTTTGCTGAACGTCAAATCAGTCAACTGTCTGGCGGTCAATTCCAACGGGTCTTGATTGCGCGCTGCCTAGTCCAAGAAGCGGATTATATTTTCCTTGATGAGCCCTTTGTCGGTATTGATTCTGTCAGTGAAGAGATTATTATGAAAACACTCCGTCAGCTAAGAAAAGACGGGAAGACGATTTTGATTGTCCACCATGACTTGAGCAAGGTGGTCGCTTATTTTGATCAGGTCTTGCTACTTAACAAAAAAGTCGTCGCTTTCGGATCAACCGAGAGTACCTTCACCAAAGAAAATATGCAGCAGACCTACGGCTCTCAGCTCTTTATGAATGGAGGTGCCTAGGATGATTCAGGAATTTATTCAAGGCTTACATGACTTTCATTTCCTGCAAAATGCTTTGATTACAGCCATTGTGATTGGAGTGGTGGCCGGTGCCGTTGGCTGCTTTATCATTCTGCGGGGCATGTCACTCATGGGGGATGCCATCTCTCACGCGGTGCTGCCCGGTGTGGCCCTGTCTTTTATTTTGGGGATTAATTTCTTCATCGGTGCCATTACCTTTGGCTTACTAGCTTCCATTATTATCACTTATATCAAGGGCAATTCTATTATCAAAAGTGACACGGCTATCGGAATTACTTTTTCTTCCTTCCTGGCTCTGGGGATCATTTTGATTAGCGTTGCCAAGAGTTCGACCGACCTCTTCCATATCCTCTTTGGGAATATCTTGGCGGTACAAGACCTTGATATGTGGATTAGTATTGGCGTGGGTATTTTGGTGCTGCTGGTCATTAGTATTTTCTTCAAGCAACTTTTGCTGACGTCCTTTGACCCGCTTTTGGCCCAAGCTATGGGAATGAAGGTTAATTTTTACCACTATTTGCTGATGATTCTCTTGACTTTGGTTTCTGTCACAGCTATGCAAAGTGTCGGAACGATTCTGATTGTGGCCATGCTGATTACACCAGCTGCGACAGCCTATCTCTATGCCAAGAGTCTCAAGACCATGATTTTATTGTCATCTGCCTTGGGGGCTGGTGCATCTGTTTTAGGCCTCTTCATCGGTTATAGTTTTAATGTTGCAGCAGGTTCTAGTATCGTTCTAACCTCTGCCCTGATCTTTTTGGTTTCATTTTTTATCGCACCAAAACAGCGGTATTTAAAAAGAAAAGTAAAATAATATATTTATGGAGGATTTCCAATGAAAAAATGTCGTTTCTTAGTTCTGCTTTTGCTGGCTTTTGTCGGCCTAGCAGCCTGCTCTAGTCAAAAAAGCAGTACTGACTCTAGCTCTTCCAAGCTAAATGTCGTTGCAACCAATTCAATTATCGCAGATATCACAAAAAATATCGCTGGCGATAAAATCAATCTGCACAGTATTGTCCCTGTCGGTCAGGATCCGCACGAATACGAACCTCTGCCCGAAGATGTCAAAAAGACTTCTAAGGCTGATCTTATTTTCTACAACGGTATCAACCTTGAAACAGGTGGTAATGCTTGGTTCACTAAATTGGTAGAAAATGCCCAGAAGAAAGAAAACAAGGACTACTATGCTGTCAGTGAAGGCGTTGATGTCATTTACCTAGAAGGCCAAAATGAAAAAGGAAAAGAAGATCCTCATGCTTGGCTAAACTTGGAAAATGGGATCATCTACGCGCAAAATATTGCCAAACGCTTGATTGAAAAAGACCCTAACAATAAGGCTACTTACGAGAAAAATCTCAAAGCTTATGTAGAAAAGCTAACTGCATTGGATAAGGAAGCCAAAGAGAAATTCAACAACATCCCAGAAGAAAAGAAAATGATTGTGACCAGTGAAGGTTGCTTCAAATACTTCTCTAAGGCATACAATGTGCCATCGGCCTACATCTGGGAAATCAACACCGAAGAAGAAGGGACTCCAGACCAAATTAAAAGCTTGGTTGAAAAACTGCGCAAGACCAAAGTCCCATCTCTCTTTGTCGAATCAAGTGTAGACGACCGTCCGATGAAGACCGTTTCTAAAGACACAAATATCCCAATCTACGCTAAAATCTTCACTGACTCAATCGCTGAAAAAGGCGAAGATGGAGACAGCTACTACAGCATGATGAAATACAATCTGGATAAAATTTCTGAAGGATTGGCCAAATAATAACAAAAGGTTAGGAAGCAATCCTAACCTTTTTATGCAAAGAAAAAATTGGGCTGAGATGTAGGCGCTCTCAAATTTCCAGTCAAATTATTCGAAAAAAACATTGATTCAGGGTACAATGAAGCTATCAAACATGAATGGAGACTTTTATGACAACTTTTCTCGGAAATCCTGTAACCTTTACTGGAAAACAACTACAAGTCGGTGACACAGCCCATGATTTTAGCCTGACAGCAACGGATCTTTCAAAGAAAACTCTGGCTGACTTTGCTGGCAAAAAGAAAGTCCTGAGCATCATCCCATCTATCGATACTGGTGTCTGCTCAACTCAGACTCGTCGTTTCAACCAAGAACTCTCTGACTTGGACAACACCGTTGTTATCACAGTTTCAGTTGATTTGCCTTTTGCACAAGGCAAGTGGTGCGCTGCTGAAGGTATTGAGAATGCTGTTATGCTATCTGACTACTTCGACCATTCTTTCGGCCGCGACTACGCTGTCCTCATCAATGAATGGCACCTTTTGGCCCGTGCAGTTCTTGTCTTGGACGAAAACAACACTGTGACCTATGCCGAATATGTCGATAATATCAACACTGAACCTGACTATGATGCAGCTATTGCAGCAGTAAAAAACTTATAATCATCACGACCACTCAAACTGAGTGGTCTTTTTATGTCTAATTTTGAAAAAAGAGAGTCTGAAACTTCTGTTAGAACTGATCCTAAGATTATTTCTTTCTCACTTACTAAACAAATGACACAATACAAAGGAAAACTCTCCCTGTCACCAGAGAGAGTTTGAAAAATACGATTCGTTTTTAGAAGGCTTAAACAATTCTTCCTTGATCGACAACTAGTTTTCCTGCCTTGTAGACCTGATGGGTTAGGTTAGTCGCAAAGAAATAAAGCGGATAGTCGATATTCTTAGCGTCTAGGATGGTAATGTCAGCCTGCTTGCCAGTATCAAAGCTACCAATCTTATCTTGGCGGTTAACTGAGTAGGCTGAATTGATGGTTACAGCGTTAAGAACTTCCACTGGTGTCAGACGCATCATAAAGCAACCAAGCTGCATGACGAACTGCAGGTTAGCTGTTGGGCAGGAGCCTGGATTGCTGTCGGTAGTCAGAGTGATGGCCATACCAGCTTCCAGCATCTTGCGGGCTGGTGCATAGGTATCTTCCATCAGACTGAAGGTAGTTGCTGGCAGAAGATTGCCGATAACCTTGGCTTCTGCCATCTTGCGAATACCTTCGTCTGTCGCCATCATCAAGTGTTCCGCACTGGTTGCTCCTAGCTCAGCCGCTACATCCACCCCGCCGATAGACTCGATTTCATCAGCATGGATACGAAGTTTGAAGCCCATTTCCTTAGCTTTAGAAAGTAAGTAGCGTGACTCGTCAGCTGTAAAGACGCCTTTTTCACAGAAAATATCACAGAACTCAGCTAGATTTTCTGCTTTTACCCGAGGCAGCATTTCCTCAACGATGAGTTCCAGATATTCCTGAGAACGTCCTTTATATTCTGGTGGAACGGCGTGGGCAGCCATAAAGGTTGAAACTAGATCAATATCATGGTCACGGTCCAAAGCTCCAACAACATCTAGCTGACGCTTCTCTGTTTCCCAATCTAAACCATAGCCACTCTTGGCCTCAACCGTTGTCACTCCATGAAGCAACATATAGTCCAATAACTTCTTAGATTTATTGTACAGATTTTCAAAAGAAGCTTCTCGCGTTGCTCGAACTGTACTGAGAATTCCGCCACCTTGAGCAAGAATTTCCAGATAAGGAACACCGGCTAATTTCTTGGCAAATTCATGCTCCCGGCTGCCACCGTAGACCAAGTGAGTGTGACAGTCGATTAAGCCGGGCGTAGCAATCTTACCCTCATAAGACTGAATCTTAGTATCTGGTCCAATCAGACTAGCATCTGGTTCTCCGCTGCCAACAGCTAAGATTTTGCCGTCTTTGACTGCAATGTAGCCGTCTTCTAACACTCGAGCTTCCTTCATCTCCGCTCCGAAAAGGGGATGCCCAAGATCGTTAGGACAAAAGACTTGATTAAAGTGAGTTAATAGTAAATCAGCAGTCATGTTTCTTCCTCCATTTTATTTCTAACATTTTTACTTGCTTTTCATCATAATACACTATCGTCAAATTATAGTCAAAAGCTTTTAAAAAATAGTAAAAATTCTTTTTTTCTATTTTATGTTTTTTTCTTGACTTTTTATGGACGGGGGTCTTATAAAATAAGGTCGAAACATATTTTATACTTGACTTAATAAGGAGGAATCTTCATGTCATACTTTAGTGAAAATGAAATTGCAGCAGCAATGACCGTCAAATTAGACGATGTGATACCTGAAAAAACGGTTTTCCAAGAAGGCATCCGCCGAGCACCTGACCGGGGCTTCCGTCTAACTCAGGCGCAAACAGAAATCGCTCTAAAAAATGCTCTTCGCTATATTCCAAAAAAATTCCACGAAGAAGTGATACCTGAGTTTTTAGAAGAATTGAAAACTCGCGGACGGATTTATGGCTACCGTTGGCGTCCAAAAGAACGCATCTATGGTAAACCAATTGATGAATATAAAGGAAACTGTACCGCAGCTAAGGCTATGCAGGTCATGATTGACAACAACCTGAGCTTTGAAATCGCCCTCTATCCTTATGAATTGGTTACCTACGGGGAAACTGGATCCGTCTGCGCTAACTGGATGCAGTATAATTTGATTAAAAAATATTTGGAAGTGATGACCGATCATCAAACTTTGGTTGTAGAATCTGGTCACCCTGTTGGTCTCTTCAAATCCAAACCAGAAGCTCCACGCGTTATCATCACCAACGGTCTCTTAGTCGGTGAATACGACAATATGAAAGATTGGGAAATTGCAGAAGAAATGGGTGTCACCAACTACGGTCAAATGACAGCCGGCGGTTGGATGTACATCGGCCCTCAAGGTATCGTCCATGGTACCTTCAACACCCTCCTCAATGCTGGACGTTTGAAACTGGGTGTGGCAGATGATGGTGATCTAACCGGCAAACTCTTCATTTCTTCTGGTCTAGGTGGTATGAGTGGAGCTCAAGGGAAAGCAGCCGAAATTGCTAAAGCTGTGGCAATCGTAGCTGAAGTAGACCAATCTCGGATTGAAACTCGTCACTCCCAAGGCTGGATTAGTCAATTAGCCGAAAGTCCAAAAGAAGCAATCGAACTAGCTCAGAAAGCTCTGGAAGCTGGTGAATCAACTTCCATTGCCTATCATGGTAACATTGTAGACCTCTTGGAATACGTCAACGAGAACAATATCCATGTAGATCTACTATCTGACCAAACTTCTTGCCACAATGTCTACGACGGTGGCTACTGTCCGGCTGGTATCAGCTTTGAAGAACGGACTCGCCTCCTAGCTGAAGACAAGGAAAGTTTTGCTAAGTTAGTTGACCAAACATTGGAACGTCACTTCAAGGCGATCAAGACCTTGACTAACAATGGCACCTACTTCTTTGACTACGGTAATGCCTTTATGAAGGCAGTCTACGACTCTGGCATCAAGGAAATTTCTAAGAATGGCTTTGACGACAAAGACGGCTTCATCTGGCCATCTTATGTAGAAGATATCATGGGACCTATGCTCTTTGACTATGGTTATGGTCCTTTCCGTTGGGTATGTCTGAGCGGTAAGCATGAAGACCTGGTTGCTACTGACCATGCAGCTATGGAAGTAATCGACCCTAACCGTCGCTATCAAGACCGCGACAACTACAACTGGATCCGCGATGCAGAAAAGAACCAGCTGGTTGTTGGAACTCAGGCTCGGATTCTCTACCAAGACTGTATGGGTCGTGTCAATATCGCCCTCAAGTTCAATGAATTAGTCCGCGAAGGCAAGATTGGCCCTGTCATGATTGGCCGTGACCACCATGACGTATCTGGTACCGACTCACCATTCCGTGAAACTTCTAATATTAAAGATGGATCTAATGTTACTTGCGACATGGCCGTGCAATGTTATGCCGGTAATGCAGCTCGCGGTATGAGTCTAGTGGCTCTCCACAACGGTGGTGGAACTGGTATCGGTAAAGCAATCAACGGTGGTTTTGGCTTGGTTTTAGACGGTAGTGAACGTATTGATGAAATCATCAAATCAGCTATCGCTTGGGATACGATCGGCGGAGTTGCACGTCGTAACTGGGCTCGCAATGAGCATGCTATTGAGACAGCTATCGAGTACAACCGTCTCCATGAAGGAACAGACCACATCACTATTCCGTACTTAACTGACGAAGATTTGGTCAAAGAATCTGTTAAGAAATTGTTCGAATAGGAAAAAATTGTCCCCCAACTTCTGAACTGAGCTAGATCTCACATCTAGCTCAGCTGGAAGTTCCACTTTATTCACTTTGTAATTTTAATAACATATAACACGAGGTAATATCTTATGGCAAAAATTGTTGAATGTATTCCTAACTTTTCTGAAGGCCGCAACCAAGCGGTCATTGACGGTCTAGTGGAAGTAGCTAAGAGCGTGCCAGGTGTAACACTTCTGGACCACTCTTCTGATGCCAGCCACAACCGCAGCGTCTTTACTCTGGTCGGCGATGACCAAAACATTCAGGAAGTTGCCTTCCGTCTGGTTAAATATGCTTCTGAAAACATTGACTTGACCAAGCACCAAGGCGAACACCCTCGTATGGGCGCAACTGATGTCCTGCCTTTTGTACCGATCAAGGACATCACAAGTGAGGAATGCGTAGAAATTGCGAAGACTGTATCTGAGCGGATCAACCGTGAGCTCGGTATTCCAATCTTCCTCTATGAAGATGCAGCGACTCGTCCTGAGCGCAAGAACTTGGCTAAGGTTCGTAAAGGGCAGTTCGAAGGCATGCCAGAAAAACTCTTGGAAGCTGACTGGGCTCCTGACTACGGTGAAAGAAAGATTCACCCAACTGCTGGTGTCACTGCTGTTGGTGCTAGAATGCCGCTCATCGCCTACAACATCAACTTGGATACAGACAATTTGGAAATTGCCAACAACATTGCTAAAGTTATCCGTGGTTCAAGCGGTGGTTACAAGTACTGTAAGGCTATCGGTGTAATGCTGGAAGACCGCAACATTGCTCAGGTTTCTATTAACATGGTCAATCTGGAAAAATTCCCACTCTATCGTGTCTTTGAAACTGTTCGCTTTGAAGCTAAGCGCTACGGAGTTGGAATCCTCGGCTCAGAAGTCATCGGTTTGGCACCAGCCAAGGCTTTGATTGACGCAGCAGAATACTATCTGCAAATCGAAGACTTTGACTACGGCAAGCAAGTTCTGGAAAACCATTTGCTGGGCTAGGAGGACAGAAACCTATGAAATTAGTAGATTTAAGCTTGACAGAATTTGCCCAGGTCCTAGGCTCAGATGCTCCTGCACCAGGAGGTGGCTCTGCTGCTGCTCTTTCCGCAGCGAACGGTATTTCCCTGACCAAGATGGTCTGTGAATTGACCCTTGGCAAGAAAAAATATGCAGAATTTGAAGCAGAAATTGCTCTAGTGCATGCAGAAAGTGCCCGCCTCCAAGAAAGCCTGCTCACAGCTATCGACAAGGACACTGAAGCCTTCAATCTGGTCTCCGCCGTCTTTGATATGCCTAAGGAGACAGAGGAAGACAAGGCTGCCCGTCGGGAAGCGATGCAACAAGCCCTCAAAGAAGCGACCAAGTCACCTTATGGCATGATGGAAGACATCTTAGCTGCCCTACAAACAACTCAAAAAGCTGTTGGCAAGTCCAATACCAATGCTGCCAGCGACCTGGGAGTAGCAGCTCTCAATCTTAAGGCTGGCCTGCAAGGGGCTTGGCTCAATGTCCTCATCAACCTGTCAGGTGTCAAGGATGAAGCATTCGTCGCAGACTACCGCAGCAAGGGGGAAGAACTCCTACAAAAAGGCTGCGCTCTAGCCGATGAAATTTATCAAGAAATTTTGAAAGTTGTCTAATAGATAAACGGAAGAGAAGTCCGCTCTTTTCCATGAATGGACTTCCTTTTCTCAAGAGGTAACAATATGGTTTTATCAGATATTGAAATTGCTAATTCGGTTCAAATGAAGCCCATCAAAGAGGTGGCAGAAAAGCTAGGAATTGCTGAGGATGCCTTGTCTCTTTATGGAAATTACAAGGCAAAAATCAGTGCCGGCCAACTAGAAGCCTTAAAAGACAAGCCAGACGGTAAACTGATTCTCGTGACAGCTATTTCTCCGACACCAGCCGGAGAAGGTAAGACCACGACTTCTGTCGGATTGGTCGATGCTTTGGCTGCAATCGGTAAAAAAGCCGTTATCGCTCTGCGGGAACCTTCACTTGGACCTGTCTTTGGTATCAAGGGCGGAGCTGCTGGCGGTGGGCACGCTCAGGTTGTACCTATGGAGGATATCAACCTCCACTTCACTGGTGACTTCCATGCCATCGGTGTTGCCAACAACCTGCTGGCGGCCCTCATTGACAACCACATCCACCATGGCAATGCCTTAGGCATCGACTCTCGTCGCATCACTTGGAAGCGGGCAGTGGATATGAATGACCGGCAACTACGCCACATCGTGGACGGCTTGCAAGGCAAGGTCAATGGTGTTCCACGTGAGGATGGATTTGACATCACAGTTGCTTCTGAGGTTATGGCTATTCTCTGTCTGTCAGAAAATATCACTGACCTCAAGAACCGTTTGGAAAAAATCATCATTGGCTACAGCTTTGAAGGTAAGCCAATAACTGCTAAGGATCTGAAAGCTGGTGGCGCTATGGCTGCTGTGCTCAAAGACGCTATCCATCCAAACCTGGTTCAAACTTTGGAACACACACCAGCCTTGATTCACGGCGGACCTTTCGCCAACATTGCTCATGGCTGTAACAGTGTCCTAGCTACTAAGCTGGCTCTCAAATATGCCGACTATGCAGTTACAGAAGCTGGTTTCGGTGCTGACCTGGGTGCTGAAAAATTCATTGATATCAAATGTCGTACATCTGGTCTTCGTCCATCGGCTGTAGTTCTGGTCGCTACCATCCGCGCTCTCAAAATGCACGGTGGTGTGGCTAAGAGCGACCTGGCTGAAGAAAATGTCCAAGCAGTTGTAGATGGACTGCCAAACTTGGAAAAACATCTGGAAAACATTCAAGATGTTTATGGATTGCCAGCAGTCGTTGCCATCAATAAATTCCCGCTGGACACCGAAGCAGAATTGCAAGCAGTTTATGACGCCTGTCAAAAACGTGGCGTTGACGTCGTTATTTCTGACGTCTGGGCAAATGGCGGAGCCGGCGGTAAAGAGTTGGCTGAAAAAGTCGTTGAACTGGCCGAAGGAGACAATCACTTCCAATTTGTATATAATGAAGAAGACTCCATTGAAACCAAACTGAACAAGATCGTTACCAAGGTCTATGGAGGCAAGGGCGTTCGCCTGACTCCTGCCGCTAAACGTGAGCTCAAACAACTGGAAGAGCTGGGCTTCTCCAACTATCCTATCTGTATGGCCAAGACTCAGTACTCCTTCTCAGACGATGCTAAGAAACTGGGCGCACCTAAAGACTTTGTTGTGACTATCAGCCAGCTCAAAGTTTCTGCTGGTGCAGGCTTTATCGTTGCTCTGACTGGTGCGATCATGACCATGCCGGGACTACCTAAAGTGCCAGCTAGCGAAAAGATTGATGTTGACAAAGACGGCAATATCAGCGGTTTGTTCTAATAAATACCAAAAATGACAAATGTAACCCTTCTAAAATCAAACGATTTTCAAGTTTCCGATTGGTCGGGGGGAAAGACAAAACAACTTTATCTTTCCCCGTCCACCGGCGACTATGGCCAGCGGGAATTTGACTATCGACTCTCAACAGCAACTGTGGAAGCGGCTGAAAGTGAGTTTTCTGACCTCAGTGGCTTTCACCGCATTCTTATGAGCCTAGATCATCCTCTTCGCCTGCTCAATGCTAGTAGGCAAGAGGAAACGGCTCTAGATCCCTTTACCCCCTATTTCTTCGAAGGGAGTGATTCTATCACAAGTCGCGGGACTTGTACCGACTTTAACTTAATCTACAGCAACCACTATCAGGGACAGATGATTGCCGTCTCCAATAAGCAAGTTCTCATACGAGACGAAGAGATTCAATTTATCTATGCTTTGACAAATCTAACAGTGATTGGAGATAACTTTCCACCACTTGATATAGAGGAAGGAAATTTTCTGATAGTGGAAAAAGAGACTCAGGAAACTGAGCTGCATATAATGTTTTCATGTAACCAATCTAAAGGCTCTCCTCTTGCCATTTGGGCTGGTTTAAACCACATCCCCGCTAAGTAAAGATACAGTGATGCTCCAAGATTGGTTTGCCACCACCCTATCTTTACTTGGAAGGGATCCTCATATCTCTAAAGGAGAAACATTATTATGGATGCAAAAAAACTCAACACACAAGAGCAGGAAAAAGCGAAATTCAGCTTTGCCGGTGCAACTCTTTATGGTATTAATGCCGTTATCGGCTCTGGTATCTTCCTTCTACCGCAAAAAATTTATAAAGGACTTGGACCTGCTTCTCTAGCTGTCATGTTAGGGACTGCTCTCCTTGTTATTCTGCTAGCAGTCTGCTTGGCAGAAACTGCAGGTTATTTCAATAAAAATGGTGGAGCCTTCCAATATGCCAAGGAAGCATTTGGTAACTTTGTCGGATTTAACGTAGGCTTTCTGGGTTGGGCGGTTACCATCATCGCTTGGTCCGCTATGGCTGCAGGATTTGCAAGACTCTTTGTCATTACCTTCCCAGCTTTTACCCCTTATGAACTAATCCTTAGTATCACTTTAATTGTCTTGCTCAGCTTGATGAATATTGCTGGTTTAAAGACCTCTAAGTTTTTCACACTAGCTGCAACCGTAGCTAAGTTGATTCCAATCATTGCATTTGCAGCATGTGCCATCTTCTTCATCAAAGGTGGAATCGACAAAGGAAACTTTACTCCCTTCCTTCAGCTAGAACCTGGCGCAGATATCATGAAGGCTATCTCAAGTACAGCTATTTATATCTTCTATGGTTTTATCGGCTTTGAAACCATGTCTATCGTTGCTGGTGAAATGCGCGATCCAGAAAAGAATGTCCCACGTGCCATTCTAGGGTCTATCAGCATTGTATCTGTTCTCTACATGCTCATTATTGCAGGAACCATTGCTATGCTAGGTAGCCGTATCCTACAAACAGATGCTTCTGTGCAAGACGCTTTTGTTGAAATGATTGGCCCTGCTGGGGCATGGATCGTTTCTATTGGAGCCCTTATTTCTATTGCCGGACTCAACATTGGTGAATCTATCATGGTACCGCGTTTTGGGGCAGCTATTGCCAATGAAGGCATGTTGCCTAAAAAAATTGCTGAAACCAATTCTAAAAACGCACCTATCTTTGCTATCATCATCTCAGGTGTTTTAGCTATCGCATTGCTCTTTACAGGAACATTTGAAGTACTAGCAGCTCTCAGTGTAGTTTTCCGTTTCTTCCAATACATCCCGACTGCTCTAGCCGTATTGGTATTAAGAAAGAAATATCCAGACAAGAAAGTAGTCTTCCGAGTTCCATTTGGTCCAGTAATTCCAATTTTGGCGGTTCTAGTCAGCCTTGTCATGATTTGGGGTGAAAACCCAATGAACTATGTCTACGGCCTCATCGGTGTCCTTATCGCAAGTGCAGTATACTATATCTATATTGTACTGATTTGTAAAAATAAAGTTCTTGAATAAAAGGAGAATAAATCGTATGACACATGTAATAAATTTGGATGGCGAACACCTTACTTTAGAAGATGTGATCGCAGTAGCCCGTCATGGAGCTACCTGCGAAATCGACCAAGAAGCTAAGAAAGCTGTAGAAGCTTCCCGTAAAATCGTGGACGACATTGTTCGTGAAAAACGGGTGGTCTATGGTGTTACAACTGGATTTGGATCTCTCTGCAACGTTAGTATCTCACCAGAAGATACGACTCAACTACAGGAAAATCTGATCCGTACCCACGCTTCAGGCTTTGGTGATCCCCTACCAGAAGACGCAGTCCGTGCTATCATGTTAATCCGGATTAATTCTCTGGTAAAAGGCTACTCTGGTATTCGTCTGTCTACTGTCGAAAAGCTTCTGGAACTGCTCAATAAAGGCGTCGTGCCATTCATTCCAGAAAAAGGCTCTTTGGGCGCTTCTGGTGACTTAGCTCCATTGGCTCACATGGTTCTTCCTATGCTAGGACTGGGCCACGCATACTATCAAGGCCAATTGCTCTCTGGCCAAGAAGCTTTGGACAAGGCTGGGATTGAAAAAATTGCTCTAGCTGCCAAAGAAGGTCTGGCGCTAATTAACGGTACGACTGTCCTAACAGGTATCGGAGCTCTGGCTACCTATGATGCCATCCAATTGCTTAAATTATCAGATGTCGCCGGCGCTCTTTCTATGGAAGTCCACAATGGTATTACTAGTCCATTTGAAGAAGACTTACATACCATTCGACCTCAGAGCGGTCAGCTAGCTACAGCCCGGAATATCCGCAACCTTCTAGAGGGCAGTGGCAATACGACCGTAGCTACTCAACAACGTGTTCAAGACCCATACACACTGCGTTGTATCCCGCAGATTCACGGTGCAAGCAAGGACTCTATCGCTTATGTCAAGACCAAGGTTGAGATTGAGATCAACTCCGTTACAGACAACCCTATCATCACCAAAGAAGGTCATGTTATCTCAGGCGGTAACTTCCACGGCGAACCAATGGCTCAGCCATTTGACTTCCTCGGTATCGC
Source organism: Streptococcus sp. HMSC10A01 (assembly GCF_001807785.1). Lineage (NCBI taxonomy): Bacteria > Bacillati > Bacillota > Bacilli > Lactobacillales > Streptococcaceae > Streptococcus > Streptococcus sp. HMSC10A01. The sequence continues at coordinate 142,385 of NZ_KV790967.1, read as the reverse complement.
TATTTCTGAAATCGGAAATGTTTCTGAACGTCGTGTAGAACGTCTAGTTAACAGCCAACTGAGCAAGCTACCATCCTTCTTGGTCAAACACCCAGGACTCAACTCTGGCTTTATGATTACCCAATATGCTTGTGCTTCTCTTGCTTCTGAAAATAAGGTTCTGGCTCATCCAGCCAGCGTAGACTCTATCCCATCTTGTGAAAACCAAGAAGACTTTGTCAGCATGGGAACTACCGCAGCACGCAAGGCAGCTGAGATTCTCAAGAATTCTCGCCGCATCGTGGCAACAGAAATCATGGCAGCCTGCCAAGCTCTAGATCTGAAACCAGAAAACCATGAACTGGGCAAGGGAACCAAACCAGCCTACGACCTCTTCCGTCAACATGTCCGCTTTATCGAATTTGATAAGGACATCGAAATCTATGAAGAGCTCAACAAGGCCTCTGAGCTGATTGAAAGCGATGAATTCCTAGCAGCAGTTGAAAACGCTGTGGACTTAAGCATTCAATTCTAAATCTGATACTCTTTGAAATTGATTTTTGAAGGTCTTAAACTCTTTTGACGGACTTCGGTTCTATCAGCAGTGCCTTACCTTGTCAAATTTGGATCTTCGTTGAGTCAGAAAAGCGAATAAAAGAAGCCCACGCTTGTTCAGCTGGGCTTTCTTTTTTCAGCTAAAAGTCATTGACAGCCATAGTGGAAACTCTTATAATAAAGTCGCTAGTGCCATTAAGCAAGGTCAAATAAAATGAAAATCTCAAGGGCAAATCTTAGAAGCTAGAAAGAGTTTGATTAAGGAGAAAAGTAACAATGAAAAAAGCCTCTAAAGTAGACTATTTTGCAATTCTACATCCACTTGTCTTAATCATTTTACCAGCAATGGCCTACCTCATTTGGCATATGTTAAAAACCATTTTATTTACTTTTTTATATCTCCTAATAGGCAAGCCTATTGTTAAACAGGACGATAGCTTTCTCATTGTATTTTTTTATATATGTATCGCTGTTTTTATCCTTTATTCAGTCGGCTTTTTAGCACAACTGATGCTCCATATTTGCAATAGCAAAGAGAGCACCCTTTTACCTGTTTGGTGCATGCTTACAGCTTTAATTCTACTTGTACCAACGGTTGAAAATGGCCGAATCCTTAGCTCTGGATGGACACCATATGCTTATTTTCTTTCAATTGCAGCCTATATTGCTTATCTCTTTTCGAAAAGGCCAAAGGTTAGAGAGGGCTACCGGTCCAACGCTAAGATACGCTACGCTACATGGACTGCATTGATTCTCGCCATTATAGTGGCTTTCTTGTAAACAATTTCCTCTCCACTAAGCTCCTTTCCCAGCAGAAAGTCATTGACAGGCTTAGCGGAAACTCTTATAATAAAATCGCAATATCGTTATGGAAAAGGAAAAGATTATGTTAGAAGATTATTATCAATTAGATAACAGCTATTATCAACGGGGTGTCGAGGATAATTTATACGCTGCCAAATGGGGTATGGTTATCGAATTCTTGAATTTAAATGACCCAAACTTAAAACCTTTTGAGGGAGTCAACTTTGCCTTAATTGGTTTCAAGAGCGACAAAGGAGTCTATATCAACCACGGTCGGGTTGGGGCAGTTGAAGGACCACAATCTATCCGTACTCAATTGGCCAAACTGCCTTGGCATCTAGGTCGAAACGTCCGTGTCTTTGATGTCGGTGATATTGATGGTCCCAATAGGTCTCTGGAACAACTCCAAAGCAGTCTAGCGAAAGCTGTCAAGCGCCTGCGGGAGCTCAATCTTCGCCCCATCGTACTGGGAGGCGGGCACGAAACAGCCTACGGAAACTATCTCGGACTCAAGTCTTCACTAAAACCCGAGCAAGAATTAGCCGTCATCAATATGGATGCCCATTTTGATCTTCGTCCCTATGACCAGACCGGTCCCAATTCCGGTACTGGTTTTCGCCAGATGTTTGACGAAACTTTGGCCCAGAAACAAGTCTTTAATTATCTCATTTTAGGTATCCAAGAACACAATAATAACCTCTTTCTCTTTGATTTTGTAGCCAAGTCTAAAGCCATCCAGTTCCTAACTGGACTGGATATCTATCAAATGGGCCACAAGGAAGTCTGCAAGGTTGTTGATGCCTTTCTTGCAGACAAGGAACAAGTCTATTTGACCATTGACATTGACTGCTTTGCTGCTGGTGCTGCTCCTGGTGTCAGTGCTATTCAGTCGCTGGGCGTGGATCCAAATTTAGCCGTTCTGGTCTTCCAGCATATCGCTGCTTCAGGAAAACTAATTGGTTTTGACGTGGTAGAAGTTTCTCCACCCCACGATATTGATAACCATACAGCCAACCTAGCTGCCAGCTTTATCTTTTATCTGACCCAGGTCTGGGCTCAAATACATGATTAATCTTTTTATCAAAATAAAAAGAGAGGATGAAATTCATTTTCATCCTCTTTTATTTTGCATTTGATTATTGAGACAGTCTCAAGCGCAAGTTTTCCAGTTCTTTCAACTGATGGCGGTCCCGATAAAAATTAAGATGGCTTTTAGCCGTATCATAGTAATAATCAAAATCCCGAGTCAATATCTCTGCAAAACTACTTTCTTTCAAATCCCCTACCTGAAGTTGATACTTAATCACTGCCATCAGGTAGTAAATTAAGCCCTTGTCTCGCGGGTTGCCATATCGGCTGATCAACTCTTCCTTCTTTCTCAGCAGATCCAAAACTGGCTGATAGTCTCCTTTTTCACAACTAATCAAGCCTAGATAGACTTCCAACTGAGTCTCCTTCCAAGGAAAACTAAGGGATTCCATAGCTTTTTTAGCCTTCAAGAGAATCGCCTCTGCCTGCTCATAATCTTTCAGCTGATAATAGGTCATGCCTAATCCAATATAGAAGGCAAATATTGATGGCTCTGCTATTTTGTTTTCTGTTAGATCAATTGCTTCTTTCTGGTGGGCCAAGGCTGTTGTAAAATTCCCACGAATCTGCTCAATCTCTGCCAGATAATCTAAAGCTGCTGCAATCTGAATCGAATATTTGGAGCGAAGCGAGTCTGTTAGGCTGAAACAATCAATAGACTGATAGAGATGGTGAAGCGACTGTTCTTCATCTCCGATCATGAGATGATATAGCCCCTTCAGACGAAGATTGACGGCAATGGCTTCGTGGTTATTGGCCTGGACTGAAGCATCCAGAGCCCTCTCCGTATAATAGCGCATCTCAGGAATATTCTCCGTCTGAATACAATAATAGATCATCTGCCGATAACCTTCCAGAAGGAACTCCATTTGTTGTAGTTCCTTGGCTGAAGCAATCACCTGCTGGATATTGTCCATCCCCTGCTGGTAATTTCCTGTCCGAATAGCATAGCGCCCTTCCAGATAGAGGAAACGAAGTACCAGCAATTGAAAATCCTTATGGTTTTGATGTTTGCTTTCTAAGTCCTTTATTTCCTGACGAATTCGATCAAATTGCTCTAGAACAGCAGCCTGGTTGTTATCCTCAGTCTTTTCAATAAAACCAAACTCCCGTGAGTAAATTGGAAAGAGCTCATGGTGAAACTGTAAAGTAGCTTCCAAATAATGCAACTCGTACTCTAAAGACTTGATCGGTTGCTTAGACATCTTATAATGATAGGCAATTTCATTGAGCAACTGGGAATGATAAAGGGGGTCTCCCAAGCATTCTTCCATACTCTGGGCAATCTGATGATGCAACATCCGGCGCTTGGCTATTGACAGACGCTCATAAGCATATATTTGCAGGAGTTCCTGGCTAAAATTCACTACCAGTCTGTCCTCTTCTTCCACCTCAATTAAGAGTCTCTTTTGTCTCAAAGCCTCAATAATTTCAACCAAGTCTTCCACAGGCAAAGCAAGTAACTTGGTCAAAAAGGAAAGTGACGCAGGTTCTCTGAAACAAGCTAGATAGTCCAGTAGCTCCTCTTCCCCACTGCTAAGATGATCCAGTTTCAAAGACAGCTTAGCCTTAATAGCCGGCGTCAATGGCTGAAACTTTTCTCCTCTCAAGAGTTGCTCAGCATATTCTGACAGGAAGAATGGAATCCCCTGGCTAACTCGATAAATGTCTTTGACTTTTTCCTCAGAAAGAGCTACTATGCCCTTTTGAGCTTGTAGATAAGCTACACTATCTTGAAAATTGAGGGGCTGCAGCTCAATAAAATCAATCTTATCACGAACCAGCAAATGACTGAAAAAATGCTCCAAATAAGAAGGAGTACTGAGATGTTTGGTCAGCACAAAGGCTACTGGGTAATCATACATATGGTTCATGACCTGTTCCAAGACTGCAGTACTAGCTGCATCCATCCAGTGACAATCTTCAATTAAAATTACCAGAGCTTTTTTCTTAGAAATTTTCTGCAGAATATCGACTACAAATTGGGCTAATTTGTCTGCATCTAGCTCGGCTCCAGAAATTCCTCCTGTTAAGATTGGAAAATAACTTTCCAAAATAACTTGCCACTGACTAATTGTAAGAATCTGATGCTGAATGACCAAATCACCCAAGCCATCCAGTAGACCACGCCAAGGCTGAAGCTCCGACTTCATTTCTTCCTTGAAACACTCAGCCATAACAATTTGAAAGTACTTGGTCTGATTGGCTAGCACCTGACGAGTCACTGTCCGCTTCCCTATGCCAGTGCCCCCCACTAAAACTAGGGCACGCGCCTCCTGTTCTCCTAAAATCTTAGAAAAATAAGACTCCAACCGCTGAATTTCACTTACTCGACCAAAAAAATGGTCCGTATTCCGAAGAAACTGTTTGGTTTTTCTTTCACTCCGGTCTTTAGCAAGAACTTCGTGATAGAGCTGTTGAATAGACTCATTGGGACTGATTCCCAGTTCCTTATCCAAGAGATTCACTAGTTTATAGTAAGTCTCAATAACCTTCCCTGGTCGATCATTGTCTCGGTAGAACTTCATGAGCAGGTGATAATTCTTTTCATCAAACTCATCCATGCTAATCAAACGGCGCAGATTTTGCTCGGCATCTTCTAGATTTAGCTGGTCCTTTCCTTTTTCAAGCTGATGGTAGCAAGCTTGGACATAAAGTTGCTCATACTGGGTCCGCATTTTGGAAACCCAGTAATCAAAAGCTTCGCTATCCTTGAGATAGAATCCCTGCAAAAAATCGCCTTGATAGAGAGACAAATGCTCTGTTGGCTGAGCTATAAAAGTCTCCACATCACTTTCAATTTTGAAGTTCGGATTAAGAGACAAAACTGTCCTGTTGGGCGCAATAATCCAATCTCCTCCTAAAAGTTTATTGGCTTGGTAGATGGTATTACGCAAATTTTTTTTAGCAGTCTGATTATCCTTATTTTCCCAGAGGATTCCTGCAATTTCTTCTCGATTAACCGCTCCATTAATATGAAGGTAGTAAATCAAGGCATTTATTTTAGAAAAAGGGAAGAAAACTTCCTCCTGATCAAGAAAAACACTGGGGCTTCCCAATAGTTTCAAGCTCAAAAGTTTTTTGTTCATGCAAACGCCTCCAAGAAAGCTTATAAAACTACTATAAACAAAAATAGAAAGTTTCGCAAGTAAGGAAGACTACCAAGCTTTGGTATGCTTCTTTTAAGAGGGACAATTGAGAAGGATTGCCTCTTTCCAGACAAGTCAATTTAAGATGCCTTATCCTTAGTGATTGACCAAAGAATTTTCTTTTGAAAATAGCTCTTCTTTATACCCCCATTAACTTTTCTAGCGTTTGGTCCTTATGACTTAAAAATATTTTTCCAAAACTGGCGTAGCCAAGCCCAGAAACGGACAAAGAAGGCTGGTCGATTTAAGAGCTTTTTAAAGCGGGCAAGTTCCTTTTTGACTTCCTTTTGAATACTCTCTTTCCCTGGAACATAGACACTTTTAGCCGAGATATACCCCATTGATCCTCGATTATTTTGTGGTGCCTTAAATTTTTTGCCTCCATTAGCCATCGCTCTTCTGCGAAAAAGAGGGTCCCAAACGGCAGGTGGTTTAACATCATAGCGAGTATGGGAAGCTCGATTCCCTGGACGATTGCGGTCGCCATAGTTAAAGCTAGCACCATTAACAAGGCCATTTTGGCTAGTCCCTTCGGGGTCTAGAATATTGAGGAAGCGACCTTGCTGATCTAAAATAAATTCTGTATGAAAATCAAGTAAAATTTTGATATTGACTTGGCTTTTTTGACCATCTGGGTAAAATACCCGGCCCGAAAGCTTATCTATATAGGCTTTATTATGCAAACGAGAGGACTCATTGAAGCTATAAGGCATACTTGGCCGAGACTTAAAATAGCTGGCCAAGGCTTCTGCATCTGTCATTCCCTCTGCTCTATAATGCTCTCGCACCCACTGGGCTTGTTGACTGGAAATCAGATAACGAAATTGATGGACCTGGCTTTTTAATTCCTGATTGCCATCTGTCTGACTGAAATCGTCAGCTGGAAAGGCGGTCTGTACCGTTTTAGCAAAAGTTCTCCAAAAACTGTCGTGAGGTGACAAATCCGGACTGAACTTCTCTAGAAGCGAAACAACTTCATCCTGCCCTCCTGCTAACTCCTTGGGCATTCCCACGCAAGCTAGGGCAAGCCCCAGTAATTTCTGAGCTTGGAGAGGAGAAGCCTGACGACTATCTAACTTCCACAACTCTTTAAATAGCTCACTGCCAAAAGGTTGAGCTTCTTGCCAAGGCACTTGAACATTTGCTTTCCCAATGTTTCGACAAACCTCTTCCACTGCCTCATGTGACCAGCCCTGCTCTTCCAGCCACTTTTTGTAATTCTCTACTTTATTTGCCACTGGCAAGTTCCTTCCCGTCTTTTTTATCTATTATATGCATTTTTTATTTCTTCCGTCAAACTAGAAGACTGCCTTTCTATAGGATAGCAGAATTTTTTCTAAAGTTGATCCTTTTTCTGCCTAAGAACCACTTGACTGTATTCTTGGCCTATTTTTTGCTATACTAATAATAAGAAAATTCGAGGTACAACATGACACCTAATAAAGAAGATTATCTGAAATGTCTCTATGAACTTGGAACCAGACATAATAAAATCACTAATAAAGAAATCGCTCAACTCATGCAAGTCTCTCCGCCAGCTGTAACAGAGATGATGAAAAAGCTACTAGCAGAAGAACTACTCATCAAGGACAAAAAAGCCGGTTACCTCTTAACCGATTTGGGGCTAAAATTAGTTTCAGACCTCTATCGTAAACACCGGCTAATTGAAGTTTTTCTAGTCCACCATCTGGGCTATACCACAGAGGAAATCCATGAGGAGGCTGAGGTTTTAGAACATACTGTTTCTGACCACTTTGTTGAAAGACTGGATCAGTTGCTGGATTATCCCAAAGCTTGCCCCCATGGAGGAACCATTCCAGCTAAGGGAGAACTCCTAGTTGAAAAACATAAACTTACTTTAGAAGAGGCCAAAGAAAAAGGCGATTATATACTGGCCCGTGTCCATGATAACTTCGACCTCTTGACCTACCTGGAAAGAAATGGCCTTCAAGTAGGAAAAACAATTCGTTTTCTAGGCTACGATGACTTTAGCCACCTCTATTCTCTTGAAGTGGATGGGCAAGAAATCCAACTAGCCCAACCTATTGCCCAACAGATTTATGTAGAAAAGATTTAAAAGTTCTTTGAAATTCAAAGGGCTTTTTTTGACAAGATAATAGAAAAGATGTATAATAAGTATACTTACTATTTTGGAAGTGGTATAAAAATGAAGCAACTTGATTTTAATTCAATTTATAAAAACGATTCCCAACAGTCTACTGGTCTCCTCTTTATCCGTGCCTACCACAAGTGGCATGGTCTGATTAAAAGCCAACTGAAAACAATTGATCTGACCCATCCCCAATTTGTCGTTTTGACTAGTCTTGCAGCACTTCTACGTCAGCAAGAATGGGTGAGTCAAACCGATATCGCCCGCTTTTCTGACATGGATGTCATGACCGTATCCCAAATCATCCGACTCTTGGTCAAAAAAGACTTAATCATGCGGGAAATCCATCCCAAGGACAGCCGCGCCAATATCATACTTCTAACGGATACGGGGCTGCAAAAGGTCAATCAAGCCCTTCCTTTAGTTGAAGGTATTGATCAGGCATTCTTTGGGAAATTAAAAAACAAAACGGAAATATTGAATCAACTATTAATTGAACTGGAGACCGAAAATGACTAGATTTTGGATTGGTGTCGTATCAAAAGAACATGTACTAAGAGGTGTGGAAGGTGGTTTTTGTCAAGTCTGCCATGGTAAGAAAGCACCACTAAACCGAATGAAAAAAGGAGACTATCTTCTCTACTACAGCCCTAAATATCAGATGAATGATCAAGAAAAGTTGCAGGCCTTTACAGCAGTTGGTAAGATCCTAGATGATACTGCCTACCAAGTAGAGATGTTCGAAGATTTCTTCCCATTTCGGCGAGATGTCAGCTACTACCAGCCGGTCATAGACTGCCCCATTGAGCAAGTCCGCCAGCATCCTCAGTGGCGTCAGTATGCCTCCCAGCTAAGATACGGGCATTTCGAAGTTTCGAAGGACTTCTTCCTTTATGTTTTTGATCAAATGAAAGTCGACAGTCCTGCAAATAACTAGAAACAGCTATGTTTGATTATCTTCTCCCTCAAAAGACTGTACCAGCTCTTTCTCAAAAATGAAGTTCCGATTCATGAAATGAATCGGAACTTTTAATTTGTAGTGGAATTCTTAGCTAACTAAATCAACAAGAAAGCCGATAGCATACCCGTAATCACATTGGCTAAAGCATGCATGATCCAGCTGGCTAAAATAGAACCACCAGATTTCTTTTCATTGACAAAACCTAGATAAGCTGCAATGCCACCAGTACACAAAATGATGACTAGGGTTTGCAACCAAGAAACCTCTGTTATAAACATAAGGCCATGAAGGAGCCCAAAAAGAGCAGCTTGTATGGTATTGGCTATTCCAAAAGACAAGCAGACAGAGAATCTTTTTAAAAGAAAACCTCTGAATAGTAGTTCTTCTGGCAGGGAAGTTTGAAAAAGACTATAAATCAGAACAGCTGGCAAGGCTTGGAAGCCGAGGCCAGCAAAGCTTGAAGTTGCCGTTTTAAGATCTTTAACGGTAGTATACAGTACTAAATACGAAAAGATAGTGAAGCTTAGTAAACCAAGAAATATCCAGAGCCACATCTTATGATTGCCAGTATCTTTTAGTGGCTTAAAGCCTATCCAATCTAAAAATGAACTTTTTCTTCTAGCTGTCACAAACCACCAAATAAAAGGAAGTAACATAAACAAAACAATTTGAATCAGAGCATTTGTCATTTGTTGAATAAGACTTACCATCATTAGAAACTCCTTTCTCTCTTTTCTTTACCATCATTATATAAAACAAACTTCAATTATTTATTAAGTAATTCTAAATTGTTTCTAAAAAAAAGAGAGGTTTCAAAGGTATAAAATCAAAGGTTTTTACTGCTTCAATTTTCTTGCCAACCCGCTTACATTTTGTTAAAATGATGTCAAAAATCAGTGAGGAAAAATTATGCCGCAAGAACTTTTTAAAGAATTTGCCCAGCTAGATCAAGTGGAAGCTATCGTTCTCGGTGGCTCTCGTGCTGGACAGTATTTTGACAAAGACTCAGACTATGATGTTTATGTCTACTTGACGGATTCCATTGCTCCCATGACTCGACGCAATATCCTCAGCAAGTACTGCTCCTACATGGAAATCGGCAATCAATTTTGGGAACTAGAAGATGACTGTGTGCTAAAGAGCAAGATCGAAATTGAGCTTATTTACCGTACACTGGATAGCTTTGATAAAGACCTGCAAACTGTAGTCCTAGATCACCAAGCTCAGAATGCCTATACCACCTGTATGTGGCACAATCTGCTCCACAGCAAAATCATCTACGACCGCAATGGTCGCTATGAGGCGCTTCAGAACAAGTACAGACGACCTTATCCAGCTGAGCTGAAAAAGAATATTATTAAGAAGCAGCTCCTCTTACTTGATCAAGCCATGCCAGCTTTCTCCAAACAAATTGAAAAAGCGCTCAAGCGTCAGGACCTGCTCAGCATCAATCACCGTAGCAGCGAATTTTTTGCTTCCTATTTTGACTTGCTCTTCGCCCTAAACGAACAGACGCACCCTGGAGAAAAGAGAATGCTGGAGTTTGCAAAAACCAACTGCCCGCTATTACCTCAGCATTTTGAAGAAAATATACAGACTTATTTTCAAAAACTCTACAAAGAGCCCACTGAAGCGAAAAAGCTTATCAATCAGCTAGTGACGACCATCAAAGAAATCATTCCTCAAGAAATGATTGATGGTTTTTAGAAATGTTGTAGGAAATTATACATCCATTACGACAGAATCTGAAAAAAATTAGGAGTTTGAACATTAGTGTTCAAACTCCTTTTCATATTTATTCTCAGCGATTCTTCGTATCCAGAATAATAGTCACTGGGCCATCATTGATTAGCTCTACCTGCATATCTGCACCAAAAATACCCGTTTTGGTTGGTACTTCTTGCGCCAGTAGCTGATTAAATTCGTCGTAGAAACGACTGGCTAATTCGGGTGGCGCCACCTTGACGAAAGCCGGCCGATTTCCCTTCTTAGTATCCGCATGCAGGGTGAACTGAGAAATAGAAAGAATCTCCCCTTCAATGTCTTTAACAGACAGGTTCATCTTGCCCTCATCATCAGAAAAAATCCGCATATGAACGATTTTACGAACAGCATAGTCCAAATCATCTGGACCATCATCTGGCCCGACTCCTACCAAGAGGAGCAAGCCAGACGAAATTTTGTTGTGTACTTGGTTTTCAATCGACACCTGAGCTTGTTTTACACGTTGAATGACAATTTTCATTTCTCTGCTTCTATCCCCTTTTCCATCTGGATATCCTCTATCCTACACATCAACTTCAGTCCGCATACTTATCCATTAGTCCGCTTAACTGAGTAGACCTCCGGAACGCTCTTAATCTTATCCACCACTGTTGTCAGCATAGATAGATTAGCAATACCAAAAGAAACGTGGATATTGGCAAATTTCATATCCTTGGTCGGCTGAGCATTAACAGTAGAGATGTTTTTAGTTGTATTCGATAAGACCTGTAGCACATCGTTGAGAAGGCCAGTTCGGTTCAATCCATAGATATCAATGTGGGCCGTGTATTCTTTGGTCGTATTATTTTCTTCCCACTCGACATCAATCAGGCGCTGCTCATAGTTTTCCTGAGCCTTAAGGTTCATACAGTCCAAGCGATGGATAGCCACACCACGACCCTTGGTAATGTAACCAACAATATGGTCACCTGGAACAGGGTTACAACATTTGGCAATCCGAATCAGTAGACCAGATGCCCCCTGAATGACTACACCTCCCTCATGTCTGACCTTGAGGGTCTCTTTGTTTTCAACCTTGACCTCGCCGCCTTTGACTAATTCCTCAGCCTCAGCTCTAGCCTTGGCCCGTTCCTCTTCACGGCGCTCTTTTTCAGTCAGACGATTGAAAATCGAAATAGCTCCTATTTCACCAAACCCAATAGCTGCAAACAGAGCTTCTTCTGTCTTATAGCTGGTCTTTTGCAGGACCTCTTCCATATGCTTCTTGTCCATGTACTTATTGGCTACATAGCCATTTTCTTGGAATTGAGCTTGCAGAAGTTCCCGACCTTTAGAGATGGATAATTCCTTGTCTTGGTTTTTAAAGAATTGACGAATTTTATTGCGAGCCTTACTAGTCTTAACCAGACCAATCCAGTCTCGACTGGGACCAAAAGAGTTGGCACTGGTGATAATCTCAACCTGGTCACCAGTCTTAAGCTTGGTCGTCAATGGAACCATGCGTCCATTGACCTTAGCACCTGTCGCCCTCTCCCCAACCTTGGTATGAATCTCATAGGCAAAATCAATCGGCCCTGAATCCTTAGGTAGAGCACGTACAGAGCCATCAGGCGTAAAGACATAGATTTCTTCAGCCAGATAGTTTTCTTTGACCGAATCCACAAATTCTTTGGCATCACCAGACTCAGCTTGCAATTCCATCAATTCTTGGATCCAGTTCATTCCGATTGCAGATTCTTTGCTATCAACCTTGCCCTTAATGCCCTTCTTGTAGGCCCAGTGAGCTGCAACCCCGTATTCAGCGACTTCGTGCATTTCCTTAGTCCGAATCTGAAACTCAATCGGTCCCTTAGGCCCATAAACCGTTGTATGGATGGATTGGTAACCGTTGGCCTTGCGGTTGGCGATATAATCCTTAAAACGACCCGGCATTGGTTTCCATAGCTCATGGATATAGCCAAGCATTGCATAGACATCGCTTGGTGTTTCCAAAATGCATCGAATAGCAATCAAGTCATAGATTTCATCAAATCGCTTTTTCTTGTCCTGCATCTTACGGTAGATCGAGTAGATGTGCTTAGGTCGCCCATATATCTTCCCATGCAAATGTCGTTCACCTGCATAGGTCTCAATCTTACTCACGACTTCTTCGACCAAGGCTTCTCTTTCACGTCGTTTTTCCTTCATCATGTGAGAAATCTTATAAAACTCGACTTCATTGAGATAGCGGAAAGACAAGTCCTCTAACTCCCACTTGACACTGGAAATCCCCAGGCGATGAGCCAAGGGCGCATAGATCTCCATTGTTTCGCGCGAAATCCGCTCCTGCTTATCCTTGCGTAAATGCTTGAGCGTCCGCATATTGTGAAGGCGGTCCGCCAACTTAACCAAGATAACCCGAATATCCTCCGACATAGCCATCAGCATCTTACGGTGATTCTCAGCAAGCTGCTCCTCGTGGGATTTGTACTTAACCTTCCCCAGTTTGGTCACACCGTCTACAATCGTCCGGACATCTGGACCAAACTCACGCTCTAAATCATCTAAACTAGCATCTGTATCTTCTACCACATCATGCAAAAAACCACAGGCAACTGTAACTGCATCAAGCTTAAGTTTGGCCAAAATCCCAGCTACCTGAATAGGATGAACAATATAGGGCTCTCCCGACTTGCGAAATTGCCCGCTATGACAGTCCACTGCATATACCAAGGCTTTCTGAACAAAGGCCACATCCTCAGCTGCTAAATATTTCCTTGTTAAAGCGACGACCTGATCGCCCGTTAAATTCACTTCTTTTGGCATTCATTCTCTCCAATTTCTTGCCTATTATTTTATCATTTTTAAGGCAATAAGAAAACACTTATGCAAAGAGCCTGGCCTGTTTTAATAAAAAGACAGCAGAAGCCAAAAAAACTGTACCTCATCCGATGAGGTACAGTATCATTTAGTTCATTAGTTCAGACAAAACACTGACTGCGGTCAAGGCATAAAGCGGGGCTGTTTCAGCCCGCAGGATACGTGGGCCTAGACCTGCTGATACAGCACCTGCTTTATGAAAGGCTGCTATTTCCTCTGGCGAGAGACCGCCCTCCGGCCCGAAGATAAAAAGAACTTTTGCACCGGCTGCCAAACCCGACAGAGTACGAACTAGAGCTGCAGTTTCTTCTTCTTTGGCCGATTCTTCATAGGCCACAACGATGGTGTCAAATTGAGCCAGCTGAGCAAGAAAGTCTGCCTTTTTATCAAAGAGACGAACTTCTGGAATTAGATTGCGCTTGCTCTGCTCAGCTGCTCCCTGAGCAATTTTCTCCAGCTTTTCACTCTTTTTGTCTAGTTTTTTGCCATCCCACTTGGCCACCGACCAGTCCGCCGGGAAAGCCCAGATAGCACTGGCTCCTAGCTCCGTTACCTTCTGGGTGATAAACTCCAACTTATCACCCTTAGGAAAACCTGAAGCAATGGTCACTTGAACCGGCAACTCGGTATTATCCGCTAACTCCTCCAAGATTTCCAAGCTCTGCTGACTGGGGTCTAGCACCCGAGCCAGTCGTTTCACGCCATCATCAAAGACTAATGTGACTTGGTCGCCCGCTTTGAGCCGCATGACTGAAAACATATGTTTGGTCGTGTCCTTATCCGTGACCACCAGAGGAGACTGAGGGTTTCCTTTTATAAAATACTGCTGCATCTAACCACCTATCACGCCTGAAATGTCCTGCGTTTTCTTAAAGACACAGGCATTCCATTCGCCCTGAATCATATGCGTTTCCAAGAAAAATCCTGCCGCTTCCGCTGACTCGCGCACCATTTCCCACTTCTCAGAAATGATCCCACTCATAATCAGATAGCCCTCATCCTTGACTAGACGATAAGCATCCTCAGTCAGATGGATGAGTATATCGGCCAAAATATTGGCAACAATGACATCCGCCTCGATTTCCACACCTCGAAGAAGATCCCCCGGCGCCACATGGATATTCTCCATACCTGGATTGAGCTCAATATTTTCCTGAGCCACGCGCACTGCCACCTCATCTAAATCATAGGCGTAGATGTCCTTAGCGCCTAAAAGTGAGCTGGCAATGGAGAGAACTCCGCTTCCTGTGCCCACATCCAGCACAGTTTCTCCGCCCCGCAAGACCTGCTCCAGCGCAAAGAGGCTCATCTTGGTCGTCGGGTGAGTACCTGTCCCAAAGGCCATGCCAGGATCCAGCTTGATAATCTTCTCACCAGCTGTCGCTTCATACTCCGTCCAGGACGGCACAATAGTCAAATCATGAGTAATACGAGCCGGCTCAAAGTATTTCTTCCAATTATCCGCCCAATCTTCCTCAGCCAGTTCCTGCCGAGTCAGCTGAATATCTCCCGTCTCCAAGCCGAAGCCATCCAGCTCAGCCAAACGCTCATTGGCCTGGGCCGCAACAGCTTCTATATCTACAGAAGCCGGATAGTAGCCCGTAATCTTGACCCGCTCGCTCTGCTCAACTTCTGGAAAAAGCTCACCATATTGGTCAACCTGCCCCAGATAATCTGCGCTGTCATCGATAGCCACACCCTGACTGCCCAGCTCAATCAGAATATTCGAGGCCGCTTCCTCTGCCTCCCGCTTCACTTCAATCGTTAATTCCTGCCAAGTGTCCATCATTAAAATACCAAGCCCGTAAAATACAAAGCCAAAATAGGAAATTCTCTGACGACGCTTGCGTCTAAGAGAAACTTTTATTTTTGGCACAGTATTTAGGGCGGGTTCAGTTTAGAAATTTAACTGAACAATCCTTTCTTTGTTTATTTCATTATCTTCGTCATATAGACCATATCCATGCCCTCTTTTTCGGGCTCAATATGGGTCTGATGATAGCCGTTTTTCTCATAAAAAGCCACCATACCTTTGTCCTGGAAAACCGTACACAAATCCCATTGCCTAATGGTAGAGAATTTCTCCTCAATCAGACCAAGCCCCTCAGAGCCATATCCTTTATTCTGGCACTCTGGCAAAATCGCCACTGTCCCAATCCAGCCTGCTGTCTGTTCATCATTTGTATTCAAGCGGATAAAGCCCAGAATCTTCTCGCCGTCTTTGACAAAATAATAAAAACTATTGGGCCGCTCAACCAGCTTCCAGTGAATCCGCTCTCGCTCCTCCAGATAGGGGTCGTATTGATCCTGATATTTCTCATAAACGGCCTTAAAACTCGCTCGCTGAATGGCAATAATAGTCTCTAAATCCTCAGCTCCCGCCCGATCAATATGAATCATACTCGCACCTCCAAATAATCTCTCAACCTGTCCTGTAGCTGCGGAACAACCTTTTCATCTGATAAGAACTGGCTCACATCCATCATCTGATAAGCCTGCCCCTCATCGCCAAAGACGATACCGGCAAATTCTTCCTGAGTGATGGTTCCCACCATAAAAATAGAGGTTTTGTCTGGATCAAGCATTCCTTGATAGTCCTTAGCCCAGAGAATATCCGCTTTTTCAAGCTTCAAACCAAGCTCTTCAAAAACTTCTCTTTGTACGCATTCAAAAGGTGTCTCCTCGCCCTCTCGGCCACCGCCCGGCAGCTCCCACATTTTGGGCCAAGGAATGGTTGGAATATCGTCTCGCAAGATAGTCAGTAGCTTATCATCACAGAGCAAGGCAATCTTGCAGCCAGAAAACTCCATCTGTTTGTGCAGTAAATCTAGTCCTTCTTCATCCGCCATAAGCGCCTCCTAGTACCTCGGATAAGGATAAAAGTCTGTCTCAGTCAAGTCCGCTCTGCCATTTTCAAAAGCCTCAGCATTCCAAGCTAACTCAAACTCTGCCACCTCTGGATCTGCTAAGAAGTCCATGAGGGCATCGAGGCCCGACTCAGCCGTTTGGGTTAGGAAATCCACGAAATAAGCCAGAAACTCCCGTGACAGCCCCTTCTTCGGCTCATATGGCAGGGCTGCCAGATAGTCCTCTGCCTCAAAGCGAGACTTGGTCGGATTATAGAAAAGTACGGCTTCCTCAAAGTAAATATCCTCAGCTGAGGCATTGCCCTCAGCATCAACCGTCTCAATCCCGCCTGGATTTTGCACCTCAAGGAGAAAGGCGACCTCGACTGCGTGATTCTTCTTGTCCCAGTTTATCTCATAGTCAAAAGGAAAGCTCTTCCCCATTTCCTCGTCCAATATCTCCAAAAAACCGTACTTAGCCATGATTTCCTCTTTTCATTGTGATAAAATATTACTATCTACAATAGTAACACAAAAAGCCAAGAAAAACACTTGCAGAAAGGAAATCTTATGCCAGAAAACCTCGCCCTGCGCATGCGGCCGACCGACATTGATCAGATTATCGGCCAGCAACATCTGGTCGGACCCGGGAAAATCATCCGTCGCATGGTTGAAGCCAATCGCCTGTCCTCGATGATTCTGTACGGGCCACCCGGCATCGGAAAAACCTCTATCGCCTCGGCTATCGCCGGCACAACTAAATATGCTTTTCGGACCTTTAATGCCACCGTAGATAGCAAGAAGCGTCTGCAAGAGATTGCGGAAGAAGCGAAATTCTCCGGCGGATTAGTGCTCCTACTGGATGAGATTCATCGCTTGGACAAGACCAAGCAAGACTTTCTGCTGCCGCTATTAGAAAGCGGTCTGGTCATCATGATTGGGGCAACGACGGAAAATCCTTTCTTTTCTGTCACTCCTGCCATCCGAAGCCGAGTTCAGATATTTGAGCTTGAGCCCCTCAGCAACGACGACATCCGGACAGCCATTCAGCTAGCCTTGACGGATAAGGAAAGAGGATTTGATTTTCCAGTAGAGCTAGACAAAGAAGCTCTGGATTTCATTACCATCTCTACCAACGGAGACCTGCGCTCTGCCTATAACTCGCTGGATTTAGCTGTGCTCTCTACTCCAGAAGATGGCAAGGGCATCCGCCACATCACGCTTGATGTGATGGAAAACAGCCTGCAAAAGTGCTATATCACCATGGATAAGGATGGAGACGGCCATTACGATGTCCTCTCTGCCCTACAGAAGTCCATCCGCGGCTCCGATGTCAATGCCAGCCTCCACTACGCAGCTCGCCTTGTTGAGGCAGGAGACCTGCCTAGCCTAGCTCGACGCTTGACCGTTATCGCTTATGAAGATATTGGTCTGGCAAATCCTGACGCACAAGTCCATACCGTTACAGCTCTAGAAGCAGCCCAGCGGATTGGATTTCCTGAAGCTCGTATCCTTATTGCTAATATTGTCATTGACTTGGCCCTATCCCCCAAGTCCAACTCAGCCTATGTGGCTATGGACAAGGCCTTAGCCGACCTACGAAAGAATGGAAATCTCCCCATTCCACGTCACTTACGCGACGGACACTATGCAGGCAGTAAAGAACTAGGCAACGCACAGGACTATCTCTACCCTCACTCCTATCCTGGCAATTGGATCAAGCAAGACTATCTGCCTGATAAGATAAAAGATGCCAATTATTTCACGCCTAACGAAAACGGCAAATACGAGCGAGCCCTTGGAATGACCAAGGATAAGATTGATCAGCTCAAAAAATGATGGTATCGTTTGCAAAAAATCATGTTTTTCTCTTGAATTTTTCAAAATTTATGGTATTATAATTATAGAAACGCTGTGGTGTACGACTTCACACTTAAGTGTTGACCGACTATTTTTTGTATTATTAGGGAAACAAAAGACTTCTAACAGCATGCAGGCCGTATCACGCGGAAGCAGCTTCAGTTAGAGCGAGTTGCCCACCTGCTTAATTGCGCGGGTTCAATACAAATCGTGAAGGTCCGGCACCAATACAGCTTTTTCTGTTGCCTCCTTAGCTCAGTTGGTAGAGCAGTAGACTCTTAATCTATGGGTCGCAGGTTCGAGCCCTGCAGGGGGCATCTAAACAACAGGAAAAAGCCTTGATTTACAAGGCTTTTTTGTTTGTCTATAACTGATTTGCCCTACATTTAAATCTATCTTTTCTTTTTGAATCAAATTACATCTTAACAAATAGTGTAAAGCCAGTTACTTTTGCTTTGATGCCATACAATATTTTCATGTAGAGAAGACAAATTTTATCTTCTCTTTTTATTTTCAAAATGATAAAAACTGATTTTCTTTTCATGAATCAGACTGAAACTTCCAAATTGTTTATTTATTTTATTGACATTTTCTATAAAAATAAGTATAATAGTTTTATTAACAAACTATACTATATAGGGGGTATTGAAATGAAATTTTCTAATCGTTTACTGCTATTCCTTGCAGGAGTTGTTTTTGTCCTTTTAGGACTTTTCCTATTTACAAACCCAGTAGCTAATCTTGTTGCTTACAGCTGGTGGATTGCATTTGGTTTACTGGTTTCTTCTATAGCAGCTATTTTAGGCTATTTCTCTGTACCAAAAGAGCTTCGCTCACCAGCTCATCTTTTCCAAGGGATTGTTAATCTTCTCTTAGCTCTTTACCTCGTTGCCTATGGCTTTGTGACGCTGCCAGTTGTCATTCCAACTATTTTAGGAATTTGGTTAATTGTAGAAGCCATTATAGTTTTCTTTAAAGGCAATCGTCTGGGATTGATTTTCCCTATTATTGGCAACCATATCATGTGGATAGCGTTGCTTGCATTTTTACTAGGTCTAGTGATTTTGTTCAATCCAGTAGCTACAAGTGTCTTTGTCGTTTATGTCGTTGCCTTTGCATTTTTAATTGTTGGTTTCACCTATATCCTTGATGCCTTTCGTAAATAATCTAGCTGCCATTTTGGGCATATTAAAATAGCTGGGAAGTTACATTCTCAGCTTTTTCTGTTGCCTCCTTAGCTCAGTTGGTAGAGCAGTAGACTCTTAAGCTATGGGGCGCAGGTTCGAGCCCTGCAGGGGGCACATCTAAATCAACAGAAATAAGCCTTGAAACCAAGGCTTTTTTTAACGTCTAATAGCTTTTTGTAGAAAAGTATTTAAAAATAAAAGAGAAGAGAATCTCTCACTCTCTTCTCAGTATATCTTATTAAATTTAGTTTTTCTTAATCTAGCTGATTTTCCTTTGCAACGACAAATTCCTTAACCAATCGATAGATAACAGCAAATATCGGTGTAAAGAATATCATCCCAAGTAAGCCAAAGAGATTGCCTCCAATACTAGCAGCCGCAAGCGTGAAAATAGCTGGCAAACCAATAGACTGACCTACAACTCTAGGATAAATAAGGTTTCCTTCAATCAGCTGTATAACTTGATATAGAAGAAGAGAAAGTAAGGCTTGAGTAGGACTCACTGTGAAGATAAAAATCGCTCCCACAACACAAGCAATCATAGGCCCTACATAAGGAATGAACGATAGCACTCCTGCAAAGATACCTGTCATTACTCCATAGGGTATCCCAAACACGCTGTAACCAACCGCTATCATAACTCCTATGATAACTGCTTCAATCAGCTGACTCATCAAAAATTGGTCATAAGTCTCTAGTGCTACTTGTCCAATGTAAGTCAACTTTATCACCACCTTCTCTGGAAGAAAAACTTTTAGAAGTCGACTCGTCATCGCTGCCAAATGTTCCTTACTGGATAAAAATGAAAAGGTGAAGACTATAATCAAAAAGGCATTCATCAAACTTGAAAAAATATTGCCGATATTACTAGTCAGACCTGATAAAAAACCTATCAAAGCTTGGCTAATAGAACTAGATTGTCCCTGTATGCCTGATACGATAGTTGACAACATGTCTTTGGTTACAAATTCCGAGCTGCCTAGCAATTTCCCAAGTTGAGTAAGGACTGTTGAAAGGACTGTTCCCAGCTGACTAATAGTCTGGGCTAGGGTTGGCAGCACCAAAACCAAAAGAGCAATCACGATTAAGATAAGAGCTAGGAAAACAAGTACCATGGCAATCGGACGACGCAACTCTGCCTTTACCTTCAATTTAACTAAGTACTGTTCAATTTTTTTCATAGGAACATTAAGCACAAAAGCAATAACAGCACCATAAATCAAGGTTGATATTACATCAAAGAGAGAGATTGCTCCTGATATAAAGCTCGATGCATTCAGAATTACAAGAGCAACCAGCCCTATAAAAAGTATTAACGGGGTGTATTTTTTTACTAAGTTCATAAATTCTTCTTAATAAACATGTTTAGATACGACTATACTATTTGGTTTTTCAAACTCTCGATTAAGGTAGGCTTGGTAAGTTCCTGGAGCGATAAATCCTTTGGGTGAGAGGATATCGGTGCCAGCCTGACCGACTATGGTATCAGCCAAGAGCACACAGTTTGTAGATAAGACAAAGTAGGATTTAAACTTAGATTTGATAAATTTATAAAGTTCCCCATCTGTCTCATGTCTGATTTTATAAGCGTAGGTGTAGTCTTCCTTACCATCACCTGTCATGATTTTATCTGCACTTGGCTCCCATGGAATCGTCAGTTGTTTCAATTCAGCCAACTTTTTCTGAACTGCTTTTTCCATTTCAGGCGTCAAATCTATCCCATAACCAAAAAGCGTTTTTTGACTCTCACGTTTACATAGGTCAATGTACTTGTCACGATCACAGAAATATAAGACACCATCTCCTACCATGCCAAATAAGGTCTCAGAAGACGGATCATAGTTGCCATAAGAAATAACACGGCCTTGATAGCAGATATCCACATGACCAATTGCCGAAAACAGAGAGGTCTCAGCTGTATGAACAAAAATTTCAAGCTCCGCTGTCTTACCAGACTTCACCATTCCAAGATGGATATCCTCTCTCTCATCAGCATTTTCCTGCATGAATTTGTTGATTTTTGCTAAAGTACTTGCAGGGATGAGAGCGGCTAGGACAATAGGTAAGCTCATTCTTACACGACGTTTGAGATGGTTTTTCCCAATTTCCTCCTCAAACAAGAAACCATCACGGATATTGGACACACCATAAAGGAAAAAATAAGCCCCTAATACAAAGAGTTGAAAGACAGAATTTCCTGTAGAGGACAAAAGACTAGTCCCACCAAGAAAAACTAGTACGAGTCCATCTAGTAAGAGACGAAAACGAGGTCGAATTTTGTTTTTGCGGTAGAGAACATAGGTGACAAGGTTAATACTAGCATGAAAAATCTGATAAACTCCAATCACAAGAGCCAGAACATAAATCGGTATATCAGTCGCAAGATTAGAACCTAGCAAATATCCCAGCACTAACAATTTAACCAGTGCAACTCCCAAGGTATCCGTTGACTGGCTTTTTTTGAAAACTCTTAATAGCAAATCTACGACCGTTGCTATCCAAGCTAAAAACAGAACCAGGCGAATAACTGTTACTGGCAACCAAGTCCCCGTGACCATCAAGATGAGACCTAGCAGAACAAACAAGAACCCCTGAGCAAGTAATTTCTTACCTGTCAGACCTAAAGATAGAATTTTCGCCATATAAAAACCTTTCAACAATAAAAATTAAACACTCCGATTAAACTGACTAGTAAATAGCCAACACTACAAACAGCCTGTGCCAGCAACATATGGTGACTAGAAATGACTGTAATAATGTCACCATCTTGTCTTATGCACTTCTAAAATTTGTTATATTGATTAGAAACCAGAGCTTATAAAAACTAGCTAAACTCGAGAGATAGACACAATTGCGACGAAAAAATGTATAACCAATTCAACTTGTTAAGGTAAGAAAGCATTATTTCCAATCTATTAATTATTCATCTATTACCTATTATGACACAATATTCCCTATAGTTCAACTTTTTACTTGTTTTTATATTACACGGACTAAAAAGTTTTCAACAGTTGATTGCATTTGTTTTAATAAGTTTTAACCTTTCTTGGTTAGATAAAAAAAGAACCATACAGTTTAGAATCTGTATGGTTTTTGCCCCACTTTTGTCCCATTTTTAAATCATGACATTGAAAATACCTAAAATCACTTATATTTCAATATTTTTAATTGCTCTCAATATGAAAGTCCTTTCCAAATCCCTGTAGGGGGCATCTAAATCAACAGGAAAAAGCCTTGGAATCAAGGCTTTTTTGTGTAGTCTTAGCACTAAAAAACGATAGAAAAAACACCCCTTCTGAACTGCACCCCAAAAGTTAGACAGAAAAAACCTAACTTTTGTGGCGCAGTTCATTCGCGTCACATGAAGTTATTTAAGCATCTCCTTTTTTTTTATTACCATTTTCTGTTATAATAAATTGTACTTCTAAAATAGAAAGGTCTTAAGATGACAACTCTTGTTAAACATAAACGTGTAAATTATTCAGAACTTTTTTATGATCTAGTTTTTGTTTTTGCGATTTCAAAAGTAACTGCTTTAATTCACCATCTTCATAACGGTATTTTGACTTGGAATTCTTTCCTTGATTTTCTCATTGCTACTTTGATTCTCATCGATTCCTGGATGATTCAAACCGATTATACCAATCGCTATGGAAAGAACTCTTTTATTTAACATAGTAATCATGTTTATCAAAATGGGAATTTTACTCTTTATAGCCAATATGATTGGACCTGATTGGCAACAATATTTTCATTATGTCTGTTGGGCTATTGGTACATTAACCCTTACCTTATTTTTTCAATATTTGGTTGAGTTTTTTAAAAAATCAACCGATAATGTTCATAGGGAAAGTATCAAAGGTTTTCTATGGATAACAGGTCTACGAAGTTTAGAAATCTATCTAGCAGCTCTTCTTCCTATTTACATTGGAGTCTATATCCTTTATGCTAGTATTCTGCTAACATTTATTATGCCAAGTATCTTGCTTAATAAAGATAAGCATTACCAGGTAAATCTCCCCCATTTAATCGAGCGCATCTCCCTTCTTGTCATTATTATGTTTGGAGAGATGATTACGGAGCTAGCTAACTTCTTTACAATCGAGAATTTCTCGATTTATTCGGTTCTTTATTTCATTATTATGATTTCTCTGTTCTTGTTTTATTTTGGTCAATTCGACCATGCTATTGATGAAAAATCTAATCAAAAGGGGCTATTTCTAATTTACAGTCACTATCCTATTTTCATTGGACTTATGATGATGACTGTATCGATGGGATTTCTTCAGAATCCTGAAGCTAATCGTCTCTTTGCAACCAGCTTCTCTTATATCGGATTTGGCCTCTTTCAAGCTGCTGTCCTAGTAAATGGGCCCCATAACAAACACTATCTTCGCTATTCGAAAAGTTACTACTGTGTCCAAGCGACACTCTATCTGGCTGCCTTGATTCTCTCTTTAATCTTTGCTTCTAATCCTATAATAGTAGTGAGTATAACAACCATTTTAGCTCTAGCTATAGCTATTCATTCTATTTATTTTTATATGACACAGACTAAAAAACATTCCACACCTTACTGGGAGTTGTTTTAATGAGTTTATAAGATTAAAAAGCTTTGGGAACCAAGGCTTTTTTTTCATTAATTTGTTTTTCCATTTTATCCTCCAATTTGATCTCGCACTGACATTTATTTATAACAAAACTATATATCTAGAATAGCATAATCATTAGGTATTATAGGTTTTCAAACCAAATACGAGTCATTCGTTTTTGCCCCACTTTTGCCCCATTTTTAAATCCTGACATTGAAAACACCTAAAAGTATTTCCCTAAAATCAGCTATATTTCAACATTTTTGTTTATTTTCAATATGAAAAGTTCTTACAAATCCATGCAGGGGGCATAGAAATAGAGAAAAAAGCCTTGAAAATCAAGGCTTTTTTGCTTAAATTTTTAGGATATTCTGAGTCTAATATAGATGAAATTCTCTTCTCATAACAAAAAAACGCTACATAGCGTTTTTTTATTATTCTTAGTTACTCATCTAGTCGAATAAACATCATTGCGTTAAGTAAGGAGATGAGTGCGACCGTATTAATATTATTGGAATAGATCAGTCTCTTGTTCTCAATGGGTGGAATAATAAAATTCGAAATGATGATATCGTAAGGTGATTCTTTTAAAGAATCAAGTGATAGTTCTAATTCACTCCAAACCTCCAGTTCAAAATTGTTGCTGCAATAGTAAGAAAGTGTCTCTGCTACTGATTTTGCATGATACTGATCAAAATTACTCATGACCAAAACCTTTAATTTAGGTTGATTTTGTAAAAGATTTAACACTAAGTGTTTGCTATGGGTAATAAAAGTATAGCTCAAGTGATTGACTTTCATTGAATTGTAATCCATATCCAAAGCCTCTAGATAATGTTCAATCCCTTCCTTCACCTCCGAAACAAATCGAGGGAAAATATTTTGAAAGTTCTTGATTGTATTGCCTTTTTGATCAAATAAGATAAACTCTGTCGATAATTCCTGGCGATGCAGATGTGCTGTATTATGCAGATGCCAAATCAGATTGTCCTTATTGTCTACTTGGAGATTATACTCTCTTGATACCTGATCTACTAGATCGCCCAATAACTGATACGATTTTTTTACATAGCTGTCTGTTTTTGCATGATTCAGAAATACTTCTTCATCTATGAAAAACATTTTTTGAAAATAGGATACAAATAGTTGACCTATCACTTCTTTATTCAAAGAGATATGATATTCAGAATCAAAGTTCGCTACAATGTCTTCGATTCCTTCTGCCTGCATGAACGATTCTAACAATTGATTGTTAAAAGAATTTTTCTCAACTTCCATGAAATGACCAAACTTTATACGATATAAATTTGTAACCAGAAGTAATTTTAACATTCTGTGAGTTGACAAATTCATCGGGAAAGAAGTTGCTTTATAGACTAATTCCAATAATTGAGACAAGGGTTCTTGAGAAAAATCTTCAAAGGGCCATTCAAGGAAATAATATTTCTCTGAAAAATACTGGGCAAAAAAGTAACGGATATCGATTTCATTTCCAGTGATTCGAACTGGATTGAGGCTGATTTCAAAACGATATTGTTTCTTAATAATTTTATTAATGTGACCGATGATACGGTAAAACGAGGATGAACTGATGTAAAACTCTTTGGAAATACTATCAGTATCACATCCTTCATTAAAGAAGATAAATTCTAAAATTGAAAAGTGGGTTGAATGCTTAAAAAAATGATGATAGACCATCTCAATATCACTATCATCGGTGTTAATAATACGTATGCCATTTGTAGAGGAATGAAATATCAAGTCAGGAAATGAGGACCTGACATGGGATAAGTCATCTTTTACAGAACGTTCTGTACAGTGTAATAATTCTGCTAGCTCAGAAATATGAAACCATCGTTTGTTTTCAAATAGCAATTCTAATAATTCTAATTGTCTGTGACTTTTTTTAGACAGTAATTCTCGCATTAAAAATGTTATCTTTCTTTATAATATAGATAATATAGTGTTTATATTGTCATGCAATTATACCATATTGTGTATATTTAAACTAATCCAATAACTCAAAAATATATGAGAAATCATATTGTTTTTCTATCAAAACCCTATAAAATAAACGTTTTATTGTTTTTTTGTATCTTATATACATAAAAATGATTATAAAAGTAAGTTGAATTATTATGTTTCAAAGTTAGAAAATTATATAATTATATTAATCAAAAAATAATATTAAATTATTTTGATTTAGAAAGGAGAAGCAATATGCTTTGGTCTATTATTGTTGGAGGTGTAATTGGTCTTATTGCTGGATCAATCACTAAAAAAGGCGGTTCTATGGGTGTTATTGCAAATATTGTTGCAGGTTTAGTCGGTTCATCTGTCGGTCAGTCACTTTTTGGAACTTGGGGTCCTAGTTTGGCTGGTATGGCCTTACTTCCTTCTATCATTGGTGCAGTTATTGTAGTAGCTGTTGTATCATTTTTTGTAGGTAAAAAGGCATAAATTGTCCTTTTACTTTTCAAAATACAATTTAAAATTTAATGATGTGAGGATTCAATATGTCAAAATCAAGAAAAATACTTTTTCTTATACTATGTATTTTAATCTTGACAATTTTGATTCCTGTTTTGCTAGATTTTCATAAAGTTAGCGGTCTGGGGCTTCAACTATTTACCTGGAAGTTGTTCACTTGGAAGCAAATTCCTTTTGTAGGATACTATCTTTCTAGATATGTCTTTTGGGGCACTCTGATTCTAGCAAGCTTAATCCTAATACTGATGTTAGTGATAGCTTTTTATCCTAAGAGACGTTTGGAAATTCAGCTAGCTGATGCGGATGGGAAACTGATGCTGAAAAATTCAGCGATTGAAGGGTTTGTTCGTAGTCTGTTAACAGAACACGGTTTAATTAAAGATCCTACAGTTTCAGTAAATAGCCGTAAAAACAAATGCATGGTGTCCGTTAAAGGGGCAATCGTTCCTTCGGAAAACATCATCAAGAGAAGTCAGTTGATTCAAGAAGAAATTGCGTCTGGATTGACAGAATTCTTCGGAATCAATCATAATGTCAAGCTTAAAATCTCTGTCTCAGACTTCAAGCCAAAAGAAGCGGCTAAAAAAACTACTAGTCGTGTAAAGTAAGGAAGTAAAAAATGGAATGGTTTAAAAAATATCAATATCCAATCTTGTCTGGATTAGCAGGCATTATTCTAGCGTGTTTTATCCTATCCTTTGGCTTCTTTAAGACTCTATTTGTCTTGATTTGCGCTACTCTAGGGGCAGGAATTGGATATTATATTCAAAACAAAAATATATTTAAATAAGAATAAAGGAGTTTAACATGTCAAATAAAGATGTTAAAGATGTTGCAAAAAAAGAAGTTGCTCAAGCAGCTCACGAAGTAAAAGGTGAATTGACTTATGATGATAAGGTCATTCAAAAAATTATTGGCCTTTCTTTAGAGAAAGTTTCAGGTTTGCTGGCTGTTGACGGTGGCTTCTTCTCTAACTTAACAGATAAATTGATTAACACTGATAATGTCACTAACGGTGTTAATGTCGAAGTTGGTAAAGAACAAGTAGCTGTTGACTTGAATGTAGTAGTTGAATATCAAAAGAATGTTCCTGCATTATACGACGAAATCAAGAAAGTTGTTGTGGAAGAAGTTTCTAAGATGACTGACTTAGAAGTTGTTGAAGTCAATGTTAATGTTGTTGATATCAAAACTAAAGAACAGCATGAAGCTGATTCAGTTAGTCTTCAAGACCGAGTAACAGATATTGCAGAATCAACAGGCGAATTCGCTTCAGAGCAATTTGAAAAAGCAAAATCTGGACTTAGCGGAGGCTTCTCAGCTGTTCAAGAAAAAGTTGGTGAAGGGGTAGATGCTGTTAAAGAAGCTACTTCTAAGGAAAAAACTCGCGTTCATTAATACTATAACTACGAAAAGAGATTTTTATTTTATTTCTTTTCTATAAATAAAATACTTAAAAACTCATAATGGAGGTAAAGATTATGTCTACAGAAGAAAAATTCAACCAAGCTAAAGGTTCTGTTAAAGAAGGACTAGGAAAATTAACTGGTGATAAAAAAACAGAAAAAGAAGGGGCTGCTGAAAAAGTAGTTTCTAAAGTTAAAGAAGTCGCTGAAGATGCCAAAGATGCTGTCGAAGGCGCAATTGAAGGCGTTAAAAATATGATTAATAAAGACGACAAATAAAGCTAAGAGTTAATTTCTCTTGCAAAACATCTTTGTAATTTATAATAGTAAAAAGAGAGTGGGACAGAAATCGGTAATT
>NZ_KV790967.1:1499-114395 GCF_001807785.1 Streptococcus sp. HMSC10A01 | reverse complement strand
TGAGAGGCTAGGACTTTTATCCCAGCCTCTTTTCATTTCTCTTTCAACAAACGGTGATTTGATTACTCATTTTTAGACTTCGTTTCATTCTTTTCCTTATCAATCTTTTGAAGATCCTGATCATTCTTATATTGAATAATAAATTCTACTACTTCTTTTTCAGTCAATCGATCATTGGATAATTGTGAAATTTGAATTGAAATATTTTGCAAACCATAGTCGTTTTGCTTACCAATTATTTTTTTTAATTCCTCGTCAGAAAGATGTTTTCCTGAAATAGTTAACTTTAGTGTATTATTCTCTTTGATAAAGTTCTTTTTTAGTACTGTCTGCTCTTTAAACTGATCAGATAAGTATTTATTTATAGATTCATTAATTAGTGTTTCTTTAACTAATGTAGCTGCTGAAACCAAGCTGGGAATAATAAGAATAAGCGAAACTAGAATTAATATTTTTCTCATTTTATAAGCTTCTTGATTATGTTTAATGTAACGATTTTTTACCATAGTTAAACTTGTGCCAATATAGGTAGCAATCATGATAAAGCTACAATTAATGAAAAATAAATAAGATGCACCTAGCATGAACTTAAAATTTCCTGTTGCTATAGAATAACCAACAGTGCACACAGGAGGCATAAGAGCCGTTGCAATAGCCACTCCAGGTACAATATTATTTGCTTCTTTTTTTCGTGCCCCTATAACTCCAGCCAACCCTCCAACAAAAGCTATAACAACATCCCAAATTGTTGGAGAAGTTCTAGCAATAATTTCTGTACTTGCATAAGAAATAGGAGAAATTAGAAAATAAACTGTAGATGCTATAAGACTCAACGAAACTTGAATAAACAAAATTTTAAACGACTTTCTGAGCAGATTCATATCCAATATCGCTAGCGAAAAACCAATCCCAAGAATGGGTGTCATTAGCGGAGAAATTAACATTGCACCAATGATAACTGGAGTAGAATCCATATTTAGTCCAATAGATGCAATCAACATTGCGCATAACAAAATAGCTAAATCACTTCTTGTTAAATCTAGATCATCATAGATCTTATTTCTAAATTCTGTTAAAGAATAAAGCTTGTCATCCTGTAAAATTTTTCTCAAAACAGCATTCCTCATATTAATGTTTTCCAAAGTATAAACCCACTCTAATTAATGAATGAAATTTGCAATATTGACAAAAAATATAGAAAGTGGTTTATACTAGTAAATATTTTAACATACAATTTGATAAATTTATTATTAACTTATTGCCCATACCATCCTAAATTTTAACTTTTTCCAATCTCCAATTATAGAAGCTCAACGATTATAATGTAGCACAAACGATACGCACTAAAATTTTTCAAACTTTAAGGAACCAATCTATTAGTAAACAATTGTTTAAAATCTATCTAGAATAAGAAAGACGCAACCACCTAAAACACGCTGATAAAAATAAACATTCTATTCATGCCTCACTTTCGCCTCATTTTGAAATAATCAGATTTAAAATCACTTAAAGTATCTTCTGAAAATCACTTACATTTCAATATTTTTGATCATTTTCAAGATGAAAAAGCCTCCCAAATTCATGTAGGAGGCATAGAAATATAAAAAAGCAAGCCTTGAAAATCAAGGCTTTTTTTGATATCAATTTACTTTTGTACCAAATTTTGTAGCGAATAATGATAAAGCTTTTCTTGCTTCATCAAATTTATTAAGAATTCCCTCTTGTCTAGTACATTATGATATAATACTTTTTAAAAAAACTCACTAATAGTGAATAGTGTAAATATCTTATATAAGGAGAACCAGACGAAAATAGAAATTTTATTATCTTATATTGCGCTTAAACATCAAAGAAGAATAATTGGTGAAGAAATATTTGGAATTTTTAAGTAAGGATAGATATATGACATTAAAAACTTATTTATTCAGGTGTAAACGAAGCAATTCTATATGGTTGTTTTGGATTTTTATTAATTCATTATGTGTTTACTTAAATGGTATATTGAGTGCTAAGGCGATTTCTACAATTGTAAATTTTGATTTACAGTCCTTTTTGTATTTAAGTGGAGCCATTTTAGCTGTAAATTTATTATGGGTATTGCAAATTTATCAAAACTCAAAAGCAAGTGAGAAAGCTATACAAGAAATGTGTACTGAAATACGTAAGGATATTGTAAAAAGAATTGAAAAGGATAGTGGGGTACACTTTGCTTCCAAAAGTATTAGCGCCTATACCTCATGGTTGACAAATGATATTAATACAATTCAAGATCTTGGTTTTGAAACACTAGAATTAATGATTAGTCAAGCATTAAATATCATTTTTGCAGTTATTGCCTTTTTTAGCTTTCATTATTCATTGTTGTTTACAATCTTTATATTTTTCATTCTAATGGTAAATCTTCCTAAAATATTTACAAAGAAAATGGAAAAGAAAGCTGTTTATTTTACCGAAAAGAATGAAGAATTGGTTAAAGCGATTGATGATTCTTTAAGTGGATTTCGGATGTTATCCAACGCTAATCAGCTTCATTTCTTGTTGGTCAAGATTCTATCTTATTCAAAAAAATATTCGAGATCTAGGGTCTCATACTCAAAAACTTTTGGTGGACTTATGTCAGTTCAAAATGGAACCAGTTTTGTAAGCCAAATTGCTATGTTGACTCACGCAGGTATCTTATACTTTAACCGATTAATTCCAATAGGTGCTGTCTCATCATCTCAATATTTTTCTTCGATTATTTTTGCGGGCCTAACAGGTTTAACAGCCAATTACGCTGAATTCAAAACTGTAAACAAAATATTTGAAAAGTTTGAATTGACTGATGATCACAGTATAAATGAGACACAGATTAAGAATCAATCTTGGAAGAAATTTATAGATAAACTAGAAATTCAAGCGGTAACTATTGAACGTGAAGGGAAGCTTATCTTAGATAATTTGAATTTCAAAATTGAAAAAAATAAGAAGTACGCAATTTCAGGAACATCAGGTTCAGGGAAATCAACCATATTAAAAGCCATTAATGGTGAAGTTCTACTTTCGAAAGGAGAAATATTCTATGATAACGTCGATTCCAAAAATATCGATTTAGTAGATCTTCACAAACAAATTTCTTATGTCAGTTTAGATGATCATATTTTTAACGAATCTATTTTATTCAATTTAACCTTGGGACGACAATTAGAGGATACAAAAATTGAAAAAGCATTGGATTTATTTTATCTAAGAGACTGGGTTAGTGGATTGCGTCATGGACTGGATACGACTTTATCAGAAATTAGTCAAGATATTTCTAGTGGGCAAAAACAAAGGATTAGTTTAGCTCGAGCCTACCTTGAGGAAAAACCAATTTTGATTATTGATGAAGCAACTGATGCAATTGATAAAGAAAGACGTTATCAAATTGAGAAGTATCTATTCTCAATGCCGGATAAGACTGTTATTTTTGTAAGCCATCATTTAGATGAAAATATAAAATCTCTTTTTGACAAGATTATATATTTAGATTAATTTAAAACTAAGAATAAAATAACTTGCACCCCAAAAGTTAGGTTTAAGTGTCTAACTTTTGGGGTGCAGTTCAATGCTAGGTTATTTTGAATATGAACAAATAAAACAATCAAATCTTGAAGGTTATTTCGATCTCTGATGGGACCCACCAACTAGTTTAAAGTGAAATATGTAAATCTTTTCCTGAAACACCATCTAAAATAAAGGAACTAAGGTTAGGATTCAGCTTATTCAATTTAAATTTTTGAATTTTTGTTATTTCGGGATGAAAAGATACACTTCCATTCGGATATTGCTCTTTCAAAATTTTATCATAAACTTCCTTTATAAAGTATTCCCAGGATTTCGATAAACGATTTGCAAAAACATCCTCTCCTTCAAATAAATATCGTATACCATCTGCTCGATAAGAAGCTAATAAGGCAACAGGAAGAGTACAATTAGGATGATTAATAATCGCCTCTGGCACTTCAAAACCATTATCCCAGTTATAATTATCAAGCAAGACAAAGAGTTCATCTTCAGTCATAATAGACTTAACTTTTTTCACAGCTTCAGTATTGCTTTCAGAACGTAAAATATCATATAGTTTCTTTAATTGCTTAGCATCCATTTTTTACCTCTAGATTTACGAAGCGGGAAAAATTTCTTCATCTTGTGCATTCAAAATAGTTGATTCATCGGTTATAAACTCCATTTTCTTTTCAGACGATAGCGCGTATTTATTTAAAAATGCAACCTTTTCATTCATCTGTTGTTCCATTTTATCCTCCGGTTTGATTTTCTATTCATGTTTCACTGTAGTTCTAGTATACCACAAACCTTATATGCAAAAGCTTGTTCGACTATAGGTCCCTTTACCTACTATCCCCAATTTTTCTCTGCTTCTTTTGGAGCATTGTTACGGATCTTATTAAGCAATCTACTACATTTCAAATTTGCTAAAAAATCCCTTGAAATTATTTCAAGGGATTTTTGAATTAAAGTTTAACTGTCTCGACTCCAAAAGATTGCTAATAAGATCACTGCGCCTAAGATAGAGGGTACTACAGCTGTGTCATGGAGAAGTGGCCCCCAGGTCCCAAAAAGACTTTGGCCTATCCAGGCTCCAAGCAAGCCTAGTATCATCTTGCCAATGCACCCCATCCGCTCACCTCTGTTGGTAATTGCGGCAGCTATCAGACCAATGATAAAACCAACTAACATACTTCCAAGCATGACTTAACCCTCCTTTTTAAATCGTTGAACCAACCAAAGGATGGCCAAGGAAATCACTGAACCAACAAAGGAAGCAAAAATTTTAAAGATAGGGAAAAAGACAACCAAGCCAAGCAGGGCACCGATTAAGCTGACCAACAATTTTAATTTCCATTGTTTGGGCTTCTCAAATGGCGTCAATATAACTGCTACAACTGTTGTCAGTAAACAAGCTGGCAAAGTGAAAATCAATATAAAAATAAGTCCTGTCATCTTAAATTGCCCAGTCTCCATTTCTAAAGATTGCTACACGGCTACCGTCTTCGCGAATGCCGTCAATATCCATCTGGTTAGAGCCAATCATAAAGTCCACATGGACATCCGAGCGGTTGAGACCCGCTGCTTCCAGCTCTTCTTCAGAGAAATTCTCTCCGCCAACTACACTAGTCGCATAAGCAGCTCCGATAGCCAAGTGGTTAGAAGCATTTTCATCAAAAAGAGTATTGAAGAAAGTAATGCCTGACTGAGAAATCGGACTTGGATCTGGAACCAAAGCACACTCACCTAAAGCACGCGCGCCAGCATTTTCAAAGACAAGATCCTTCATAACCTGATCACCCTTTTCAGCCGTAATATCTACAATCTGGCCATCCTTGAAGGTCACCTTGATGCCCTCGATGATGTTACCATTGTAGCTAAGAGGCTTGGTGCTGGTCACATAACCTTCTGCCCGGCGGAAGTCCGGTGCTGTAAAGACCTCTTCTGTCGGCATGTTAGCAATGAAATACTCACCCTGAGCATTGAGACTGCCAGCTGACTCCCAGTGATGGTTCTTGGGCAAGCCCAATGTCAAGTCAGTTCCCGGCGCTGTGTAGTGGAGAGCAGAAAATTGCTCTTCATTTAAAATCTTCGCTTTTGAGCTGAGTTTTTCTTCATGAGCTTTCCAAGCTGTAACTGGATCATCTTCATAGACACGGCAGGTTTTGAAAATCTGATCCCAGAGAAGATCTACTGCTTCCTCATCGCTAGCTGCATTTGGAAAGACCTTCTTAGCCCACTCAGTACCCGCTGCTGCAGCAACTGTCCAGCTGACTTTATTGGATTGGGTTGCGATTCGCATCGGTTTCATAGCCAGTCCCAAGGCCTTAGCAGAAGCTGATAATTTCTCAGCATCCACGCCATTCAAAGCACCTGGGTCAGACGAACGGACACCCAAACGGCTGGCTTTCTTTTCAAGGAGATAGTTCATCTCAGCCACCTTATAGTCAGGGATATTATCCAAGCGGTCCATCGGCGCATGGAGGAATTTCTCACGATTAGTGACATCATCTGCCCACTGGACGATGACCTCATGGGCTCCCAAAGCATAAGCTTCCTTGACAATCAAGTGGGCTAATTCACGCTGCTCTACATCGATATTGAGCGCTACCGTGTGCCCAGGCTGTACATTGATACCATTAGCCACCAATAATTTAGCGTATTTTTCTAAGTTTTCTTTAAAATTTGGTAAAACCATTTTTTTCTCCTTAATAAGCAATATTCTCTTCCTAGTATACCATAAGTACACGCCTCCTGCAGAATCCTTACAACAGAAAGTGCCTTTCCTTCCGTCTTGAATACTTTTTCTCTGCTAGAATATTAAAAATCAAGTCTATTATTTAATCCTTAGACAAGACTTCCTACGATGAGAAAAACGCCTGAATCAAGAATGTTTCAGACGCTTGGATTTTTGAAAGCTGAGGATTAGGGAATGACATAGCCTTGGTCATCTACCATATGAGGATGTTCTGAATTTCCATTCTCCCTCAAGGCTTCCAAATCTTGATCCAAAATGGAATTGTAGTCTGTACTTTCTTCACGCGTTACACGAGTCGATACTTGTCGCAAAAGTTTTTCGTTGAGATTGCGAACCCAGCGACCGTTACTGTGGTCATTGGCACGCAAATAATTTCCTTTCACAATTTCCCCATAGAGAACTTCATTGACTTGGTAGCCTTGCTTGCGTAATCCCATGAGACCGATCTCTACAATCTCATCTGGATTATAGTCCTCAAAGTCAAAGACATTTGGAATCCGACTTTGCAGTCCTGAATTGACTTGCAAGAAGTCATGCATTTCCCTAGTATAACCAGCGAAGATAATGACGATATCTCGACGGTGATCCTCCATAAATTTGAGGACTTCATCCAAGGCCTCCTTCCCGAAATCATCATTTTGACCAGTGTAGAGCGTGTAGGCTTCATCGATGAAGAGGACCCCACCTAGCGCACTTTCTAAGACTTCACGCGTCTTTAAGGCTGTTTGGCCTTGGTAGCCACCAACCAGATTGCTTCTAGATACTTCGATGAATTTCTTCTGCTTGATGACTCCTTTTTGAAAGAGAATATTCCCCAAAATACGAGCAACAGTCGTCTTCCCTGTACCAGGGTTTCCAAGAAAGAGCGAATGCAGGGTTGTATCTTCCACAAGACCACCTTGCTCTGCCCGTTTTTGGTTGAACTCAGCCATGGCTACAAACTGTTCGACTTGCTCTTTCACTTTTGCAATTCCAACCAAGCGGTTGAGAGCTGCCATACCATCTTCTTCCTTATCTGCCCCTGCTTGGTACTTGCCTTGGTTGAGAACAGCATCGATGTCGATATTGAGGATGGTCTCGATATCATCTGAACCTTGGGCCACCACTCGGTCTGCCATGGTCTTGGTCAACTGCTCATCTAGATTACGAATCCAGCGACCATTGCTCTTATCCAATGATCCATCATAGGCCCGCTTGACATGACGAGCATAGTAATCGCGGTCTTCAAGCTTATAGTCTCCCTTGTTCAAGATCATTTCACCCAGTTGGACAATTTCATCTCCTGTGAAATCTTCAAAAATGAAGTTATTAGGGACACGCGAACGGAGCCCTGGATTAGTCCTTAAGAACTCCTCCATTTCTTTGGTATAGCCGGCAAAGATAATCATGATCTCATCACGATTGTCCTCCATAAATTTAAGGATGGTATTGATGGCCTCTATCCCAAAGTCGACATCGCTGTCTTTTTTATCCAAGCTATAGGCTTCATCAATAAAGAGAATCCCACCACGAGCTTTTTCAAGAAGAGCCTGGGTCTGCTCAGCTGTCCCTCCAACATTAGAGGAGATTAAGTCTGACTCAGTCGCTTCGACAAAACGAAATTCCTTACCGGAAAGGACACCTGCCTCAAAGAGAACTTCTCCCAAGAGACGGGCAACGGTCGTCTTCCCTGTACCAGGATTTCCCATGAAGGCTGCATGTAGGGTTTGCTTTTCAGGAGCCTTGCCATTTGCAATCCGCTTTTTGTTAAATTCTACCATGTTGATCATTTTTTTGATCTCATGTTTGACCTTCTCAAGACCAATCAGGCTATTGAGTTCTTCAAGTGCATCGCGTTTCTTTTCTTGTTCAGATCCAGTTGCTGTGGTAGTTGGAACAGTTGTATCAGATGCAGAGCCTGAAGAAGGTGTTTGCGGATTAGCTTTAGCCACTTCTCTGCCTACAAGATAATCACAACCATCCTCAATCTCAGTTATCAGATCACGCGCATCTCCCTGTGTATAAGTAACGGCGTCTGCCTTTACATAGGCAGAACTTTGAAGTCGAATATTTGGATCAGCGATTTTATGGAAAATCATCTGGTCTGCCATTACTACACTATCCGAAAAAGCCCCGAATGAAATTCTTTGAGTATTTTCTGCAAGGAAAGTAGTCTCTCCTGTCAAAGTAGCAAACGATTGGTCATAGATGCATAGAAATTCTGTAAAAGTGGCTTGATGAGCTCGAAGCATACTTCCGTACGAATTTAAGGACGTAATGCAGTCCGAATCAGAGTTGAATTGGACATTGTTATTGAGGCAAACCGCAGTCCCACCAGGCAATTCGATTTTGCAGTTCTCAGATTTCCAGACTACATTATCTAACCAAACTGGTGGATAGTCCATTTCGAGATTCCCACCTTTAACAGTAGAGTTCTTGAGAGTCACTTCTGAGTTAGTCGCACTGATCGTATTAATGTCATATTTTTCAAGGTCGACGGTTTCTAAGGTCAACCTAGCTCCATCTGATAGATCGATTCTAGACAAAACCCTTGAATGACTGATTGATAATTCAGAAGCCACGATACCGATTGAAGCATCGTGTTTTTCGGGAACTTTCATTTCTATATCAGTTAAAATTAGTTTAGAATGCGTGTCTGCGTATAGAAAAAAGTTCTGATTGTTTTGAGTGCTAATTTCAAAACAAACCTGCTTGCAAGTGACTTCAGATCCACTCCATAAAAGAAGGGTAGAATAATTCCCCGTGATTTTAAAACACAAATTTTCAAAGGTGACCTTTGCTCCTGCTACAAATCTGAAAGCTGCCTCAATGGTATTCTTAAAAATTTGGCCATTGCCATTTGGATTAGAAACCACTTGCCCTACAAAATGTAGCTCCTTATCAATGACAATTTCCTGATTGGTCGGCCATTGAAAAGCGTATCCATCTTCAAACTCGATGATGTCCCCATTCTGAGCTTTGTTATAAGCGTCCATAAAATTCCAACTATTGTTGTAAGGACCTACTAAATATTTCGCCACACTCTTCTCCTCTTTTCTTCTGATTACCAATAAAAACTCACTGATTTATCAGCTCATTTACTATACTCTATACACTAAAAATTGTAACACAATCCAGGTTCAATGAAAACATTTAGAAGCGGTTATAAAACTTAAAAACCTCTATTTCCTTTTTTTGAAATAGAGGTTTTGATCTAATCTTTAAAGAGAGACAAGAGAGTTACCATAACTACAGTGGAGCAAACCAATCCGGTCACCTTTATAATCGTATCCGTGTCTAGCTCTAATTGATAACTAAACGATTTTTGAGCTGGTTTATCTTCTGCTACAATACTAAACCTCATTTTTTCCCCTTTCTTACTCCTGATCCAGATACAATCTTTGCGCTTCTGGTCTATTAGATTAGAAGAGCCACAATCAGAAAACTCAAAACTTCTTCTAACAAGTTTGCCTTAAGTCCACGTTTCATAGACAACTTAAAATCATTTTGAATTATTTTAGAAAAATTCATCAAACAGACTCAACTGGTTATCCTCTGGCATATTGCCCAGGATTCCCATATCGTCCATTTTTTCGACTAGGGTGCTAGAGAGGCCACCGCGTTTGCGGAGCTCTGTCTTAGAGAGGAATTCGCCTTCTTCCCGTGCTCTGACCACTTGGCGGGCAACGTTGTCACCCAGACCGTCCATAGCAGAGAATGGCGGGATAAGGGTGTCCCCTTCGATGAGAAACTCGGTCGCATGGCTCTTGTAAAGATCTAGCTTTCCGAATTTGAAGCCTCGCTCCAGCATTTCATTGACGATTTCCAAAGTCGTATAAAGGTCAATTTCTACATTGGAAGCTTCGTTGTTCTTGCGCTTTTCAGCGATTTCGCTCATCCGGCGCTTGACGGTATCAAGTCCGCCACTCATGGTCTTAATATCAAAGGCCTTAGCCCGGATGGAGAAATAAGCACAGTAGTAATAAATCGGATGATGCACCTTGAAGTAGGCCACCCGCAGGGCCATCATAACATAGGCTGCCGCATGGGCCTTGGGGAACATGTACTTGATCTTTCCACAGGACTCGATGTACCATTCTGGCACATTGTTTTCCTTCATAGCTGCGATGTAGCCATTGCGCTCTTCTTCAGAAATCTTCAGCCAGAGGCCCTTCCGCACGCGCTCCATGATCGTAAAGGCCATCTTAGGATCCAAGCCCTTGTGCATGAGGTAAACCATGATGTCGTCCCGACAGCCGATAACAGTGGACAGGTCAGCAATTCCTTGCTTGATCAAGTCTTGAGCATTCCCCAACCAAACGTCCGTCCCATGAGAGAGACCAGATAGCTGTAAGAGCTCGGCAAAGGTCGTCGGATGGGTCTCATCAACCATTCCCCGTACAAAATTGGTTCCAAACTCCGGAATTCCCAGCATACCAGTCGGCGTGCCGATCTGCTCCTGAGTCACTCCCAGAATGTCTGTCCCAGAAAAGAGGGCCATGACACCAGGATCATCCATAGGAATATCAGTAGGATCAATGCCAGATAAGTCTTGAAGCTTCCGAATCATGGTCGGATCATCGTGCCCCAGAACGTCTAGCTTGAGGACATTTTCATCGATATCATGGAAGTTGAAGTGGGTGGTCTGCCACTCGGCCGTCACATCATCAGCTGGATATTGGACTGGTGTAAAGTCATAAACATCCATGTAGTTCGGGATAACAACGATTCCGCCCGGGTGTTGTCCAGTCGTCCGCTTGACTCCGGCCGCCCCCTGCGCCAGACGCTCAACTTCGGCGTCTCGGTAGAACTTCCCGTAGTCGCGCTCATAGCCCTTGACAAATCCATAGGCAGTCTTAGCAGCCACCGTACCAACCGTTCCTGCGCGAAAGGCATATTCCTCACCAAAGATATCCCGCACGTCCAAGTGGGCGCTAGGCTGATCCTCTCCGGAGAAGTTCAAATCAATATCGGGTACCTTGTCCCCGTCAAATCCAAGGAAGGTCTCAAACGGAATATCTTGCCCATTTTTGCTGAGTTTGTGGCCGCACTCTGGGCAGTCCTTATCCGGCATGTCGAAGCCAGAACCATAGGATCCATCCGTGATGAACTCGCTGCATTGGCATTTGCCACAGACATAGTGGGGCGACAGAGGATTAACCTCGGTAATCCCAATCATGGTCGCGACAAAGCTGGAGCCGACAGACCCCCGCGAGCCTACCAGATAGCCCCGCTCGTTGGAGCGCTGCACCAGCATCTGCGAAGCCAGGTAAATCACGGCAAAGCCATTCCCCAAGATAGAGGTCAACTCTTTTTCAATCCGCAAGTCCACGATATCTGGCAGTGGATTACCATAAATCTCAAAGGCTTTTTGATAGGTCAGCTCAGCAACTGTCTCCTCAGCCTTGTCAATGAAAGGTGTATAGAGGTCGCCCTTTACCACCTCGACTGGCTCAAAGGTCTCCGCCAGCTGATTCGGATTGGTGATGACCAACTTCTTAGCTAAGTCCTCACCCAAGAAGGCAAATTCGTCCAGCATCTCATTAGTGGTCCGGAAGTGAGCCTTAGGAAGCGGAGCCGGCTGGGCATTTTCACCGTGACCAATGGTCCGATTAATCATGGCTCCCTGACCGAGACTCCGAACGATAATCTCACGATAGATTTCTTCTTCCGGCTCGATATAGTGGACGTTCCCCGTCGCAAGGACAGGCTTGCCCAAGCGGTCTCCGACCTCAATCAGATTGCGAATAATGGTATGCAGTTCTTCCTGGTCCTTGATTTGCTCCTTGGCAATCAGTGGCTCATAGATGGCCGGTGGCATGACCTCGATAAAGTCATAATACTTGGCTACTTCGACAGCCGCATCCACCCCCTGAGAGACAACAGCATCATAGACTTCGCCTTCTGAGCAGGCTGAGCCCAGAATCAGGCCTTCACGATGGGCATCTAATACGGTCCGTGGAATCCGCGGGACACCTTCGAAATACTTGGTATTGGACAGACTGACTAACTTGAAAATATTCTTGAGTCCCGTCTGATTTTTCACATAAATGGTCGCATGCTTGACCCGAGCCTTCTTGTAAGAATTCTCATCGACCAGATCCGTATTCAAATCCTTGAGATTGGTCACACCATGCTTTTCAGCCACATCCTTGATAAAGATAAAGAGGAGACGGCCCGTCGCTTCCGCGTCATAGTTGGCCATGTGGTGATGCTCCAGAGCAATCTGGAAACGCTTGGTCAAAGGCCCCAGACCATGACGCTTGTACTCTGGATAGAGGTTGCGGGCAAATTCCAGCGTGTCAATGACCGGCTGGGTAATTTTTGGCAGGCTATGACGCTCATAGTTGACATTCATAAAGCCTACGTCAAAAGTAGCATTATGGGCAACGAGGACACTGTCCTGGCAAAATTCCTGAAATTCTTTGAGCACCTGCTCCAGGGGTTTGGCATTGCGGACATGCTCATCTGTAATCCCCGTCAGATCCGTCGTAAAGGCCGAAAGAGGATGCCCAGGATTGATAAACTCATCAAACTCAGCGATGATATTGCCCTTGTGCATCTTGCTGGCAGCGACTTGAATCAAGTCATTGTAGACGGCTGAAAGTCCCGTTGTTTCCACGTCAAAGACTACATAGGTCGCATCGCTCAGCTCCATGTCTACTTCATTATAGACGATGGGCACCCGGTCTTCTACAATATTGGCCTCCATACCGTAAATCAGCTGGATACCAGCTTTCTTGGCAGCCTTGTAACCGTGGGGAAAGCTCTGCACATTGCCATGGTCGGTAATGGCGACAGCCTTGTGGCCCCACTTGGCGGCCGTTGCCACGATTTCCTCGACCTCAGGCAGGGCGTCCATGGTAGACATATTGGTATGGGCGTGAAACTCGACCCGCTTCTGCCCTTCAGGCATCAAGTCCTTGCGCTCATAGTGGGTAACTTCCTGCACATCCTGCACATTCATGGTCAGGTCACGAGTGAAGTTGTTCATCTCGACATTTCCTCGCACACGTAGCCAAGCCCCCTTCTTAATCATGTCAAACTTCTTGGCTTCTTCCTCGTTTTTCATCCATTTCTGCAAGGAGAAGCTGGAAGTATAGTCTGTCATCTTGAAATTGAGCAAGACCCGGCCGGTCCGAGTAACCTTTTGCTCCAGATCAAAGACCATTCCCTCAAAGACCAGGCGATTTTCCTCAGTCTGAACTTCAATCATAGGGGTAATCTCTGCCTTGTCCAGCTTTGGTTTAGCTGCAGCCTTGCGAGCTTGGAAATCATAGGCTGGTTTTTCCTCCGGCGGTGGCGCCATTTGCTGTAGAGATTCCATGGCTTTGAGAGCTTCTTCATTAGCTTCTTGAACAATCTTGTCATTCTCTGCCTGGAAATTCTCTGCCTGTTGCTGGGTTAACTCATCGCTGTGCTGAACCTGACAGGTCAACTGAGGAAAGCCATACTTGACTAGCTGGCGACTGAGATTTGGTAGGTGATTCTTGCGAAAATGCTCCGTATCAATGGTCGAGGGACCTTCAATTAGCAACTTGTCCTCATCCAAATGGACCCGCAAATCCTGATACAGGCTCTTAAAACCATGGCTGGCACATGGACCTTCCTCAAAGGCCAGCTGGTAATAAGCCTGCAAAAGCTCATCAGATACCTGAGGCGCCTGACAGTGAATTTCAAAAATAGCTTGATTGCCTGTCTTCGAAAACTCTTGAGCTAAGCGCTTCTGCAATTCCCTAAAAATCTCAACAGGCAGAATATCCTCAAAAGAAAAATGAAATTCCCAGACCCGACTGACCTTGTGGACCAAAACCTTCTCGATTTCTGCATTCAAAAAGGCCTCTGAATTTCTCATCTCCAGTGGCATATCTAGCTGATTCATTAAAATTTCAAACTTGTTTGACATGACATTTCCTCGTACAGTAGTGACCTTATTTTACCATAAATCAGCACTTTTTTCGACAGAAAAAGGACAGAGCAATGCTCAGCTCCCCATATAATTATCAAGACTTTTTTCTTGGTCCTAAGTTATGATATAATAGAAAAAACATTTACCTAAAGGAGTCTTAACTGTGAAGAAAATCTTACTAGCTAGCATCTGTCTACTGACCCTAACTGCTTGTAGCACGACCAGTCAGAATAAGCAAGAAAATACACCCAAGCAAAGTCAGAGTCAAAGTAAAAGTAAAACCAAAGAAGAAAAGACACAGACGAAAACTTTTTCTAAAAAAATCGATGAGGATTATACTAATTCAGTCAAACTTTTCTATACTAAAGACAAGATCCTATCTTTCCAACTCATCTCCAGCCAGGCTATCCCTGAAGAAAGTCAAAAAATGAGTGTTGAAGAATTAAAGAAATCCTATAGTGAAGATCTTAAGAAAAGTTCCATGATTGAAAATCAAGAAAAGCTAAAAGGGCTTAAAATTCATCTTAAAATTTCTGAAGACAAGAAAAACGCTATAGCCATTTTTGACTTTGATCTCAGCAAAATAGATCAAGAACAGTTGATTCAGTCAGCAAATGACTCTGAAAGTAGTCAAACTTTCTTCAGGAAACTTCAAGATAAACCAGATGTTGTCTTTGATTATTTGAAGGGGCAAGGACTCAAAGAAGAATAAAAAAGCTTTCTGATTAATTTTTAAACTTATACCTGTTCATAAATTTTAGTATATTTTCTAATACAAGTTATTAACTTTTGTTTTATTTTGATATAAATTTCAAGGAATTTTTATGCGCTTAACTAAAAAAACTTTTCTTATTGGTGTCGCTTCTCTTCTTATTTTAGGCTTAGCTGCATGGGGAGTAAATTTATTTCTCGTTAAGCACAACGCTCAGCAAAGTTTTGATAAAAATTTTATTCACTATCAAGCAAAAAGTGACGATCACGAAACTTTTATTACTCAAGGCATCGGAAAAAAAGAAGTCTATAATTTATCCTACTCTCCTTCTAAGAAGACCATTGAAATAACCAAATCGACTAAAAATGGAGATAGCTATTCTGCCGATTCCATTTACGGAGCAGTAAATCTCTATGATATAAAACAAAACGGTAATAGCTACGTCTTCATAACAGCTGCAAAACCAATAATCGTTGACTTCGGATTGACTTCAGTAAGGGTAACTTATGACGGAGGTAATTTTGAAACTCCATACTCTGAGCTACATTTTGGTGAATCTTTCCCTAGTGAAGACAACTAGATTGCTACTTCTCTAGACTGGCAGTCTTTAACTATGAACTAACCAAGCTATTAGGCTGTGGTTAGTTTTTGTTTGCAAAAAAAGCGGTTGAAACCGCCTTTATTTATCTTAATACTGCTTCCGCCAAAGCCTTCTGAATAGCAATGACACTTTTATCACTTCGGAAAGTTAAGGTTTCGGCTGGTTCTTCAGCACTGGATACCCAGATTTTCAACTCAGCGTCAAGGTCAAAGTGTCCAGCCGTTTCCACTGAAAATCGACTGATAGAGCGATAAGGATAAGACTTATAAGCCGTTTTCTTGCCCGTCATCCCTTGCTTATCAACCAAAATCAAGCGCCCATCTGTAAACACAATCAAATCTCGAATAAGACTGAAGGCCAGTTCCACATTTTCCGTTGGTGTTAGAATATTCTCTAGTTCTCTTTCAACTTTATCAATATCTTTTTGAGAAGCATTGCCCAGCAAACCACTAAATAATCCCATGATTTCGTCCTCCGATTCATTTTTTCTTACTATAGCATTTTCAAGTCCAATAAGCAAAAGAAAACTGCCAGGCAAAACTGGCAGTTTATCTATATTAAAATTAACAAAATTAAAATCACTATAACTTATTTATTATTAATAATACCGTTCGCAGGCCCGGATCTATTCCGTACGTCATTTTTGAGGTAGAAGAATCTATATTTTTAGTAGACAAAAATAAGAAAAACAACGTCAAAAATAATAGAATTGCTAAAATTACTTTTCTATTTTTCATTTCAATTCCTCCCTTTGGGAATGATGCTCTTAAAATCAAGTTAATTAACATATAATACTTGTAGATTCATCATTTCATTTTCTTTAAACTAAAATAAATGATTTCTAATAATTGTCCATTATATAACGTTCTATATTTAAAACCATTTGTTGATTGTTATCTAAGTCATATAAAAACTTGGCTGTTTCAAAATATTCTTTTGTTAATTTCTTATTAGAAAAGCTTTCACTAATATTTCCAAGCAAGCAGTATAAATCAGCAAGATGATACGTTGACCTATATTTTTTACACTGTTCTATCGTCTCAGTAGTTTCCTTAATAGCAGATTCAATATCTTTTTTTAACCATAGATGACGGCAAAAATTATATTTAATTTTTAAAACAAGTTCTAACTCCTCTACTGTAACAATTTGTATGCTACTTACCTTAAGCATTAAATCCTTATTAATAACTTCAAACTTTTCTAATTTGTTGACTTCATAATAATAATTCGATAAGGTATTTGCTAATCGGAGATAATTTATATCTGTTTTCTTAAATTGACTTAGCATTTCTTCTAACTGATCTATAGCTTTATCTTTCTTTCCATAGTAATAAAATTGTATGAGAGAGTG
Source organism: Streptococcus sp. HMSC10A01 (assembly GCF_001807785.1). Classification (NCBI taxonomy): domain Bacteria; kingdom Bacillati; phylum Bacillota; class Bacilli; order Lactobacillales; family Streptococcaceae; genus Streptococcus; species Streptococcus sp. HMSC10A01. Next base: position 97,557 of record NZ_KV790967.1, on the reverse strand, counting down.
TATCCACTCCATATACATTTTATCGGATAGCGATAATTGATGTTTTTTTGCATTTTCAAGCTCATAAATATATCTTAAAGATTCATAATTTCTATAATGTATGAATTTTTTAGATAAGTTTTTAAAGTCCAACAGCTCACTATTTCTACTAGAATTATTTTCTTCATCAAAAAAATAATCCATACTGACTTTCAACCTTTTAGCTAATTCGTGTAACAAATCTGATCCCGGAGTATATTCTCCGTTTTCTAAACGACTAATTTGTCCTTGCTTACATATTCCATCAGCCAGTTCTTTTTGCGATAACTTTAATTCTTTTCTTCTTTGTTTCAAGCGCGAAGCTAACAGCGTACTCATATTTTTCCTCTTATATTGGTATATATATTATCTATTATTTTAACATGTCCTTCCTATATTTTACAACCTATTGGGCAAGCTCCCAAATCTTGCTATATTTACATTTATCATCTTCTGTATAGTGATGAGCAATTTCAATCACAGTTGCATTTGTATTTAATAAAACGTCCCTAATTTTTGATGCGGTTTTATTATCGAGAGAGGAGGAAAATTCATCCACTAAAATAAGCGAATACTGTCTTAATAATGCTCGCGCAACAATCAATCTCGCTTTCTCGCCACCCGATAATTTTTCACCATTATTTCCAACTTTATATTCTACCCCTTTTCTCAATATCAGATTTTGCAACCCTGATTGTTGGGTAGCATTACTTATTTCTTCAGATGAAAACTTTTCACCTAATGTTAAATTGAAAAGCAAAGTATCATCAAAAATAACAAGTTCTTGTGGTATATAACCAACATTAGCATAGATATAAGATTGCTTAACATCTTCTATTTTTTGACTATTAATAAAAATATCACCTGATAATTTATCAATTTCTTTAAATATAGTCTTGTAAATTGTCGTTTTGCCAGCTCCCGATGGTCCGATAATTAATACCTTATCGCCTTTCGCTAGATTATCAGTGAGATTGAAAAGTGGAAATGTATATCCAAAGTTTACATTATTAAATATAATTTCAACATCTTCGATAGAACGACTATTTTCTTCGTCAACTAGCTCCTCAATAGCAGAATCAAACAATATTGCTTCTAACTTTTCTCTTATTGGGACGCTTATACGCATATCATTCCAGTGATTAATTGCGTTTTCAAGCGGACTTAAAACTCTATCACTAGCAAGAAACACAGCAACCAATTCACCAATTGATAAGTACCCTTTGATAGCTAAATAACCGCCTAAACCAAAAGGTAATATTCCAGAAATGACTGCAAAAGAATTAATTATAAAAGTGACCCTATAGGACAATTTGTTTTTTTATAAGTACTCTTTTCCCTTGTGTTCAGTTTTAAAAGAAAGCGATTAATAAAATACGATGCTCGTCTATAATGCTTCATCACACTAACTGCATGTAAATTTTCATTTATTTCTTTTATTAATGCTTCATTAGCTTTACTCCATTCAACACTACTATTTTTTAATTGCTTTTCAAAAAACTTTGGCAATATTAAAGGAATAACTGAAAATAAAATAAAAATAAGTGAAACTTGCCATGAAATTGTTAAAACATATATTAAGGAAATCATGGAAAACCAAATACAGTAAAGGAAATTTAATAATGCCTCTACATACTGCTTCTCAAGTAAAGGAATATCGTTATAAATTATATTTTCTGTGTCCTCACTTGGCAAATTTTTATGAACAGCATAAGTAAATATCCTGTATTTAGCTAATTGACTAAAGTTACAATTAACTTTTGCAACGTACTTTTTCCACAAAAACAAGCACAATTGCAAAAGTATATACCCCACAATACCATATAAAGTAATATAAAATAAGTTACTAATATCTTTTGATTGAACACTATCAATAATCCCATTAACAATAACTGGAACAACTAAAGTATCCAATCCCGTTAACAAACTGAACAGAATAGCTAATATTACATTTTTTTTATTCAAAATTGACAAAATCTTCATTTACAGTTGTCTCCTTAAAGATTGAAAGTTCCTTATCTAAATAAAATATTTACTCACTTTTACTCCTAATGTTTACATTGTAGCACTGCTCATCTAGTACGTCAATAACAAAATATACCATTTTTTTATTTTTTTAAATAAAATAAAATAACGGTATATTTTTTGTTGTATCTTCATAGTGCCTAACTTCCTTTTTTCCCCTTTACCAAAAAGGAAATTTTCAAAAAGAAAACTGCCAGGCAAAACTGGCAGTTTATCTTATTTCGTTAAAATAGACAAGGTTTCGATCAAGTTGTCCGCATGGACCTCAATGGTATCGCCACTTGCTTTAATTTTGACTTCTACAATGCCTTCAGCAGCTTTCTTACCAACGGTTACTCGGATTGGTAGACCAATCAAGTCGCTATCGCTAAACTTAACACCAACCCGCTCATTGCGGTCATCGACTAAGACTTCATAGCCAGCTCCAACTAAACTTTCTTCAATCTTGTCGGTCAAAGCCAAGCTTTCTTCATCTTTGACATTGACTGGGATCAAATGAACGTCAAATGGTGCCAATTCTTTAGGGAAGTTAATTCCCCAAGCATAACGATACTCACCTTTAGGGGTTTTATTAACAAAGAGGCGGGCATGCTGTTCCATGACAGCTGAAAGTAGACGGCTAACACCGATACCATAGCAACCCATCACAAGGGGAACTGCTCGGCCATTTTCATCTAGAACTGTCGCATTCATGCTGTCAGAGTAACGAGTCCCCAGTTTAAAGATGTGCCCAATCTCAATCCCACGTGCAAACTTCAGAACACCATTACCATCTGGAGAAATTTCACCTTCGCGAACTTCACGGATATCGACATATTCAGCAGTAAAGTCACGCCCAGGATTTACCCCTGTCAAGTGGTAGCCATCTTCATTAGCTCCAGCAACAGCGTTGGACAAGTCTTGAACTTTACGGTCAGCGATGATGGTCACTTCTTCTGGCAAATTAACTGGACCAAGAGAGCCAAAGTTTGCTCCGAACAATTCTTGGACATCTGCTTCTGTTGCTGCTTCAAAGAAGTCAGCCCCCAAGTGGTTTTTCAATTTGACTTCATTGAGCTGGTCGTTTCCTACAAGCAAAGCCACTACCGGATTTTCATCTGCAATGTATACCAAGGTCTTGATGGTTTGCTCCTCAGAAACTTCTAGGAAGGCTGCAACTTCATCAATAGTCTTACAGTTTGGTGTTTCCACACGAACAAGTTCGGTTTCAGCTGCTACACGATTGCTCGGCTTGTATTCATTCGTTGCCATCTCAAGGTTAGCTGCATAGCTTGACTCACTAGAGTAAGCGATAGTATCCTCACCAGAAACCATCCAGTTGCTTAGCTCAGCCTTAATGGCTTCCAAAACATCTGCAGGGATTTCGTCCAAGCTTGCAACGGATTTATCCAATACCAACCAACGATCCAAGTCCGTCCGATCAGGAGTAATCGCCATAAATTCTTGGCTATCCTTTCCTCCCATAGCTCCGCCATCTCCAATGATAGCTTTAAAGTCAATCTCGCTACGAGTGAAGATTTTTTCATAGGCAGACTTGTATTCATCATACGTCACATCCAAACTATCATAGTTTGCATGGAAGCTATAAGCATCTTTCATGATGAACTCTCGCGTCCGCAAAAGACCGTTACGAGGACGTTTTTCATCACGATATTTTGGCTGGATTTGATACAGATTCAGCGGTAATTGCTTGTAAGATTTCACTGAATCACGCACTAGGGCAGTAAAGGTTTCTTCATGGGTTGGCCCCAAGATAAAGTCTGATCCCTCACGGTTCTTTAACTTGAAGAGGTCATCACCATAGGTCTCGTAACGCCCTGACTCGCGCCAAAGATCTGCACTTAGCAAAGCTGGCGCCAACATTTCTACTGCACCAATTTTTTCGAATTCTTGGCGCATGATATTTTTAGCTTTTTCAATAACTCTATTGGCCAATGGCAGATAAGAATAAACTCCCGCTGACACTTGGCGAACATAGCCCGCCCGCAAAAGCAAGGCATGACTGATAACCTGCGCATCACTTGGCATTTCACGCAAGGTTGGAATTAGCATTTTACTTTGTTTCATAAAAACTCCTTTAATTACATTTGAAGGCAGTGAAGGAACTTTAGCAATCTACGTTTTATCTTCACTTGCCCTTACTTAAAAGAATGTACGCATAATATCATTCCAGGTCACAGCAATCATCAGCACAACCATAATCGCTACACCTGCTAAGGTTACATAAGTCTCTGTTTCGCGCTTGAGCGGTTTTCTGCGAATTGCTTCAATAATGTTGAGAACAATCTTTCCACCGTCAAGAGCTGGTATCGGAATCAAATTGAAAATACCAATATTGATTGATAGCAGAGCCAATAGACTAATCACCTGATCCAGACCAGCTTGTGCCGCTTGGCTGCTGACACGGAAAATAGCTACTGGTCCTCCCAGTTGATTAAGACTAGGATGGAAAATCAAGTTTTTCAAAGCATTTAAAATACGGAAGGCCGCATCCCAAGCCATGGTCAGACCACCTACCATCATGGACATCAGATCCGACTTCATACCTGGCGTGACACCTAATAAGTAACGGTCCCCTTCTTTTTTAGGACTGACTGTTACTTCTTTGGTCTCGTTTCCGCTTTTAACCGTCAGGTTAAGTTTGGGATTCTTTTGACCTTTCGTTTCCTTTTCAACTGCCTGAGTCAAATCATCCCAGTTTGAAATTTCTGTCTGACCAACCTTTAGAATCTGGTCGTTATTTTTTACACCAGCTTGAGCTAAGGCACCGTTCGGAGCAACCTGTACGTGGTTTGTGTCCAGATTTTGAACACCACCTTGTAGAGCAATTAGAATCCAAAAAGCCACGATACCCAAAATAAAGTTATTCATAGGGCCAGCAAAGTTTGTGATTAAACGGCCCCAGATTGTTGCATTTTGGTACTGAACATCTAAAGGCGCAATCCGAACTTCTGTCCCATCTGCTTCAACGATAGTTGCATCGTGATCAACTGAGTAGGTTCTACTTTCTTCAAGAACCAAACCAGTGATTTCTAATTTATCTTCAAAATCAAAACTTGTCACATTCATCGGCAGGGCTGTCTGGTCAATCTTCTTGCCAGATAGATTTACTCGAATAACCTTGCCTTCTTCATTCAGAGTCAGACTGACAGGTGTTCCTGTTTTGATTTCAGTTGTATCGTCACTCCAGCCAGCCATGCGCACATAGCCACCTAGAGGAAGAATCCGAATGGTATAGGCTGTTCCATCTTTTCCAATATGAGAAAAGATTTTCGGTCCCATTCCAATAGCAAACTCTCGAACGAGAATGCCTGACTTTTTGGCAAAGTAGAAATGTCCATACTCATGAACCACTACAATAATACCAAAAACAATGATGAAGGTGAGGAGTCCCATAATTCCCATACTTTCCTTACCACACATTCCTTTCTAAATCTTGACTTCTGGAGTCTAAATCAAAGAGGCTGGGAGTGTCTCCCAGTACTCTGTTTTTCATTAAATTTTGTTCCAGGCAGAAGAAACTGCTTATCTCCAACTCTGCACATCTTAAACAAATTAGAATAAACCTAAAATCCGCATCAGAGGGAAGACAAAGAGCAAACTGTCAAAGCGATCCAAAACACCACCATGGCCAGGTATAAACTTACCAGAATCTTTGACACCATAATGACGTTTAATGGCGCTTTCCACCAAGTCTCCAAACTGTCCAGCTATACTAAAGAAAATAGCATATAAAACCAAAAGCCAGCGATTATGCGGAGCAGCCACACTTCCATCAATCAAAACAAAAATGAAAGTGACTACCATCGCAGACGCGATACCACCGAGGGCACCTGCAACAGTTTTATTGGGTGAAATTGTTGGAGCTAGCTTTTTCATACCAAAACGGCGACCAAAGAGATAAGCACCACTATCTGTTGCCCAAACAATTAGAAGAGCCAAAAGCACCTTGTTTAGGCCTGCAACTCGAGCATCTAAAAGGGCATTAAAACCTGATCCCACATAGAAACTAACTGCAATCGGATAGACCACATCATCAAAAGTATAATTGCTACCAACGACTATAGATCCCAATAAGCAAAAGACGACTAGAGTATAAGCAATCACATTTCCATCAATCGGCAAAAAGGTAAAATAATACTCAATCGGAACTGCTAAGACAAAGGCCGCCAGCATAGCCAACATACCTTCAAGAGTTGTCGTCGCTAGGCCCTTCATTCGGAGCAATTCATGTACTGCCAACATGGCTAAAACACCTACAACAATCTGAAAAGCGACCCCTCCTAATACGACCAAAGGAAGGAAAATTGCAAGAGCCACTCCCGCAAAAATCAATCTCGTCTGTAAATCCTTATCCATATATTCTCCTAAACACCACCAAAGCGTCTCTGACGCTTACTATATTCTTCGATAGCTTCTTTTAAAGATTTTTCATTAAAATCCGGCCACAAAGTCTTTGTAAAGTACAATTCGCTATAGGCACTTTGCCAAGGAAGGAAATTACTAAGACGTAATTCTCCGCTAGTCCTGATGATCAAATCAGGATCCCGCAAAATACGAGGCAGGTTACTTGTCTGTAAATAATCCCCAATCATTTCCTCGCTGATATCACCTGGGTTAAACTTGGCATCCAAAACTTCTTGAGCAATATTTCGAATGGCTTGAGTTAATTCTGCCCGTCCACCATAGTTCAAAGCAAAGTTCAAAATCAAGCCAGTATTGAGTTTAGTCAGCTCTTCTGCTTTAACCAAAGCATCATATGTAGCCTTAGGTAATCTAGCCACATCGCCAATCATTTGAATCTTTACATTGTTTTTGTGCAATTCTGGCACATAACGCTCATAAAACTCAACAGGCAGGTTCATGATAAATTTGACTTCTTTTTCTGGTCGAGACCAGTTTTCTGTTGAAAAAGCATAGACCGTCAAAACCTGGACGCCCATCTCTTTGGCTGCAATGGTGACATTCTGCAAAGCCTCCATACCCGCCTTATGTCCAAACACACGAGGTTGCAGTCTCTTCTTGGCCCAACGGCCATTTCCATCCATAATAATCCCAATATGCTTTGGCACCTGTAGGGGGATGGTTACTTTTTCTTTCTTTTTTAAGTGAAACATAGCTTTATCCTAAATTTTAATCATTTTATTATATCATAAATCTAACAAAAGTGTTGTTTTAGCAAGTTTTTTGACAGTGAGCACCCAAAACTAGGCTAAGAAGCTTCGTAAAACCACTCATTCACAGCCTCTTGTTCTTTTGAAAGGCCTTACCTGCTTATATTATAGGCTTTCCTCTTTTATTTTTCAAGAAATGCCCCAAAACTACAGACTCTGATAAAAAGGTAAAAAAAGAATCCGAGATCCTCAGATTCTTTTTCTTATTCTTCGATAGCAGATTCTTCCACACCATCAGCCTCAATCGCTACTTTTGCTTCAGGATCAACTTCTGCTTCAGCTTGTGGTAAGACTGTCTTGATCGCTGTTAATTCAAAAGTCAAATAAACGCCATCAACATCCAAAACAACGGTCCGTTTTTCAGTATCCACTTCATCAACAGTTCCATACAAACCGCCAATTGTGATGACCTCATAACCCTTTTGGAGCTTATTCAAGCTTTCCATGCGTTTTTCCGCTTGTTTTTTCTGTGTGCGGTTCATGTAGAAAATCAATCCAGCCATGACCACAAACATGATAATCATTTGGTATCCCATAGTCGTCTCCTTTCGTTTTTCATGTCTTCATTACTATAACAAATTTCTCTTTTTTTTACAAGAGAGGACTGTTCTTTCGACCTGACTACAAAAGGCTTTAAAGACGATTTTAAAAGACTTTTTTAACATCACTAATAGCTGGTCTATCTTTTAAAAGTTCAAGAGAAAGGGACTTACTTAGCCCCCTCCTTTTCCTTAATAACCAAGACACCATCTTCTAAATCAGCTGTCAAATGCTTAGCATCTAGATTATCCAAGTGGAAGTCAGTCACCTTGTCACGAATTTGTTGCTCGATAACTCTACGGAGTGGACGAACACCCATGACTTGGTCATAACCAGCGTCACGTAGGAATTCCTTAGCTGCATCAGATACAGCTAGATCAATTTCTTTCTTGCTCAAGGTTTGATTTACTTCGATCAGCATGAGATTCACAATCTCCATCAGATCCTCTTTCTTGAGATGAGAGAACTCAATAACCGCATTGAAACGATTGAGGAATTCTGGACGGAAGTAAGCTTTGAGTCGGTCCATCAGATCAGGTTTTTCTGCATCTTCTTCTAAGCCAGCTTCGTAGCCAAATCCAGCATTGGAAGTCGCAATGATGACTGTGTTCTTGAAGTTAACTGTATTCCCTTGACCATCTGTCAAACGGCCGTCATCCAGAACTTGCAGGAGAAGGGTAATCACTTGTGGATCAGCCTTTTCAATCTCATCCAAGAGAATGATAGAGTATGGATTGCGACGTACCCGCTCTGTCAGAGTATTGTTATTGTCATCATAACCAACATATCCTGCAGTCGTACCAATCAGCTTAGACACAGCAGTCCGATCAGAGTATTCAGACATATCCAGACGAATGATGGCCTCTTTAGTACCGAACATATCCAAAGCTAGTTGCTTAGCAAGCTCCGTCTTACCAACACCTGTCGGACCAACAAAGAGGAAGCTACCAATTGGGCGATTCCCTTCATCAAAGCCTGCACGGTTACGTCGGATAGCTCTAGCCACAGCTTCTACAGCCTTGTCTTGGCCGATTACTTTAGCTTTGAGACGGTCATTCATGCCCTTGAGGCGCTCAATGTCGCTAGCACCCATTTGAGATACTGGTACGCCCGTCATACGTTCAACAGATTCTGCCACGTCGTTGACTGTAGCTGTCACCTTCATATCCTCAGTGTGGTTTTGAATTTTCTTTTCAAGCTCTTCAATGCGAGTCTTAGCATTGAGGGCTGCTTCGAAATCTTCTTTTTCAACAGCGGCTTCCTGCTTGTCTTTTTGCTCAGCGATTTCATGCTCGACCGCATGGACATCAGTCACTGGATGTTGAGCCGCCAAGTGGGCTGCCGTTACATCAACCAGGTCAATCGCCTTATCTGGCAAGCTCCTTTGTGGAATATACTGAACAGAGTAGTCCACAGCAGCCTTCAGCACTTCATCTGGCAGGATGACATTGTGGTGTTTTTCGTACAAGTCACGAATACCTTGGAGAATCTTATAGGTATCTTCTGCAGATGGTGCATTGACTTTAACCTCATTGAAACGACGAGCTAGAGCCGCATTTTTGAGAATAGTGTTACGGTACTCATCCTGAGTAGTAGCCCCGATAACTGTCAACTCACCACGAGAAAGCGCTGGTTTGAGAATATCCGCTAGTCCCTTAGAGCCACTATCTCCACCGGTAGATCCTGCTCCTAGAATTTGATGAATTTCGTCAAAGAATAGGATGATGTTGCCAGCTTCCTTGACTTCATTGACTAAGTTTTGGATATTTTCTTCAAAGCTACCACGATACTGGGTACCAGCTTCCAGACCAGAAATATCAACAGAAATAATTTCCTTGTTCTTGATAGCCGCTGGTACATCACCATTGACGATAGCCTGAGCCAAACCTTCCACTACAGCGGTCTTTCCGACACCTGCATCTCCGACCAGAACTGGATTGTTCTTAGTCCGACGAGAAAGGATTTCAGCTGTTTCTTGGATTTCCTTATTACGCCCAATGACTGGATCTAATTTACCATCACGAGCTTCTTGAGTCAGATTGCGACCCAGCTTAGCCAGGATGCCATCTTGCTTAGGTCCATGACCAGCAGTTTGTAAATCCTGTTCACCCGTTCCTTGACCAGGTAGTTTACCAGTAGCACGATATTGTGCAAATTCCTCTGGCGTCACTTCACGGCCGTTAATTAGGTAACGACGGTTTTCACTATTGTAACCACGCATTCCAGCCATTAATTGATTAAATAAGTCATCCATATTATTAAAATTGTTGTAATTGTTATTCATATTTATACCTCTTCATTTTCAAGAATTGCAAACGATATTTTGTTTCGTATTTTCGTTTACATTTGTAATTGTATCATGGTACAAAAGGATTGTCAACAAATTATGCTCAATTTTTAAAAAAAATTTACAAGTGTAATCACTTGAGTTTCTATCCTTATTTTTTTCTACAAGGTTGTATTTTTGAAAGAAAAATACAAAAAAAAACAGACATCCAAATTTGAATATCTGTTTTTCTATATTGTACTTAAATTTTTATGCTTTTACTTCAATAACAGCATCACCTTTGCTTACTGTCCCTTGACCTACTGGAGTTACAGAAGCATAGTCCGCAGTATTCGTCACGATAACCATAGTTGTATCTTCGAGACCAGCTGCAGCAATCTTAGCTGAATCAAATGTTCCTAGAACATCACCTGCTTTGACTTTATCACCTTGTGCTACAGTGTGATTGAAACCTTCACCATTCATTGATACCGTATCAATACCAACGTGAATCAAGATTTCTGCACCATTAGAAGTTTTAAGACCATATGCATGTCCAGTCGCAAAAGCAATCGTAACCTCTGCATCAGCCGGAGCATAGACAACTCCCTCGCTTGGCTTGATTGCCAAACCTTGCCCCATAGCTCCGCTTGAAAATACTGGATCATTAACATCTGCAAGAGGAACAACTTCCCCAGCAACTGGAGCAAGAATTGTTTCGTTTTGGAGGGACACAGGAATGTTACCTGTTGTTTCTTCTTCAACCAAACGTTCTGTCTCTACTTCAGTAGCTACTTCTTCTTCGTCTTTATAACCAAAAGCATAAGTCAATCCAAAACCAAGACCAGTCGTTACTAATACCATAAAAATGTACTGAAGAATTTGACCATTTAGGTAAAGAAGGGTACCAGGAACAATTGTGATACCAAAGCTAGTTCCTGCCAACCCTAAAGTGTTTGCGAACCAACCACCTGCAGCACCAGCAATCAGACCCATGATAAATGGTTTTCCGTAACGAAGGTTAACCCCAAAAATAGCAGGTTCAGTGATACCAAGTCCCGCAGAAAGAGCTGCTGGGAAAGCAAGAGCTTTGAGTTTTGGATTCTTCGTTTTAACACCAACCGCAAGTGTTGCTCCAAGTTGAGCAGTCATAGCAGCTGTAATAATAGCATTAAGTGGATCTGCTCCTGTTGAAGTTACCAAGTTAGACTCAAGTAGATTGAAAATATGATGGACACCTGTCACAACAATAACTTGGTGAACTCCACCAAGAACTAAACCACCCAAACCAAGTGGTAGGCTAAGTAACCAAGTTGTAGCGACTTTAACATATGATTCAACCTCGTGAAAAACAGGTCCAATGACAAACAAAGCTAAAATAGACATTACTAAGAAGGTCAAAAATGGTACAACTAGTAAATCTAATACATCAGGAATTCGCTTATGGAGCCACTTTTCAAGTTTTGCACCAATCAAACCAACAAAAAATGCTGGTAAAACTGAGTTTTGATAACCGACAACTTTAATAAATCCGAAGAACAAAATTGGCTTAGCATCTCCAGAAGCAACAGCCCACGCATTTGGTAAAGCTGAGTTAACCATCATCAATCCTAGAACCAAACCAATCAATGGATTACCACCGAAAACACGGAAGGCAGACCAACAAATTAAGGCTGGAAAGAATGCAAAAGCGGTATCTGTTAGAACAACTGTATAGGTATAGAAGTTTGTTGCTTTAAAAGCTTCTGCAGTTGTACCAAACAAAGATAATACTTGGTCCTGTGCAATCGCACCACGGATACCCATAAACAACCCTGTTGCAACAATAGCTGGTAAAAGTGGAACGAAGACGTCACCGAAAGTACGAATAGCTCGTTGGAACCAGTTTCCCTGTTTGCCAGCTTCTTCTTTCATATCTTCTTTAGATGATGTTGGCAAACCAAGTGCAACAACTTCATCATACATTTTATTGACTGTACCAGTACCAAAGATAATTTGGTATTGACCTGAATTAAAGAAAGCTCCTTGAACCTTATCCAAGTTCTCAATCACTTCTTTATTAATTTTTCCTTCATCTTTGACCATAACGCGTAGACGAGTCGCACAGTGGGCTACACTGTTGACATTTTCGCGTCCACCCAAGGCTTCGACGACCTTTTTTGCAATATCCTGATTGTCCATTTGCAAAAATCTCCTTATTAATTTGTTAAACTTTTTTGAAAGCGATTTAATCACCTTTACGAATATTATTTTACCATGATCTAAAAATATGTCAAGCGTTTTGCAGAAATTTTATTTTTTATGTGTTTAAAGTTGATTTTTAGGCGGAAAACGTTTACTATAGTAGTAAGAAAAAATACATGACGGAGGAATATGGTTTGGCTTGGACAACTGAAAAACGCTACAGACGCTACGAAGACTGGACTCAGGATGAAGTGCAGCAGATTAAGGAGAATATTGCAAAATCCCCTTGGAGGGCCAGCTACCATGTGGAACCACAGACTGGACTTCTCAATGACCCCAACGGCTTTTCTTACTTTGATGGCAAGTGGGTTGTTTTCTACCAAAACTTCCCTTTCGGAGCAGCACACGGCCTCAAATGCTGGGTACAACTGGAGAGCGATGACCTAGTTCACTTTACTGAAACTGGGCTCCGTGTACTGCCAGACACCGCACTAGACAGCCACGGCGCTTACTCTGGCTCTGCCATGCAGTTTGACGACAAGCTCTTTCTCTTCTACACCGGAAATGTCCGTGATGAGAATTGGGTGCGTCACCCCTATCAGATTGGTGCCTTGTTAGACAAATCAGGCAAGCTGGAAAAAATTAACAAGGTCTTGATTGAACAACCTGCTGAAGCGACTGATCATTTTCGCGATCCCCAGATTTTTAACTACAAAGGTCAATTCTACGCTATTGTAGGTGGACAAAATCTAGACAAGCAAGGCTATATCAAACTTTACAAGGCAGTTGATAACGATTATACCAACTGGAAAGTCGTCGGTGTTTTAGACTTCGCCAATGACAAGACAGCCTATATGATGGAGTGTCCAAACCTTGTTTTCATAAATGACCAGCCAGTCCTGCTCTATTGCCCTCAAGGTTTGTCCAAGGATGTACAAGACTATAGCGATATTTATCCAAACATGTATAAAATAGGTCAATCGTTTGACACAAACAAAGCTGCTATGATTGATCCTAGCCCTATCCAAAATTTAGACTACGGCTTCGACTGCTACGCGACCCAAGCTTTTAACGCGCCTGACGGTCGTGCACTGGCTGTCAGCTGGTTAGGTCTACCTGATATAGAATACCCATCTGACCGCTTCGACCATCAAGGGGTTTTCTCTCTCGTCAAAGAATTGACTTTGAAAGACGGCAAGCTCTACCAGTACCCAGTGCCTGCTATCAAGGATTTGCGAGCAGAGGAACAGCCTTTCACTGCTCTGGCAGAAAGCAAGAACAGCTACGAACTAGAACTAGATTTCGCTGCGAACACCGAGCACGAAATCATCCTCTTTGCGGACAAGGATGGCAAGGGACTACGCATCAATTTTGACCTCAAAGCAGGTCAAGTAACGGTTGATCGCAGTCAAGCGGGTGAGCCATTCGCTCTGGACTTTGGAACCAGCCGAAGCTGTAATATTGACAAAGAAGCAACAAACGCTAGTATATTTATAGATAAATCAATTTTTGAAATTTTCATCAATAAAGGAGAGAAAGTATTTTCCGGCCGTGTCTTCCCGAGAGAAGACCAGACAGGTATTGCCATTACCAAGGGCAATCCAACCGGTACTTACTACGAATTAGATTATGGTCGCAAAGCTAACTGATGTAGCAAAACTTGCAGGAGTCAGCCCAACAACTGTTTCCCGCGTCATCAACAGAAAAGGATACTTGTCCGACAAAACGATTTCTAAGGTTGAGGCAGCCATGCGAGAGTTGGCCTACAAGCCCAATAATCTGGCGCGCAGCCTCCAGGGAAAGTCGGCCAAGCTAATTGGACTCATTTTCCCTAATATCAGCAATGTCTTTTATGCAGAATTAATTGGTAAATTGGAGCACGAGCTCTTTAAACAGGGCTATAAAACCATCATCTGCAATAGTGAGCATGACTCTGATAAGGAGCGTGAATACCTTGAGATGCTGGAAGCCAATCAGGTGGACGGCATCATTTCTGGTAGCCACAATCTGGGCATCGAGGACTACAATCGCGTGACTGCTCCAATCATTGCCTTTGACCGCAATCTTTCGCCGGATATCCCTGTCGTCTCCTCAGACAACTATGGTGGCGGAGTGCTGGCTGCTCAGACCTTGGTCAAGGCTGGAGCCCAAAACATCATCATGATTACTGGCAATGACAACTCTAATTCCCCGACTGGTCTGCGCCATGCTGGCTTCGCCTCTGTTCTTCCAGACTCCCCAATCATCAATGTATCTAGCGATTATTCTCCCGTCCGAAAGGAAATGGAAATCAAGCACATTTTGACCCATGAGAAGCCAGATGCTATCTTTGCTTCAGATGATTTGACAGCCATTTTAATTATGAAGGTCGCTCAAGAGCTGGACATCAAGATTCCCGAAGATTTAAAAATCATTGGCTACGATGGCACCTACTTTGTGGAGAACTACTACCCACAGCTGGCAACAATCAAGCAACCACTGAAAGATATTGCTCATCTATCTGTGGACCTACTCCTCAAAAAGATTGCTGGTCAAGAAGTTCAAACGACTGGTTATTTCCTACCAGTTAGTCTATTACCTGGCAAAAGCATTTGATTTTTATCCCAAAAAAGACAACCTCAAAAAAGGAGGTTGTCTTTTTTATGTCTAATCTTTCAAAAAACTCTCAGACTATTTATCAAAGCTTTCTAAGGCTTTTTCACGCTCTTCAACTTGACCCTTAGCGTCTAATTTTTCGCCCTTGTAAACTGTGGATTCCCATGATCCATACATTGGGTTAGGGAAGATGATGAATTTTTCACCAAATTCTTTTTGAAGTTCGTCCAATTTTTTGTCACGCTCTTCAGAAGATTTTTTGGAGAAGTCTGCAAAGTCAACTAAATTATCCCCAAATAGCATAACTAGATTTGTCGTTTCTTGAACCTTTTGGCGACGTCCTTCTTTTGACTTGACGCCTTCTTCCAAGAACATCAAATGGTCACGCCCCTGAACAGGAATGCCTTCTTTTTCTAGGTTCTTAATGGTTGCATCTACCTGACTAGCCGCACGGTCAGAAACATAGTAAATTTGTACACCATTTTCATTAGCAAATTGGAGGAATTCCTTTGCTCCTGGAACGGCTTTAGCCTCAGCCTTTTGGACCCAAACATCCCAATTTTCAGGTGTAAATGCTGTGCCATCTTTTACATTTTTCACTTGGTAAGGGCTGTTATCCAGTACAGTCTCATCCAAGTCTAAGACGATGGAATAAGGTTTTTCTGTCGGTGTCTTTAATAATTCTTTCAGACGATTCGTTGCAACGTTATAGCCTTGAAAATACAATGCCTTGGTTTCAGCCGCCTTTTGATACCAAAGAGTAGACATGGTATTTTCTTTCGAACGAAGCTGTTCATAGGTCATCGAAATCTTATTATCCGATGTACTGCTCTCTGTTGTCTTATTTTCTGTTGATTTCGAAGCACAGCTCGTCAAAATAATAACTGATGCCAATGCAGAAAAAATAGTTACGGTAGCTTTCGTTGCTTTCATAAAAAAACATCCTCCTAATATTAATCTAATAAAATTATAACGTTTTCATAACGATTGTCAAGAAAGAGCCTTATCTGAGCATCTAATAATTCGCTATTTTTTGAAGGACTAGCTTCACGTAAGGGTTTTGATCTTTTGTATTACTTCACCACTAGCTCCATCTGCATTCTTTTTAGATTCCTTACACCAAAAAAACCGAGATAAGAATCTCGGCTTTTTATTCTTCTGTAACAAATTGACTCAAAATCCCATTGATAAACTTACTTGATTTTTCATCTGAGAATTTTTTCGCCAGCTCAATAGCCTCGTTAACTGCAACAAGCTGTGGTGTCTCGTCGTATTCTAGTAGCTCATACAAACCTAAACGTAGAATATTTTTCTCTACCAGAGTCAAACGATCTAAGGTCCAACCAGCCTTCAAATACTGAGTAATCTTATCATCGAGCTCACTTTTGGATTGCATTACGCCATTAACTAGATTGAGCAAGAAGATCGGAAGTTCAACTTGTTCCTCTTCTTCTTTATCATGTAGATAAGCAAAGCGACAAGCTTCAACTATATCCCCATCATACTCCAGACTCATCAATGCCTGAAATGCGCGCTCACGTAAATCACGTCTTGAGTCTACCATTACCTTACTCATTGAGGAAATCCTCGTCAAATAAATCAGCCATATCTGGTTTTGGAGATTTTTCTGGAACAATACCTGCAACATGGACATTAACAGCTGACAAACTTACATCTGCCATATCATGGACAGCACTTTTCACAGCCTTTTGAATAGCCATAGCAACGGTAGGAACCCCTACACCATATTCCAAGTAAAGATAAATATCCACTGTCACATCGCCATTATCCGCAGTATGAAGATAGACCCCACGACTCAAAGAACGCTTAGCTAAGCTATCTGACATACTCTTGTTTGCAAAAGAGTGAACTCCGTCTACTTTTGCAGTTGCAATCGCAATGATTTTTTCCAAAACGCGTGGCGCAATAACAATTTCACCTAATTGTTCAGTTGCCATAGTGATTACCTCTTCTATATTATGCGCGAGAAACGTAAGTTCCTTCTGCAGTGTTGATGATCAATTTTTGTCCAACTTCAATAAAGTCTGGAACGTTAACAACAAGACCAGTTTCAAGAGTAGCTGGTTTACCAGAACCAGTTACAGTAGCACCCTTGATTGATGGTTGAGTTTCAGTTACAACTAATTCAACAGTTGTTGGCACTGTCACACCAATCACTTCGCTTCCATAGAACTGGATTTTTACGTCAGAGTTTTCAAGGATGTATTTCAATTCATCTTCAACATTGACTACTGGGATTTCATATTGGTCATAGGTTTCAGTATTCATGAAGTAAGCAGTGTCATCCATTTGGTACAAGTATTGAGCTGGAACAGTTTCAATAATAGCTTGCTCAAATTTTTCTTCTGGACGGTAGCTTGTATCAAAAGTTGAACCAGTACGGACGTCACGCAATTTCATACGCATGATCGTATTTCCTTTACCTGGTTTATGGTGGCTTGCTTCCAAAACGCGGATCAATTTGCCATCAGCTGTTTCAAAAGTCATACCAGCTTTCAATTTACTTGCTTCAATCATGTGATTTTTACCTCTTTAATAAATAATTTACTCTTTATTGTACCATAAAGCCTGATAATTCTCAAATAACAATCAACTCCAATTGGTTGCAGTTACTAAATTTTCAGACTTGTTCACCATACCATACCGTACACTTACTTCAGTCTACTGGAACGATATTTCCTTCTTCATCTTTCTTGACATGGACATATTTCCCATCCACCTCAATATAAAATGTTTTTTCCTTGCCTTGAGAAGACGAAACTTGTTGTTGGAGTTCTCCACCTAAGGCTTGGCCAAGGTTCATCCCCATCAAAAGATTCATGCCGTTTCCGCCTTCGTTTTTGGCTGCAGCAATCAGAGCCTCATTACGCGCCCTGCGCTCCTCAATTTCAATCGTGTTGTATTTCATAGCCACTAACTCACTATCAAGCTTGCGAACAGTCGCCATGCTATCTTCATCATAGCTTAGGTCTTCAAGGAGGACACTGGTTACTTCCAAACCATATAAGCTCGTCCAAGTTTGATTGACCTCTTGTTTTGCAAGTTCATTAAAGACTTCTTGATTAGCATTGAGGCTATAGATGTCCACTTGATTGTCAGCAGTATACTTTGCGATGGCAACCGCAATCTTTGGTGGCAGATTTTGGCGTAGGGTTCCTTTTGCTACATCTTGTAAGGTAAATGGTTGATCTGCTGTAATCTGACGACTTACAGAACTAATATAAAAGAGAACTGGATCCGCAATTTTGACATCATACAGCCCGTAAAATCTGATACTAAGCAGTTGTTGATAGCGTTCACTAAAGTATTCAACAGGGTTTTGAGTTCCAAATTTATTGCCTGTGAAAGGCTGGATCTTGAAATAAATAATTTCTTGTTGGGTCACCACTTGTCCGCCAAATGAGAAGCGATTCTTAAAGTTTTCCCAAGTCCCTTTGATCCCACCTTTTTCTAGTAACCAAGCATTGTCGCCAGCTTGCCATTCGTGGCTACCAGCTTCCAAAAGTTCTCCTAAAAAAGTTCCATTGTTGACCAATAAAGCTACATAGCCTTGAGGAACAATTACCAGAGAGCCATCCGTTAAAAGACCAGTATTTTGATTGCTGTGTCGAGATTGACCATCAGGGTCTTTTGTTAACAGAACACCTTTAACTGCCAAGGCTTCTGACGGAACAGACTCAGGCAGAACAACCGCTTCTTTAAATTTGCTATCACGAAAGCTACTGATGCCCCCAGAAAGGGCTGCTTTAATAAATCCCATACTATCTCCTATTTATAAAATTCAATTTCATCGACAACATCATAGGTGTCCAAGAGCCAATCTTGAGCTGTCCGTACCAAGGAAGCCTGACAGTATTCACACTTGGAAACAGAGTCAATCGTCAGAGGAGCCCCACAATTTGGACAGTGGTCACTAAGAATGTCAGTCTTAGTGACTTCTTCAGTTTTAACATCATGCAGACGAATGAAGTTTAGGCGATAGACTGTAAATAAGTCCTTGGTTGGATCACCTTCGATAATCCGCCCTGTTTCATCGTCCCTGATATAATCCCTCATAGTCGATGACAGGATCACTTCCAGTCTATCATGTCCTTGCGGATTTGGATAGAAATCTTTAATCTTAGAATTTTCCACTCGTACACGTTCCAAGACATTGGTCGTTTTCGCTCGAATATGCTCCTGTAGCTGAGTGCTGTGCTGGTCGTAGAGACTCGGACTTTCTAAGCCACGAACCGAAGCCCAATCTTTCTCGGTCCAGGCAGACTGAAGTCGAAGGTAGATTACCTTCACCTGTGACAAGAAACGCTCTTCATCAAAGTTTGGATCCTGTTGTTTCAGTTGTCTAATCGCTTCGAGATTATTCTGAATCGGCTTGCCGGCTCTTTCCTCAGTCGTTCTTTTTAATTCATTACTTGAAGAACTAGTCTCATCTGTACCTTTTACTAAATTATACAGTAAACCAATAACACCACCGATGACAACAACGGCAAAACTTCCCGAAGAACCCGAACCAGAGCCTGAGCTATAACTGCTCGAACCACCAGACCAACTGTCACCTCCAGACCAACTGCTTCCGCCACCCGAGTCAATCAAGCTACTACCACCACTTTCAGAATTTCCCACACCAGCATCAACGGCAGGGGCTAAAAAGAAGAGTAGAACAAGAAAGATGGTCGCAAATACTAAAATACCTTTTTTCATAAGCCTCTTTTTATACTTTAAATTAACAGGGTAAGAAAAGATTCTTTAATCTAAATAACAATCAATTCTTTTGGCGCAAGGGTTAGCACTTCACAGCCTGTTTCTGTAATGAGGAGATCGTCTTCGATGCGGACGCCGTATTTGCCATCCAGATAAATTCCAGGCTCATCGGTCAGGACCATGCCTGCCTCAATCGGCTCTTCTGACTTGCCAAAGTAAGGAATCTCATGGATATCCAGACCGATACCGTGGCCAATCCCGTGGCTAAAGTAAGGGCCATAGCCAGCATCGTTGATAATCTGCCGCGGAATTCGGTCAAAATCGATCCGACTGAGACCAGCCTTAGCAGCTTCTATCAGAGCTTGATTGCTACGCAGGACAATATCATAAATCTCCCGCTCTTCATCTGTCACTTGCCCCACATGAACAGTCCGCGTCATATCACTGACATAGTGATTGTAGTAGCAGCCAAAGTCCATGGTTAGGGTTTCTCCCTTTTGAATGACCTTGTCACTAGCCACGCCATGCGGCATAGCAGAGCGGTAGCCTGAAGCGATGATAAAGTCAAAAGAGGCACCTGAAGCACCTAGCTGACGCATCCGTGCATCTAAAAAGTTCATAACCGCTAGCTCTGTCGTCTCACCTGGCTTGATAAAGTCCAGTACATCTAGGAAGGCTTGGTCAGAAATCTGACAGGCCTTGCGAATGGTCGCGATTTCTTGCTCATCTTTAATCATGCGGAGATTCTCAATAAAGCCGGTCATGGGCACCAGTTCATATCCTGAGAAAAGACTTTCTAGCATCTTGAAGTAAGCATAGGAAATCTCGTCATCAAAGCCAATTTTTTCCAGCTTGTCGTCCGCTATGATTTTAGCAATCTCACCAAGTGCGTCTCGCGTTTCAACAATATCAAATCCTTGAACTACTCCCTTGGCAATCAGTGTATAACGGGCATCCGTCAGGAAAATACGACGTGTCTTACTGATGAAAACTGTCGCCTCTGTTCCGCTAAAGCCAGTCAGATAGTATATATTTTTCAAATTGGTTACTAAGACAGCATCACATTCTGTCTGAGCCAATGCTGCTTCAAATTTTTCAACTCTTGATAACATGAGAAAACCTCCGTAAAATAGTTAAGCATATTATATCAAAAAACAAATAAAAGAGAAGTATTTTTATCAAGCAATATTTCGGCCGTATTACTAAGAAATTCCACATAATAAAAATCCCTGCCAACATACAGGTGGCAAGGATTTATAAAATACTATTTTTGGTGCAACTTCTCTTTCAGATACTGACCAGTATAGCTAGTTGGGTTGGCAGCGACCTCCTCTGGTGTACCAGTTGCAATAATCGTACCACCACCGACACCACCTTCTGGACCTAGGTCTATAATATGGTCAGCTGTCTTAATCACATCTAGATTGTGCTCAATAACTAGGACAGTATTTCCATCATCAACGAAACGATCCAGAACTTTTAGCAGACGAGAGATGTCCTCTGTATGAAGGCCAGTCGTCGGTTCATCC
This sequence comes from Streptococcus sp. HMSC10A01, assembly GCF_001807785.1. Lineage (NCBI taxonomy): Bacteria > Bacillati > Bacillota > Bacilli > Lactobacillales > Streptococcaceae > Streptococcus > Streptococcus sp. HMSC10A01. The sequence continues at coordinate 76,504 of NZ_KV790967.1, read as the reverse complement.
AAGATGTAGAAAGACTTACCGGTCGATCTCTTGTGGAGCTCACTAGCCAGCTTCATCCGCTGGGCTTCACCACCCGATAAAGTAGTCGCTGGCTGTCCTAAAGTAACATACCCTAAGCCCACATCTTTAATTGTTTGTAACTTCCGATTGATCTTTGGAATATGTTTGAAGAAATCAACTGCATCATTAACTGTCATATCTAAGATTTGTGAGATATTCTTTTCCTTGTAGTGTACTTCTAAGGTCTCACTGTTGTAGCGTCTTCCATGACAAACTTCACAAGGAACATAAACATCCGGTAAGAAATGCATTTCGATTTTGATGATACCGTCACCCGAGCAGGCCTCACAACGGCCACCCTTAACGTTAAAACTAAAACGGCCCTTCTTATAGCCACGAATCTTGGCTTCATTGGTTTGAGCAAAAAGATCCCGAATATCATCGAAAACTCCAGTGTAGGTAGCAGGGTTGGAGCGCGGTGTCCGACCAATTGGACTTTGATCAATATCGATCAAACGATCTATATAATCTACTCCAGAGATTGTTTTAAATTTTCCAGGCTTATCCGAATTACGATTGAGTCTTTGAGCCAAGGTCTTTTTTAGAATAGAGTTGACCAAGGTCGATTTACCGGATCCCGAAACTCCCGTCACAGCAATAAACTTCCCAAGTGGGAAACGAGCTGTAATGTTCTGCAAATTATTTTCAGCTGCGCCTGTAATTTCGATAAAACGCCCATTTCCTACACGACGTTCCAGCGGTACTGGAATTTCACGCTTGCCTGATAGGTACTGTCCAGTAATAGACTTCTTATTCTTAGCCACTTGCGCAGGAGTGCCAGCCGCTACGATTTCACCACCAAAGACTCCTGCTCCCGGCCCGACATCAATCAGCCAGTCTGCCTCCCGCATAGTGTCCTCATCATGCTCAACCACGATGAGGGTATTTCCTAGGTCACGCATCTTCTTGAGACTGGCAATCAGGCGGTCATTGTCACGTTGGTGCAAGCCAATAGAGGGCTCGTCCAGGATATAGAGGACCCCACTTAGGTTAGAGCCAATCTGGGTCGCCAAGCGAATCCGCTGGCTCTCACCTCCTGATAAAGTCCCAGCCGAGCGAGACAAAGTCAGGTAATTAAGGCCAACATTATTCAGGAAGGTCAGGCGGTCATGAATTTCTTTGAGAATAGGACGCGCGATAGTGGCTTCATTCTCAGTCAAGCTAAGCTTGTCCAACTGAAGCAAGTGATCTGCAATAGACAGATCTGAAATCTGACCGATATGTAAACCAGCTTCGCCTCCAACCTTGACCGACAAGGCCTGAGGACTAAGACGATAGCCATGACAAGCTACACAGGACAACTCATTCATATAGGTTCGCATCTGAGTTCTAGTATAGTCACTATTGGTCTCATGGTAACGACGATTGATATTGGTAACTACTCCCTCAAAAGGTATGTCAATGTCTCGCACGCCTCCGAATTCATTTTCATAGTGGAAATGGAATTCTCGTCCATCTGAGCCAAAGAAAATCAGCTGCTTTTCTTCTTCACTCAGCTCTTCAAAAGGCTTGTCCATGTCAATGCCAAAGGAGGTCATCGCCTGTTCTAGCATCTGCGGATAGTAGTTGGAAGAGATCGGATTCCAGGGCGCCAGTGCACCTTCTCGTAAAGTCATACTAGAATCTGGCACCACAAGATCTAGGTCTACTTCTAGTTTTACTCCCAAACCATCACAGTCCGGACAGGAGCCAAAGGGCGCATTGAAAGAGAAGAGACGTGGCTCAAGTTCTGGCACCGTAAAGCCACAAACTGGGCAGGCATAATGCTCAGAAAAGAGCAATTCTTTCCCATCCATGGTATCAATAACCACATAACCCTCTGCAATCCGTAAAGCAGCTTCGACCGAATCAAAGAGGCGACTCCTCACCCCTTCTTTGATGACAATTCTGTCTACCACAACCTCTATGTCATGTTGCTTACTCTTTGATAACTCAGGAACTTCTGTCACATCGTAAATTTCACCATCCACTCGCACTCGGACGTAGCCGTCTTTCTGAATCTTATCAAAAACAGTCTTATGCTGGCCCTTTTTCTTGCGGATAACCCGTGCCAAAATCTGCAAGCGCTGGCGCTCTGGAAGCTCCAAGACCTTGTCAACAATCTGCTCAACAGAGGAAGCCTTAATAGCTCCATGGCCGTTGACACAGTATGGCGTTCCAACACGGGCATAGAGCAAGCGCAGGTAGTCATTGATCTCAGTGACAGTCCCTACAGTTGAACGGGGATTTTTACTAGTAGTTTTTTGATCGATGGAAATAGCCGGGCTAAGACCATCAATTGAGTCTACATCCGGCTTTTCCATATTGCCTAAAAACTGCCGAGCATAGGCTGACAAACTCTCCACATAGCGACGTTGCCCCTCAGCATAGAGAGTGTCGAAAGCCAGGCTGGACTTGCCTGAACCGGATAATCCTGTCACCACGACCAGCTTGTCTCTAGGAATTTCTACATCAATATTTTTTAGATTATGAGCTCGCGCTCCATGGATCACAATTTTATCTTGCATCTTAACCTCACTTCACTTTAAACATTCTCTATTATATCAAAATTTTCTCTATTCTTTTGCCCCAAAAATCGTGAATTTATAGTATAATAGTACGGTGTCTAAAAAAACAATCTGGAAAGGAAAAAGAGCATGAAACAAGTCTTTTTATCAACTACGACCGAATTCAAAGAGATCGACTCCCTCGAATCGGGCACTTGGATCAATCTTGTCAATCCTTCCCAGAGCGAATCAGTTGAAATTGCTAATGCTTTCGGCATTGATATCACCGACTTACGGGCGCCACTCGATGCGGAAGAAATGTCCCGGGTAACCATCGAAGATGACTATACTTTGATTATCGTGGACGTTCCCATCACTGAAGAAAGAAACAACAAGACCTATTATGTCACTATTCCGCTTGGTATCATTCTGACAGAGGATGCTATTATCACCACCTGTTTGGAAAAACTCCCCTTGTTGGATATCTTCATCCACCGTCGCCTGCGCAACTTCTACACCTTTATGAAGTCACGCTTTATCTTTCAGATTCTCTATCGTAATGCCGAGCTATATCTAACAGCCCTACGTTCTATTGACCGCAAGAGCGAGCAGATTGAAAGCCAGCTACACCAGTCTACGCGAAACGAAGAGTTGATTGAACTCATGGAGTTGGAAAAAACCATTGTCTACTTCAAGGCCTCTCTCAAAACCAATGAGCGCGTGATTAAAAAACTGACCAGCGCCACTAGCAATATCAAGAAATACCTAGAGGATGAAGACTTGCTAGAAGACACCTTGATTGAGACCCAGCAGGCCATCGAGATGGCAGATATTTACGGAAATATCCTGCGTGGGATGACAGATACCTTTGCGTCCATTATTTCCAATAACCAGAACAACATTATGAAAACTCTGGCCTTGGTAACGGTCGTTATGTCCATTCCAACTATGATTTTTTCTGCCTATGGTATGAACTTTAAAAATAACGATATCCCACTCAATGGCGAACCTCATGCCTTTTGGATTATCATGTTTATCGCTTTTGCTATCAGCGGTTCTCTTACCGTTTACCTCATGCACAAAAAACTATTTTAATTGTTAGAAGGAAAGCCTATGTCACAAGTATCTATAGACAAACTTAGCAAGAAAAACCAAGAATTTATTCGCATTGCTACTCACCAGCTGATTGAAGCTGGGAAAACCGACGAGGAAATCAAAGTCCTCCTAGAGGGAATCATTCCTACCATCCTTGAAAACCAGTCCAAAGGAATCACTGCCCGTGGTCTCTACGGGGCTCCTACCGCTTGGGTCCAGCAATTAACCACTGCAGAGAAAAAAGCAACTGAAAATCCTGCACAAAATGACGATCCACGCCTCATGATTTTGGATTCTGCTCTTTTGATTTTCGGACTTTTATCTATTTTCCAAGGAGCAGTTAACTACTTTGCAAAAACACCGAATCCCTATGGTTTCACAACTCTGATTCTGGGTAGTTTAACAGGAGGTTTGGTTTTCTATTCACTCTACCATTTCATTTATCGCTACTATGAACCGGACCAAAAATACGGTACTAAACCACCTTTTTGGAAATCTGCCATTGTTATGAGTGGTGCTGTTCTACTTTGGTTGGTAGCTTTCACTCTTAGCGCCTTCCTACCAAGCTTCCTTAATCCGCAATTGCCAAACCTCCTTGTCATAATGATTGGTGGTCTTTCCTTAGTAGGACGCTGGTACCTCAAGAAAAAATTCAACATTAAAAGCGCCACAGCTAACCCGAGACGCTACTAATTTTTTGATTCCTAAGCTGATTTGCTTAGGATTTTTTTATTTTCTCTTTTTCGAAAAATAAAGTACTAGGTCATCACTATTTTCACAAGGAGCATATGGGGCAAGGGCTTCATTGTTAAACCAAAGTCCAGAACCATCTGGAATATATCCTCTTTTAATATATAAGCGCTGTGCCGGCCCATATCCCTTATGTAATCCCACTCCCAAGGTAACCACATCTGAATATTTCAGGGCTTCTTGCTCTGCTTTTTCGATTAGAGCCGTGCCAATCCCCTGCCTTTGAAAGCTTTCAAAAACATTAAAATCAGTTAACTCCGGATAAAGGCCTGCAAAAGGTCCGTGATTTGCTGATGGAATGACTGTTATATAACCTGCCAAAAATCTGCCAACAAGAGCCACCAAAACTTGGCGTTCTCCCTCCTCTTGCTCAAGAAAATATTTGTGCAGAATATCTTTTCGCTCAGGCCATCCCTGCTCAACAAAAGCATTTGATAATCCTTCAATATCCTCAAAAAGCATCTTTCTGACGATTCGCTCTTCACCCATATCATACTCCTTATAACAGATTCTCATCTCATTTTAACACTTTAAAGAATAATAAAAAACCCCTGCAAAAGCAGGGATTTACTTGGTCTCCTTTTACGAAAGCCGTCCTTGATCGCTATGAATACATTCTTTAAGTGTTATCAAGTGTATAAGCTTCTCTCAACCATGTCCGACCAACTTTGCTAGAAAAGAAGCAAGTTAGTTTTTACCTTTTTGGTAGAGGTTTAGAAAATCTTGATAAGATTTTAAGAGATGATCTTTCTTATCGGATGAGTACGAACCATCTAGTTTGATATTAGTATAAAGATCGATTTCCCCTTCAGCAGCTAGAAGCTTTAGACTTTTTTCATAAGAATCATCGCCAGTTATCATTAAGCTCCATCCGGCACTAAATTTCTTTTCTATACCAGGCAATTCTTTACTTAATTTCAAACTCTTAATGTTTAAATCCTCTCCTCCCTTGATGAGAGTAATATTCTGTGTTTTATTGGCCAAGACTAGTCCATAACGATTCAATTTATCATCCAGGTCAGTAGCTGAATAGATTGGTTGCTTCGAATGGGCTGTTAGAGGTTCGAAATAGCGATCCAGAGAAAAAGTCTGACCATTTTCAATATTCGTATAAAGAGTCTGGGTAAAGGAGCCACTACTTGAACTAGAATAGTAGCTTGCATTTGATCCACCTGGTAGATATACCTCAAAAGCAAAATAGAGTTGACTGTCTTGAGGATCTTGATACAGTTGGTGACTCACTTTCCCCGGAATAGCTTGAGGATGTAGTTTTTGAGCCAACTGGAGTAGGTCATAATCTTTGTAAGTCCCTTCAGCTTGGTTTAGAAGTCTAATTTTCAGGTGGTTATTCTTATTCTTATCTCTACTAAATTGCTGGTAACTATCGTAGTAAAAAGTTTTGTTGGGGTAATTCATCTCTTGCTGCAAGATATACTTGTCAGACAAGATGGCCAAATTAGGATTCTCGACCATATAGAGATTATCACCCAGCTTTTCTATCTTAAAAGTCGCATCCTTATCTGGCCTATTTTTACCAACCTCTTGCTGCTCAGTATGATTTTGCTCAGAGTGTATAGTGTTTTTTTGTTTTTCAGCAACATATGAAGCCAAAAATAAACCAATTGCAAATGCTAAAGTATAACCACCAATATTCAAAAAGATTTTATTTTGAAATAGTTTTTTTATCTTTATAATGATCTGACTCACTTATCTTTCCTCCGGAACTTTTACTCGACGAAGCTGACCATCTATAAGGACATAGATAATTCGTCCCGATTTTATCATTTTATCAGGGGTTAAATCATGAAAATTATTTATCTTAAACTGCAGAGGAACTAAAGCCTGGTTGCCGTTTTGAACCATTACAGAAATTTCTCCTGCCACAAGATTGTCATTAGTTTCAGCTTGACTAACCGTCATCTGTCCTACCTCAAGACTAAATATGGAGAAAATTCTATACAGAGGTCCTTGCTCCACAATCTCCTTAACGGTATTCATATACGATTCAGACAAAGGGCTACTAGGGTTATATTGAAGCCAATTAATATATTGCGGGCCGGCTGGATTAGACCGCTTAGATTCATCAATAAGAGTGCTGACGTCTTTTACAGTTTTTATTCCATAGCGTCTGGTTTTATCGAAACTAACTTGATTTAGCATCGTATTGGTAGAGCTAAGATCAGTCCAACTTCCTAAAGCACTTATGTGGTCATATAGATCGAAATGCTGCGTGTAAACCGGACCTTTTTTGAAGTCAACGGTAACTACTTCTTCACTATCGATATCAAGTCCAATTGGGACAATCCCTTCCGCCCAATTGATTTTTCCTTCCTCCTGTACCTTCTTTATAAACAAGTCATAAGGAAGTGGAGTTTCAGGACTTTTCTTCTGTTTTACGATTTGTTCTGCTTCATACTCTTGTTTCTTTTGAGCAGACCAAAAAGGAGCTTCTCCTGGATAATTAAAGAGACTAGCAAAATCAGAGGCTTGTTGAGTGGAATCCTTAGTGTATTTAAACAGTGGATAGATAGCGAAACTACCTTTCTTAGCCATTTCGAGGGCATGAGGATATTCTTGGTAGAGATTGATTAGGTCTCCACCCTGATATGGTCTCATCATGATAACTTTGTCTTGATTTTGCTTTTCTTGGTTATCATAGGAATTTGTGTCTTTTTTAGCATCAAGAATAAAGCTTAAGCTCTTTAAACGGTCAGCAAAAATAGGATTGCTTTGAGCAATTTTAAATTCACTATTATCGCTAGCAGTTAAGACTTCTTCTTGTGCAGCTCCTATGTAGTGAGCAATCCGACTCTTTGCCGTCTTTAAGTCAATAATCAGAGATGCTTTTTGAAGGCCACCATCAATCTCTTCCAGCGCTATTTCTATATAAGGAGCATCTGGAGACGAGTCAAGCACATCTAATCTCGCGGTACTCTTAATGTTATATTTTTTCTTTTCTTTAAGAAGAAGGGCTCGTACATCGACCTTCTTTAATGACTGAATCCCTTCGTCCTCTTTGTAAATATCAATCTGATAAAAATATTCCGTGTTTTTTTTGTCATAAAAAGCCTTCCCCTCGTCAGGATACGGATCCTCGGGGAGCTTGTAATTCTGTGCAACTAGATAGCCATCTTTTTCCTGGACTTCCCCAAACTTGTCGATAGCCAGCGCAATATTTCCGATTTTCTGAAAGTCATTTACCTGACTAACACCTATTCGATATCGATCTTCTGACTCGGTCCGACTATGATTCTTGCTAATCCCTTCCCTTTTTGCAGGTTCAGGACTAATCGTCGGATAATAGATCAGATAGGTCACTAGAGCGAGAAAAAAGAAACTAGATATTTTAATGATTTTTTTGAAAGGTGTTTGATCCATATTCGCTTCCCTAATAAAAATATAATAATACCATTCTATCATACTTTTCTTCCACTTTTAGCAGAAATCTTACCCAAAAATGATATAATAGTGCATAATCTATCTTAAAGGAGTATAGGATGAAGAAGCTAGAGAATTTCTCTTGGCAAATGTGGCAAATTTATGCTTTGGCAGCGCTGGTCGTTTTTATTGTCGGTGGTGCTTGTTCTTTCTTTTTTGTAAAAGAAGCTACTTATGTAGTTAAAGAACGAAATTATGTTTATAAAGGGAAGAATCTGCGTTTAACGAATTATGTAACAATTGGAGAGAATGAGCCTGAATTTCCTATGATAGCCCTCTCTTTTAAGGAAGACGATAATGAACGGGGCTCATCTGTTTTTGCCGTAGGTCGGAAATATCTAGCAGTTCAAGATTCCAAGCAATATGATGGCACACTGAAGAAGAAGGATAAGGAAGAATACTTCCGAATTCGTTATTACCAACTAGGACAAGAAAAAGGAGAAGGTCATACGATTGATGCCTTGAAACTTGTTCAAGATATGGGATATGTATCTATAAATGGCGAATTAGATAATCAGATGTATTCTGATGGAAAAGATGACTATGTAAAAATCCAGATAGACTACGATAACGAAATTTATATCAACCTGACTAATAAAAAAGCAACAAAAAAACGCCCCAAAGAGACGATCCAATTCGGCTATGGAGGAATCTATCGTGCACTCTCAGATCCATCATTTATTACTGAGGCATACAGTGATGACGAGAGTAATATACATAGTTACGGACCTTGGTTTGAGTACAAAAAAGAAGATAAAGAATCAATTTCAACTGACAATTCTTCCGACAAGAATCATAGTAGCAGTAATGTTAAAACGGAGGATAACGTAACGCTTGCAACACTTAAGAAGTATGGTTATTTATTGGTTTTAAAAGAAAATATGACCCTAGATGATAGTGAAACACTGACAAAGATTTTATATCCCGATGCCTCCTATTTTCACTGGACCATTAGGAGTAGATATACAAAAACTGGCCGGGAAGAGTATGTAGAAACAGATCAAGAGTTCAAGCAAGTAATTAAGGAGGATGCTATTGAAAAAGATATTGAAGATTAATTCTGACAAGTGGAAAAGTATACTTGTCCTTGTGTGCTTTCTAGCTCTCTTGTCTCTGTTTTTCTATAAGAATCTAGAGGCCAATCTCAAGGGTTTTTATGCTAATCGGAATTTCCCTGGAGAGATTAAGATTAACGGTTTTTCCTGGGCTGAAGAAAGAACGGGCATTGATGTTAATTTTACTTATACTGAAAAAATTAACGGCAAGAACATTTCTCTGCCCTTGAAAAAATCCGTACGCTTTAAACAATTAATCATGCCTTATTATGACAAAATAGATTTATCTGATAGATACAACCCTATATCTGAGTTAGGGACGGCTTATGATGAATCTATCAGAGTTTATTTACCAATGATTGAAAAAATGCTGGAAATCAATCCCGAACGGACCAAGTTGGAAGAGTCTTTAACAAGAAAATTAAATCAAGCTCCAGATCTAAGTGGAGCATCAGCTAAGTTAAGAAGCACCCTATCTGATCAAGCTAATTTTGTTAGAGGTGAAACTTGGTATAGCGATCGCATTGAAGATGCTACTAAAAATAAACATTCTATCCTTGAGGAATTGTACGATTTTTCATTAAATCATGCCTTGTCGCAAGGAGCTGTCTATGTCCAAATTATCTTGCCAAAAGGGGTCGACAGAGAAGATATCCACCTAAGAGACCAAATCCAACAGTTGTTAGAACAATTAAGCCTGCCAGATGGAGCCTACGTCCTAGGGACGATTGATGAAGCAGAAGGTGATTTTGTCGTCGTTGAGCAAGGAAAAATTAGAGAAAGGAGATAGGGATGTCAGAGAATAAAGAAAAGGGTAAAGTAAGTTTCCCTTGGCAAATCGGATTATTAGTTGCACTTTACTTAGTTATTGCTAGCATGCCTTTTTTACACGATAAAACATCTCAATTTTACCTATTCCAAAATAACAATCCTATTTTTGGTGGAAAAGAATTTGCAGATCTGAACAATTCCTATTTTAAGAATTCCTTTATTTTTCTATCTGTTCTTCCTGCCCTAGCCGTTTTATTGAAATTCATTTTAAAAAACAAAGGCTATCCTTTTCTAGCAAGTTTACAATCTTTTCTATTTTTTATAGCTAGCTTTGTCTTAATGGTTTACACAATGTTCTCCATTACCATCCAAAGAGACATTTATAAGCTAGATTGGGGATATTACTTCTGCCAAATAATTTTTCTAATTTTTATCTTTAATGATCTAAGCTTTCTAAGAGCATGGGTAAAAAAGATACCATCACCTTAATTGCAAAGAATAAATTTAAAAGAACCACTTATGAACCGTATAGAAAGCTATATTCAGTTCATAAGGGGTTCTTTTTTGATGGTCACACCTAGCCTGCTTGTCCAAGAAATATAGCAACTTTACTTACTACTGCACTTTTTCTACTCTATTCAATACTGAATCAGAAAAAATCTCCTGCTTTATATCTCTGTTGGCCAATATTTTGATATAAACGAATTTACGCTAATAAAAAAGGCAGGTCCAAACAATTTTCTTGCTTGAAATCTTCCACACTATTCACACCTTGCTTCTCTTAGAAATCGTTCACTGACCTCTTTTTTATTTGCTTCGGAAATATTTCCAATAAAGAGAGTAGGGAATGGGCAAACTGAGAATCAACCAAAAGCGGTTGACAACAATGTCCGCCTTTCCTGCACTGTTAAAATGAATGGGAACCCGCTCTGGCATCAGGCAGATAATCAGAAATAAGATTACTGCCAAGAGAAACAAAACGAATAAATCTTTCTTTTTCATTAGCCATGGACCTCCTTAAAATATCCTTGCTTTATTAAATGCCTATAAAGGACGACTGCCAAAAGCAAAAGTCCAAGAGCTGAGATTCGCAACGAAATCTCCAAGTCCATACCAAATAGTAAGGATAAGCAAAGAGGGAACACAAGAACCAAGATGCCAATTCCTCCAGACAAGATAGTTGAAAAACTTTGCTTAATAACAATCATTTCATTGTCCCAGATGAACTTAGGAAAATGAAAATTGACCACAAGTCCCTGAAGAGCTGTAAATAGAGAATAAGCCAGTGAAATAAGGACCAAGTCCACTACTTGCAAGACTCCTAGCGAGAAACGCCAGGCCAGAACAGGCAAGCCCAGCAGCAAGGCCACGAAATGTAAAGACACCGTCAAGGCCAGCTTTGCCATCATTATCTGCCTCATAGAAACCGGGAGCGTCTGAAGCAGCCAAATCTCTTCACCCTCTAAGGAAATACTGACAGCTGCAGGATTGGAAATACTGAGACAGCCAGCCAGTAATAGGGGTAAAAATTCTCGGCTATCGCTGAGTCCTATCGAAGAAAAGAGGACATCAGAACTCATAAAACAAAGCAAGATGGCTAAAACGATGATTAAAATGGTTCCTAGTCCACTATTGAGCATATAAAGATAGGAACTCACAAAATTCGCAACTTCTCTCCTATAAAGAGCCATAAAGGGAGACTTCTGCCAGCTTCTATAGACTTTGCTTTCTGACTTCACCCCTGTTATCATCTGATTCATTTTTAAATAATTTCTACTTAAATACCTTAGAAAGAGTCCTGTCAGCACAAAAGATGCAAACATCAACAGAAGGCTAGCCCACAAAAAATGCTGAAGGTTAAAAAACAAGCTTGCCGGAGGATAGAGAGAGGTCAGCTGCTTGGTAAGCACGAGACCAACATTTTCCCCTGACAGTCCAGCTCTCATAGCCCACATACTGCCTGTTGCCAGCCCCAAAAGCAAGAGGAGAGAAAAAAGGAAGGCAACTAGATTTTTATGAGGGGCCTTTGAGGCTATGTAGGCCACGCACAAGCCAAGTAAAGATGCTAAACAGAGAGGTAAAAGAGGAACAAATCCCATTAAAAGCAGATAAAAAAGCAACTCCAACAAGGACGCACCATACCTAAACCAAACGAGGCCTGCTGGCAGCATGAGAAGAATGGCAAACACACTGTTCAAAAGATAAAGAAAAGCATATTTCTCATAGACGATTTCCCTAATACTGAGCGGTAATACGATGAGCCTATCAAGTTCCTCTTGGTCAAACAAGATGCCATTTGACTGCATCAGACTGAAAAAGAAAATAATAAAACTAACCAAGGCAATCATATAGGCTGGAATCAAATTTGCCTGCCCCAACTTGACCAAACTCAAAGCCGTCAAAAGATTATAGCCTGAAAATAGCAAAACAAGCAAGAAGAGCAGACCAAGCTTAAAATACCTGCCCAATCCTCGTCCTTTCCTTAAATCATTAAGCGAAAATGTGCTGTATAATTGTACTTTTAAAAGCAAAAGAATATTAGTCATCTTCCTGTAACTCCATAAATACTTGTTCCAAACTAGATGTCCCCTTAACTTCAGAGGTCCTTCCATTAGCCACCAAACGTCCCTTTTGCAGAATTGCAATCTTATTGCAGAGTTCTTCCGCAACCTCTAAAACGTGAGTGGAAAAGAAAATCGCATGCCCTTGACTGGCTAGCTCTCTCATGATTTGCTTAAAATAATATGCGCCTTTCGGATCTAAACCGACAAAAGGTTCATCTAAAATCAACAATTCTGGCTCATGCAAGAGGGCCGCTATTAGTGCCAATCGTTGCTTCATTCCATGTGAATAAGCTGATATCAATTGATCCAAAGACGTATCCAGCTCAAACATTTTAGAATACTTTTCTATAGCTGCTTGCCTCTTTTCCATAGAAACCCTATAAATGTCTGCTACAAAATCCAAAAACTGCCTTGCTGTCAGATTTTTATAAAGGTCTGGGTTATCCGGCAGAAACGCCATCTTTTTCTTACAAAGCAAGGGCTCCTTCCTGATAGAGTGCCCGCAGATATAAATCTCTCCTTTATCAAAATCATGAATCCCCACAATGGACTTAATGGTGGATGTCTTACCTGCTCCATTAGCGCCGATGAAGCCATAAATATCTCCAGGCTCCACCATCAGACTAAGATCATCCACAGCCTTTTTACCATTGCTATATACTTTTGTTAAATGTTCTATTTTTAACATGAATTTCTCCTTTTATTTAAACTGACATTTTGTCAGTTTTGGCGTAAAATTTTTTATAATTTAGATTAAGAGATTGAAGGTTCGAACTGACATTTTGTCAGTTGTGTTTCTAAATAAAAGGCAGAAAACTGCCGATTATTCTAAAAAATAGATTCTTCTATTCCTAAGCTTCTTTCTAGGATTGCCTGGAAGCTGGTGAGATAATCCTGCAAAGTCTCTGGTTCTTCCTGACTCATCTTGATATCATTGGACACAAAGACGTAGGCAGTCATGAGAAAAGAAGCCGTCTCATGCGGATATTTCAAATGAAAATCTCCAGATTTCTGTCCTTCCTCCAAGATATGAGTGAAGAAAACAATCATCCGCTCACAGAGTCTATGATAAAAGCGATCTAAAACATAGCGATTGGTCTCCAAATTGACGGTTTCCTGCAAAACTTGATTTTCCTGTGTTCTGCTTTCCTCTGGGATAAGGGTCGCCTCAATAAAGGCTCTGATTTTTTCCTTGGCCCCAACATTTGGCTGATAGCTAATCTTTTCTAGCTTTCTCAGCAAGGGCTCAGAGTTCTTTTCAATCAGACAATAGAGAATGTCTTCCTTATCCTTAAAATGATAGTAAAGCAGGCCTCGTGAGATTCCAAGCTTATCAATAATATCTTGAGTTCTAGTCTTTAGATAGCCTTTTTGGGCAAAGAGCTGTAAGGCTGCAGACATAATCTCTGCTCTCCGTACCTCTACTTCCTTGACATCACGCATGATTTCTGCCTCCTTGTGGTCAGTATAGCACCTAACTGACATTTTGTCAATGATGAAACAAAAAAACAGCAGGTCAGAGCCTGCTGTTAATCAAATTAGTCTTCATTTACGAAAGGCATCAAAGCCATTACGCGAGCACGTTTGATAGCTGTTGTTACTTTACGTTGGTTTTTAGCTGAAGTTCCTGTTACACGACGAGGAAGGATTTTCCCACGTTCTGAAACGAAACGGCTAAGAAGCTCAGTATCTTTGTAATCAACATATTCAATTTTGTTCGCTGCGATATAATCAACTTTTTTACGGCGTTTGAATCCGCCACGACGTTGTTGAGCCATGTGTTTTCTCCTTTATATTATAGTTCTAGTTTGTCCAATTAAAATGGCAGATCATCATCTGAGATATCCATTGGATTTGAGTTACCAAATGGATTCTCATCACGAGAAAAATTCGGTACTTGGTGAGACGAGTCAGCGCCTCCGAAGCTTGGTGCTGCATTACCGCCAAAGTTATTTGGAGTATAGCCTCCAGACTGTCCTTCACGGCTTGTACGACTTTCCAATAGTTGGAAGTTATCTGCAACGACCTCAGTGACGTAGACACGTTGACCTTGCTGATTTTCATAATTACGAGTCTGAATACGACCTGTAATTCCGACTAGAGCACCTTTTTTAGCCCAGTTTGCAAGATTTTCTGCCTGCTGACGCCAAATGACAACATTGATAAAGTCTGCTTCTCTTTCACCATTATGGTTTTTAAAGTTTCGATTAACAGCTAATGTAAATGTTGCAACCGCTTGGTTCTGCGGAGTATAGCGAAGTTCAGCATCGCGGGTCATGCGACCTACAAGTACAACGTTATTTATCATGAATCTACCTTCTTAATTAAGCGTCAAGTTTGACGATCATGTGACGAAGAATGTCAGCGTTGATTTTTGAAAGACGGTCAAACTCTTTAAGAGCTGCATCGTCGTTTGCTTCAACGTTAGCGATGTGGTAAAGTCCTTCACGGAAATCTTGGATTTCGTATGCAAGACGACGTTTTTCCCAATCTTTTGATTCAACAACAGTTGCACCGTTGTCAGTCAAGATAGAGTCAAAGCGTGCTACCAAAGCGTTTTTAGCTTCTTCTTCAATGTTTGGACGAATAATATAAAGAATTTCGTATTTAGCCATTGATTTTTCCTCCTTTTGGTCTAATGACCCCAAGACTTTGCAAGGGGTAAGTGAGGTTTTCTCACGAATAACTATTATACTAGATTCTCTATGAAATAGCAAGGAAATTCTTTAAAACTTCGTGAACGAGGTGTTCTGATACTGCTCAAGTATTTGACGGCCCTGTTTCTTTCCGATATAATAGGACTAGTTTGACTAATGAGGAGTTTTTTATGTCTGATTTTGAAAAATTGCAAGAGACTGTTTACCAACTATTAGAATTAGTTGGGGAAAATCCTGACCGTGAAGGGTTGCTTGACACACCAAAGCGAGTAGCTAAAATGTATCAGGAAGTCTTTTCTGGGCTTGGTCGAGATCCTAAGGATGAATTTACTGCTGTATTTTCGGAAGGTCATGAAGAAGTCGTTCTTGTAAAAGATATTCCATTTCATTCCATGTGTGAACATCATCTCTTACCTTTTTATGGTGTTGCTCATGTCGCCTACCTACCAAGCAATGGCAAAGTCACCGGGCTGAGCAAATTAGCCCGTGCAGTTGAAGTGGCTAGCAAACGTCCTCAACTACAAGAACGCCTCACTGCCCAAATTGCAACGGCCTTAGATGAAGCTTTGTCACCCGAGGGTGTATTTGTCATGGTTGAAGCTGAACATATGTGCATGACTATGCGAGGAATCAAAAAACCTGGTAGTAAGACTGTCACGACTGTTGCAAAAGGAATTTACAAAGAAAATGTTCATCAGAGACAGGAAATCTTGTCCATGATTCATCACGACTAATTCCCTCTTATCACTCAACACATTATGCTCACCTTAGAAAGAAGTTTATGAAGAAAAAATTAGTATTTCTCCTATTTCTGGCTCTAATCTGTATTGGAATCGAGTACGAAACAAAGACCTATACTCTAGGCGAATTATCCGGCAAAGCATACGGCATTATTGGACTGGCTGCCTTATTAGCCTTGCTTTATATCGTTCCAGCTAGCTTAATCATTTTACACGTTCAAAAAAAATGGAAGACTCCACTTGCCAGCTTAATCATCGCCTTCTTGGGCGGGCTATTCATCGCGGGATGGACTTCTGGTCTTGCCAACACTTATATCCATGACGGTGTTTCTACTTTATCTATTTCTTTTATTAATGATTTAGAAAGTGCTATCGTAGCGCCACTTGTCGAAGAGCCTCTCAAATTGATCGGTGTAGCCTTTGCTCTCTACTTAGTTCCTGTAAAAAACTTGAAGTCTATCTTACTTCTAGGAATTGTAGCGGGATTTGGTTTCCAAATCAGTGAGGACTTCTCTTATATCTTATCTGATATGTCAGAAGGCTTCTCTTTCGCTATCTCAGGAATTTTGGGACGCGTGGTTGGCTCAATCGCCTCACATTGGCTCTACACAGGCTTGACTGCTTTCGGCTTGACCTTGATGATTCGCTATCGCAAAAAGAATGCTAGCAACTTCAAAACAGGACTTATCTACTTCCTAGCGGCTTTTATCCTACATTTTATCTGGAACTCACCGTTTTCAGCTATTGAAACCGAAATACCGCTTGTAAGACCCATCCTATCTGCCCTAGCTATTTTTACCTTCTTCTTAGCCTACCAAACAGCTACGCGATTGGATAATGATCAGCCAAGTTTACATTTTTAAACACTTACATAGTTAAAAGAACTGCCCCAAGACAGAACAATCTATCTTAGAGCAGTTCTTTTTTTATAGGCCACAGACTATGAGTCTATCAAGAACTAATCTATCACTGTGAACTTGATATGAGAGTAGTCCTTTTCTAAATCCTTGCCCGTCATAAAGGCCGCAGCTTCCTTCTTTACTTTTACTAGGTCGATTCCCTGGTCTTGAGCACCAAAAACACAGCCACAATAGCACTGGCGATAAATATCATATTCCTCGCACATCTCCACGGAGCGTTTATAACCTTGATTTTTCTTAAAATCACTCGGCAAATAATGAGTCGCATAGACCTTTTGCACCTCAATACCGACACTATTAATGGTCTGAGAATTTTTATGAGGACTAATCGTCAATGCGCTTCCAAAATAATCAAAACCAAGTTCTACCGCTACCTCAGCAGTTTTATCTAAACGATAGTCATAGCAAACCTTGCAACGATCGCCTCCTTCAGGTTCATCCTCCAAACCATGAACTTTTCGGAAAAATTCCTGAGGTGCATAAGGGGCTTCTAAATACTGAACTGTGTAGCCTGTTTTCTCATTGAAGTCACTGACAAACTTTTGAGTCACATAAGCTCGTCTCTGATACTCCGCCTTAGGATGAATATTGGAGTTGGCAAAGTAAATTGTTACATCCGCATATTGACTGAGATATTCTAGGGTATAGGTCGAGCAAGGGGCACAACAAGTATGCATAAGAATGGTCGGGCGTTTCTGATCCTTTTCCCAATCCTGAACCATTTTCTGCATGACACGGTCATAGTTAATCTTCTGATTGGGATTCATCTTGCTCAGAATTTCTTCTACATCAATCATAAGCCGCTCCTTTAGTTTCTCATTCTATTTTACCATAGAAAATTGACTCAAACAATCTTGATTAAAATGATTCTAGAATAAAAAGACTGAGATTTTCATCTCAGTCCTCACTATCTTTTTGTATTACATCATGCCGCCCATCATGCTTGGATCCATGGCTGGTGCTGGACTAGCTGGCTCTGGTTGATTCGCTACTACTGCTTCGGTTGTCAAGATCAAGCTAGCAACAGAAGCCGCATTTTGCAAGGCTGAACGAGTCACCTTAACTGGGTCAATGATTCCAGCTTCAATCATGTTAACCCATTCGCCAGTTGCTGCATTGAAACCTGTACCAGCTTCAGAGTTTTTCAGACGGTCGATGACAATTGAACCTTCAAAGCCTGCATTGAAAGCGATTTGACGGACAGGCTCTTCTAAGGCACGGAGAACAATATTACGACCTGTCGCTTCATCTCCTGTTAATTCGAGACCAGCAACTGCATCTAAAACGCTAACAAAGGCTGTACCACCACCGGATACGATTCCTTCTTCTACTGCGGCACGGGTTGCATTAAGGGCATCTTCGATGCGGAGTTTCATTTCCTTGAGTTCTGTTTCTGTGGCAGCTCCAACCTTAATCACAGCTACACCACCAGACAATTTAGCCAGACGCTCTTGAAGTTTTTCCTTGTCAAATTCTGAAGTTGCACTTTCAATTTGAGATTTGATAACAGCTACACGGTTAGCAATAGCTTCAGGATTTCCAGAACCTTCTACAATTACAGTACTGTCCTTGTCAACAGTGACTTTAGATGCTTGTCCAAGTGCTTCAATGGTCGCATCCTTGAGTTCCAATCCGAGATCTTCTGTAATGACTGTTCCACCTGTCAAGATGGCAATATCTTCCAACATAGCCTTACGACGATCACCAAAGCCTGGTGCTTTGACAGCTACAACGTTGAAAGTCCCACGAATCTTGTTAAGAACAAGCGTTGGCAGAGCTTCGCCATCTACATCATCTGCAATGATCAAAAGCGGACGGTTGGTTTTCAAGATGCTTTCTAACAATGGCAGAATTTCTTGAATGTTAGAAATTTTCTTGTCTGTAATCAAAATATAAGGGTTGTCCAGATCAGCCACCATTTTTTCACTATCTGTCACCATGTATTGAGACAAGTAGCCACGGTCAAACTGCATTCCTTCTACAACATCCAGCTCAGTTTCCATCCCTTTGGACTCTTCGATAGTGATAACTCCGTCGTTGCCAACTTTTTCCATAGCCTCAGAAATGTATTCACCGACTTTCTCACTACGAGAAGAAACGGCAGCAACCTGAGCGATAGCTTCCTTGTTAGAAACTGGAATAGCAGTTTCTTTCAGAGCGCTGACAGCTGTTGCAACAGCTGCTTCAATCCCACGACGGATACCGATTGGATTGGCTCCGGCAGTTACGTTTTTGATTCCTTCGCGGACGATAGCCTGCGTCAAAACTGTTGCTGTTGTTGTTCCGTCACCTGCGATATCGTTGGTTTTGGAAGCAACTTCTGACACCAACTTAGCACCCATATTTTCAAAGTGGTCTTCCAATTCAATTTCTTTAGCGATGGTCACACCGTCATTAGTGATAAGGGGAGAGCCAAAAGATTTTTCCAAAACAACATTGCGACCTTTAGGTCCCAAGGTTACTTTGACTGTATCTGCTAAAATATCGACTCCGCGTACCATTGCACTTCTTGCATCTGCTGAAAATTTAATGTCTTTTGCCATTTTTTATCCCTCTTTTCTAATCTTACTCAACTATTGCTAGAATATTGGCTTCGCTGACTAGAAGGTAGGTTTCTTCACCGTCTTTCACTTCTACTCCTGCGTGACTTTCAACAAGAACCTTGTCTCCAGCTTTGACAGATGGTGCTACCAATTCACCGGTCAAGGTACGAACTCCTTGGCCAACTGCTACAACTGCGGCTGTCTTAGTCGCTGCATGACTGTTACCAGCGATAACAAAACCGCCAACTTTCTCTTCTTTTTCTTCTATTTTTAGGACCACTCGGTCACCTAATGGTTTTAACATAGTATCCCTCCTGAGATTAATTTTTAGCACTCTCTTATATCGAGTGCTAATCTATAGTTATTATTTTATCACTTGGTCAAAAATAGTCAAGAAAAAAATACTATTTTTTCTTCAAAGAACTTAAAAAACTGACTAGAGAAACCAGTCAGTTTTTTTGTCTTATCCTAGGACTAGAGCATCATCATTCAGTACTTGACCACTGTTCTTATGGAAGAGATCCATGAGCTGAGCTACCGTTAGATTTTCCTTTTCTTCACCCTTCACATCCACGACAATCTTCCCATGATAGAGCATAATCAAGCGATTACCATACTCAATGGCGTGTTCCATGTTATGAGTGACCATGAGGGTTGTTAGCTTCTGCTCTTCTACTACTTTTTTCGTTAAGTTCATCACCATATCACTTGTTTTAGGATCGAGAGCTGCAGTATGTTCGTCCAGCAAGAGAACCTTAGGCCGAACTAAGGTCGCCATCGAAAGAGTCAAAGCCTGTCTTTGACCTCCAGATAAGAAATTAGCATCCGTCTTCATTCTATTTTCAAGACCTAGGCCAAGATGTTCCAGTGCACCCTTAAAGATTTGGCGTTCTTCTTCTGTAATTGATCGTTTGAAAAAGCTCCGCTTCTTCCCACGACGATAAGCAATGGCCATATTTTCTTCTATCGTCAAATTGGTGGCTGTCCCCATCCGCGGGTCTTGAAAAACTCGACTAATACTTTTCGATCGATCAGCTACTGAAGACTTTCTAATAGACTGACCATCAAGCAAGATATCTCCATCATCAATCTCTACGACACCTGCGATAGAGTTCATCAAGGTTGATTTCCCTGCTCCATTCCCACCAATTACGGAAATAAAGTCTCCCTGTTCGATTTCGAGATCCAAGCCTCGGAGAACAGGATTCTCATTGATTGTTCCTTTTTCAAAGGTCTTATGAATATTGGTTAATGTTAATAAAGGCATTAGCTGTCACCTCCTGGCGTTAAGGTTTTGTTTGCTTTAATCTGCAATTTTTGACGAATTTCTGGAACGTAAAGAATGAGAGCAAGAAGAATAGCTGAGGCTAATTTAAGCATTTGAGCATCCACATTCATAGCCAGAATAACTACTAGAACTAAACGATATAGGATGGATCCGACCACAATGGACCAGAGACGTTTTCCAAGCGGAAGGTATTTAACAATGACTTCGGCCAAGATAATCGATGCTAAGCCGTTTACAATGGTTCCTGTTCCCATATTCATATCCGCATAGCCATTATTTTGAGCTAAAAGGGAGCCAGCAAGGGCAATTAGCCCATTTGAAAGCATATAACCTAAAATCTTAATTCGGTCAACTTTAATTCCATTGGCTTCTCCCATAGCCAAATTATCTCCGGTCGCCCGCAAAGCTAAACCAAGCTGGGTATTGAGTAGGACAATTAAAAGTAAGATAACAAAGGCAACGAAGGCAAGCCCTAATACAATGACCGAAGAGGTCTTAGATAGACTAAGTAGACTTGTCATCACAGTCACCAGTGTTGTCTGACCTGAAAGAGAAAGATTAGAACTTCCTAATACAAGTAAGTTAACAGAATAAAGAGCAGTTAGAGTGATAATCCCCGTCAGAAGAGCCGGAATCTTCATCTTGGTATGTAGAAATCCAGACACTGCCCCCGCCAGCATTCCAGCAATAAAACCGCCAATGGTGGCTAGAAGAGGATTCAAGCCTTTCATAATTAAAATGGCTGTAGTTGCTGCACCAAGCGGGAAGGATCCTTCTGCAGTCAGGTCTGCAATATCTAAAATTCGGAAGGTAATGAAGACTCCAATAGCCATAATAGACCAGAGCAAACCTTGAGATAGAGCAGAGAGTACAATATCTAGAAGACCACCAGATGAATCAGACGACTTAGGTTTGGAAAGAGAATTCACTTTCGGATTAGCGGTATTTTTAGCAGAAGAGCTTTTCTGAGTTGTTTTTTTCGCTTGAGCATTTGCCTGTTCCTCTTGCTCAATGGCGCTGATGTCAATTCCTAGAAGTTGAGCCATTTCTTTATTAGCTACTGCCTTCAGCGTCTCAGGATCTTCAGCTGAAATATCATCGACTTTTTCTCCATTCATAATTCGAATAGCCATTTTAGCAGTTTGGCGACCCAAAGCTTCAAAATCAGCCCCGTAGGTAAAGAGCACCCCATCATCTACCACATCAACAGAACCACCCACTACAGGCACCTTCATTTCTTTAGATAAGTCTGTCACCAAGGTGATCGCTGAAACGATGGTATTATCAGCTGGAATAAAGAGGGCTTCCGTCTGACTCATCAAGCTTTTTGTGGTATCTTGCACATCATTTGTAGAGGAAATCCCCTTGACAACCGTTTCAATACCAGCTTCTTTAAAAGCTGCTTCTGCCTCTTGCACTTGAATCTCTGAGTTTCGTTCATTGGTGGTGTACATAATCCCAACTTTTTTCAGATTAGGCATGACTTTTTTTAGCAAGGCCACTTGTTTCTTGGCGGGAGCTCGGTCACTTGTACCAGTTGCTAGACCGCCAACCTTGTCCATAGACTTCACGAGCTTTGCGGATACAGGATCTGTAATCGCTGTAAAGAGAATGGGGGTGTCAGTCGATAGATTGACTAAAGATTGGGCTGCTGGCGTTGCAATCCCTAGAACCAAGTCATTCTTAGAGAGTAGGCTCGTAGAAATCGTTTGGAGATTGGACTGGTCCCCTTGGGCATTCTGGTAGTCAATCTTGATATTCTTACCATCAATATACCCTTGGTCTTTCAACTCATTCTCAAAGCCTTTTCGAGCAGCTGTCAGGGACTCATGCTCCACATATTGAAGAATCCCAATATGGACCTGTTTTTCCGACTTCTTTGAAGAACTGCATCCTGCTACAAGAAGTAAGGCTATCGCCAAACTAACCAAGGAAAGTAGTGTTTTTTTCATATCATGCTCCTTAATTTTTTTCAAAAACAAAAAGCCAATTAGATAATATTCTAACTGGCTTTTAAGTGCTGATATAGATGAGATCAATCATCCACTTTAATCCAGTCAGTTAGAAAAGATATCTAATCAGCTGGATTCATCATAAAATGCTTTAGCTTCATAGATACAAACGGGGAACGTTTGTATCCTTTCGGCTACAAACGTCTATCTAAAGAAACTAAAGTAAAAGTAGGTATTTAATTTAATTGTCTGTGATGACGTTTGTTTAACCATTTTATTTCTCCTTGTTTTTATTGTTTAATACTATACCCTTAATTTCATACAATGTCAAGACTTTTTTAGAAAATTTCTGAAAATTTTTAACAATCAACCCCCGATAATCTTTTATCAGGGGCATCTAGCTTAATATTTTATTTGAATTTTAGCTTCAAAATCATCAATAACTTTTTGAAGATTGAGTCGGCCTTTGTAGATACCATAACCAAATACTAACATGGCAAGAACACCTAAAACTGCTAGGATAATTCCAACAATGAAAAGAATCATATTGGTTTGGCGAAAGAAATAAATCAGAACAAGACCGATACTCGCAATGGTAAAGAAGAGACTAAACCAACGTCCTAGATTTTCAATCATATGTTTTTGATAGTGAATTTCTGTTTCATAGCCTTGAATCAATTCTTGTTCTGTCATGATTTCTCCTTTTAATATTTCAAACCTGGATTAAAGAAGCCAAGTAATACACCAATAAATGCAACAACTACAAGAAGTAGCATCACTTTGATTGGAGATAGATTTTTCTTAGCCATTAACCACCAGCAAAAGACGATAAATAATGCCGTCAAAAGTCCTGGATAAACTCCGTCCAATTGATCTTGCAGAACCAAGAATGCTTTTCCGGATGAGTCTTTTAATTGGAAAGCTGTTTTAACAGGCACCCAAGTAGCTGCTACTGCTCCGATAACCATACCACCAATGATAGATACAGATTTACGGATAGCTTGTCCTTGAGGACCAACAAGAAATTCAACCGCTTTGTCGCCCAGTTCATAGCCTTTAAAATAGGCAAATTTCATACCGAAGTAAGCTAGCAAGTTCCAGACAACGATGTAGAAGATAGCACCTAGTGGAGATCCTCCGTTTGATAAACCAAGGGCTATCCCCAAGATAATCGGGATCAGTGTCCCAACAATCAGCGAGTCTCCAATACCTGCAACAGGTCCCATCAAACCAGCACGAAGTCCATTGATTGTTTCATCATCCACTCCGTCAGCACCATTTGCACGTGCCTCTTCGAGCCCTGCTGTAATCCCGACAATCAAGGCACCTAGCTGAGGTTCAGTATTGAAGAAGGCTGTATAAGTATGCATTGCCTTTGCTTGATCTTCTTTTTTCGGATAAAGTTCTTCCACAATTGGTAGCATAGACGCAAGATAACCAAAAGTCTGCATGTGCTCTTGTGAGAAGCAGGTCAAGTTACCATAGTACCAATGATGGAAAGATTTTCCTAATGTTTTTTTCGTTAATTTTGCCATTTTAGATATCCTCCTCATCATCGTCATCAATCACGCCTGTACTTGCTACTGCTTGAGCTCTGACATTTTTAGCCATTTGAATTTCATAGAATAGAACAGCGAAAATCAATGAAATGACTGCACAAGAGACTAGATTTAATCCTAGAGAAGCTGCAAGAGTAAAACCGACAAAGAAAGGAATGAAGTCGACAGCTTTTTCAACAATTTGTTTTAACAAAATAGCGATTCCGACACATGGAAGGAGTGAGCCCACTGTAAAGAGGGTTTTCATTGGAATTCCATCCAAAGGAAGGGCTGATTTCAAAGCTGTAACTGCATCTGCCCCTAATTTACACATGATTAGAGTTGGTAAGAAAGAGAAGACAATGTGTGAAATCCATGGGAAGCCCCAGTCTACTGCGTACAAACGCTTAAATTCTCCTTTTTCGACTGCTTTCCAACCAATGTGTTGCCAGAGCAAGTTCATTGTAGCTGTACCATAAAATAGAACGGTACCAACTGTTCCTACTAAAGTTCCCATTGATTTAGCCAAGTTAGCTGCATCTGAAGAATCTAAGGCTAAGCCTTGTGTCGTAATAGCTACCATCGCTAGCGGAATACCGATATAAGAAACCGCACGAACGTCTGCTGAAACTGTACCACCAGGAGTAACCAGAGCAATATAAACCAATTGCATGGCAACCCCACAGACTATACCTAGTTTAATATCTCCTAAGATAAGCCCTGAAACAAGTCCACCAACAAGCGGGCGTCCCAGAGTATAGTTACCAATTGATGTACCACCTAGACCAGGCATGGATGACAAACACGCAAACAATCCTAGCAAAGCGGCCTGTAACCAAGAAATTGTCATAATAAGCCTCCTTTAACGCTTATAGTATTATTAAAAACCAAACTTAGACTTGAAATCACTCCAGTAGCCGATGGAAACATCTGGCAATAATTGGAATTTCACCTTATAACCAGCCTTTTCAATTGCTTCAATTGCCTCTGCTTCTTCCTGAGTAATAGACTGATTGTTTCCTAGTTTCGTTGCTCCTGGGCGATCATTAGCAGGCCCGACGATAATTTCTTTAACGTCAGCTGGAACAAAGCCTTGGTCTACTAAAATTTCTTTCATATCAATTGGATTCTTCGTAATTAAGAAATAGCGGCTATCTGAATCCAAGACCTTTTGTGATTTTTCTTTAAAAGCTTCTTTAGTCCAAACAAAAGTTTTCTTATCTGAAGCAGCTTTATAAGCTTGTTTTAATACGGCATTCCCTGCAGCTGCATCATTGACCGCAATTAAGCCATCACAAGGATATTCCTTAGCCCAGCGAGTAACTGTCTGACCGTGGATCATGCGGTCATCAATCCGTACAAATGAAATTGTCATGATAAATCTCCTTTAAGTATTTAAATATCGTCGTCATCTTCTTCGTCACTATCGGTTGCGACTTCGAATTCTTGAAGAGCTGCTGAAGCTTCTGAAAGAATGGTTCTAGCTAGTTCTTTGCCTTCTAACATATCTTTCATAACTAGCCCTGTTAAAGCCATGGTCAGGTTTAAGCCACCTAGGACAACTGCTGTGTCTAGTTTCCCAAGTTCAGCTAAGACATTGCAGGCAGTAGTAAGAGGGCTTCCCCCAACAATATCTGCCAACACAAGAACCTGATCTTCCTCAGCTAAGCCCGCTAAAGCTTGGCGAAACTCCAAGGCAAAATCGTCTACTGACTTACCTGCTTTTAGACCAACAGCAATCACTTGATCTGTCTTGTCGCCGGCAAACATTTCCAAAGAACTTTGCACCCCTTCGGCCAAGCCACCGTGGCTGACCAATACAAGATATTTCATCTTTCCTGCCTCCTTACCCTTCTACTTCTTAGCCAATTTAGGCTTTAAACGTCGAAGGTTTCTTTATGACTTTATTTTACAGGTTGTGGAACCGGTTTCATATTGTCAAATGTCACTTAAGTTAGATGACATTTGTTAGGAAGAATATGACAATTGTCATATTGGTCTAGTCAACTTTGTTTATTTTGTGGTTGAAATGAAAAAAAAAAGAAAGCAGATTATTTTCCGCTTTCTATTTCCTTTTGAATACTAGGTAGGGCACTATCAATCTCTTGATTCTGCATCGCATTTTGAATCAGATAGTCCATCCGCTCCATCGTATGTTGATCTACTTCTAGACTGATATCAATGATAGAGCGATTCATCATGCGATCCAACCTCTCAGAAGTCAAAGAATCCAAGCCAAAATCATCTGCTTGTAGGATTTCTTTAGACTGCTGACTTTTCACTACAGATGGTAAGACCGAAGTCCCTTGAGATTTCTCAAATAGAGCCTGTTGGCTCTCTTTATCCTGCGATAACAAAAGCATAAATTCCCATGCTAGTTTTTCTTGACTGGTATTAGAAGACATGGCAAAGAGTGAGGTCTTGACCTGTGTTCCCATCACCTGGCTATTGGCTGTTGGCATCGGGATACAGGTCCAAGAAAAACTAGAATATTTGGAAACATGATAAGGATAGGGCTTGTAGGTCCGATACTGGGCCAGACTCATAGGATAGAAGGCCACCCTTCCCTCATCAAAGTCATTAGAAGTTACCTTATAGTGCTGACTGAGCATATCTAATTTACTCATAAAGGACAGGGCTTGGTGCATCTCTGAACTGTCTACATTGATGCCGGATTTATCGGTAAGATGGCCGCCGTAAGCTACCAGAGCCTGCTGCCAAGTGTAATCTGTTATACCGTACTGATCCACCACACCATCGCCATTGGTGTCTTTGGTTACTTTCTTGCAAATCTCATAGAAATCCTCTAAAGTCCAGCCTGATTCAGGAATGCTAATTCCTTCTTTTTCAAGCAAGTCTTTATTGACACACATCATGATAGGATTGCTCTCAACTGGAAGAGCATAGCTGACTCCCTGATATTGCCCAGCTTCATAAGCAACCGGATAAAAGGCCGTCCGTTCATCATCTCTTAAGAGGGTATCCAAGGACTTAAGCGCGCCCGTCGAAGCCAACATGCTAAAGTCATTTTCTGGTACCATAAAGAGATCTGGCTGCTCGCCTTTCAAGACTCGCTCTGCCAGCCAGTCAGCGTAATCATCCTTGGGAATACCGCTTTCATAGACGACCTTGACATGAGGATGCGTCTTTTCAAATTTTTTAATCAGGCTGTCCAAGACCCTGTTTTCCCGGCTGTTAGGTACATCCCAACTAGAGCCTGCATAGACACCGATACGCAGGATTTTTTCCTGAGCTGAAGCCCAAAAGACAAAAGCCAGAGCAACAGATATGATCAGGACAACCAGCAGGGCCAAATGTCTCAGTCTCCACTTCATTTGTCGCTTTCCTTACTAAAATCTCTCTGGGTGACTCCGGTCTGCACAGCCCAGATAGCCAGCTGGGTTCGGTCACGCAAGTTGAGCTTGGCTAGGATACCTGACAGGTAATTTCGGACTGTCCCTTCTGATAGAAAGAGCTTGGCTGCAATTTCTTTATTCGAAATTCCAAAGCCAATCTGCTGGATAATCTTCCACTCCGTCCGGCTCATGTCCTCTATATTTTCCTCCGTCACCGTGATAGCAAAGTTGGACTGGGCCATCTGTGAAAAGATTTTGAAGACCTTGGTGGCAATATTGGGATTGATCATAGCTCCGCCTCGATAGACTGTCTGAATGGCTTCATGAAGTTCTTCTGTCGAAACCCCTTTGAGAATATAACCAGACGCACCATATTTGAGAGCGGAGAAGATAAATTCATCGTCATCAAAGGTTGTCAGAATGATAATCTTAACATCCGGATACTGCTCCTTGACAGCCTTGGTACAGAGAACACCGTCCATGACTGGCATGCGAATGTCCATCAGAATCACATCTGGGCGCACCCGGTGAAGCTTTTCCAGCACTTCCTTGCCGTCTCCAACTGTCCCGACAACCTCAATATCAGCGTGGGCTGACAGGATGATTTGCAGAGACTCGCGAATCAAGGCCTGATCGTCTGCTATTAAAACCTTAATCATGTCTTCCTCCTATTTTTGGGATTTCGATATGCGTGTAGAAACCGTCCCTATTTTCAAAGCGGACGCTTCCGCCAATAATCATTAGGCGCTCCTGCATCTGCTTGAGGCCATAGCCATAGCGGAGTTCATCAAAGCCAACACCATCATCCTGAATGGTCATTACATAAGCTTCTTCTTCCTCCAGCAGCTCAATCCAGATAGTCTTGGCATGCCCATGGCGGACAGAGTTGGTAATAGACTCCTGAATCACCCGAAAAACAATGTCTTCCTTGGCAATATCCAAGTCAATATTATCCCATTCGTAGCGGAGATGAATCTCCAAATTGGAGATAGCTTCATACTCACGGATAATCTTAATCAGAGCTTCCTTCAAAGTGTTATTTTCCAGAGCTCCCGGTCGCATCTTATTGAGCGAGCCTCGGACATCACGGATACCATCTCGAACGACGACAGAGACATTATTGAGCTGCTCCTTAGCCCGGTTGGTATCAATATCGACCAAGACCTTGACCGCATCAATACCCGCTGAAATTCCTGTCAGGGCATGGCCCAATGTATCATGAATCTCTCTAGCAATCCGCTTCCGCTCTCGATCTTCTGCTATTTTCTCAGACAAAGCCAGATAAGAGTTCAACTCGCGATTAGCCTGAGAAGCCATGCGCAGCTCTTCCTCAATCCGATGACGCTCCGTAATGGCTGACAAGATGTAGAAGAGCAAGGAAATCATAAAGACAACGATATTGAGGGAGTAGAGAAAGTTCTTACCAAAAAGCAGTAGCAGCCGGACGGACTCTGGGTAAAAACGAATATAGGTATCTAGAGAAGGCAACTTGATAAAGAGCGACATAAGGTCATAGTTGGACAAGAGCAACATGCCAAAACTCAAAATGATAAAAGAAAACCAGTACTTCTTGTCTTTAGAAGCATTGAACTCTTTAGAGCCATAGAAAATATCCGCAAACACTAAGAGAAGCAAGCCATTGTAGGACGAGTGCAAGACAGAAAAGATGACCAGCATAAGCAGGATTTCAATAATGGTCACCTTGTCATAGACAGACAGCTGATTAGGGTGGCGCTCGCGATAGTACATGACTAAAAGCAGGCAGGCATACAAGCTAATTGATAGCCAGAAAATCAAGCTGGGAGAGCCGGGAATGGCATCCAAACGCTCCAACAGCGAGTGACTGAAGCCCTTAGCCGCCACATAGTTGGTCGCAAAGAGATAGATAGACGCATTATAGACAATGGCAACCAGATTAATGACCATCAGCGCTATTTTGCTGTAAAATATACTTTTTTGAGGTCTCATTATTGCCACCCTGTAACTGTGTATTGACTGATATTATCCCTATTAACCAAGTGAACCGGAATCAGATATTGGCTGTCGTAGGATTTCCCTTCCTGCATCAGCTCAATTACCTGCGCCACCTTGCGTCCCATCTGAATGGGAGATTGAGCTACAGTTCCCTCTATATCGTTTGTTGTAGCCAAAAAGTTTTTGATATCCGGTGAGCCATCCACGCCATAAATAGAAAGCTTTCGGTTCAAGCCGTTATTTTTAATAGCCGCTAGGGCACCAATCGCTGCCCGATCATTGAGAGCCATGACCACATTAAAGTCCATTCCTTCATCTAAGGCACTTTTTACTTGAGGCATTGCTTCTTCAGTCTGGCCAAGCGTCTCTTTTTGGGAAACAATCTTGTAACGAGGTTGGTTTTTTATTGTCTCTACAAAACCTCGAATGCGGTCCATAGCAGAAACTGCATTTCGATGTTCTAGCAGAAGGATATTCGCAGCTGGCAAACGTTTCATCATATCTTTAGCAATTAAAACACCAGCTTGGTAATTATCTGAAACAATTGTCGTATCGACTGCCACTTCTTTGCTGACTGGCGCATCCACTACGATGATTTTAATCCCAGCTTTCTTGGCCTTTTGAAGAGAAGAAATGATACTTGGACTATTACTCTTCACCGGATTGATGACAATAACATCTACCTTTTCTCGGACGAAAAAGTCAATCTGCTGACTCTGCTTACCCTCATCCAGCTCAGGATCTCGAACATAGAGCCGACTCCCCTGCTGATTAGTTTTTTTCTCTAACTCCGCATTCAAGGTCTTGTAAAAGTCGTTATTCATGGTCATGTAGGTAACCCCAATCTTGACCTGTTTTGGATCCGGAAGAATCCCCTTGAAATACACAAAAGATAAAGCCAGTACAAGTAGAGCTAAGAGGGGCCACAAAGTATTTTTAAAATGAATATGACTTCTTTGCTTTTCTGTTTTCACTACTATTTATACCCCCAATCTATCTAGTAGGCTACACTTATATACAGAATTATTATATTACAAAGCGAGAAAAAATCAAAATCTGCTCTAAAAAGCCAACTATCCTTTCATCGCTAAAATCAAAATTTTTCTATACTTCCAATCTAGTCTTCCCCACTAAAAGAGCCCCATGACCAAATAGAATCATAGAGCTTCAGGTAACTGCGGAGTGGTTTTATTGACTGATTGCAGTATCACAAAAGACAATTAGCAGTTTAGTAATTTTTAATCAAATCGACTGTTGAACGATCTAACTTCTTCACAATTGCTTGCAAGAATGCCTGAGCTTGTAAGAAGTCATCCATTGCATAGAGTGTTTGATGGGAGTGGATATAACGAGCGCAAACTCCGATAGTCGTAGATGGAACACCACCGTTTTGGAGATGGGCTGCACCAGCGTCTGTTCCACCTTTTGCACAATAGTATTGGTACTTAATACCAGCTTCTTCAGCTGTAGTAAGCAGGAAGTCTTTCATATTAGGCAGCATGAGATGACCAGGGTCGAAGAAACGAATCAGCGTTCCGTCACCAATAGCACCTTGACCACCATATACATCACCAGCTGGAGAACAGTCTACAGCAAAGAATAATTCAGGCTCAAATTTAGTTGTTGAGGCGTGAGCTCCACGCAAACCAACTTCTTCTTGGACATTAGCACCGACATATAGCTCATTGCTTAAAGATTGTCCTGATAAAGCCTGAGCCAATTCACTGACCATGAGAACCCCGTAACGGTTATCCCAAGATTTGGAAATAACATTTTTACCATTAGCTGTTAAAATAGCTGAGCTATCTGGCACAATAGCATCTCCTGGACGAATTCCGAAACTTTCTGCTTCTTCCTTATTGGCAAATCCACCGTCAAAGACAATATCGCTTACTTGTGGCAGGGTTGGTGTCCCACCAGCTCCACGTAGGAAGTGAGGTGGAACAGAGCCAGAAATCACTGGAATTTCCCGACCTTCTCGAGTAAACAATTTGAAGCGTTGACTGCTGACCACAAGAGGATTCCAGCCACCAATTTCAACTACACGAAAAGTACCATCTGGCTTAATCTCACTGACCAAGAAACCAACTTCATCCATATGAGAGGCCACTAAAACTCGAGGCGCATCTGCTACACTCGAATGTTTGATACCAAAGAGGCCACCCAAGCCATCCGTCACCATTTCATCCACATGCGGAGTCATCTTCTCACGCAAATAAGTCCTTACAGGACCTTCATGAGCTGAAATTGCAGAAATCTCAGTTACTTCTTTGATTTTTGAAAATAAGTCTGTCATATTTACCTTCTTTCTGCCCCCTATTTTATCACTTTTTGGGAAAGATAGGTAGCAAAAGCCTAACTCTCTACAGGAGAAATATCCAAGTAAAAAATTTTCAGTCAAGTCCTCTCGCCTGTCAATTTCTCCTTTTCTATCTTGGCCATTGTTCCCCCTTCTTTTTTGTGTTAAAATATTGTCATGAAAGCTAAAAAAATCATTTTAACAACAGCTGCTCTTCTTGGAGCAGGAAGTCTTGCCTTGGGCGCGCGAAAAGTCGTCAAAGAACAACAGCTAGCCAAAAAGAGAGAAGAGATTATTCAACTGGTCCGTAGCTTCTTTGCTAGTCAAGGACAGATTGCCACGGTCTATGTGCAACTCTATGAGTCCAGCGAAGATACACTGGTTGGTGGAGTAGTCCTTGAAGATGAACGCCACTTTACCTTTGTCTACGAAAACGGCCAGCTAACTTATGAGGAAAAATGATGATTATTCCTGAAAATATAGAAGAATTGGCAACTTACGTTCAGTCAGAGGGGAGGACTGTCTTCTTTTTCACAGCAGACTGGTGTGGAGACTGTCGTTTCATCCAGCCCTCCCTACCAGAGATTGAGGCAAGGAATCCAAATTTCACCTTCATCCAAGTAGACCGCGATGCCTATCTCGATCTTGCTAAACGCTGGGATGTCTATGGGATTCCTAGTTTGGTTGTACTGGAAAAGGGACACGAAATAGGTCGGTTGGTCAATCGCAATAGAAAAACTAAGTCTGAAATCAATGATTTTTTAGCGTCATTAAACTAATCAAATGGAGAAAAGAATGATTTTTACTTATAACAAAGAATTTGTTGGCGATGTTTTGATGGTGATTGTTGCCAACAACGAAGATGCAAAACTTTCTGTTGAACGCAAAGGAAATGTTGCTCGTATTTTCCGACAAGATACAGCCGAAACCGTAGCTTGGAACATTTTCCAAGCATCAGATATTCTTAATATCCAACAAAACGGCCAGATCTTTCTTACTGACGAAGAGGTTGCCCTGCTCAACCAAGAATTGGCTAAAGAAGGCTTCTCTGAAACTCTGATCAATGATCTCCAACCGAAATTTGTCGTCGGAGAAATCGTCGAAATGATTGCTCATCCAGATAGCGACCACCTCAACATCTGTCAAGTACAGGTCGCAGAAGATAAGACTCTTCAAATCGTAGCCGGCGCCCCCAATGCTCGAGTAGGCCTTAAAACTATCGTTGCTCTCCCTGGTGCTATGATGCCTAAGGGAAACCTTATTTTCCCTGGCGAACTACGGGGTGAGAAAAGTTTTGGTATGATGTGCAGTCCACGTGAGTTGCAATTGCCAAACGCTCCTCAAAAACGTGGCATTATCGAATTAGCCGACTCTGAAGTCGTCGGAACTGCGTTTGATCCAGCAAAACATTGGCAAGGGTAAAAAAATCGTGATTTTCACGATTTTTTTCTTTCTCTTACGAATAAATAAGTAGGAGGAAATTACATGTACAATAAAGTCATTATTATCGGTCGCTTGACGGCCACACCAGAATTGCACAAAACAAGCAATGAAAAATCTGTCACACGCGCAACGATTGCGGTCAATCGTCGTTACAAGGATCAAAATGGTGAGCGCGAAGCAGACTTCATTAATATCGTCCTTTGGGGCAAATCAGCTGAGACTCTAGCTAGTTATGCCAGCAAAGGAAGCTTAATTTCTCTAGACGGCGAATTACGGACCCGTCGTTATGAGAAAGATGGCGTAACCCACTATGTCACAGAAGTGCTTGGTCATGGTTTCCAACTTCTTGAAAGTCGTGCCCAGCGGGCTATTCGTGAAAATAATTCTGGGGCTGATTTAGCTGATTTAGTCTTGGAAGAAGAGGAACTTCCTTTCTAAAACTCCCACTTTTCCTTTCTTTTCTATTAAGAACCTTGGCTGAATAGCCTTGGTTTTTTTATTGTTCTATTTTGATAATTTCTTTTCTGATTGCTTGTTTTTATTTATCTTCAAATACTACTTTTGCTCCCAAAAATGTCTCTTTTTTGTTATAATGCTTAGCAGAGGTAAAAATGAAAATGAAAAAAAATGCTTTTGATTCTGACAAATACTTAAACCTGCAGCGCGACCATATCTTGGAGCGCATTAATCAATTTGAGGGCAAATTGTACATGGAATTCGGCGGTAAAATGCTGGAAGACTTCCATGCTGCCCGTGTTCTGCCAGGCTATGAGCCGGACAATAAAATCAGACTGCTCAAAGAGCTCAAGGACCAAGTAGAGATCGTCATTGCCATTAATGCCAACAACATTGAGCACTCTAAGGCGCGTGGCGATTTGGGCATTTCCTACGACCAGGAAGTTCTGCGACTAATCGATACCTTTAACGAACTGGATATTTATGTAGGATCAGTGGTCATCACCCAGTATTCCGGTCAGCCAGCGGCGGACCTCTTCCGCAGCCAGCTGGAAAAGAATGGCATCGCCTCCTACATCCACTACCCGATCAAGGGCTACCCGACCGACATGGACCATATCATCTCACCTGAAGGTATGGGGAAAAACGACTACATCAAAACCAGCCGTAATCTAGTCGTAGTAACCGCACCTGGTCCTGGTTCTGGTAAATTGGCTACTTGCTTGTCCAACATGTATCATGACCAAATCAATGGCATCAAGTCAGGCTATGCCAAGTTTGAAACCTTCCCCGTTTGGAATCTGCCCCTGCACCATCCAGTTAATCTAGCCTATGAGGCAGCGACGGCAGACCTGGACGATGTCAACATGATTGATCCTTTCCATCTGCAAACTTATGGCAAGACCACAGTCAACTACAACCGCGATATTGAAATTTTCCCAGTCCTCAAACGTATGCTAGAGCGTATCCTTGGAAAATCACCTTATGCATCTCCAACGGATATGGGCGTCAACATGGTCGGCTTTGCTATTGTAGATAATGATGCAGCTATTGAGGCATCTCAGCAGGAAATCATCCGTCGCTACTACCAGACTATTCTGGACTTCAAGGCGGAGCGCGTTTCTGAATCTGCTATCAAGAAAATCGAACTTTTGATGAATGACCTAGGCATCACACCGCTGGACCGTAAGGTAACAGTTGTGGCACGTGCCAAGGCTGAAAGCACCGGTGAGCCAGCTCTGGCCTTAGAATTGCCAAACGGTGAAATCGTAACTGGTAAAACCTCTGAACTCTTTGGTCCTACGGCTGCTGTCTTGATTAATGCCATTAAGAAATTAGCCCATATTGCTAAAGAAACCAAGCTAATCGAGCCTGAGTATGTCAAGCCAATCCAAGGCTTAAAAATCAACCATCTGGGCAGCCGCAATCCTCGCCTCCACTCAAACGAAATCTTGATGGCTCTAGCAATCACAGCCATGGAAAATCAAGATGCAGCAAATGCTATGCAGCAACTCGGTAATCTCAAAGGTAGCGAGGCCCACTCCACTGTCACTCTGACTGATGAAGACAAAAACGTCCTGCGCAAACTAGGCATCCATGTGACCATGGACCCCGTTTACCAGTATGATCGACTCTATAGAAAATAAAAACAAGCTCTGTTAAAAGCTTGTTGAGGAAGCTGGCGCCGCCAGCTTTTTTCTTAATAACGCTTAGATAGGAGAAAACGCAAGAGATAGTAAAGTCCCAAAACCAGGATAATGGTCACGGTCAGAAACTGATTGAGACTTAAGATGATTGGGAAAATCATGGACAGGACACTCAAGCACGCTGCCAGCAACAAAAGAATATTAAAAAGTAGAGTGCGAGTCTTTTCGTCAATCATGCGATTGCGCTCATCAGTCACCTGAATGTAGAGCTTCTCAAAATTTTCCTCCCGTCTTAGGGCAAGATTATACCGAATAGTCATCAAAGAAAGCCCCAGCAGTATGCCGACCATGACTCCTTCCTGAAGATCATCCAGAGAATGAAAGTGGCTCCAGGCCAATCCCACCAAGATGATAAAGGTTAAGATACGTCCCACGATAACTTTCCTTTGAAGTTTTTTTCGAAATTCTTGTTTAGTTAATGTTTCCATGTCGGCCTCCTATTTTTCATACGCTTGAAAAATTTTCAAGATCAGCACAATCAAGATCATTCCCACAACAGGCAAGATTTCCTTAGGGATAAAATCGAACTGTAAATGAAGAAAGATCAGGACAAGGACTACTAAGAAACCTAGTCCCCATTTGAGCATATAAGTCCATTTCATGATTCATCCTCCTCAAAGAGAAACACTTCTTCAATCCTTAAATTGAAAAAGGATGCAATTTTATAAGCCAAAAGGAGCGAAGCATTGTAGCGGCCTTTTTCCAAAGAAATAATCGTTTGTCTCGTAACCTCTAGCTTCTCAGCCAGTTCTTCTTGGCTGAGCTTTTTTCTTTTTCGTAATTCTTGAATTCGATTTTCCAAGGCCGCCTCCTTTTGCTATGTAAAACAAACTTTACTTTTCAAACATAGTATAGCTCCCTTTACATCATTTGTCAAGAAGAAAGCGGCAAAAAATAGGCTGGGACAAAAGTCCTAGCCTCTCAATTGTCTTTGGATTGTCGAGCAAGACGCAGTGGTTGAGTGGGCTCTACTACGCTTATTTCATCAGCTTTTACAGCCCTACTCAACTGTGCGGAGGTGGGACGACGAAATCGAATTCTAACGAATTACCGATTTCTGTCCCACTCTCTTTTATCATCTTTATTGATTTCCTTTGTTATTTGCTTTTTAAAGCTACAGTCAACTCGACACAAGCCCCTCCTTGGTCTGGATTGAGCAGGGTCAGACGACCACCATGCAAAAGAGCTACCTGCTTAGAAAAGGCTAAGCCGATACCATGATGGGGATTAGCTGAATTGCGGCTTTGGTCACTCTGGTAAAAGAGCTGTTCTGCTCCCAGCAGCATCTCCTCAGAAAATGCAGGGCCATTGTTCCAGATAGCAAAAACCAACTGGTCCTGCTGCACTGATACCGTCAGCTTGACTTCCTTTTGATCCTGGTCTGCATGTTCAAGCGCATTCAGTAAAATATTGAGCAAAGCTCGCTTGAGATAGTCCAAATGAATTGACAAAATCAGACTAAGCTCACAATCTTCTTGGAGGTAGAAACGATAGCTTTCCTGTTTGCTGAACAGCTCCCAGTCGTCCTGTAGAGAAACTAAAAAGTCCCCTAAGGAAAGCTTACCGAACTGATTAGAATCAATTTGAAAAGTCTTAGCGTAATCAATCAAAGAGCCACAATACTCTTCCATCTTGTGACTGGCCTGCAAAATCTCAGCAGCATAGTCTGCCTGTGGCTGGCCCAACTGCGCCAATTCCAAGAGCTCAGCATTCCCCTTAATCACAGTTAGGGGCGTCTTCAAATCGTGCGATGTCGCTGATAGCTGTAAAATCAACTCCTGATTATGCTGCAGCTCTCTTTCTAAAAGACGAGCATTTTCTTGGTGGCTGCTCCGTAAATCGCTGTAGACTTCTAGCATTTCCTCAATCCGAAAAAGCTGGCTTTGATTTTCTTCTAAAAGCTTCTTGCTCGTTAGCATTTTTATTTCCCTGTCGATTTTTCGGAGCAATTTCAAAATATGATAAAAAGTAATCAGCAGCAAGCTCCCTGCCCAAAAGAACAAGGTAAAAAGGACATAATCACTTCCTTGCGTAAATTCATAGCCTATAAGCACAAAAATCAAAACATGGAAAAAGACGATTTTTAAACTGGTTGTCCAGACTAGGCTTTTGAAATTTCGGGTTCTAATTGCCATCTATAGCCTACTCCTCTCACAGTTGCGATTGCTTGCAGCCCTTCTTGTTTGCATTTTTGACGAATCTGATATACGTACTCTGAGATGGAGCGAAGCTGTGTTTCTGAGCTTTCTGGGTAAAGCAAGGTATGCAGGCGTTCAGCTGAAAAGGTCTGCTTGGGATTGCTAGCTAGTAAATGCAGCAACTTAAACTCTCGCTCTGAAAATTTCAAGACTTTACCAAAACAGGCAACTTCATAGCGCTCTGGATAAAATTGACAAGAAGCAATTTCAGAATATCGCTCCTCACGTCTTTCCTCCCGCCTAAGATGAGCTCTGACACGCGCCAGCAATTCTTTGGTTCCAAAAGGCTTGACAATATAGTCATCTGCTCCGCGAAAGAGCCCTTCCACCTTGTCCGCCTCCAACTCCTTAGCTGTCAAAAAGATGATGGGACACGAAAGATGAGGACGAATGTAAGAACACAGCTCAAAACCATTAACAGGCTCCATCATCACATCCAGCAGAATCAAGTCATATCCGACAAAATGCGTCAGCTCTAGGTCTTCTATCCGATCAAGCGTCGTCACATCATAAGCATCGAGCTCTAGGACGTTTTTCACCAGCTTCAAAATGCTCCGGTCGTCATCAACCACCAAAATACGATACTGTCTCATGATTTCCATTATAGCATACCTCTAGCGAACATCTCGTTTCAAGGTTAAGAATATAGCAGAGCTCCAAACCAAAGCTAACCATAAAATCTGTATTCCCAGCCCTGAGAGATCTATTGAATGCTGAAGCCCTTCATACTCAAAAAGATTTAGCGCAGCCAGATCGGGCAGGTATTTTGCTTCTTTGATGAAAGTTGCCAATAAACGGCTGAGACCAATCAAGAGAGGAAAGAGCACCGACACCGGCACAACCCAAGATTGAAATAGCAAAGCGAGGCCAGCAGCTAAAAGAGCCAGAAAAAGATTGCTGAGAAGACCAAAAGAGCTGTAATAGAGGAATTTCCCCAGTAAGGAACAGCTAAAGCTTAGGTCAAAACGAGCCAGCATAACAAGGAAACAGCTGCCTACCATGATACTGTAGAGGACCAAGAGCAGCAAGACCAGAAAAAGGAATTTCCCAGTCAACCAAGCCTTTCTATTTGATACGGTTAGAAAATTCGTTCGCATCCCCGACTTGACAAACTCCTGGGCAAAATAGAGCGAAGTAAAGATGACGATGACAGGCTGCGCCAGATAGAGGGCGTGCAAAGCCTCACTCAGAGCCTTTGTCTGGCCAACTACTGTCTGACTATAGTCAAGATTCATTAGAAAAAAAGGAACGACTACCAGAGCTACCAAGGCTGCACCAAGAGCGATATAGTAAGAACGAAACTTAATCCATTCACTTTTAAGCATAGCTATTATCATCAGTAGCGTCCTCCTAAATCCGTCTTCAAAAAGCGCAGAGAGGCCATGCCGCCGATGACTAGCAACCATACGCTTAGTATCAAGAGTCCTTGCAAGGGATTATTGGCATATTGAGAATTCGGCGTTGCAACAAATAACTCTCCTGCAGGCTGTGGCAAATAAGCTCCCCAAGTCGTGTGGGTAGCTAGGTAGTTTCCCAGATTATAGATCTGTGGCACAAGAAAGAGTAAGGGAAGCAACATCGTCCGCCCAAGCAACCCCAATAAAAAGGACAGGAGACCTAGCAATGCAGTAGCTAGTGCCTTCCATAAAAGATGACTCCAGGCAGCTTGATTAAGTAAAATTGGATGCAGCCCTTCTTTTCCTAAAGCCAAGTGCATGACAATATAGCTTAAATAAATGGATAACAAGCTAATGATGAGTGAAAACAAACCAAAGGTCAATATTTTCCCCATAAGTAGCTTCAAGCGGTTATTACAAGCCAATAGACTGGTTCGCAAGCTATGAGACTGAAATTCCATTGCTCCCATAATTCCAGCTAAAATGACTAAAACCATCCCCCCCATAGATGCGCCATTAAGACCTAGATATTCCAGTGGATCAATAGCTTCTGCCAGACCAGGAACCGTCTCAGGGGTCGCATCTAAACCGATAGACAGATACTGGCGTCCCTCTAGCCAGGATACGGCAGGTACCAATAACAGCATGAAGACCACACTTACCCTGAAAGCCTTGGTTGATTGGATTTTCAACCACTCTGAATGCAATAAGGACATCGTCTCTTTCATCTTAAACCTCCTCTGTTAAGTCGAAGAAGAGCTCTTCTAAACTATCTGTTCCTTGTAATACATCTTCTAGCGTTCCCTGTTCGATAATTTGCCCATGATGAATCAAGACTACATCATCTGTTACCATTTGTACCTCAGACAGGATATGAGAGGATAGAAGGACGGTTTTCCCTAAATCAGCCTGCTGGCGAATGAACCTTCTAAACCACTTAATCCCACTTGGATCCAGTCCATTGGTCGGCTCATCTAATATAAGAAACTGAGGATCACCTAGTAAAGCTACTGCCAACCCCAGTCGCTGACCTTCCCCCAGAGACAGGCTTGACAAGAGGTCTTTTTTCTTATGAGCGATTCCAGTCATCTCTAAAACCTCATCGATCCGAGACTTGGGAATAGCATTACTCGCTGCGATAATTCTCAGGTGGTGATAGACCTTACGATTTGGCAGACCGCCAATGCCATCAAAGGCTGCACCTACCGTTTTGAGAGGATAAGTCATTGACTGATAGGCTTGTCCATCAAAAGTCGCAGTCCCAGAGGTCGCTCTATCTAATCCCAAAAGAATCCTCAAAGTCGAGCTTTTCCCTGCACCATTATGTCCTAGAAAAGCCGTAATGCGACCACTCCTAGCTGTAAAAGAAATATCCTTTAAAATTTGCTTGTCTCCATATTTTTTAGAAACACGATCAATTTTTACAATATGTTCCATACTGAACTCCTTTTCTTTATTTGACTTTATTTTACAATGGCAAGTTCAGAAGAAAATCAGACAAGAAAAAAACTTGCCTTGCGACAAGCTTCTTTTCTCATTTTTCGACTGCATCCCAGAGCTGGCGGATGCTTTTTTTCTGCACGGGATCGACAAAGTGTGGGGCGATTTCCACCAGAGATTGCAAGACAAAAGCCCGCTCAGCCACATAAGGATGAGGAACAATCAAGCTTGGACTGTATATCTCTTCTTGTCCTATGTAAAGAATATCCAGATCAATCACGCGCGGTCCCCATTTGATCTCTCGCACACGCCCTAAATCCGCTTCAATAGCCAAGAGCGTCTGCATCAGCTCCTCAGGATTGAGCCAGGTTTCAACTTCAACAACTTGATTGAGAAACGGATCCTGCTCAACTCCACCCCAGGGCTCTGTCTCGATACGACTTGATGCCTGCAAAATCCTTATATTTTGCTCAGCCATTTTTTCTAAAGCAGCATCCAGATTGGTAGCTGAGCTACCCTGATTACTACCCAGAGCGACAAATACTTTCCGCTTTTGACGAACTAGCTTGACTGAGCATGTGTCCAAAGGTAGAGGAACAGGAGCCCAAGGTTTCTTGACCTCTAAACTGACTTTCTCAACCAGGTAATAGGATTGAAAAATCTTGCCAATCAGCTGATAAGCCAGCGTTTCAATCAAATCTTCCTTGCTTTCTTGACACCACTTAACTAGCTCCTGAGCTAGCTCTCCATAGTGAATTGAAGCTGTCAGATCACCTGTTTTAGCAGCCCGAGTCATATCATAATCCAAAATCAAATCCAGAACAAAACGCTGACCCAATTCCTTTTCAGCCGCAAAAACCCCATGATAAGCATAGACTTCCAAATCTTTAATTCTTAATTGATCCATCTATTTCCTCTTTCTTTGTCAATATATAGGCTCTAACTTGAGCTAAAAAATACAAGGAGCCAGTAATCAGAAGCACCTCTTGATCCTTATGCGCATCTTGTAAATAGCTATCTACATACTGCTTCCAAGGTTGATAGGTTACCCCCGTTTGGAAGGCTTGTCTCTTCATTCCCTCTTCAGAAACTGCTCGCTCATCCGCAAAAGATGTCAATGTGACAGATACATCTGCTTGAGCAAACAACTGCAACATCTCATCTAGTGCTTTGGTCCGAATACAGGTAAATAAAATCTTCTTATCTTTTGAAGCAAAGCGTTCTTGGAAGGAAGCTAATAGAGGACTTAAAGCATGCGGATTATGTGCCCCATCCAAAAAAATCAAAGGTTGCTCCAGAATTTTTTCCATCCTAGCTGGCCAAGCAACTGCTAGAAGTCCACGGTCGATTTCTTCTTTTGTCAGAAGAGGCAAACCCTTTTGTTGGCAATATAGATCACAAATCTCAATAGCCAAGGCCGCATTATCTGTTTGATAAGATCCTAGGAGTGATGTTTGGTAAATACTGGACTCTCGCCATTCATTTTCCAGTGAAAAGACTTCGCCAGTGTCTTCGCTTCTGAGCCAGTCAACCTGATAGGACTGTCCATACAAATATGTTGGAGCCTGTTTACTTGTTGCCACACGCTGGATAACTTCCAGGGCTGCTCTATCAATCTTACCAGTGACTATTGGAATTGAAGTCTTGATGATTCCAGCTTTCTGCTCTGCTATTTCCCCAAGTGTGGACCCCAAAAGAGCCATATGATCCAAACCAATCGTACTAATCGCAGTAAGGTCTGGCTGGCAAACATTTGTCGAGTCTAGAAGCCCGCCCATACCGACCTCAATGATCGCCACATCCACTTCTTCCTGAGCAAAATAATCATAGGCCAAGGCCGTGATAATTTCAAACTCAGTCACTCCCTTGAAAGCCGAATGATGTCCTTGATGGACAAACAAATCTTTATAAATCTGCAAGAGCTGGTTCAATTTTTGATTGGAAATAGCCTGTCCGTTTATAGCAATTTGCTCATTATAAGAAACAATATACGGAGAGGTAAAGGTTCCAACTCGTAATC
The DNA here is from genome assembly GCF_001807785.1 of Streptococcus sp. HMSC10A01. NCBI lineage: Bacteria > Bacillati > Bacillota > Bacilli > Lactobacillales > Streptococcaceae > Streptococcus > Streptococcus sp. HMSC10A01. Next base: position 34,358 of record NZ_KV790967.1, on the reverse strand, counting down.
CTCTTAACTGAAGAAGTTCTCGAAGAGTCGCAATCGTTGAACCCTTGCCATTGGGTCCTGCTATATGAATGACCGAAAGTTGCTTATGAGGATTTCCTCGATAAGCCAGCATGGCTTCCATTCGCTCTAAGCCAAAGTTCGGAGTATCCGTCCGATAGTTTGCAATCCAGTTCAAATCTGGTTTTTCGTTTCTATCTATCATCTTATTTGTATTGTCCTAAGGTTAAATCTTCAGCGCGGTTAGCTAAACGAATCGCATCACCAATCTCCACCGCCATTTTATGATAAGGAATATCATGAACTCGCAGCATTTCTACCCCTTGACTGGCCGCAATACTGGTCAAATGACTAGAGGCTATATCACGATTTTGGTAACCCAAATCTGTCTTTGGATCAACCTCAATGCCTGCATCTTCCAGTATATTCACAACAAAGCGCTTACGAGAAACGCCAAGAAAGATTGGAAAACCAGCTCGATGGATATCTTCCAGATGCTGTAACAGAATTAGGTTTTCTCGCTTGGTCAGACCAAAACCAATACCTGGATCCAGCATGAGGCTGTTCTTCTCTATTCCTGCCGCTTTTGCTCTAGCCAAGGATTTATCAAAATAGGCCCACATCAACTCTACAATATCTGAATGCGCAAACTTTGATAATTCCTGGTCTGTGAAAACATCTTGAAAGCCAAACTTGGGAAAGATCAATGAGCTAGCATGGTGAGGTCGAGCCATAACCGGATTGAACATCAGAATAGCTCCAGCAGAAGACTCAGCCACCACTGGCGCCATTCCTTCATCGCCTAAAAAACCAGTGATATCATTAACAATATCTGCACCAGCTGTTAGGGCTGCTTTTGCTACGGGCGCTTTCCAAGTATCGACCGAAATCAAGACATCACTTTCCTTGCGAATAGCCTCAATCACTGGAACCACTCGCTCGATCTCTTCTTCAATCTCAATATAATGGCTACCGGGTCTCGTGGACTCCCCTCCAATGTCCAACATCTGGGCACCTTCTTGTATCAGATACCTCGCTTGCTCTAAAGCAAATTCTACAGTGTTGTATTTGCCACCATCCGAAAAAGAATCTGGGGTTACATTAAGAATCCCGCACAAGCCTGTCTTACCGTCTGGGACTAGTTTTCGAACATCAATCTTTTTTTGAGCCATTTTATTTCTCTCACTAATTCTTAATTACTAACATTTTATCATATTTTCCTCAGAAAAAAAGACGAGAAAATTTCTCGTCAGGCTTGATTATTTGCAAATAACATGAGGAATATGGCAATTCCATTTCGAAGCATATGGGCCATAATAGACATTTCTAACCTTTCTGTCGTATAGGCTACATAGGCAAAGACTGCTCCCATTCCTCCATAAACGATAAAACTACCAATATTAGTCGGACCATGGAAAAGGCCAAAAAGTATCGCACCTATCACAAATCCCACCAGTTGATGCTTAGGAAAAAGTTTCTTGGGAATAAAGCCACGAAAAATGACTTCCTCTAGAACTGGAGCTCCAATCACTGTTGCGATAATCATGACAATCTGTGGGATCTCGCTCATCGCCTCTTGAATTCTCTCTTGATTACGAGGAATAAGCGAGCCCCCTTCCAAGCGCATGACAATAAACCCCAAAGCACCGATAAGAATTGATAGGAAATAAGATAAGACCAAAAGTCCCACTGATGACCAATCAAAAAAGCTGAGATCAAATGTGAGGATTCCTTCTCTTTTAGCAAGAAAGAGCGTTAAAAGAAGAATCAATAGGTACAGGATGATTATTCCACCTACACTAATTGGTGATTGTTTGTCTTCTAAATACCTCATTGCAATGAAAGGAACTTGTGTCAAGACCACTATCACCAACACAATTAAACAATATTTTAGTTTTTTTAAATAGAATTCCATTTCTTCCCCAATCTAGCAAAAAAGGGAGGCTGACAGCCTCGCCTTTCTTATTGCTTTTTAAAGCGTTCCACATCGCGTGCTATGACTAACTCTTCGTCTGTTGGAATAACTAACACTCTGACCTTTGCTTCTGGTGTTGAGATATCCCCATATTGCCCATAGACATTCTTTTCTGGATCAATATCACAACCGAACCAAGAAATTCCTTCAATAACCAATTTACGGATGGTTACTGAATTTTCCCCGATTCCAGCTGTAAAGACAATCGCATCCGCACCATTTAAGACTGCTAAATATTGACCAATGTATTTTTGAATTCGATCTACAAAAATATCGTTGGCTAATTGAGCCTTTGCATCACCTGCCCGCATCGCTTCATGAATATCTCGCATATCGCTTGATTTCTCGGAAACTCCCAGCAAACCAGATTCACGATTCAAAATTCGACTGATATCTTCAGGAGTCTTAAAGTCATCTGTGTACTGCATGAGATAAGGAATAATCGCAGGATCAATATCCCCTGTCCGGGTTCCCATCATGACACCACCAAGTGGAGTGAAGCCCATAGAAGTATCAACAGACAAACCTTTATCAACAGCTGTAATAGAAGCACCATTACCAATATGACAGGTGATAAGCTTCAACTCCTCAATCGGTTTGCCCAAAAGTTTAGCTGCTTCATGCGCTACATACTCATGACTAGTACCATGAGCTCCGTACTTGCGGACCTTGTTTTCTGTATAATATTTCGTTGGCAATGGATAGCGATAAGCTTTTTCTGGCATAGTGGTATGGAAAGAAGTATCAAACACTACCACACTTGTAATGTCAGGCAAAAGTTCCTTAAAAGCACGAATCCCTGCCGCATTTGCTGGATTGTGAAGAGGTGCTAAGAGAGAAAGTTCTTCAACTTTTTGAATAACCTCTTCATCAACTAGAGCAGAATCTTTGAAATACTCACCACCCGCAACGACACGGTGGCCTACTCCTGTAATCTCATCGAAAGACGCAATGATATTAAAACGCATCAAATCGTCTAACAAAATCTTTACAGCTTGAGTGTGGTCAGTAATATCAAGCACCTGTTTTTCAGTACGACCATCAAATTTCACCGTTGAAATAGAATCTTTGAGTCCAATCCGCTCAATCAAACCTTTAGCTAATACTTTTTCTTCTGGCATCAAGTAAAGCTGCCATTTTAAACTAGAACTTCCTGCATTTATTGCGATTGTTTTAGACATAATTTACCTCTTTTAAGCGTTTTCAGTTCTCATTATACCAGAATTTTGATCAGTTTTCACTAACTTTGCGCCATTTTTGAAAACTTTCGCGAAAGCGAGTAATTTCATCATGATTTTGTAGATCTGTCAATGCATAGGCAAAAGGTTCTGCTTTTATATTTTTTTGTTTTTGTAAAACAAAAACCGTCTTAGCCTGAGAGGCTGATGCAAAGAGTTTTTCTGGCAAAGCAATCATCGCAACCAAGCTGGCATTGTCTTTGAGCCAGGATTTAAGTAAGTCGCTCTGCGGGCTGGTTAAGAGGTGATTAGGGGCTAAGAAGATAGCATAGCCATCGGCCTTCAAATACTTTAAAGCCTGCTCCATCAATAGATGATGAGCATAGGTGTGCTCCGTCTGACTGGCTACCTGGTAGCGACTGGCAATCTGATCATCCGGATAGTAACCGACAGGCAGATCACTAATAATCAAGTCGCTCTCTTTTAGAACTTGAGGGCGCACAGCATCTCCCTGGGCAAAATGGGCTTTTGATCCCATCACTTCTGCAATACTGGCAGATAGGTCAATCAGTAAATCATCAATCTCTAATCCTAGATAATCAATCTCTTTCCGACTATTGTTCAGGATTGTCTCTGCAAGATTTCCGGTTCCGCTCCCCATCTCAAGAAGAGTAATATCTGATGCTACCATCAGCTGGTCAATGATGAAAATCAGCAGAAAACCAATGGCATCTGGTGTAAACTGATGATTGGCTTGTAAAGGCTCTGTCTGAGAAGCCTTCATCAGAATGAACTGATAGGCTCTCCGCCATTCTTCTCTGCTTAGCTTTAAGCTCTTCAAGGTCTGATGATTCTTTTTAACGATTTCTAAGTCCGTTTGTCCATCCAAATAGATACCGTTTTGCTCGATTAAGGCATCATAAAAATTAGTTGAAAGCTTGTTTTGAATGACTTGGACATTTTCTAAAAGGAGCGTATAGGCTTCTTCGATTTTTTCAAAATTCATAGTTTCCTCCGCTCCTTATCTTATCAAAATTTAATCTTTTTTGCCATTATCGTCTTTGGCTTCTTCTTTTTTACGGGCAGGCTCTGCTTCTTTCTTTTCTTCTTTTCCCAGTTCAGACTTTTTATCTTTATCCTGATCCTTATCTAACCTGACTGATGGCTCCTTGATAGCAAAGGTAAAATCGTAAGTCCGATCAGAGATCACTACATTGACAACCAACTGGTCCTTTTCTTTCTGGTATTGACTTTGGCCTTTATTAAAAGAAAATTGTCCACTATCAGCTAGCTTCTGGTCTTTTGTCAGCAAGGCTATAGCGTAAGCTTCCTGTCTTTCTTGCTGGGCTAAAAGATTACGCTGATGGGCCGTCTGACGATTGAGATAAAACTGCAACAGCAGACTAAAAACGGCAGCCATAAGCAGGACATAAAGCATGACTCCAGCCCTAATGTTCTTCTTCAACACGATAGATGTACTCTCTTTCTAGGCCATCTCTAAACTGCAGAAGCAAATGAACTATCTGACCTTCTTTATTTATTTGAGCAGCTTCTAGTCCATAAATCATGGGCTGATAACCACGGCCATTCCCATCTGTTTTTCTAAAATCATCGCTTCTAGACTTACCAAATGCAATCGACTTGCCATCTTGTTTGACATAAAGCTTATTTTGCTCGACTTTTTCAAAATGGCTCCGGGATAATTCTGCATCTAACTGGTCCGCAAACAAGAGCCACTCCTTGGCCTTAGTTTGCTCTTGATACTGAATCTCACTGGCTAGAAGCTTGGTCATTGCCTGGAAAACCAAGAGGCCACCACTGATGACCAAGAGGGCCACTAAGGCTTCCAGCAGGGTGAAGGCTGCTACTTTACCTTTTTTCAACATCAATCAATTCCTCCCCCTGATGGAATACTCGAATCTGATCCTTTGTTCTCTGAATCCGAATTTCAATGCCATTTAAGGAAAGATGGTCCTGCCCTGTTTGGAGGGCCATTTGGGCCACCCGCAGGACCTCTTCTTTTTGTAAAATGACAGCTGCTTCTTTGCGTGATTGCGTGATTTGACCTAGTAGCAAACTTGCAATTACAGCAAAAACTCCCAAAGCTAGTAAGGCTTCCAGTAAGATGGTCCCTTTAATTTGTCGTTTTCTTAAATTTACCATTTCCAATATAGAGTTGATAGGTCACCAGTCCTTCCTTGGTTTGAAACTGAACTTTACTAAGTGAAGAATTACCACCAGCCTTATCAAAATAGATCTGTGTAGATTCAGGTGCTTGGATTCCTTTGGGAATTGGAAGACGAGCATAACCGTTTGAAATCTCTTGACTAGATATTTCTAGCACCAGCTTTCTCTGAGAAGATACGCTAAGCTTCTGACTTTCCTGATAAAAATGCTCAAATTCTAAAAAGAAGATCTTTGCCTGAATCTGCTCAAAAGTAGCTTGAACTGAGCTTGATAGAGCCAGCAAGATAAAACTGCTAATCATCAAGACCAAGAGGCTTTCCAAAACGGTAAAGGCCTTAATTGGCAACTGCCTGAGTCTCACTATTTTTCTTACCATAATAAGCCTTGTAAGAGTCTGCTTGCTTTTGACTGATGTTCCCAGCTGCGACTAATTTGCTGAGGGTTGCTTGATCTCCTGTATTTTTGAGTTCATAGAGCTCAGCCTGGCTTTCAACCACCTTGACCACCGCAGCATTTCCAGTATCCGAAACAGCCTCTTTTTGCTTGGTTAGATTAGGGACGAATAAGAGCATAAGGACACTGATGATCAGAAGGACGACTAACATTTCCACCAAAGTAAAGGCTTTTACGCGTAAATTTTTTAATTTGTTCATAGATGAACCTCCATATTTTGATAAAGGGGCAATAGCATTGCCGCATACAGTAAGACAATCATCAAAGCTACAAAGACAAAGACTAGGGGCTGAATCAGATTCATGGTCCGATTGACCCTACCAAAAAATTCTTCCCAAGTCTTAAGGGCATAGATTTCTAGTTCGCTTCCCAGCTTAGATTTGACTTCCCCGTATTCGATGATTAGAGACAATTCCTTTTTGAAAAAAGGGTAAGAAGCAATTTTATCTGAAAATTCTTGACCGTTTTGTAAAGCTTGACCTAAATCTTGACCAATTTCCTGAAATAAAACCGAGCGTTGCTCTTGCATAATCTGAAAAATCTGACTGAGCTCCAAGCCTTGCCCAATCATATTGCCCCATTCACGCGCATAATAGGCGGTTAGGTAAATCTTTACAAAGGATCCAACAAAAGGCAGGCGAGCTAAGAAAGAGTATACAGGGATCCGTTTCTGGCCTTTGAAAATCAGATAAATCGCTCCTGTTAATCCAAGTAACATTAAGGCAGATAGTAGAAAAATAGTCGGCAAATGACCAATGAGTTGAGTTGCAAAATTTTGACTGCTGAGTTGGGGTAATAAATAATTTCTCAAGCCCATCATAATCAATACCAAAAAGCCAAGAAGCATCATGGGATAGGTCGCTACTTCAATTAACTTCTTTTTTACCTTCGCAAGATTATCCAGATATTCCTCTATTTTTAGCAAGGCAAGCGATAAATTCCCATGTAACTCAGCCAATGACAGCTGGGTTACTACCGCATCAGAAAAACCTAGACTAGCCATAATCTCTGAAAATGCTTGCCCATTAGCTAGGCCATGACGCATTTGCTGAACATAGTTTTGCTCCAAAAGAGCGCTTCGTCCTAAAAAATCCACAGTCTCAGCCAAATGAAAACCACTAGAGAATAAATTATTAAACAGTTCAATGACCTGCTTTTGCTTGCTAGTTCCTAATTTTTTCTGCTTCTGCTTGCTCAGGATGGATATGTCCTGCTGCAAGAAGTTGATCAATCTGCTGATTCCAGATGGTCGGCTCGTGTTCTTGGTAGTCGTCGTTGGCAAAGTCTATCACACCTCCTCCCCCAATCAAGCGCTGATAGCATATACCCTGTAAAACAATTTTTAGTTCCTCTTCGCTGACACCCAGCTCCAACAAACGCTCGTAAACTCCAGGAATGCTCTTAGCGTGAATCGTTGAAAAAACTGTAGCTCCCGTCAAGCTAGCTCGAACCACAGCTCTAGCAGTTTCACTATCTCGAATTTCTCCAATAATCAGCAAGTCCGGACGGTGACGCAGGGAAAGCTTAATCAGACTTTCATAGGTCAAACCAATCGTTTCATTCAGCTGTAGCTGAAGCATATCCTCTTGCTTGATTTCAACAGGATCCTCAATGGACATAACTTGCTGACCCTTAAATTTTAGCTGAGCTAATTGATGCATGAGAGTGGTTTTGCCACTCCCTACTGGTCCCGAAAAAAGATACAGTCCTCGATCCTTAAACTTCTCTCTCAGCTCAGGAAAATGAGTAAACCAAAACTTCAATTCTGTCTCTTCATCGTGCAAAAGTCGAATGACCAAACTTTCATAACCACGATAATCGCCTACTGTCGACAGACGAATTGACGTTTCCTTATCATCATAACGATAATCACAGGACCCCAGCTGACTGCGACGTTTTTCGCCTACATTCATCCCTGCTAGAAATTTAAAATGACTAATCACAGCAGCTAATTGGTCAAAATCATAAGTCTGTATGAAGCGTCGTTCATCACCAATCCGCATATAAAGTTCATAGCAATCATCCTTGGGTACAAAATAAATATCCTGAGCAGACTCTTCCTTAGCTTGCCGGACAATCGCCTGGGCAATTTCTTGAACCATAAGACCTCCCTCAAATAAATTTTATCGAAAAGTTTTTCAAGCCTTTCTTCAACTATTTATTCGTAAACACAACAAAAAAACCGATTAAATTTATCGGTTTTTTATTTTCTTTCTTTTATTCGGCATGATCGATGCTTCTCAAGCCCATTTTGTTTGGCATAACCCGGACGGTATTTGCTTTTTGGAATAACCTTTTCATCTTCCAACAAGATAATTGACCTATATTGCTGAACGTAGTCGTCGCATTCTTCACACCATCTCTGATCGTTTTCATTCCAAAAGACAGTCATCAAATCACTGCGACTCTTATATTCTTTAAATTCTGTTTCTAATTTTAGCCATTGAATTTTATAGAATTTCAAAGCATCATAGTACTTTTCAAACCGCTGTTCTTGAATAATATCATTTTCCCAACCATCTAAAAACCACCAGGGTTCAAAGTCCCCATACATTTCTACTACTCGGTACATATTTTCTTCCTTTGTACCGTATATTATATACAAAATCCTTTGATAATGAAACTAATTTGCTCATGGTTAGTTCTATATTTTAGACAAAATCAATGGAGATGCTTTATTTTATACTCTATTGTCAAGTAATCCAACTAAAATGGAGCATTTTCTCTCATCTTACAAATACCTATTCCTGATATTTTTAGGGTTCAACCAAGCTTATCTCCGATAAAAAAGAAACCCGTTTTTAAAACGAGTTTCTTTCATCTTATTCTGTTACTAGTGTTTCAGTAGACTCTACATCTTCTGGAGTCACCACAACTTCATCAATAATTTCTACTTCATTGATAGCTTGTGGCTCAAGGTTACGGTAGCGGGCCATACCAGTACCAGCAGGGATAATCTTACCGATGATAACATTTTCCTTAAGACCAAGCAGATGATCTTTCTTACCACGGATAGCCGCATCAGTCAGGACACGAGTTGTTTCCTGGAAGGAAGCTGCAGACAGGAAGCTGTTTGTCTCAAGGGAAGCTTTGGTGATTCCCATGAGGACTGGACGAGCTGTCGCAGGTACACCACCTGAGATAACTACATCACGGTTAGCATCTGTAAAGTCTGTAATATCCATAAGAGTTCCCATGAGAAGATCTGTATCACCTGGATCCATGACACGAACCTTGCGAATCATTTGACGAACCATTACTTCGATGTGTTTGTCTCCGATTTCTACCCCTTGGCTACGGTAAACTTTCTGCACCTCAGCAAGCAGGTAAGTTTCAACGGACAAGACATCACGAACAGCCAGCAAGTGCTTAGGTTGGATAGAACCTTCGGTCAAAGCCGCACCACGAGACACTTGGTCACCCACTTCAACTTTCATACGAGCTGTAAATGGCACCACATACTCACCTTCACCAGTTTGACCTTTAACAAAGACCTTCTTGGTACGAGTAGATGCATCTTCTTCGATAGCTGTAACCTCACCCTTGACTTCAGTGATGACCGCTTCCCCTTTCGGATTTCGGGCTTCAAAGATTTCTTGGACACGAGGAAGACCTTGCGTGATATCTGAGCTTGAAGCAACACCACCCGTGTGGAAGGTACGCATGGTCAACTGAGTACCAGGTTCCCCGATAGATTGAGCAGCGATTGTTCCGACTGCTTCACCCACTTCAACCGCATCACCAGTCGCCAAGTTAATACCATAACAGTGACGGCAGACACCGTGACGAGTGTTACATGTTAGAACGCTGCGGATTGTGACTTCCGTCACACCAGCATTAACCACTTGACGTGCCATATCCTCAGTTACAAGAACATCAGCAGGAACTAGGACTTCTCCTGTCTCAGGATGTTTAATAGATTTCTTAGTATAACGACCAACCAAACGTTCTTCAAGGGGTTCGATCATTTCCTTACCATCTGTGATAGAAGTGATAAGGAGTCCACGATCTGTTCCACAGTCGTCTTCACGGATGATAACGTCTTGAGCAACGTCAACCAAACGACGTGTCAGGTAACCAGAGTCGGCTGTCTTAAGGGCCGTATCCGTCATACCTTTACGAGCTCCGTGAGTTGAGAAGAACATTTCGAGTACTGACAAACCTTCACGGAAGTTAGACAAGATTGGCAATTCCATGATACGTCCGTTTGGCGCAGCCATCAAACCACGCATACCGGCAAGCTGTGAGAAGTTTGAGATGTTACCACGCGCTCCAGAGTCCATCATCATAACGATAGGGTTCTTCGGATCTTGGTTGGCAACCAAACGTTTTTCAAGTTTTTCACGGGCAGCACGCCATTCAGCAGTGACAGCATTGTAGCGTTCGTCGTCTGTGATCATACCACGGCGGAATTGTTTAGTGATTTGTTCTACACGTTTGTGTGATTCTTCAATAATCTCAGCCTTGTCTTCAACAACTGGAATATCAGCAATACCCACTGTCAAACCAGCCAGAGTAGAATGGTGGTAACCCAAGTTCTTCAAGCGGTCAAGCAGGGCAGATGTTTCTGTTGTACGGAAGCGTTTGAAGATTTCAGCGATAATATTCCCAAGATTTTTCTTCTTAAATGGTACATTCAATTCAAGAGCTTGGATGGCTTCTTTGATATCTTTTCCTGATTCTAAGAAATACTTATCTGGAACACCTTCAGTCAAGTTAGCATTGGTTGGCTCTTGCAGATATGGCAATTCTTCCGGCATAATCGCGTTAAAGAGAATTTTACCAACTGTCGTCATCAAAATTTTATGTCTTTGTGACTCGGTCCACGGTTTCGCCAGGCTATCGGTTGTAATACCTACACGAGTATGCAAGTGAACATAACCATTACGAAGAGCCATGACAGCTTCATCCATATCTTTGAAGACCATACCTTCGCCTTCGCGGCCAGCTTCTTCCATGGTCAAGTAGTAGTTCCCCAAAACCATATCCTGAGATGGCGTTACAACTGGTTTACCATCTTTAGGGTTCAAGATATGTTCAGCAGCTAGCATGAGGATACGAGCTTCTGCTTGCGCTTCTTCTGAAAGCGGTACGTGGATAGCCATTTGGTCACCGTCAAAGTCGGCATTGTAGGCTTCACAGACCAATGGATGCAGACGCAAAGCTTTACCGTCAATTAGAACTGGCTCGAAGGCCTGGATTCCCAAACGGTGAAGGGTCGGTGCGCGGTTCAAGAGCACTGGGTGTTCCTTGATTACTTCTTCCAGGATATCCCAGATACGCTCATCTCCACGTTCCACCAAGCGTTTTGCAGCTTTTACGTTTTGCACGATATCACGCGCAACGATTTCACGCATCACAAATGGTTTAAAGAGCTCAATCGCCATTTCACGTGGCACACCACATTGGTACATCTTTAGAGTTGGTCCAACGGCGATAACAGAACGTCCTGAGAAGTCAACCCGTTTACCGAGCAAGTTTTGACGGAAGCGTCCTTGCTTCCCTTTAAGCATGTGGCTTAATGATTTAAGCGGACGGCTACCTGGTCCTGTGATCGGACGACCACGACGACCATTATCAATCAAAGCATCTACCGCTTCTTGAAGCATCCGCTTCTCATTTTGAACGATGATACCAGGTGCATTCAACTCAAGCAAGCGCGCCAAACGATTGTTCCGGTTAATAACACGACGGTAAAGATCATTAAGGTCAGAAGCCGCAAAACGACCACCATCCAGTTGAACCATCGGACGCAAATCTGGCGGAATAACCGGCAGAATATTGAGAACCATCCATTCTGGTTTATTACCAGACTTATAGAAGGCATCTAAGACATCCAAACGACGGACAGCCTTAACACGTTTTTGTCCAGTCGCGGTTTTTAATTCTTCTTTGAGAACAGTAATTTCAGCTTCCAAGTCTACTTGTTTCAAGAGATCTTGAATAGCTTCCGCTCCCATCTTAGCTACAAATGAGCCTGCACCATACTCGCGCAAACGTTCACGGTACTCACGTTCAGTCATAATTGACTTGTGCTCTAGCGGTGTATCCTTAGGATCAATGACCACATAAGCCGCAAAATAAATGACTTCTTCCAAAGCACGAGGACTCATATCCAAAGTGAGTCCCATGCGGCTTGGAATTCCTTTAAAGTACCAAATATGTGAAACAGGTGCCTTCAATTCGATGTGGCCCATACGTTCACGACGAACTTTAGCACGGGTTACTTCAACACCACAGCGGTCACAAATAATTCCCTTGTAACGAATCCGTTTGTACTTACCACAAGCACATTCCCAATCTTTGGTTGGACCAAAAATAACTTCATCAAAGAGGCCTTCGCGTTCTGGTTTAAGTGTGCGGTAATTGATTGTTTCAGGTTTCTTCACTTCCCCATAAGACCATGAACGGACCTTGTTCGGAGAAGCTAGGGTGATTTGCATACTTTTAAAACGATTTACATCAACCACTATTTCTTACCTTTCTTCATTTTCTAGTCAGTGTGAATTCTTATTCTTTTCCTTCAGCTTCAAAGGCTGCTTTCGCTTCTTGAGCTGCTTTTTCGCGCGCTTTTTCAAGATCGTCAACGTGAATCACGTCATCGTCTTCTCCTTCGTCTAGGTCGCGCAGTTCTACTTCATTATCATCTTCGTCGAGAACGCGCATGTCCAGACCAAGAGATTGCAATTCTTTAACAAGGACACGGAAGGATTCTGGCACACCTGGTTTTGGAATTGGTTTACCTTTAGTGATAGCTTCATAAGCTTTCAAACGGCCGTTGACATCATCTGACTTGTAAGTCAGGATTTCTTGCAGAACGTTCGAAGCACCGTAAGCTTCCAAGGCCCAAACTTCCATCTCACCAAAACGTTGTCCACCAAACTGAGCTTTACCTCCGAGTGGTTGTTGGGTAACCATTGAGTAAGGTCCTACTGAGCGGGCGTGGAGTTTGTCATCTACCATGTGGTGGAGCTTGATCATGTACATGACACCGACAGATACACGGTTGTCAAATGGCTCACCTGTACGACCATCATAAAGAACGGTCTTAGCATCACTATCCATACCAGCTTCACGAACAGTATCCCAAAGATCATCTGAGCTAGCTCCGTCAAAGACTGGAGTTGCAATGTGAATACCCAAATTACGTGCCGCCATACCAAGGTGGAGCTCCATAACCTGACCAATGTTCATACGAGATGGTACCCCGAGTGGGTTCAACATGATATCTACTGGTGTTCCATCTGGCAAGTATGGCATGTCTTCCACAGGAACGATACGGGATACAACCCCTTTGTTTCCGTGACGACCGGCCATCTTATCTCCGACCTTGATCTTACGTTTTTGAGCGATGTAGACACGAACCAGCATATTAACACCAGATTGTAGCTCATCACCATTTGCACGGGTAAAGATCTTCACATCACGAACGACACCGTCAGCACCGTGAGGTACACGAAGCGAAGTATCACGAACTTCACGAGACTTGTCTCCAAAGATAGCGTGCAAGAGGCGCTCTTCAGCAGAAAGGTCTTTTTCACCCTTCGGAGTTACTTTTCCGACTAGGATGTCGCCTTCTTTAACTTCCGCTCCGATACGGATAATACCCATTTCATCCAAATTGCGTAGGGCATCTTCCCCTACGTTTGGAATTTCGCGGGTAATTTCTTCAGGCCCAAGCTTTGTATCACGTGTTTCTGATTCGTATTCTTCCAAGTGAACTGAGGTGTAGACATCGTCTTTCACCAGACGCTCGCTCATGATAACCGCATCCTCGAAGTTGTAACCTTCCCATGTCATGTAGGCAACGATTGGGTTTTGTCCCAAGGCCATTTCTCCATTTTCCATAGAAGGTCCGTCGGCGATAAAGTCACCTTTTTCTACGACATCGCCAACTTTAACAAGGGTACGTTGGTTGTATGCAGTTCCTGAGTTAGAACGACGGAATTTTTGAATATGATAAACATCAAGTGATCCATCTTCACGACGAACTTCAACCTTATCGGCATCTGCATAAGTGACCTTACCATCATGCTGGGCAATGACTGCAGCACCAGAATCGTGAGCCGCTTGGTATTCCATACCAGTACCAACATAAGGCGCTTTTGGATCAATCAAAGGCACGGCCTGACGTTGCATGTTAGCACCCATGAGGGCACGGTTGGAGTCGTCATTTTCCAAGAAAGGAATACATGCTGTCGCTACGGCAACTACCTGCTTAGGCGATACATCCATGTAATCTACTTGATCTGATGGGAATTCTTGGTTGTTACCTTGGTGGCGTCCCATAACGATAGGCTCTGCAAAACCACCTTCTTCATTAAGCTTAGAGTTTGCCTGAGCTACGATAAACTCATCTTCTTCATCAGCTGTCAACCAAACGATTTCGTTGGTTACGACACCAGCTTCACGATCTACCTTGCGGTATGGCGTTTGAATAAATCCATATTTGTTAAGGTGTCCATAAGAAGACAAGTTATTGATCAAACCGATGTTTGGTCCTTCAGGTGTTTCAATCGGACACATACGACCATAGTGAGTATAGTGCACGTCCCGCACTTCATAACCAGCGCGGTCACGTGTCAAACCACCAGGTCCTAAGGCAGACAGACGACGCTTGTGAGAAAGCTCAGACAGCGGATTGTGTTGGTCCATGAACTGTGACAACTGTGAAGAACCAAAGAATTCTTTAATTGCCGCAGTTACTGGACGAATATTAATGATTTGTTGCGGTGTGAGAACTTCATTATCCTGAACAGACATCCGTTCACGAACGTTACGCTCCATTCGAGAAAGTCCCAGACGAACTTGGTTAGCCAAAAGCTCACCAACCGCACGAATACGACGGTTCCCCAAATGGTCAATATCGTCCACACGACCGATACCTTCTGCCAAGTTGAGGAAGTAGCTCATCTCAGCCAAAATGTCAGCAGGGGTTACAGTCCGAACCTTGTCAGATGGATTCGCGTTCCCAATAATGGTCACAACACGGTCTGGGTCATTTGGTGCCACAACTTTGAACTTTTGAAGCTCTACAGGCTCTGTCAAAACAGCTGAATCATTTGGAATATATGTGATTTTGTTCAAACCATTGTCCAACTGCTCTGCAATACTGTCAATCACACTGCGAGTCATAAGAGTTCCCGCTTCAACAAGGATTTCACCTGTTTCAGCATCCACAAGAGGCTCAGCAATTGTTTGGTTCAGCAAACGAGTCTTGATGTTGAGCTTCTTATTAATCTTGTAACGTCCAACAGCTGCCAAGTCATAACGATGTGGATCAAAGAAGCGAGCTACAAGAAGTGAACGAGAACTCTCAGCAGTTTTAGGTTCACCTGGACGGAGACGCTCATAGATTTCTTTCAGAGCTTCATCTGTACGGGAATCCATAGGATTTTTGTGAATATCTTTTTCGATAGTATTGCGCACTAAGTCGCTATCACCAAAAATGTCAAAGATTTCATCATCACCTGAGAAACCAAGCGCACGAACCAAAGTCGTAAATGGAATTTTACGCGTCCGGTCAATACGAGTATAGGCAATGTCTTTTGAATCTGTTTCTAGCTCCAACCATGCTCCACGGTTAGGAATAACAGTTGATCCATAGCCGATTTTCCCGTTTTTATCGACTTTATCGTTGAAGTAAACACCTGGAGAACGTACCAACTGAGATACGATAATCCGCTCACCACCATTGATGATGAAGGTTCCCATTTCAGTCATAATAGGGAAATCACCAAAGAAGACTTCTTGTGTCTTGATTTCACCAGTTTCCTTGTTAATCAGACGGAAAGTCACAAAAATTGGCGCTGAGTAGCTAGCATCATGAATCCGTGCTTCTTCCAGCGTATATTTTGGTTCCCTAATTTCATAACCAACAAATTCCAGCTCCATAGTGTCGGTAAAGTTTGAAATTGGAAGTACATCTTCAAAAACTTCCTTCAAACCATGATCCAAGAAGTCTTTAAAAGAATCTGTTTGAATCTCAATTAAGTTAGGTAAATCAAGAACTTCCTTAATTCTTGAAAAACTACGACGGGTACGATGTTTCCCGTATTGAACGTCATGTCCTGCCAAGTTTTTACTCCTTTATAGTAAGATACATAGCCCATCAACAAAGCTTAAAGAAATTCCAGATTTTGAATTGATAAAGAAATGAATCTTTTCTAACCAGGAACTTCTTACCAGCTCTTTTAGGGCGAGTTCAATTAAATCTTTTCAGAGGCAATTCCTCTATTCTGTTTTGTCAAACTGCAAAACAGCTACAATCAGTCCCTCTTGTTTAATTTTCAGAAAAATTAAATTATGATTACATGATTCATTTTTCCTAAAAATAGACACAAAAAGAGCAGCTAAATCTGACTTATGAAAGTTTGATTTAACTGCTGTAAGCTCTTTTGGACAATATTTCAAAAAAGCAGACGACAAATTATTAATGATATTGTACCTTATTTTGCCTGAAAATGCAAGATTATCGGCATTATGAAAGCCTTTTTATTTTAATTTGTCTGGCTTTGACTAGAATTTTTATCTGTAGAGGAATCTTCTTGTTTTTTACTCGAACTGCTCGTTTCTTTTTCCTCTTTTTCGTTTCTTGTCTCGCTCTCTTTTTCTTTGTCTTCTCTAACCCTACGGTCGGAAGTTTGGTTGCCAGCAAGTGCCGCCCAGGCCTGCTGTAAATCACTATCTGTACCACCGATAGCAAAGCGATAAGATAGAGCTGGCGCTCCATTCTTAGCCCAGTAGCTAGTGACTGTTTGACCACCCAACGAAATATCACGGCCATTAACGGTCGTACGACCAGGTTTTGTTCCAGTAGCTTTTAAAACTTCTGAACTGATAACACTAGAATCTAGGTTAAAACGATCACTAATACCAAAGACGTTTGGATCTGCTTGATAGATGGCATTTACAAGATTAGCCATGTAGCTTGCGTTATTATTATAGCCAGTTAGAGCCCCCATCGAAGTATTGTCATCGTGTCCTATCCAACCTCCCAAAGTTACCTTTGGCGTTGAAAGCATCAGCCACATATCACCATTGACATTGGTAGTTCCTGTTTTCCCAATCCAGTCAGCACTCAACAAACCACCATTTACTTGCGCTAGTCGTGATTTAAAAGTCGTTGTAGACCCAGATTCCAAGACTCCTCGCATTAAGCTTTGCATAATAGTCGCTGTCGCTGGTGTATAGACCTGGACTGGACTAGCCTTATGTTCATAAATAACTTTACCTGATCTATCACTGATCTTTTCAATCATATAGCGCTTCTGATAAGTCCCATTATTAGCTAGCGCCTGGAAACCATTGGTATGCTGGGCAACAGAGACTTCAATCCCTCCTCCCAATGGCAGACTCTCAATTGTATAGTCAGGAATTGAATAGCCCATTTTATCCATGTAGCCTTTGACATTGACTCCTTTCTCACGCAGGAGCTTATAGGTCCAGTAGGCAGGAATATTCCAAGAAGTATTCAGGGCTTCTTGCAAATCCATCATACCCGTCCCTCGACTGTCCGCATGCATGATAGGGTCTCCGCTTGAGAAGGTTGTCGGATAATTAGATAGGACACTTGCACTTCCCATCAGCCCCTGGTCAATTGCAATCCCGTAGGCTAAAATCGGCTTGATGGTCGAACCAGGTGAACGCTCCGTATCAAAAGCGTGATTATTTTGATTCTCGGCATAATTCCTCCCACCGATAAACCCTAGGATAGCACCGGTCTGGTTATTTAAAAGAACATTCCCAACTTGAACCTGTCCAGTTCCATCATCTAGGATTCCACCATATGCAGCAACGGCATTTTGCATGGCGTTATGAACTGCCTTATTAATTGTGGTTTTAACGGTATAGCCACCTTCACTTAGTTCTTTTGCTGCTAATTCCTTATAAGCCTTAACAGTGGCTGTATTTTTCAGATCTTGCTGGGAAACATTATCTCTCTTGATGAGATACTGATACATGGCATCCTCAGCTTCAGACTTGGCTTGATAATATAGATAGCCACGTGATGCCGTTTCAACATTTCCAGCAGGTAAAAAATCTTTGGTCAAATCATAATCTTTATAAAGATTGTACTCATCTTGGCTTAAAGCACCTGTCCGGTACATATTATAAAGAACGTCCTTAGCCCTCTCCAAACCATAGGCCATGTCCTTTGAATCTTTCAAAGTCCCCTTTGCCGTGTAGGGAGAGTATACAATTGGACTTTGAGGCAATCCCGCAATAAAAGCTGCTTGAGGAACTGTTAATTTACTTGCGCTAACACCAAAAATTCCCTTAGCAGCCTCTTCAACACCAGCTATATTTTGGCCTTTATTATTTCTACCAAAAGGTGATACATTGAGATAGGTTGTCAGTATTTCATCCTTACTCATATAGCGCTCTAATGCTAAGGAGTCAATGATTTCTGTTGCTTTACGATTAAAGGTAGGAGCATCTCCAACAACTTGCTGTTTGATAACCTGCTGCGTAATAGTGGAACCACCACTAGCAGAACCAATTCCAACTACTGACCCCAGAGTGGCCCGTAAAACAGCCTTAGGAACGACTCCCTTATGGCTCATGAAGTTCTCATCTTCTGTTGCAATTACAGCCTTCTTAACATTTTCAGAAATCGCCGAGCTATCCACCGTAACCCTTATCAGGTCACTATCTATTGTCGAAATCAGGCTACCATCAGCATACGTTAATTCTGAAATAGCTGATATATCTTGAACTTTCTGGATCAAAGTATCTTTTTCGGGTACTGCTACATTATTAAATAAATTTAAGGCATAGCCAGTCGCAATCCCTGCACCAAATAAAAATCCCAGAAACAAAAGGACGAACAGGGTATTCGAAAGAAGTTTGATTGTTCGCAAGACAGTAGCCCCAATATCCATAGGAGACCAAGGCTCTCCGTCAGTTTGCAGCTTTGACTCCAGCCACTTCCCGATTTTCCCAAAGAAAAGGCGGGATTTTTCAGCTACTTTTTTCCATAGGATCTGAATTTTTTTAATAAATGGTTTTAAAATTTCAAGAAACTTTTTTACTTTTTGTTCCAACATATTATATCCTCGTATTGCCTATTATATCAAAATCTTCGTCCATATGACAAGAACAGCGCGATTTACAAGAGCTCGGGGAGATTTTTTACTAGTTTTTTTGCAATTTTATTACACTCTTTTCCTGGTTTGTGATACAATGGGAGAATGAATTTAAAACTTTGAAAAGGAGAGACAGACATGCACATTTTTGATGAGCTCAAAGAACGTGGGTTGATTTTTCAAACTACTGATGAAGAAGCCCTGCGCCAAGAACTAGAAGAAGGTCAAGTCTCTTATTATACTGGATATGACCCAACAGCAGACAGCCTGCACCTTGGTCACCTTGTAGCCATCTTAACAAGCCGTCGCCTACAGTTGGCTGGACACAAACCTTACGCCTTAGTTGGAGGAGCAACTGGTCTTATTGGCGACCCATCTTTTAAGGATGCTGAACGTAGTTTACAAACCAAAGAAACCGTAGAAGGCTGGGTTAAAAGCATCCAAGGGCAGCTTGCAGGCTTGCTTGACTTTGAAAACGGCCAGAACAAAGCTGAAATGGTTAATAACTACGACTGGTTTTCAGATATCAGTTTTATCGATTTCCTACGTGACGTTGGAAAATACTTCACAGTCAACTACATGATGAGTAAAGAATCTGTTAAAAAACGGATTGAAACAGGGATTTCATATACTGAATTTGCCTACCAAATCATGCAAGGATACGACTTTTTCATCTTAAATCAAAAACACAATGTTACTCTGCAAATTGGTGGTTCTGATCAGTGGGGAAATATGACTGCTGGAACAGAACTCTTGCGTCGTAAAGCTGACAAGACTGGACATGTCATTACTGTTCCTCTTATCACCGATGCTAGCGGTAAGAAATTTGGTAAATCAGAAGGAAATGCTGTTTGGCTGAACGCTGACAAGACTAGCCCATATGAGATGTACCAATTCTGGATGAATGTCATGGACGATGATGCTGTTCGCTTCCTTAAAATTTTCACCTTCCTAAGCTTAGATGAGATTGAGGAGATCCGCAAGCAGTTTGAGGCAGCACCACATGAACGTTTGGCTCAGAAAATCTTAGCACGTGAAGTGGTCACTCTAGTTCATGGCGAAAAAGCTTACCAAGAAGCCTTAAATATTACAGAACAGCTATTTGCAGGAAATATTAAGAACCTTTCTGTTAAAGAGCTGAAACAAGGACTCCGTGGTGTTCCAAATTATCAAGTCCAAGCAGAAGACAATCTCAACATTGTTGATTTACTTGTTACTGCTGGAGTTGTTAATTCCAAACGTCAGGCGCGTGAAGATGTCCAAAACGGAGCTATCTACGTCAATGGAGACCGCATCCAAGACCTTGACTATACTCTGAGCGATGCAGACAAATTAGAAAATGAATTGACCGTCATCCGCCGTGGTAAGAAAAAATACTTTGTCTTGACTTATTAAACCTAAAGGAAACTCGAAAGACATACGGGTTTCCTTTTCCATATCTTCTTCAACAAGATCTTCTATTTTCACAGAAAGAAACGACTCATGAAACCAAAAATCGCTCGATTTGTTAGAGCCTCAACTTTTGCTTGTCCTCTATGTAAGGAAGCACTCAAATTTCAGGACCATAGCCTAGTCTGCACAAACAGACATTCTTTTGACATTGCAAAATACGGTTACGTAAACTTAGCACCCCAGATAAGACAATCAAAAGACTATGATAAAGACAACTTTATTCAGCGCCAAATCATCTTAGAGGCCGGCTTTTACCAACATATTTTACAGGAAATTGAATTTTTTTTGCAACAATCACCCGATACCCAAACTATTTTAGATGTTGGTTGTGGCCAAGGATACTATAGTCTGAAATTGCAAAAAGTATTCCCAGACAAAGATTTCTATGCTTTTGATATTTCCAAAGACTCCATCCAGCTAGCCAGCAAAACTGATACTAGCCTTTCTATCAATTGGTTTGTGGGAGATTTGGCAAAACTTCCTATCAAGAATCATAGTATTGATCTTATTTTAGATATTTTTTCTCCTGCAAACTACCAGGAATTCCAACGTGTATTGACTAAACAAGGACTCCTGATCAAGGTCATTCCTACCAGTCAACATGTTCAGGAAATCCGCAAAAAGGTTGCCGGGCAGCTGCAAAAGCAAGATTATTCCAACCAAGATATACTAGACCATTTTGAGACCTCATTTGAAATTCTTGAACAGAAAGAGGTTACTGTCACCTATCCAATCAATGAAATCCAAAAGGAAGCTCTCATTGGCATGACCCCCCTCCTCTTTCATATTAAACAGGAAGAAATTGATTGGTCTGATCTCACAGAAATTACCATTTCTGCTACCATTCTGATTGGAAAAAGCAAAAAAGGCAAGCTTTAAATGCTTGTCTTTTTAAAATCTTCTCTTATTTAATACGATAGTAAAAACTACCTTGTTCACCAAAGGACTGGATACCAACCCCAGTCCAAAGGCGGTCACGACTAATATCAGAGCTATCTTTAAAGTTTTCTGTATCAGCAAGCTTGACACCACTTGGAATAAATTCTAGCAAGAAACCTCCTGTTTGGCCACCATATACACCGCCAGCTGCTGTTCCGTAGTCGGTTAAGGAAGCACCACCAAATTCATATTCAGCTGAAACTAGACCGTTTTCATCAAATACAAGTTGTTCCCCTTTATCATTTTGCCATGTGCCTTGAATGCTTGCAAAATTTCCATCAGCCAATTCACTAATGTTCATTTTTTTATCCGCTTCCTGACTAGGGCTTGTAGAACTTTCTGAAGTCTTACTGGATTCAGAGCTGGCCGAAGTTGCTGAACTCTTCGAAGATGCCATTTGACTTGAAGAAGCTGAGCTCTCTTTTGTTTCTCCTTTTCCAGAACATCCTGACAAGACTAGTCCTCCTCCTAAAGCTATTAAAATAGTCATTAACAATATTCTTTTTTTCATATTTTTCCTCATTGTCAGGCTTAAAAAATAAGCCCTTTTCTATTTTCTAGTATAGGACTTATTGTATCTTTTTTCTATTGATTTAGCAACCGCCCTTATTGATCAACCCGATAGTAAGCTGCACTTGCGATATCTTCTGGCATTCCTTGGCCTGCAAAAATTCTATCACGATTTGTATCAGAAGCATCTCCTTCTGGTACAATGGCATTTCCCTTCATCACAAACCAGATTGAATAACCCGTTAATCCCGTTTGAACATTTACGATCAAATTGCCTGCAGCATCATAGTTGAAAGAAGAAATGCTAGTTTCATCAGCCACTATACCCTTCTCATCAAAGGTAATTGTCTGACCTTCAGCATTCTTCCATGTCCCTTTTACGCTTGTAAAATTCCCATGAGTCATCGCATTAAAATCAAATACAGTTGAACGAGCCCTTATTTGCTCCTTACCTTCTGCTTGGTCACTCGGTTTTCCAGTTTCATTTGAAGGTTTCTCTGAGGTCGAATTAGTCGTTACGCTACTAGAATCCTCACTTGATTCCTTCTTGGTTGAGCTTTGGCTAGACTGACTTGTGCTAATTCTGGACTGTGAAGTTGTTGAGGAAGTTTTATTTTCAGAAATGGTGAAAAATTTAAAATAAATAAACACGACTGCTATAACGATAAACAATGCTGTGATTAAGCCAATAAGTAGCTTCTTACTCATATAATTTCCTCCCCTTAACTGGTTCTTTATTTCATTGTAATAGAATTGTAACATTAAGTCAAGATGTTTTACAAAATATTACAATGAAAGACCAAACAGGTTCAAAAGGAAGTGAGATCTTATCTTAAATTAAGCATTAATCAACTGATAATACCTTATAAATCGTTTTAGCTAAAGCTGCTTCATAATCAGATACACTATAAAGTTTATCCGTTGTCACTTGAGCTGTCTGTTTTTCTAAGTCCACAACCACATCTGACACTCCCACCATAGATAGGAAATGCTGGGTGACGTGTTTGACACAATTTTGACAAGATAAGTTTTCTAATTGGACTGTTTGTTTCATAGATTCATTCCTCCGTATATTTCTTCATTTTAAAGCGTCCTAGACGCAGAGCATTGACGACAACCGACACTGAGCTCAAGCTCATGGCTAGACCAGCCAGCATAGGATTGAGCAAGGGACCGCCGAAAAGATGTAGTAGCCCCATAGCAATCGGGATGCCTAGTGTGTTGTAGGCAAAGGCCCAGAAAAGATTTTCCTTGATATTGCGAATGGTCGCCTGACTGAGCTTGATAGCCTTGACTACATCCTGCAAATCACTATGCATAAGCACTACATCTGCTGACTCAATAGCCACATCGGCGCCTGAACCGATGGCAATTCCCACATCTGCCTGGACCAGAGCTGGTGCGTCATTGATACCGTCTCCGACCATGGCCAGTTTTTTATCAGCTTCCTGCAAGTCCTTGATAGCAGTGGCCTTACCATCTGGCAATACACCTGCGATCACTTTTGGGATGCCAGCTTTTTGGGCAATAGCTTTCGCTGTTTCCTCACGATCCCCTGTCAGCATGATAACTTCTAGTCCCATAGACTGGAGCTCCTGCACCGCCTTTAGACTGCTGGACTTCATCTCATCTGCTACCGCTAAAATACCAGCTAGCTGTCCATCTATTGCGACAAACATGGCTGTCTTACCTTCTTGGGAAAGCTCTAACAACTGTTCTTGAAAGGCACTGCTGTCAATATTCTTTTCTTTCATCAACCTTTCATTTCCGATTAGAAGCTGCTTGTCCTCAACCTGAGCTGACAAGCCTCGTCCAACCATAGCCTCAAATTGACTGACAGGCAGCAAATCAAGCCCCTCCTTTTCAGCTGCTTCCAAGATAGCCTGAGCCAAGGGATGCTCAGAATGCTGCTCAGCACTGGCTATTAGTCGCAACAAGTCGGGCCGATTCAAATCACCCAAGGGCAGCAGATCTGTCAGACTAGGCTTACCAACCGTTATCGTTCCCGTCTTATCAAGAACAATAGTATCCAGTTGATAAGCTGCTTCCAAAGCTTGTCCAGACTTAATCAGAATTCCATTTTCAGCTCCTTTACCAGTCCCAACCATGATGGCTGTCGGAGTAGCTAACCCCAGCGCACAAGGACAGGCAATGACCAAAACTGCGATAAAGATTGACAGAGAAAAGCTAAGACTCTCACCAGCCAGAAAATACCAGCCAAGAGCGGATAAAGTAGCCAAGCTCAGCACGATTGGAACAAAATAAAGCGAAATTTTATCGGCCAAAGCCGCTATCGGCGCCTTAGACCCCTGTGCTTCCTCCACTAATCTAACAATCTGGGCTAAAGTCGTATCCGAACCCACCCTAGTTGCTTGATAGTCAATACTACCATTTTGATTGATCGTTGCACTGGTAATAATGTCGCCGACTTTCTTTTCAATCGGGACGCTTTCTCCGGTCATCATGGACTCATCCACAAAGGTCTGCCCGTCTGTCACAAGGCCATCTACTGGCATACGCTCCCCTGGCTTGATACGGATAATGTCTCCAACTCGGATATCCTCTGTATCAATGGTCACAGCCTCACCATAACGAATCACTGTCGCCTGACTAGGTACTAGCTCAAGCAGCGATTGAATCGCCTGAGACGTTCTCCCCTTAGCTGAACTTTCCAGATATTTACCCAAAAGAATCAAGGTAATAATCACTGCAACAGACTCAAAATAAAGCTGATGAACAAAGGGATGATGGCCTAGAAAAACCTGACTGACAGAGTAGAGACTGCAGAAAAATGCTGCACTAGTCCCCACAGCAATCAAACTATCCATATTAGGATGTTTCTTAATAAGATTACGAAAACCTCTCTGATAAAAGCCACGACCAATCCACACAGCAGGCAAAGTCAAAACCAGTTGTGACAGAACGAAGACCAAGGGATGCGCCATATGGTCTAAGAAGCTGGGCAAAGGAAGACCGACCATACTGCCCATAGAAATATAAAGTAAGGGCAGTGTCGTAAGCAAAAGAATCAGTAGTTCTTGTTTCTTTTTTCGCAATTCCTGCGCTTTAATTGCAGCCTCTTCGTTCACATCGGACGGTCTATCTTTTCCTTTTTCTTCTGCCTGATAACCAGCCTCAGCTACCGCATCCAACACTTGCTGGCTGTCAAACCCCTCCTTAGGGACTAAACTGAGACGTTCTGTTGCTAGGTTAACATTAACATCTTCGACAGTCTCTAAATCTTTGACCGCCATCTCAACTGTCATAGCACAAGATGCACAGGTCATACCTGATAGCTTGTATTCTTTTTTTTCCATCACAATTTCCTCATCTACGACCACAGCGACACTGACCTTGCGGGCAGTGACATTCTATTTCTAACGGAGCTGAAGCCCTTTTCTTATCAATGGCCTGACTAAGCAACTGCAAATCCCCTTGACTAAACTGACTTCTCTCAATCATTGAAATTAACAGCTCTCCATGCTTGGTGTTACAGATATTGTCAAAGAGAGCCTGCAAAGTACTTTCCAGATGATCCGCTTCTAAAATCCGAGCATCATAGTAAAACTTACCCTCTATTTTTTCCATGGCAATAAATTCTTTGGTCTTCAGACGATTCAAAAGTGTTTTGATCGTAGCAGGCTTCCATGAAAAATCAGCTTCCAAACGAGCCACAATCTCTGTACTTCGACTATGAGGATAAGCCCACAACACACGCATGACTTGCCATTCTGCTTGGCTAATATTTTGCTGTTCCATTGTTTAACACTTCCTTATTATTTACATTTGTAATTCAATACTTTATTAGTTTACATTTGTAATCGTGATTTGTCAAGTATTTTTATCAACACTTTCTGAAATACAAAAAAGAAGGCGGGATAACCCCGTCTTCTCAAGCTTGTTCATATTAGTGCGCCAGCATTTCTTGGGCAATTTCTTGACCAGTCAATTTACTTGGATAGTAGGTTGGCCAATTTTCCAACTCATTAAAGAGTGCTTCCTGACTTTCGCCACCATAGAAGATATGGAAATGAGCTGCCTTGGTCGGTGCAATATTATGATCGCTAAACTGAACATACTTGTACTGCCCAGCATCTGCATCAGTCGCTTCAAACATAAAGCGAACCCCACGATTTCCCTTTGAGTATGTCAGAGTGTGCTTACCAACGTATTTATAAGTATATTTCTTGGATTTTCCATTTACCACAAATTCCATAGTTTTGTCTGTGATATTGATATTGGAAACATCTGTCTTGTAGCCTTTATCATAGTAGTCCTTGTATTCAGCTGCTGTCATTTTCCCAGTCAGCTTAGCCTTGTAGTCAAAGACTTGATCCAAGGTCCCATCTTTCAGATAAGGGTAAACAGACTGCCACTCGCCAGCATAGTCAGACAAGGTCCGATCCTTGACGGCACTATCTTCAAAGTAGCCGTTTTGAACAGTCTTAGTATCTTCTTCTTTCTCAGCCGCAATCTCTGCCCCCTCTTGGTCTGTCGTTTTCTTAAGAGCTTTTAGATTAGCCTGCATGATTGAAATATAGTCTGCCCCATCCTTGGTCTGTTCTTCAGTCAAGCTTTCCAATGGATTCAAGACATCAAGCTCTACCCCTGTTTCCTTAGCCAAAGTGGAAGCCAATGCCTGAGAAGCATTTTCTTCAAAGTAGATATACTTGATTTTATTTTTCTTGATGTACTCAGTCAATTCAGCCAAACGAGAAGCCGATGGCTCACTGTCTGGTGAAAGTCCAGAAATTGGCACCTGCTTCAAGCCATAGTCCAATGCCAGATAGTTAAAGGCAGCGTGTTGAGTAACAAAGCTCTTTTGTTTGGCGTTAGCCAAGCCAGCTTCGTATTCCTTATCCAAGGCTTCCATCTTCTTGATATAAGCTGCAGCATTTTTCTCAAAAGCAGCCTTCTTTTCAGGATAAGCTTTGCTCAAGCTATCTCGGATATGTTCCACCATTTGAATGGCCCGCTTTGGAGACAGCCAAACATGGGGATCATAGTCATGATGGTGTCCCTCTTCGCCATGTTCATGGTCTTCTTCCTCTTCTCCTCCAGGAAGTAAGAGCATTTTTCCAGTAGCTTTGATTACTGTTTCCTTCTTATTTTTCAATGTTTTTAGCAAATCTGGAACCCAAGTCTCCATATTTTCATTTTCATAAACAAAAGCATCCGCGTCCTGAATCGTCGCAACTGCCTTTGCAGAAGGCTCATAATCATGTGGCTCTGTTCCAGCACCGATTAGAAGATCAACGTTGGCTTCATCTCCAGCCACCTGCTTAGTAAACTCATAAACAGGATAAAAAGTCGTGACAATGTTCAACTTGCCATCCGCTTTTTTCTGATTGGAACAAGCCACCAAGAATACACTCAGTAAACCAACTAATAGTAAGCTAATTTTCTTCATTTTTTTCTCCTATTTCACAAATTTTTTGATCAAATTGACCACTAAAAACAGACTAACGAAAATAATTGTAATACTAGCGCTTGCCGGCGTCTCTGCATAGTAAGAAATATACAGGCCAGCAATCATACCAAAGAAACCGATGATATTTGCTAGCAAAATAACCGATTTAAAGTTTTTCCCAATCCGCAGAGCAATACTGGCCGGCAAGACCATAATGGTCGAAACCAGCAAGGCTCCCGCAGCCGGAATCATAAGAGCAATCGCAACACCCGTCACAATATTAAAGAGAATAGACATGGTCCGTACCGGTAGCCCATCCACGAAAGCCGTATCCTCATCAAAGGTCAAGATGTACATAGGCCGAATGAAGAGGAAGGTTAAGATGAGCACCACAGCAGCAATGACAAAGAGAGAAATCACCTGCTCCGTACTAATCGTCACAATTGAGCCAAATAGATACTGATCCAGACTCATCGAGCTAGAACTCTTACCCTTACTCATAACAATCAGAGAAATAGCTAAGCCAGTAGACATGAGAATGGCCGTCCCGATTTCCATAAAATTCTTATAAATAGTCCGCAAGTACTCTAAAAATACTGCCGCTATCATGACCACAATCACCGTTGTCAAAGTTGGTGACAAACCAAGAACCAAGCCAAAAGCAACACCTGCTAGTGAAACGTGGCTAAGCGTATCACTCATGAGACTCTGCCGACGTAAAATCAGGAAAGTCCCCAGAATCGGCGAGAAGAGACTCATGGCAATAACTGCCAAAAAGGCTCGTTGCATAAAATCATAGGAAAATAGATTAAGCATGGCTCACCTCCTGTCCATTGTCGCTTTCATGCACATTGAAACAGCGCCAAGGCGAGTCCTGATTACGAACCAGATGAATATTACGGTCGGCATACTTTTTGACTTCTTCCGGATCGTGCGTAATCATCAGAACTGCTTTTCCATGCTTATGAGCACTATGGTGCATGAGCTTGTAAAATTCATCCTTACTGCCTGCATCCATCCCTGTTGTCGGCTCATCTAGGACAAAAATATCCGGATCCGAAGCAAACATCCGAGCAATCACAGCTCTCTGCTTTTGCCCGCCAGAAAGAGAGCCAATCCGCTTGTCCCTATGTTCCCACATCCCTACAGATT
This sequence comes from Streptococcus sp. HMSC10A01, assembly GCF_001807785.1. NCBI lineage: Bacteria > Bacillati > Bacillota > Bacilli > Lactobacillales > Streptococcaceae > Streptococcus > Streptococcus sp. HMSC10A01. The sequence goes on along the minus strand of NZ_KV790967.1, from coordinate 6,017 downwards.
CAAGACTTGCCTTGATATGTTCTTCATCATGCTCATTCAAACGACGAAACCAACCTTTACGCGGATAACGACCTGACTTGACAAATTCATATACCGTACTAGGAAAACCAGCATTAAAACTAGCTATCTGCTGAGGTAGATAAGCAATACGTAATTTCTTTCCTTGAGTATTTATCTTAGAAATCTTAACCTCACCATGCTTAGGCTGCAAAATACCTAGACTAGCTTTGATCAGAGTAGTCTTAGCAGCTCCATTCTCCCCCGTCAGCGTAACAAACTCTCCACTATCCAAAAAATAATGAATATGCTCCAAAACAGGTTCTTTATCATAGTAGAAAGATAAATTTTCCACTGTTATATATCTCATTTCCCAATTTCTCCCACTAAGGCCTCCAAAAATTTTTCAATCGCTTGCTGTTCATCTTGAGAAAATCTATCCAGTAAACTTTGATAAGTTTCCAAGGTATGAGCGTGATGATGCTCATGTTCATCAGCAATTGGCTGTGCTAATTCAGTTAAGCGATAAAAAGTTACTCTAGCATCCTTCTTATCTTTGAAAGTCTCCAACATCCCTTGATTGATTAAAGACTTAACAGCCTTGGTTACAGCGGCCTGACTTACATTTAATTTTTTAGCTAAATCAGAGTTGGTCAACATCTCTTCAGCTAACAACATCAAAATATGTTCTTGTGTATTCGTTAAAGCAACATTACTCGTACATGAACCAACTAGAATCTCATGTTGGTTCTCAGCCTTCAAAATAATCTCATTTAAAAAAGAATCAATCTTATGAGCTAACTGTGACATGATTTCCCTCCCTCTTTTTACTTAACCAGTTAATGTTTCACTGGTTAATTATAACACAATTAAAAAAAGAAGCAAATAAAAAGTTAAACTAGAATCAAAAAATTAATACAAACCGAATCATTTACTTTAAAATCAACAAAGTAAACACAATAAAAAGAGCTAGAAACTCGAATAAACTTAAGCTATACCGGCGACTGGGGTCGAACCGGCACGTCCGTCAGGACAATGTATGTTAAGTCCTATTCTTGCTAAGTAGCAGCAGGTTGATTTAATAACTTTTAGAACATTTGTTTTTTTCAAAAAAAAAGACCTTTTTCAGAATCTAGCATCTTTCTACTAACTCATTCTTCTCTTTCAAATACTAACAACGTCTAATGATTCTTAAAAAAAGAAATAATAATCTCATGGATACAAACGATACACTAATATTAAATCAAGAAACAAATAATTATCTTGAAAAAATCACGCCTCTATAAATGGAACTACAATTTTCCACTCGCACATATATCCAAATAATAAAAAATTTACAGATTAAATAAATAAGTTTTAAAGTATAAGTTATTTAAAAGAATGCAAAGTTAAAAAGATCAAAATAAAAAAAGACAAGGTCCACAAACCTTGTCTCTTCAGTAAACTTAAGCTATACCGGCGGCCGGGGTCGAACCGGCACGTCCGTGAGGACACTGGATTTTGAGTTCTATGAATACATTTTTTAAATCTTATAACCTTGATTTAATAGGTTTTTAGGACTTTTGAATCTTGCAAAATAGACTCATTTTTCAAATTTTAGTAACTTTTTGGTAACACTCCATACCTTATCGTTCTAAGAGAATCATCAGAGAATAGACGATATGTCCCAACAGGTTATATTCATCCAATGGTATTCAAGACACTTGTACGATTATTTGAGGTATATAGAATATTAACAAACTAGACATAAATTAGGTCTAATTTTTGTATAAATGACTCTAATATTTTTCTTTTAGAAAATTCCTAAAGCATTTTTTACTACTCTAATACCATCATCAATACTTCCGGCATACTTAATGTTTTGTTTAGCTTGGTCGATTTGAAAATCTGAAACAAATGTTCCTGGTGTCAAACTTTGACTATCAAATCCATTCGAAACTATAAACGTGTATTTCCCAGTCCAATCTTTTTCAACAGTTAATGTAATCATTTTATTTTCTCCTTTAATTAGGGTAAGTGTTTTTTTTTTATTATAACAAAAATAACTCTTTAGCCCAAGAATTTGATAATTCATTTTCTAACAAAACTTTTTCTTGCCATATACCAGAATATTTTAAACCACAATCTTTAGCAGAATTTTTATGATTCCCATTTATATTTTCAGGCATAAGCGCTGGTATCTCTTTCCATACACTTCTTGATTTACCATTCATTGTTAATACTCTGTCATCGTGAAAATTAAAAGTTCCATATCCTTTTTCTTGAGGTAAAAATGATAAGTTTTCACTTGGAATATAAAGCATATTTGATTGCAAATCACTCATATGGTCGCAAGAATGAGGATGAAATGGATACATATTTTGCAGAGATTCTTTATCATTCATCATATTACCAATTTGCAAATAACCATAAATGATATTTAGATCCGGGGCATCTTTTTTAAAATGCAATGTTCCGTTGTAAATATCTCCTTCGGTTTGTCTAAACCATCCGAAAAATAGAAAAAGATCGCCAATAGAAACATTTTGATTTCTTAATAATCCCTGTGAGCTTTTAATTTGACCAAATGCTGCTCTCCAGTTAGAAACAGGAGTATTCCTAAGATTTCCTCTTATATCTGGATCAAGATGACAATTATAATGATTTGTTTTATCTTCTTTCCCTTTTAGTTGTCTTAAGATATCTGAAAATAATACTCCGTTATAGTTTAAGTCGTCAAAAGAGATACTATCAAACTTGGCAGGTATTGGCAATGAAAGTAGCGTCCCGTCAGGTAATATAGGACTCGGGATGGAACCATTGGATGAATCAAATCCCTTTCTTGATAAAATTATTTTCACAATTCTTTTCCTCGTATAAAGAATGGATGATAGGGCAAATCCATTACTTTGTTTTGTGAACCTAGTATAGTTTCAGCAAATTCCATTAATTCTAACACATCGGTAAATCTCTCTTCCGAATTATAAAATCCATTTTTAGCATTCCATCTTGGGAATGGTTTCCCATTCATTCTTGCTCGTTCTCCCATCGGAAAAAAGTCTAAAATTTCTTTAGGAATTTTAAGTGGAGACTTACCAAAATAATTAAAACGGTCTGCAAGAATCACTATTTCATTCATAAAACTTGATTGGTTTAATCCATTCTTTTCAATCATCCATTGATAAGTATAAGCATCTCTTCTATTATTAGATTTTGGAGAAAGTAAATATTCTTTCATTGTTAAAATTTCACTAATTTTAGCAACAAAAATTAGATGATTATATTTTGGAGTGATAAACATTCCTTGATCATCTCTCCATTTTTTCCCATCATTTGAATGCCCTGCTACAGCCATTATGTAAGCATCTACAGACTTAGAGTTTATTTTATCCGCCCAGTTCTTTTTAATATTCCTTCTTAACTGAAGCATACATCCTCCTTCGGTAAGAAGATGAGGAGTTGTATCATAATTTTTTGTAAAGACACAAGGATTGATACCATAATCATGAGTCATTCTATAGCAGTAAAAAATGGTTTGTTTGTCCACTCTTTTACCTCCTTCTCTCCAAAAGTTTTTGTATTCTAATTAAATATAGTATATCAAAAATGCTCTGTTGATGAAAGGGATTATACTCTTTTGTAAATACATGCTGAAGATAGTTTAACATTCGGATAACCTCAAGGAATAACAAGGGAAAAAGTTGCACTATTATTTAACAGGTATGGTGAATTAACACAAATAGATTCATAGTAATCACTAATAGGAAAACTCTGGAAATGAATAATTCCTACGAAGTATAGAACTAGAAGAAAAAAGCTTTATTCCAAAAGTAACAACAGATATCCTCTAGAGAAAAAAACAAGGTCCTGAAACCTAGTCTATAACACTATATTGGTGGCCAGCGTTGAATCAGCACGTACTTCCGAATACTAAATTTTGAACTTAATGTTTATATTTTTTTACTCAAAATATCTTAATTTAATAAAGTTTTAGATTCTTTTATTTTCTTTTTCCTAATAAATCCTCTGAATCGTTTATAAAGATTGATAGTAATTCACCTTTCTTAGTTGACTTACTCCCTAGGTCCTTTCTCATCTCATTTATCACTTCTTCAACAGCATTCAGTAATTCTTCAGGTTCCAGTTGTTTATTACCTTCTAAAGACTTTTGTCTAAAATCATTCCACTTTTTAACTACCTTAGGTGACCCCCCAAAGTGATAGTTTGCTATTGAAATCATTGATATGATTGATAAGAAGTTTAAGCAAATACTAGAAAGGGATAAAGATTTAAAGAAAATAAGAATTCATGATTTGAGACACTGTCATGCATCATTACTTATAAATCAAGGAGAAGATTATCTTGTTGTCAAAGAAAGATTAGGACACGCATCTATTACAACAACAATTAATACTTATTCTCATTTGTACCCTAGCAAACAGAAAACATTGGCTAATAAACTTGATAATTTATTTTAAAATGGAAAAATTGGTAACTCAACAAAAACAGATAAAAAAAAGACAAGGTCCACAAACCTTGTCT
>NZ_KV790967.1:1144-1479 GCF_001807785.1 Streptococcus sp. HMSC10A01 | reverse complement strand
CCCTTGCCTTACCGCTTGGCTATACCCCAATATTAATAAATAGGCGAGTGATGGGGATCGAACCCACGCATGCCAGAGCCACAATCTGGTGTGTTAACCACTTCACCACACCCGCCATATTATCAAACACGGGCAGTAGGAATTGAACCCACACTGAAGGTTTTGGAGACCTTAGTTCTACCTTTAAACTATGCCCGTAAAGGTTTATGGAAGGGGAGGGATTCGAACCCCCGAACCCGAAGGAGCGGATTTACAGTCCGCCGCGTTTAGCCTCTTCGCTACCCTTCCAAAATCATATTAATAAAATGGCGCGAGACGGAATCGAACCGCCGACA
>NZ_KV790967.1:0-144 GCF_001807785.1 Streptococcus sp. HMSC10A01 | reverse complement strand
GCACGTCCGTGAGGACACTGGATTTTGAGTCCAGCGCGTCTGCCAATTCCGCCACGCCGGCTCAAGTTTAACTGGGGTAGCTGGATTCGAACCAACGCATGAGGGAGTCAAAGTCCCTTGCCTTACCGCTTGGCTATACCCCAA
>NZ_KV790966.1:0-34413 GCF_001807785.1 Streptococcus sp. HMSC10A01 | reverse complement strand
TACTTTTTTTAACTTTTTTTATCTTTTTTTTATTCCGATTCTTTTCTTAGACTATCAAATCCTTTAGATAGGAGTCTTCACCGTTGTTTCGAACTACTAGACCAGCTATTGCCAATTGAATCAAGTCATTTGCGAAGTTACGAACATGAGTTTTCGCACTTCCGCTAATTTCTTTTTTGGAAAATTTTTGTCTTAACTGTTTATAATCACGTCCCTCCTCTTTAAAAAAGTCAGCTTCCTGTAGATATTTTTGTACATTATCTAAATTAGCTAGAATACCGAGATGGAAAGCAGCAGAAACAAACGTTTTATCAAAAGACTGTGCGCAAACACTTCTAAACTCGACAGTCCCTCTTGTTGTTAAATCTTGATACTGATAACTTCTATGATTTTCAAAATCTTCTTGCTTCGGTGTTATTTCTACAGTTTCACCTGATAGATTATATGCTTCAATCTTTTTATAACTTAAATAGTCAATTGCTGGAATTGGATAAAAATAGTATTCTTGAGCGCCTCTTTTAGCTGTGAAAATTGCAGATTTACTAAGATAGGTGAAAAACTCATCTTTGTTTTTGAAATCTTTTAGATTGACGCCCGCATTTTCTTGTAAGATCCCATGCATGGATTGTTCCCAAAAAGTATCTCGAGCTATTTTTGTATCCCAAGAAGAATTCGGAAATTCAGAATTGGCAAAAAGATATGCTTTGGCTGCTTCAATTTGATTAAAAACATTGATAACACTTATAAAGTTTTCTTTAGAAACATCCAGTTGAATTTGATTCCCACAGATAAACGCTCCATATTCAGGATAAGAATGCAGAGTTTTTAATTCTAGCGTCTTACTCATTGACAAATACTGCATTAACATTTCATAGCGAGGCGATTGAACCGGACTATTATCATTTTTATCCCAAAAAGGATGAATCCCTTTTCCTTGTAGTTCATGGTCGTCTTCACCCAAAATGGATTGGATAACACTTAAATATTCTGTGAATCGCTCCTCAACTTCTTGAATCTTTGTAGCTTTTTCAAACGCAAATTCTAAAGTATTGTATGAAACTTCAAATAGAATTCTATCTTCGTTTTCTTTAGACTTTATCTGAATCGGGTTTCCAGCTCTATCGAACTTCTCCACTTCAAAGGAATGCTGATCAATAAGACGCTTTAGCAAGTTCTTAGCTATATTTATATCAGTTGCTTCTCCCTGACAATTTACAATAGGAAATTCCAATTCAATACCTACATAGATAGTTGGATTTTCTTTAATATTTTTTAAATATCGATCTTTTAATAGCTGTATTGCATTAGTCATTTTTAATTCCTATAATTTATCTTTATTGTTTATTTGTTGAAAAATAAAGCTCCGATAGAACTTAGCTTTATTTTATTTTCTAGCTCCTACCGGTTTCAACATTCTTTGAAAGGAAGCTTAGGGAGATTTTCAAAATAATCATTCTTTGTATTAGAGTATTATAACAAAAATTCTATTTTTTTCCTATATTCAAGCAAAAACGCCTGCTTACGAAATTGTTTTTTTGATTAAAAAAACAATTTCGTAAACAAGCGTCTACCTATCATCTCACTATATGATGAGTGTTCCCGCTAGGAAAAATCCTAGCGGTAGACCAGAGCTAGACTAAGAATAGAGCATCTATTCCATCATCATAACACTCAACAAAGATTGATGATCTTATACTAATTCGATGATTGCCATCGGAGCAGCATCTCCACGACGTGGTTCAGTTTTAAGGATACGAGTATATCCACCATTGCGTTCTGCATAACGAGGTGCTAATTCAGAGAACAATTTTTGAAGTGCAGTTGTTGAAGTGTATTTCTCAGTTGCTTCATCATAGTTTTCTGATGCAATTTCGTTACGAACAAATGCAGCTGCTTGACGACGAGCATGCAAGTCACCACGTTTACCCAATGTAATCATTTTTTCAACTGTTTTACGGATTTCTTTCGCACGAGCTTCTGTTGTTACGATTGATTCGTTGATAATCAAGTCAGTAGTCAAATCACGAAGCATTGCTTTACGTTGTGAGCTAGTGCGTCCTAATTTACGGTAAGCCATGTATTCCTCCTTTATTTATCGTTTTTTAACCCTAGACCTAAATCTGTCAGTTTAATTTTAACTTCTTCAAGACTCTTACGACCAAGGTTCCGAACTTTCATCATTTCAGGCTCAGTTTTTTCTGTCAAATCGTAAACTGTGTTAATACCAGCACGTTTCAAACAGTTATAAGAGCGAACAGACAAATCAAGTTCTTCAATTGTGCGTTCCAAAACATGGTCATCTGAGCTCTTGTCTACTTCTTTCATCACATCAGTTGCTTTAGCCACCTCAGTAAGATCAGTAAAGAGATCCAAATGTTCAGTCAAGATACGCGCTGAAAGACCAAGTGCGTCTTCTGGAATGATTGTTCCATTTGTCATAATTTCAAGGGTTAGTTTGTCAAAACCATCATTGCTACCAACACGAGCTGGCTCAACTTGGTAATTAACTTTTGTCACTGGCGTATAGATGGAATCTACAGCGAGTGTTCCCACAGGTGCATCATCACGTTTATTTTGATCAGCCGGAACATAACCACGACCACTGTTGACAGTCATGACTGCTTTAAAGCGTGCTCCCTCACCGATTGTAAAGAGATAATGATCTGGGTTTACAATTTCGATATCGCTATCTGTCAAAATGTCTCCAGCAGTAATTTCTGCAGGACCTTCAACATCAAGTTCAATCATCTTTTCGTCTTGGACGTAAGATTTTACAGCAATACCTTTGATGTTAAGAATAATTTGCATAACATCTTCACGTACGCCTGGGATAGTATCAAACTCGTGCAATACTCCTTCAATATTGATAGAAGTAACTGCTGCTCCTGGTAATGAAGCCAACAAGACACGACGAAGTGAGTTCCCAAGAGTTGTACCATAACCACGTTCAAGCGGTTCTACTACAAACTTGCCATAATCTTTATTTTCATCAATTTTTGTTATATTTGGTTTTTCAAACTCAATCATTTAGTTAACTCCCTCTTAAACGAAAAGCAGTGTAATTGTTGGTGATTATACACGGCGACGTTTTGGAGGACGAGCACCATTGTGTGGTACAGGAGTCACATCACGAATAGCTGTTACTTCAAGACCAGCGGCAGCAAGAGCACGAATAGCTGACTCACGACCAGAACCTGGACCTTTTACAGTAACTTCAACTGATTTAAGACCGTGTTCTTGTGCAGATTTAGCAGCTGCTTCAGATGCCATTTGGGCAGCAAATGGTGTAGATTTACGAGAACCTTTGAAACCAAGAGCACCAGCAGATGACCAAGCAATCGCATTACCATGCACATCAGTAATCATAACAATAGTGTTATTAAATGTAGCGTGAATATGTGCAATACCAGATTCGATATTTTTCTTCACACGACGTTTACGCGTTGGTTTAGCCAAGACTTTTTACCTCCTTATATTATTTTTTCTTACCAGCAATCGCAACAGCTTTACCTTTACGAGTGCGAGCGTTATTTTTAGTGTTTTGTCCACGAACAGGAAGTCCACGACGATGACGGATTCCACGATATGAACCGATTTCCATCAAACGTTTGATGTTTAGGTTTACTTCACGGCGAAGGTCACCTTCAACTTTGATCGCATCCACTTCACGACGGATAGCGTCTTCTTGATCAGGTGTCAAGTCTTTTACACGAACGTCTTCAGAAACTCCAGCAGCAGCTAGGATCTTCTTAGATGTTGGAAGACCGATACCATATACGTAAGTAAGTGATACGACTACACGTTTGTCATTTGGAATATCAACTCCAGCAATACGAGCCATGTTTTCTCCTTTCTAATTAACCTTGACGTTGTTTGTGTTTTGGATTTGCAGGGCAAATAACCATAACACGACCATTACGACGAATAACTTTGCAGTATTCGCAAATTGGTTTGACCGATGGTCTTACTTTCATTTCTTAATCCTCCAAGTTTTTCCATTATTTAAAGCGGTAGGTGATCCGTCCACGAGTCAAATCATACGGACTCATTTCGACAGTAACACGGTCTCCCGCTAAAATACGAATATAGTTTTTACGAATTTTACCAGAAACTGTTGCTAAAATCTGATGTCCATTTTCAAGTTCAACCGTAAACATTGCGTTTGGCATAGTATCAATTACCTTGCCTTCGACTTCGATCACATCATCTTTTGCCACGCAAAAGTACCTCCCTAAATTTTGATTCATCACCTCTGGACACAGAGGTAACAATTATAAGTCAGACTAATTCATTGTATCACTACTTGTCAAATATTGCAAGCGTGAAAAACGCTTTTATTTCAATTTTTCCAAGACTTTTTCGATATCTGAAAATACATCATTAATATCTTGATTACCTTGGATATCATGGACTAATTTTAGTTCTCTGTAGTGTGCTAAAATAGGTTCACCTTGAGCAATATTTACATCCAAACGGCGCTTAACTGTTTCAGGTTTATCGTCTTCCCTTTGGTAATAATCTTCTTCATTGTAGTTTGCTGGTGGATTGAAGACCTTATGGAAAGTTTCGCCTGTTTGACGGTGAATGATTCTTCCACTTAAACGCTCTAAGAGGCAACTTGGATCCACTTCAATATTGATGACACCATCAAGATCAATGCCAAGATCTTTTAAAATAGCATCTAAAGCGTGGGCTTGATCAATAGTACGAGGATAGCCGTCCAAAAGGAAGCCTGTTTCTTTAATATCTTCTTGAGACAAACGTTCTTTTACAATTCCATTGGTAACTTCATCCGGAACAAGTTCACCTTTGTCAATATATGATTTAGCGAGCACGCCCATCTCAGTTTGATTAGCTATTGCAGCGCGGAACATATCACCTGTAGAAATATGTGCTACCTTAAATTTTTCAACGATTTTCGCTGCTTGAGTTCCCTTACCTGCACCAGGTAAGCCCATAATCAAAAGATTCATGTTGATTCTCCTTTTTTGTTTTTCCATAAATCTATTAAACCGGTTAATAAACTTATCCAAAAACAAAATAGAAGGCTGACTAAGTCAACCTATTTCTATTTTGTTGTTGTATTCATAAAGCCGGTATATTTTCTCTTCAGTAAATATCCTTCCAATTGTTTCATTCCTTCGATACCAGTGGCAATAATGATCAAAAGACTGGTACCTCCCAAAGCGACTGTATCTGATAAACCAAATAAGTCTTTTGCAATGATTGGGATGATTGAAATAAAACCTAGGAATAATGAACCAACAGTAGCCAATCGGCGAAGTAGTTTCGACATAAATTGCTCAGTCCCTTTTCCTGGACGTACTCCTGGAATGTAGGCACCGCTCTTTTGTAGATTTTCAGCTGCTTTTTCTGGATTAATCTGTACAAAGGTATAGAAGAATGTAAACAGAATAATCAGCAAAGCATACATAGCAATACCTGTTGGTGTTGTTGTCGCAAGCAAAGACTGAGCTGTACGAACCCATCCCCAATCATTACCAGATGCGCTTAAAAACTGTAGAACAGCTGCCGGCGCGGCAGTGATTGAACTTGCAAAGATTACCGGAATAACTCCTGCTGGATTGACCTTCAAAGGAAGATATGAACTGGAAGGAGCACCTTGGGCAATCTTTGTATATTGGATTGGGATTTTGTATTCTGCTTGTTGTACGTAAGTTGTAAAGTAGACAATAAGTAAAACCGCTACAATCAAACAAGCTACAAAGATGATTGAAGATTGCAATCTGTCACTCGGTACATTGACAAAATAATCTTCATAAATACCTTTAACCATCTCTGGAATTGATGCAACAATCCCGGCAAAGATAATCATAGATACACCATTTCCATAGCCCTTATCAGTAATTTGTTCACCGAGCCAAACAACAATCATTGATCCAGTTGTTAAGATAGCCCCAATGAATAGATAGGTTTGCCAGTTAGGTGCCGCAACTAGTTTAGTGCTAGACAAGGCATTAAAACCAGCAGTAATACCGATAGATTGTACAAAAGCAAGTGCTAAGGAAATATAGCGTGTTGCTTGATTTAACTTTCTACGACCTACTTCACCCTGTTTACCCCATTCAACAAACTTCGGTAACAAGTCCATTTGAAGGAGTTGCACCACGATGGAAGCAGTGATATAAGGGCTCACCCCTAGCGCAAATACTGAAAAGTTTTTCATGGCATTACCTGACACCAAGCTTAGCATGTTCAGAAATGACAAGCCACTTAAGGCTTCTAAACTTTTTGCATTTACACCAGGAACAGTGATTGTAGTACCAATACGAAAAACTAAGATAATAAAAATTGTAAATAAAATCTTAGAGCGTACTTGCTTAATCTTAAATGCGTCTTTTAATAGTTTGAAAAACATAGGTCACCTCTCTTAGATGACTTCCACTGAACCACCTTTAGCAGTGATAGCTTCTTCAGCAGATTTAGAGAATTTAGCTGCTTTAACAGTCAATTTCTTTGTCAATTCTCCGTTACCAAGAATTTTAACGCCAGATTTTTCAGCTTTTACAATACCTGATTCAACAAGCACAACTGGTGTTACTTCTGCACCGTCTTCAAAAGCATTCAACTGATCAAGGTTAACAATAGCATACTCTTTGCGGTTTACGTTCAAGAAACCACGTTTTGGAAGACGACGGAACAATGGAGTTTGTCCACCTTCAAAACCAAGACGAACACCGCCACCGCTACGAGCTTTTTGACCTTTTTGACCACGGCCAGCTGTCTTACCGTTACCAGATGAAGTACCACGACCAACACGGTTACGGACTTTACGAGAACCTGTAGCAGGTTGTAATTCATGAAGTTTCATTATTTAATTTCTCCTCTTTTGTAAAATGCTAGCGCTCATATAGGAGAAAAGGTGCCTCCTATACAAACTCGCCTATACATATATTTAGTTTTAGGGGCTGAGAAAAACCCATCCCCTAATGTATTTTAAATTCAAAGTTGTTAAACTAGCAAAGCTTATTTAACTTCTTCAACAGTTACCAAGTGAGATACTGCAGTAATCATACCACGTACCGCTGGATTATCTTCTTTAATAACTGAGCTGTTCAATTTGCCAAGTCCAAGTGCTACAACAGTTTTGCGTTGTGACGGAATGCGTCCGATTGGAGACTTAGTCAAAGTAATTTTAATTTGAGCCATGTGATCCCCTTTCTTATGCCAAGTCAGAAACTGAAATACCACGAAGGGCAGCAACTTCTTCAGCGCGTTTTAATTGTTTCAAACCTTCAACAGTTGCACGAACAATGTTGATTGGAGTGTTAGAACCAAGTGATTTAGATGTTACATCTGCCACACCTGCCAATTCGATAACGGCACGAACAGCACCGCCAGCAGCAACTCCAGAACCTTCTACAGCTGGTTTCAACAATACTTTAGCTCCACCAAATTCTGAAAGAACTTCGTGAGGAATTGTTGTGCCGACCATTGGTACTTCAATCAAGTTTTTCTTCGCATCTTCAACTGCCTTGCGAATAGCTTCTGGTACTTCTTGAGCTTTACCAGTACCGAAGCCTACACGACCATTGCGGTCACCGACAACTACAAGAGCTGCAAAACGAAGACGACGTCCACCTTTAACAACTTTAGTAACACGGTTAATCGCAACTACGCGTTCTTCAAGTTCAACTGCATTGTCTTTAAATGCCATTTTCTAGTGTCCTCCCTATTAGAATTTCAATCCGTTTTCACGAGCTGCATCAGCCAAAGCTTTTACACGTCCGTGATAGAGATATCCACCGCGGTCAAACACCACTTCAGAAATACCTTTAGCAACTGCACGTTCAGCAACGAGTTTACCAACAACAACGGCTTGTTCAGTCTTAGTTCCTTTTGAAACTTCTTTGTCAAGAGTTGAAGCGCTTGCGAGCGTTACACCCGCTACGTCATCAATCACTTGAGCGTAGATGCCTGTATTAGAACGGAATACGTTCAAACGTGGGCGATCAGCAGTTCCAGAGAGTTTTCCGCGAACACGACGGTGGCGTTTTTGGCGGACTTTGTTTTTATCTGGTTTCGTAATCACAATTTTCACCTCTTAATATTAATCATGTGCTTAAGCACAAAGTTGGAAACAAGGGATAGGGTTGAAAATCAACCGAATCACATTATTTACCAGTTTTACCTTCTTTACGGCGAACAAATTCACCAACGTAGCGGATACCTTTACCTTTATATGGTTCTGGAGCACGCAAGCTACGAACGTAAGCAGCTGTTTGACCAACAGCTTCTTTTGAAATTCCGCTGATAACGATAGTCGTTGGATTTGGAAGTTCAAAAGTAATTCCTTCTGGAGCTTCAACTTCGTCTGGATGAGATTTACCAACAGCCAAGACAAGTTTCTTTCCTTGAAGTTGTGCACGGTAACCAACCCCACGCATTTCAAGTTCTTTCTTGAATCCTTCTGAAACACCAACAACCATGTTGTTCAAAAGGGCACGAGTAGTACCGTGGATAGTTTTCATTTCTTTTGAATCGTTTGGACGGTGAAGTGTCACTTCAGTACCTTCCACACGGATTTCAATATCTTTTGAGAACTCACGAGTAAGTTCTCCTTTAGGTCCTTTTACAGTTACAACGTTGCCATTGTTAGTGATTTCAACACCAGCAGGCAACACGATAACTTTATTACCAATACGTGACATGTTTATTTTCTCCTGTTAAATTGTCAGACCATGACGGCCAGTTTTCACGGGGTTAAAGATACTTCTTGAGTTCAACAGCTAAATTGAACACGCTCTAAGAACTGTGTATCTGATTTGAGTTCGAGCTAAGAATTTGGTGAAAAAGATAAGTTTGTCTTGGAGCATCGCTCCTGCTACAAACTTCCTATTTCACTCATTCTTTTAACGCTCTCACATCATCAATTACCAAACGTAAGCGATAACTTCTCCACCAACATTCTTTTGGCGTGCTTCTTTATCAGTAAGCAAACCTTCAGAAGTTGAAAGGATAGCAATTCCAAGTCCGTTTAATACTTTTGGAAGATCTTCACGTTTTTTGTAAACACGAAGTCCTGGTTTAGAAACACGTTTTAAACCTGTGATAACTTTTTCACCATTTTGTCCGTATTTAAGGAATACACGGATGATGCCTTGTTTGTCATCTTCGATAAATTCAACGTTTTTTACAAAACCTTCGCGTTTAAGGATTTCTGCAATCCCTTTTTTAATATTTGATGCAGGTACTTCAAGCACTTCATGGTTTGCTTGATTAGCATTACGAATGCGTGTCAAAAAGTCTGCAATTGGGTCAGTCATAACCATTTTTTATTTCTCCTCTTACTAGTAGTTTGCAAGTTGCACTTGCTAGTTAATGATTGAGCTACGCTCAGATAGTACTGATACATTCAAATAAGATAACCTTTTATTTGAACACGAGCTACAACCTGGGCAAAAAAGATAAATTTGTTTTGAAGCATCGCTCCTTCACCAAATTTCCTATTTTTGCTGCGGTTGTTACGCTCTTTGTATCATCATATTACCAAGATGCTTTGGTAACGCCAGGAATTTGTCCTTTGTATGCTAATTCACGGAAGCAAACACGGCAAAGTTTAAACTTGCGGTATACAGAATGTGGACGGCCACATTTTTCACAACGAGTATAAGCTTGCGTAGAGAACTTAGCTGGGCGTTTGTTCTTAGCAATCATTGATTTTTTAGCCATTTGTTTTACCTCCTATATTATTTTGCAAAAGGCATTCCAAGGCCTGTAAGCAATTCGCGTGACTCTTCGTCAGTGTTAGCAGTTGTTACGATAACGATGTCAAGACCACGAGTCTTATCAACGTCATCAAAATTGATTTCTGGGAAGATCAGTTGTTCTTTCACACCAAGTGTGTAGTTTCCGCGTCCATCAAAAGATTTTGTTGGAACACCATGGAAATCACGGACACGTGGAAGAGAAACTGAAACCAATTTATCCAAGAATTCATACATACGTTCGCCACGAAGGGTTACTTTAGCACCGATCGCTACACCTTCACGAAGACGGAAGCCGGCGATTGATTTTTTAGCTTTAGTGATAAGTGGTTTTTGACCTGAGATAAGTGCCAATTCTTCAGCAGCTTTTTCAAGGTTTTTAGCGTTTGACACAGCGTCACCGACACCCATGTTCAAAACGATTTTATCCACTTTTGGCACAGCCATAACAGATGAGTAGTTGAACTTTTCAGTCAAAGCAGGAACTACTTCTTTAAGATATTTTTCTTTTAAACGATTTGCCATTATACTTCTCCTTTCCTTCGTGATTAGTCAAGCACTTCGCCTGATTTTTTGTTATAACGAACTTTTTTGCCGTCTACAAACTTGTAGCCAACACGTCCTGCAACTCCATTTTTATCCAAAACTTGAACGTTTGAAACATGGATTGGTGCTTCTTTTTCCACGATAGCACCTTGAGGGTGTTCATTGTTAGGTTTTTGGTGTTTTTTAACGATGTTTACACCTTCAACAACAACTTTGTTAACTTTTGGAAGAGCTGTTACGACAAGAGCTTCAACACCCTTATCTTTACCAGCAATAACACGAACTTTGTCGCCTTTTTTTACAAACATTGGGTTCTCCTTTGATTTCTTACGCCCTGAATGGGCACCCTGGATAAATCCAGGGGACTAGTTTGTTTTTTCGATTAAAGTACTTCTGGGGCAAGTGAAACGATCTTCATGAAGCCACCGTCACGCAATTCACGTGCAACAGGACCGAAGATACGAGTTCCGCGAGGAGTTTTGTCTTCACGGATAATTACCGCAGCATTTTCGTCAAATTTGATGTATGAACCATCTTTACGACGAGCACCTGATTTAGTACGAACGATAACAGCTTTTACAACGTCACCTTTTTTAACCGCACCACCAGGAGTAGCTTGTTTTACAGATGCAACGATCACATCACCGATGTTAGCGAACTTACGTCCTGAACCACCAAGAACTTTGATTGTCAGGATTTCGCGAGCACCACTGTTATCGGCAACTTTCAAACGAGTTTCTGTTTGAATCATTTAAGTTTTCTCCTTTCTGGTTTGATTAGATGATTACCGCTTCTTCAACAACTTCTACAAGACGGAAGCGTTTTGTAGCTGAAAGCGGACGAGTTTCCATGATACGAACGATATCGCCTTCTTTGGCAACATTGTTTTCATCATGTGCTTTGTACTTCTTAGAGTAGTTAATACGTTTACCATAGACTGGGTGGTTACGTTTAGTTTCAACTACAACTGTGATTGTTTTGTCCATTTTGTCAGAAACAACGCGTCCGACAAGAACTTTACGATTATTGCGTTCCATTGAAATTCTCCTTCCCTAGTCTATTATTTAACTTCTGATTGAACTGTTTTGATACGAGCGATTTGTTTTTTCACTTCTTTCAAACGAGCAGTTTGCTCTAATTGACCGGCAGCTGCTTGGAAACGAAGTTCAAACAATTCTTTCTTCAATTCATTTTCACGCTTCGCGAGTTCTTCTTGAGAAAGACCACGAAGTTCTTTAACAAATTCTTTTACTTCATTAAGTTTCATGTCTTCTCCTTATTCTGCTTCACGTTTCACGAACTTACATTTAACTGGTAACTTGTGGCTTGCAAGACGAAGTGCTTCACGAGCAATTTCTTCAGAAACGCCAGCAACTTCAAACATCACTTTACCACGTTTAACTGGTGCTACCCAACCTTCAGGAGCCCCTTTACCAGATCCCATACGTACACCGATAGCTTTTGCAGTGTATGATTTGTGTGGGAAAATCTTAATCCAAACTTTACCACCACGTTTCATGTAACGAGTCATAGCGATACGGGCAGCTTCGATTTGGCGGTTAGTGATCCAGTGGCTAGTAGTTGCTTGAAGACCATATTCTCCAAATGCTACTTCTTTTCCACCTTTAGCTTCACCGCGCATTTTTCCACGGAATTCGCGACGGTGTTTAACACGTTTAGGTACTAACATTGGTTATTTACCTCCTTTAGTGTTTTTACGAGCTGGAAGAATTTCACCACGGTAGATCCATACTTTAACACCAAGTTTACCGTAAGTAGTATCTGCTTCTTCCCAAGCGTAATCGATATCCGCACGAAGTGTGTGAAGAGGAACAGTTCCTTCTGAGTATCCTTCGCTACGAGCAATATCTGCACCGTTCAAACGACCTGATACTTGAGTTTTGATTCCTTTTGCACCTGCACGCATAGTACGTTGGATAGCTTGTTTTTGAGCACGACGGAAAGCGACACGTTGCTCTAATTGACGAGCGATTCCTTCACCAACAAGATGAGCATCCAAATCTGGAGATTTGATTTCAATGATGTTGATGTGAACTTGTTTACCTGTCAATTTGTTAAGTTTTGCACGGAGTGCATCAACATTTGCTCCACCTTTACCGATAACCATACCTGGCTTAGCAGTGTGAAGAGAAACGTTAACTTTGTTTACTGCGCGTTCAATTTCAATAGTTGAAACTGCTGCGTCAGCCAATTCTTTTTGAACGAATTTACGGATTGCAAGATCTTCATGAAGGTAATCCGCGTATTCTTTTTCAGCATACCATTTGGCATCCCAATCACGGATGATGCCGACACGCATACCAATTGGATGTACTTTTTGACCCACGATGTTACCTCCTTATTTTTCTGCAACTACCACAGTGATGTGGCTTGTGCGTTTGTTGATTGGTGAAGCTGAACCTTTAGCGCGCGGACGGAAACGTTTCATAGTTGGTCCTTCGTTTGCGAAAGCTTCAGATACTACCAAGTTAGCTTTTTCCAAACCAAAGTTGTTTTCAGCATTAGCGATTGCAGAGTTCAATACTTTTTCGATAATACCAGCAGCTTTGTTTGGAGTGAATTTCAAGATTGCGATTGCGTCAGCGACGTTTTTACCACGAATGTTGTCAAGAATAAGACGAGATTTACGAGGTGAAACACGCACTGTACGAGCCATTGCTTTAGCTGAAGTAATTTCTGCCATTTATGTTCTCCTTATTTTCTACGTGTTTTCTTGTCGTCTGCAGCGTGACCTTTGTAAGTACGTGTTGGTGCAAATTCACCAAGTTTGTGACCTACCATGTCTTCTTGGATGTAAACAGGTACGTGTTTACGTCCGTCATAAACTGCGATTGTGTAACCAATGAAACTTGGGAAGATCGTTGAACGACGTGACCAAGTTTTGATAACTTTTTTCTTTTCGTCGTTAGCTTGAGCTTCAACTTTTTTCATTAAATGCTCATCGACGAAAGGTCCTTTTTTAAGACTGCGTCCCATTATATATTTTCTCCTTTAAAATAAGTACCACAGCGGCCTGCGCTGACTAAGCAGCGCTACCGAGCTGGCGGATAGATTGTTTTAGATTATTTCTCGTTGCGACGACGAACGATAAGTTTGTCAGATTTCGCTTTTTTGTTACGAGTTTTAAGTCCAAGAGCAGGTTTGCCCCATGGAGTAGATGGCGCTTTACGACCAACTGGTGCTTTACCTTCACCACCACCGTGTGGGTGATCGTTAGGGTTCATTACAGAACCACGAACTGTTGGGCGGATACCTTTCCAACGGTTACGTCCTGCTTTACCAAGGTTTACAAGTCCATGTTGTTCATTTCCGACAACACCAACTGTAGCGCGACAAGTACCAAGAATCATACGAACTTCACCAGATTGAAGACGGACAAGTGTGTACTTACCTTCTTGACCCAATACTTGAGCAGAAGCTCCAGCAGCACGAACTAATTCACCACCACGACCTGGTTTTAACTCGATATTGTGAATCAAAGTACCAACTGGGATGTTAGCAAGTGGAAGAGCATTTCCGACTTTGATATCTGCTTCAGGACCTGAAACGATGCGTTGACCAACTTCAAGACCTTTAGGAGCGATGATATAAGCTTTCACACCGTCAGTGTAGTGAACCAAAGCAATGTTAGCTGAACGATTTGGATCATACTCGATTGTTTTTACAACTGCTTCAACAGCGTCTTTGTTACGTTTGAAGTCGATCAAACGGTAGTGGCGCTTGTGACCGCCACCTTGGTGACGAACAGTGATGCGACCGTTGTTGTTACGACCAGCCTTGCTCTTCAATGAAACAAGCAAAGATTTTTCTGGAGTGCTGGTAGTGATTTCAGCAAAATCCAAAGAAGTCATATTACGGCGACCGTTTGTTGTTGGTTTATAAACACGAATTCCCACGATATATCCTCCTTAGATTATTCTGCTTCAGCACCAAACAACTCGATTGCTTTAGAATCAGCTGTTAAAGTGATGATAGCTTTTTTAGTTTTGTTAGTAAAACCAGTGTAACGTCCAACACGTTTTGCTTTTGGTTTTACATTGATAGTGTTAACGTTAGCAACTTTAACTCCTTCAAAAGCAGCTTCAACAGCTTGCTTAATCAAAAGTTTGTGAGCGCGAGTGTCAACTTCAAATACATATTTTCCTGCTTCAAGCTGAGCCATTGAGCTTTCAGTGATGACAGGTTTTTTGATAACGTCATACAAATTCATTATGCAAGAACCTCCTCAATTTTAGAGATAGCTGCTTGAGTAACAAGAAGTTTGTCGCTGTTTACGATATCAAGAACACTTGCTGTTGTTGCAGTTGCAACCTTAACATTTGGAAGGTTACGTGCTGAAAGTGCAGCGAATTCGTTTCCTTCTTCAAGAATAACAAGTACTTTTGTGTCGATGCTTAGTGCAGCAAGCACTTTTGCAAACTCAGCAGTTTTTGGAGCTGTAAATGAAAGGCTGTCTACAGCTACGAATTTGTTTTCAGCAACTTTTTCAGAGTAAACTGATTTAAGCGCTAATCTACGAACTTTACGTGGAAGTTTGTAAGCATATGAACGAGGAGTTGGGCCGAACACGACACCACCACCACGCCATTGTGGAGAGCGGATAGAACCTTGACGAGCACGTCCAGTTCCTTTTTGACGCCATGGTTTGCGTCCGCCGCCTGATACTGCAGAACGGTTTTTAACAGCGTGAGTTCCTTGACGAAGGCTAGCGCGTTGGCTGATGATAACATCAAAGACAACTGATTCGTTTGGTTCAATACCAAAGATCGCATCGTTCAGAACTACTTCACCAGCTTCTTTACCAGTTTGGTCAAATAATTTTACGTTTGCCATTGTGACTGATTTCCCCTTTCTTTATTATTTACCAGCTTTAACTGCTGACTTGATAGTGATAAGAGATTTCTTAGCACCAGGTACGTTTCCTTTGATAAGGATAACGTTTTTCTCTGGAACAACTTGTGCAATTTCAAGGTTTTGAATTGTCACACGGTTGCCACCCATACGTCCAGCCAAGTGTTTGTTTTTGAAAACACGGTTAGGCGCAACTGGTCCCATTGAACCAGGACGACGGTGGTAACGAGAACCGTGAGCCATTGGACCACGAGATTGACCGTGGCGTTTGATAACACCTTGGAAACCTTTACCTTTTGAAGTTCCTGTTACATCAACAACATCGCCGGCTGCGAAAGTGTCAACAGTGATTTCAGCACCAACTTCTAAGCCTTCAATGTTTTTGAATTCACGAATGAAGCGCTTAGGAGCCGTGTTAGCTTTTGCTACATGTCCTTTAGCAGGTTTGTTACTCAATACGTCGCGAAGATCGTCGAAACCAACTTGAACTGCGTTGTAACCATCTGTTTCAACTGTTTTAACTTGAAGAACAACGTTTGGAGTTGCTTCAATAACAGTTACAGGGATTAATTCGCCAGCTTCAGTGAAGATTTGAGTCATTCCCACTTTTTTCCCTAAGATTCCTTTTGTCATGAGAAAATGTTTCCTTTTCTATTATTTTTTCAAAAAGTTTTTAACGAGCGTTTTTTATGCTCAAACACAAGATACAAAAGGCGTTAAGAACTCGCAGCAAAAATAGGAGATTGATGCAGCGAGCGACGCTCGCAAGGCAATCTATCTTTTTTGCAAAGAGTTTAGCCTGTGTTCGATTGTGCTATTTAGATTAAAGTTTAATCTCTACGTTCACACCACTTGGAAGATCCAATTTCATCAAAGCGTCAACTGTTTTTTGAGTTGGGTTGATGATGTCGATCAAGCGTTTGTGAGTACGCATTTCGAATTGTTCGCGAGAGTCTTTATATTTGTGAGTCGCACGAATGATTGTGTAGAGGCTACGTTCAGTTGGAAGTGGGATTGGACCCGCAACTTCAGCACCTGTACGAGTAGCAGTTTCTACGATTTTTGCAGCCGCTGTGTCAAGTGTACGATGTTCGTATGCTTTCAAACGGATGCGGATTTTTTTGTTTGCCATCTTTTTCTCCTTTTCGTCTATTTAAGATAATAGGCTAGCTCCACAAGAAAACCGACAGGCGGTTGCGTGGCAATGCAACCGAGCGTGTCGCAACCTCTTGCATCAAAGCTACACGCTGTATTTTTACAGCACCATAGTATCTTAACACAAAGATGCATGCATTGCAAGGGATTTGAGAGATTTTTTTAACTATTTTTAATGAAAATGTTTTCTATCCATTTTGTTGTTTATTTTATAGAAGAAAGCTTGACATTTTTGAGATTTTTCTCGTTTTAGTACAAAAGAAAACCACCTTTCAAGGTGGTTTTTGGGAGATTATTATGAAAAAGAAAAGTTTTAGGATTTCTAAACAAAGTTAGGAGATCTTTGTTTATGATTACAGTATAAGGTCTTTAACTTAAAATATCCTTAAGCTTTTTTTAAAAAGTAATAAATTTTCCAGTTCACAGACGTCTTTAACAATAAACGTCGCTCCCGCTTTTTCTAATTCTTCTTTTGTACCAAAGCCGTAAAGAACCCCGATAGACTCAATCTTTTGTATTTGAGCCCCTATAATATCATGCTCACGATCACCGACCATAATTGTTTCGGAGAGATTTTTAATTTTCGTTTTTTCTAAAGCATAACCAATAACATCTGCTTTTTTGCTTCTACTACCATCCATAGTAGCTCCTGCTACAAAGTCAAAATAGTCATACAGATCAAAATGTTTAAGAATTTGAGTTGAAAATTTTTCAGGCTTAGAGGTTGCCACTATCAATTTCTTATCAGCTTGTTTGAGAGAAGACAATATTTCCCGAATCCCTTTATAAACTTCATTTTCATAGAGGCCTTTTTCAGAAAAATATTCACGATAATAAGCCACAGCTTGTATACTTTCTTCCTCTGAAAAACCATAAAAGTGTTCAAAAGAATACTTCAGTGGTGGACCGATGAAAACTCTTAATTCTTTTTTATCTTGCACTTCGATACCAAATTTCTCTAAAGCATAAGCCACAGAATTAGTTATTCCTAACTCAGAGTTGGTCAAAGTCCCATCTAAATCAAATAAGATATTTTGATACATGTTTTTCCCTTTTCTTTTTTAAAAAGGCGGGAAATTTTCCCAGCCTCTTTCATCAATTATAAACTTGACCAGACACTTTCCAAAATATTAGTTTGGTCGCGGTCAGGTCCAACTGAGAAGGTGGAAATACGTACACCAACCAACTCACTTACTCGCCGAACATAGTTGCGAGCATTTTCTGGAAGATCTTCTAACTTACGAACGCCAGTAATATCTTCAGACCATCCAGGAAGCTCTTCGTAAATCGGCTTACAACGTTTAAGCTGTTCCAAACTAGCTGGATAGTGGTCGATTCTTTGGCCATCCAAATCATAGGCTACACAGATCTTGACTGTATCCAGACCACTCAAAACATCGATGGAGTTAAGTGAAAGATTGGTGATCCCTGATACTCGGCGACTATGGCGCATAACAACAGAGTCAAACCAACCAACTCGACGCGGACGGCCTGTTGTTGTACCATACTCATGGCCGACTTCACGTATGCGGTCTCCTACTTCATCGAAAAGCTCTGTCGGGAATGGCCCATCACCAACACGACTTGTATAGGCTTTACAAACACCCACTACTTTGTCAATCTTGCTAGGACCCACACCAGAACCGATCGTTACACCGCCAGCAACAGGATTAGAGGAGGTTACAAATGGATAAGTTCCTTGGTCAATATCTAGCATAACTCCTTGAGCCCCTTCAAAGAGCACTCGCTTGCCTTGATCCAGCGCATCGTTTAAGATGACAGAGGTGTCTGTCACATACTGCTTGATTTGTTGCCCATATTCATAGTATTCTTCAAAAATATCATCAAAGTTAATTGCTGTGCTATCGTACAATCTCTCAAAGAGGCGATTTTTCTCAGCTAAATTACGCTCCAAGCGTTCCCTGAAAATGTCTCTATCTAAGAGATCTGCAATCCGGATACCAACACGCGCAGCCTTATCCATATAAGCAGGTCCAATTCCTTTAATAGTAGTTCCAATTTTATTGTCACCTTTGGCCTCTTCCTGCAGGCGATCCAGCTCAATATGATAAGGTAAGATAACATGAGCCCGGTCTGAGATACGAAGATTATCCGTTGTCACACCTTCTTCATGTAAATAATTCAGTTCTTTAACTAGAGATTTAGGATTAACCACCATCCCGTTTCCAATGACTGAGATTTTTTCTGGGAAGAAAATCCCTGATGGAATCAAGTGCAGTTTGTACTTCTTACCGTCAATCACGATGGTATGACCAGCATTGTCACCACCTTGATAACGAGCAATCACTTCGGCATTAGCAGAAAGGAAGTCTGTGATCTTTCCTTTCCCTTCATCTCCCCACTGGGTTCCTACAACAACTACTGATGTCATAATTTTGTCTGAGCTGAGACAGCTCGTCCTTTCTTACATACAAGGCAGGAATCTCACCTGCTGGTATATCTTACACTTTATTATAAGAAATTTATTGCCATTTTTCAAGAAGAGATAGGGATTTCATTTGGATTTTAACTTTTGGAAATGAATTAGTTTTTCACAAAATCTGTTTTTTCTGATATTAATTAGTTTATTTTAAATAAAAGTTCGGATTTTTATTAAAATCGTAGTAGAAATTTGTTTTCTTTTTCCGTTTGTAATAGACTAAAATTACTATCATAGGACGGTGAAACGATGACGATTAATCAATTACTGCAGAAACTGGATACATCAAGCCCTATTCTTCAAGCGACCTTTGGTCTAGAGAGGGAAAATCTCCGAGTTGACTTGGATGGACACTTAGCCCAAACTGCCCATCCAAGTCAACTCGGTTCAAGGAATTTCCACCCAAGCATCCAAACAGACTTCAGCGAGCAACAACTAGAACTAATAACACCTATTGCTCACTCGACTAAGGAAGCTAGGCGCTTACTGGGGGCTATTAGTGACGTGGCGGCCCGCTCGATTGATCAGAACGAGCGCCTCTGGCCTCTGTCCATGCCACCGCAGCTGACTGAAGAGGAGATTGTCATTGCTTGTCTGGAAAACGACTATGAGCGCCACTACCGAGAGGGCTTGGCGGAAAAATATGGCAAAAAACTACAGGCTATCTCTGGTATCCACTACAACATGGAGCTAGGGAAAGATCTAGTCACTGCTCTCTTTCAAGTCAGCTCCTATCAATCACTTAAGGATTTTAAAAACGGCCTCTATCTCAAGCTGGCTCGAAACTTTCTGCGTTTCCGCTGGATCTTAACCTATCTCTACGGTGCTGCACCTTTGGCAGAAACTGGCTTCTACAGTCAGGAAATTTCCCAGCCTATCCGCTCTTTTCGTAACAGCGACTATGGCTATGTCAATGACGAAAATATTCAAGTGTCCTACGCTTCTTTGGAGCAATATGTAACCGATATTGAAAACTACGTTCAGTCAGGCGAGCTCAGCGCTGAAAAAGAATTTTACTCAGCCGTTCGCTTCCGTGGACAGAAGCACAATCGTGCCTATCTGGAGCAAGGTATCACTTATCTAGAATTCCGCTGCTTCGATCTCAATCCTTTTGACCATTTAGGTATTAGCCAAGAAACCTTAGATACCGTCCATCTCTTTTTACTGAGCCTGCTCTGGCTAGATGATGTAGAAAATGTGGATGCAGCATTAAAAACTGCCCACGACTTGAACCAAAAGATTGCTTGTAGCCATCCGCTGACTGCCCTGCCAGATGAGGCAGACAGCTCAACACTGCTCCAAGCCATGGAAGAACTCATCCAGCATTTTGAACTGCCAACTTACTACCAAAGCTTGCTTGAGCAGCTTAAAGAATCACTTCTGAATCCTCAGCTAACCCTATCTGGTCAGCTCCTGCCTCATATCCAGCAGGATTCCTTAATGGACTTTGGATTAGAAAAAGCAGAGGAGTATCACCACTATGCTTGGTCGGCTCCTTATGCCCTCAAAGGCTACGAGAATATGGAATTATCTACTCAAATGCTACTCTTTGATGCTATCCAAAAGGGGCTTAATGTCGAAATTTTAGATGAAAATGACCAATTTCTCAAGCTTTGGCATGGTCGCCATGTGGAATATGTCAAGAACGGCAATATGACCTCCAAGGATAACTATGTCATCCCTCTGGCCATGGCCAATAAAACCGTCACCAAAAAGATTTTGGCTGCAGCTGACTTTCCCGTTCCAGCTGGAGCAGAATTTTCTTCCCTAGAGGATGGACTGGCCTATTACCCTTTGATTAAGGACCGACAAATTGTTGTCAAACCAAAGTCAACTAACTTCGGACTAGGCATCTCCATCTTCCAAGAACCAGCTAGTCTGGAAGCTTATCGCAAGGCTTTGGAAATCGCTTTTTCAGAAGACGCTGCTGTCTTAGTGGAAGAATTTATCGCTGGAACGGAGTACCGCTTCTTTGTCTTAGACGGTCAGTGTGAGGCAGTCCTCTTGCGAGTAGCAGCCAATGTCGTCGGAGACGGTCAGCATACCTTGAGAGAATTGGTTGCCATCAAAAACGACAATCCGCTACGGGGTCGGGATCATCGATCACCGCTTGAAATCATTGAACTGGGGGACATTGAACTGCTCATGCTGGACCAGCAAGGCTATGGACCAGATGATATCCTGCCTGCTGGAGTCAAGGTTGACTTGCGACGCAATTCCAATATTTCTACCGGCGGAGACTCGATTGACGTCACAGACAGCATGCACCCATCTTATAAGGAACTTGCTGCGAACATGGCACGAGCTATGGGAGCTTGGGCCTGTGGCGTTGACCTGATTATTCCTGACAGCTCTGCTATTTCTACCAAGGAAAATCCTAACTGCACCTGCATCGAGCTCAATTTCAACCCCTCTATGTATATGCACACCTATTGTGCTGAGGGGCCGGGACAAAGCATCACCCCTAAAATACTGGCCAAACTTTTCCCAGAAATGGACCTGTAAAATAAGAAAACGCAGAAGATGTCCCTGCGTTTTTTGTTTTGTAACCGAGGTAAAGTTTAAGATGATAACCTAAAAGAATTAAGCTTGATTGCTACTACAAGTTTAAAATTTCTTTAAGCCCTCTTCACAAACTTGAAAAAACAAGCGCAAGCCTGCGCCCCTTTCTCTATTTTGTGTTAAAATAAAAGGTATGGACAAAATTATCAAAACTATCTCAGAAAATGGCTCTTTCCGTGCTTATGTGCTGGATAGCACAGAGACGGTTCGGACCGCTCAAGAAAAACATCAAACTCAAGCCAGTTCTACTGTTGCACTTGGCCGCACACTGATTGCCAGCCAGATTTTGGCTGCAAATGAAAAAGGCCAGACCAAGATTACCGTCAAGGTTCTCGGAACCAGCTCACTAGGCGCGATTATCACAGTGGCAGATACAGAGGGTAATGTCAAAGGTTATGTACAGAATCCCGGTGTAGATATCAAAAAGACAGCTACTGGCGAAGTACAGGTTGGTCCTTTTGTTGGCCAAGGCGAATTCCTCGTTATCACGGACTACGGTACGGGCAATCCATACAACTCCATGACTCCTCTCATCTCTGGAGAAATCGGCGAAG
Organism: Streptococcus sp. HMSC10A01; assembly: GCF_001807785.1. NCBI lineage: Bacteria > Bacillati > Bacillota > Bacilli > Lactobacillales > Streptococcaceae > Streptococcus > Streptococcus sp. HMSC10A01. The sequence continues at coordinate 12,556 of NZ_KV790966.1, read as the reverse complement.
ACCTAGCTTTCTACCTAACTGAAAGCCAGCAAACACCTTCCGCTGTTGGTCTCAATGTTCTCTTAGATGAGAACGACAAAGTCAAGGTTGCCGGTGGTTTCTTGGTACAAGTTCTGCCTGGTGCTAAAGAAGCTGAAATTGCCCGCTTTGAGAAGCGAATCCAAGAAATGCCTGCCATATCAAAACTGCTGGAATCCGATGACCATATCGAAGCTCTGCTGGCTGCCATCTATGGTGATGAGCCATACAAACGCCTGTCTGAAGAAGAAATCCGCTTCCAGTGCGACTGTAGCAAAGAACGCTTCATGAATGCCTTGGCTACCCTGCCAAAGGCTGACTTGGAAGAGATGCGTGACCAAGATCAAGGTGCTGAAATCGTCTGCCAATTCTGCCAGACAGCCTATCACTTTGACCAAAATGACCTGGAGGAACTGATTCGTGACAAATCTTAATACCCCTTTTATGATCGGAAATGTCGAAATTCCCAACCGCACTGTTCTGGCACCTATGGCCGGCGTAACCAATTCTGCTTTCCGAACCATTGCCAAAGAGCTGGGAGCGGGCCTGGTCGTCATGGAAATGGTCTCTGACAAGGGCATCCAGTATAACAACGAAAAAACCCTCCACATGCTCCACATTGACGAGGGAGAAAATCCAGTCTCTATCCAACTTTTCGGTAGTGACGAAGATAGCTTAGCCCGCGCAGCAGAATTTATCCAAGAAAACACTAAAACGGACATCGTTGATATCAATATGGGCTGCCCGGTCAATAAAATCGTCAAAAATGAAGCTGGAGCCATGTGGCTTAAGGATCCCGAGAAAATCTATAAAATCATCAACAAAGTACAGTCAGTGCTAGATATTCCCCTGACAGTCAAGATGCGGACTGGCTGGTCTGACAGCTCGCTAGCCGTAGAAAATGCTCTAGCAGCTGAAGCCGCTGGAGTCTCAGCCCTGGCTATGCACGGTCGCACCCGTGAGCAAATGTATACAGGCCATGCTGATCTTGAAACTTTGCACGACGTTGCGCAAGCCCTTACCAAGATTCCCTTTATTGCAAACGGAGACATTCGTAGCGTTCAAGAGGCTAAACAACGTATCGAAGAAGTCGGAGCTGATGCCGTTATGATAGGTCGAGCTGCTATGGGTAATCCTTACCTCTTCAATCAGATCAACCACTACTTTGAAACGGGTGAAATCCTTCCGGACTTGACCTTTGAAGATAAAATGAAAATTGCCCACGACCACCTTAAACGTTTGATTGATCTCAAAGGGGAACATATTGCCGTTCGAGAATTCCGAGGCCTAGCTCCACACTACCTGCGTGGAACATCCGGAGCTGCTAAACTACGAGGTGCGATTTCTCAAGCAAACACCCTTGCTGAAATTGAAGAGCTCTTGCAAATTCAAAAATAAAACAAAAGGAAGCCAATCGGACTTCCTTTTTGTTCTGTTTAGGGTTGAGTCACCACAACACTTGTTACTGAACCATCTGCTCCTATTGTAATCTGCAGATTGGCATTGCCTGGCCCGCTTAACTGAGCATTGTATTTGCCATCATCCAGCGTATAAGAGTAGGAAGCGATGGAATAATTAGCTGTCTTTCCATCTGCAGACTGGACTGTGAATTGGCCGTTGCCTGATACAGTCACAGTATTTCCATTGGCATCCTTCCAAGTACCAGCAGCCGCTGAGAAATCTCCATCCACCATAGTCAAGACACCTTTATAGCGAGCATTGCTGGCTGCCTGCTTATTCTGAAGCTGGCGATTGCTTTCCGATGCTTGAGCTGGTTGAGTTGCTTGACTCTGAGTATTTTGTCGACCTGAAGCTTGCTGCGTTTGCGTTTGTTGGGCTTGAGGCGCTTCTACAGTAGACTGTTGCTGACTGGCAGAAGCTTCGACTTGTCCAGACTGGCCAACTGCTACTTCTGAAGAAGGTCGATTGCTAGCCTTAGAAGAAGAACTAGCCTTGCTGGATGACGCAGCTTTTGAGCTAGAGGAAGTCTGAACAGTCTTGCTAGAACTAGTACTTGTTGTGCTTTCTTCTTTCTTACCACATGCCCCTAAAAGCAGACCAGAAGCTAGAACTACAACTGCCATCATTTTGGTATAAGTACGTGTTTTCATCTTTTGCCTCCTTGTAACATTTAGAAATCTTTTTGTAATGTAATTGTAATACTATGTTTTTTATTTGTCAATCATTTATATAAAATTCTTTAAAAAGTTTCTACCCAAGCAAGTTCAAGCTTCTCATGCTACTTCTTTTGTCATGAGAAATTTGCTCCTACTTATCTATTCGGCATTAAAATAAGAAAAACAGGACAATTTTGCCCTGCAAGAGAAATATATCCTCGACTTTCTTTTAAGCCGTTTTTTCTGTCTTCAGCCGATAAACTTTTCTCGGCTTCTTCTTTGGCACGCGCTTGACGCCAGCTTCTTCTAGATATTCTCCAAATTTAACTAGAAAATTATTGCTAACAATAGGTCGTCTAGGCGAGATGAGATTAACCAGCTCAGTCCCTTCATAGACAGTAAACGGTGATTCCAGCAGATGGAGAAAAGTTGGATTCCAGTCCAGTCGACCCTGAATCCGTTTAATAGATTCTAGCAGGATTTGGTAGTGGTCAAAGGCAAAGTCCTCTGCTGTCAAAAGCTGTTCACCATCCCTAAAGCTCCTTGTCTTAAAGTCCACATCAAGAAAGGTGACTTCTTTAGCATCATCGCCAGCTTGTACTTGATCTACTGCTATAGCCGGAAGATAAACCAAGTGGGAAATAGTAATGACCCAACCACGTGGATCACGTCCTGGTGTAGAAACCGTCATCAGCTGTTCCACCTTTTCCAGCGGTATCTCAAGCCCCACCTCTTCTTTGACTTCCCGAATGCAGGCTTGATAGGCATCCTCATTTTTGTCCACAAAGCCTCCGACTAGGGCATATTTATTTTGATAAGGATGGGCCTTGCGCTTGATGACCAAGAGTTTTATCTGACCTTCCACGAAGCAGTATGCCACCATATCTGCTGTTACACTCGGGGTCTCATATTTTGGCAAATCCTGAGTCTTGTACCATTCCAAAAAGGCGGATTCATCCGCCATTGTTTCATAATATTCTTTTTCTGTCATACCAGATGGAATAGCCTGTTTGGTCATAAGTATCTTATCCTTTTCTATCAAAAATCCTCCAAATCTTGCTCTAAGCTTTCTTCACTGCCTTGGTCCACTGATACCACCCGACGATACTATTGAGGGTATAGACCCAGTACATGGCCTGGATATGGAGATTGCTACCCCACCAGAGATAGATACTGAAGAGATTGGTCGCAATCCAGAAAATCCACTGCTCGCGGTAGAGGCCAGTCATGAGAAGCTGACCGATACCATTAGTCGCATCTGTCACACTATCGCGGAAAGGCCGGTGACTATGAATGCTCTTATAGGCAAAGCCCATACCAATCCAAATCAAAGCCGTCAAGGCCAGATATTTAAGCCAGCCACGCCAGTCTAACTTCTTAGCTTCAAAATGAGAAGGTTCTTCCTTATCTTGCTCATTAACCCGGTTGGACAGCCAAGTATAAAGGCCGATTGGCTGCATGATAAAGAAGTAGATTGTTGTCAGTACTTCACCATAAAAACTAGCCTTGAAGGACAATATAAGATAAATTGCCGAATTAACCGCTCCAAAAAGGTAGTTGCTAGCCCGACCCTCAGCTACTAGGATTACACAGACGATGCCTGTCCAGGAAGCAAAGAGTCCTAGCCAATCATGCTTCACCTGGCCACTGGTAAACTCCAGAATGAAAGGCAAGCTAGAAAGAGCAAGTAAGTAGAGCCATTGAGCCAAGCTACGGCCGCCAAATAGATCCTGCCAGAGCAATTTTACAATTCCCTTAATACCCAGCTTTTTAGCCGCTATATAGACATTGCGGAAATTCCGAGCAAAGGTTTGATTTTTTTGTTTCAGTCCTGTCCAGAGATCTTCAGGAGAGAGTTTTTGATTTTTGATTACCATTCTATTCTACCACTTTCTTTTTTAATCTGCTTGATAAATCCTGTTGATTGCTTCTTTGGCCATCTCATAATTGTCCAGATAACTGCCAGCTAGATAGGCAGTTGGATGATCAGGCAAGTACTGTTCTTTCAGCTTTTTCAGATAACTAGAAAAATCACTGCGTATAGCCTCATCTGCCATGCTCATATCTCGAAAGCCATCGTTGACATAGGTCCCGACTGGCTCAGCAAAGAGAATCAAATCCCATTTTTCCTTGGACAAGATGCTGACAAAGAGATTGTCAAAGGTATCTGTTTCCTCGTCTTGAACTGGACTTTCTTTCAGATAGTAATCATAGTAAGCCTTGGTCACTAGTGAATTCGTGTCAGCCACAACCAGACCACGGTTGGCGCTGCTGTCAATCAAGCGGGAAGTCTGAGCGTATTGTCCCAGAAGTAGATAATAGTAATCCTTAGGTGTCAACTCATCGTCTCGTACGTTATTTTGGATCTGGTATTCTCGAGCATATTCTAGGCTAACTGGAGCATCATAGTAGCGAGCCAAATCTTTGGCCAAGGTCGTTTTACCATTGCTGGCACTACCCATGATCAGCACTTTCTTGGTAAAGTGACGGCGGAAAGGTTGGGCCATATATTTCCAATAATGGCTAGGGTTTTCTCGAATCATTGTAGCGGAAATCCCAACATGGCGCTCTTCCAAACATGTTTCAAAACCACGCTTTGCCAGCTCCGCTTGATAGTCTGATTCTCCGACAAAGAAAATCAGTTCCTCGCCTTCTGCATCATAGCCCACCAACTCTAATAAAGCCGGCAACCACTGGTTCCAACCCAGAGGATAGCGAGGAAAGGACGTTTCATCCAGTTTGTAAACCTGAGTTAATTCATCATCTGCGAAAGTTTCCCGCGTATATCGGAAGCGCTTCTGCAGAGGCAGGCCTACTTCCTCCCCACGATCGCCTTGATAACCAGAAACCACCACGCGCACCTTGTCGTAAGAACGCTTCGCCTTCTGAATCAAATCGATATGCCCCTGATGCAAGGGAGCAAAGGTTCCAAAGACAATTGCAATTTTTTCTTTCATAATTCCACCTTTTTATTATTTTTTATATTTTTATTTTTTCTATTTTTTTATTATAAACTATATTTTTGTTTTGTCAATAGTTTTTTATAAAATTTTATAAAAATATTTTTAAACTCGAATATCAAACTTAAAAATAAAAAAGCCCTGACTATTGTTATATCAGAGCTTTTCTTGTATTTTTTAGAATTGATCAGTATAAATATTGTGATCTCATTTAGACTTTATACTATATCAAACTTCAACTGACCTTCCTTAACCCCCACTTTCAAGGTCTGACCAGCTTGTAAATCACCAGTCAATAGCAGTTCTGCTAATTTATCTTCAACTTTGGTTTGCAGAGTTCTACGAAGAGGTCTAGCCCCCATTTCTACATCATATCCTTCTTTAGCTAGTAGTTTCAAGGCACTAGCTTGGAATTTTAGTTGGATATTCTTTTCAGCGAGACTGGCAACCAGAGGTTTAACCATCACTTTGACAACCTCCTGCATATGGTCTGCTGACAAGCTATGGAAGACGACTTTTTCATCAATCCGGTTAATAAATTCTGGACGGTAAGCCTTTTTAAGCTCTTCTAACATTCGTTTTTCCATATTTGCATGGTCTAAACGGATGTCGCGAGCCCCAAAGCCAACTGTCTTATCATCACGCAGACTGGTTGCACCTAGGTTACTGGTCATGATAATAATCGTATTTGAAAAATCAATCTTTCGTCCCTTACTATCAGTTAATACACCACATCTAGAACCTGCAGAAGGACATTGAAAATATCCGGATGAGCTTTTTCCACTTCATCAAATAAGAGGACGGAATATGGTCGGTTGCGAACTTTCTCTGTTAATTCGCCTCCTTCTTCATAGCCAACGTAGCCTGGAGGCGCTCCATTGAGACGGCTAGCAGCAAACTTCTCCATGTATTCACTCATATCAAAACGAATGAGAGCTGATTCGTCGTCAAAGAGGGTTTCTGCCAAAGCCTTAGCCAACTCGGTCTTACCAACTCCAGTCGGCCCCAAGAACATAAAGGAACCAATCGGTCGCTTATTCGCTCGAATACCTGACTGGTTGCGACGGATTGCACGACTAATAGCTGAGATAGCTTCATCTTGGCCAATCACCCGCTTATGCAATTCTTCTTCTAAGTGCAAATACTTCTTAGCATCTGTCTGGGTCAATTTTTGAACTGGAATACCTGACAGGCGACTGAGGGTTGTCAGAATATCTGTTCCCTCTACTCTTAAATTACTTAACAGAGGTTGATTTTCTTTCTCAATCAAGCGACTAAGTTTATTGAACTGACCAGCTATAATTGCTCGATCTGCTGGACTCAAATCCTCTTGTGCATGACTCTGAGGACCATTGTTACGTACTGTGGCACTCGCTTCATCTAACAGATCAATTGCTGAATCAGGCAGATGCTTACTTGTCAAATAACGGTGGGCATATTTTACTGCTGTTTCAATGGCTTGATCTGTAATCGTTACCTTATGATGGGCTTCATAATTTTCTTTTAGGCCCTTAAGGATAGCAATGCTGTCAGCCACACTTGGTTCTTCAATACTGATCTTAGCAAAGCGCCGAGATAGAGCAGCGTCTTTTTCAATATGCTTTTGGTATTCTTCTTGAGTTGTAGCTCCTATCGTACGCAGTGTTCCGCGAGCCAGAGCAGGTTTAAGGATATTCGCAGCATCCATCGTAGAGTCAATACCGCTACCAGACCCCATAATAGTATGAAGCTCATCGATAAAGAGGATGACCTTACCATCTTTCTCAATATCGTCAATGATATTGTTCATACGCTCTTCAAAATCCCCACGGAAACGAGTCCCTGCCACTACATTCATTAAATCAAGCTCTAGAACCCGCATTTTGGCTAGTTCGTGCGGAACTTGACCAGAAGCTACACGCTGGGCCAAACCGAGAGCTAGAGCAGTTTTACCAACTCCAGCATCCCCAACCAAAACAGGATTATTCTTCGTCTTGCGACTGAGAACCTGAATCATCCGAGAGATTTCCTGATCTCGGCCAACAACAGGCTCTAGCTGACCTGAACGAGCTAATTCCGTCAAGTCTCGTGTGTAATCTTCTAGACCACCACTCTGAGTAGGTGGCATCCCCATCATGTTTGCCATGTTTTGCTTGGCTTGGTTAAAACCCTTGTGAAGACTGCGGATGGCTTTTAAATCATTCTTAGTCCAACCAGACTTTTGTTCCAGATTTCTCCGCAAATCATTAATACGCAAAACTCCTTCTTTGTCTTCATAACTAAAGCCGACAAATTCCAAAATACGAGTTGCTAGGGTACCTCTATCGCTGACGATAGCGTATAGGATGTGTTCAGTTCCGACTTCCTTTGCGTGAGTAGCTTCGGCTATAGCTTTTGCCTCCTTAAAAAGAGTCGTCAAACGATGAGAAAAAGGCAGGATACTAAATTGCCCTTCCTTCTGATAAGACTTTCCTACCACATGGTAAGCAGCATCCTCAAAATGATCGATTTCCAGCGGATAATCATTTAAAACTGAGCCTGCTACGCTATAAGGATAATTAGAAAAAGCAATCAAGAGATGCCATGACTCTAAATATTCAGATTCAAAATGGCTAGCCAGTTGCTGGGCTTCTTCTATACTAACAATCAAGGCTTTTGAATATTTCATTTCGATTTAAGTTCCTTTTCTATCAAGTTGCTGTAATACTTTCTTTAACATACGAGCGCGAATTATTGGAGCATCTACTCCTAAAACACAATCAGACGATATGGCTAAAAGAAGGTTGCCTTCACGTTCCGACATAATTCTTTCATCAAACAAGAGTTGAACAATATCTGTAAAGAACTGTTGGCTCACTTGCTCTCCAATACGATCGAACAACTCACATATCATCTGATGGCGATCAGAAAACTCAACCTTTCCGATTCGAATGTAGCCACCGCCACCTCGCTTACTTTCGACAACGTAGCCCCGGCTTTCAGTAAAGCGCGTCTTAATCACATAATTAATTTGACTGGGAACGACCTGGAAGACATCAGCCAACTCGCTCCGTTTCAACTCAACCATACCTGCCTGCTCTAAAATTGCTTTAATATAGGCTTCGATATTATCTGACGTATTCTTACCGCTCATGATCTTCCTTTCTAGTCAATCTTATTATTTTTAATCGCTCTTTCATTAAACATTAGACACTGATTTCTAGCTTCACAAAAGTATCTTTGACATTGACTATCTTTGACTAATATTATACCGAAAAAGTCCTTATTTTGAAAGGAAAAGGGATGGTAAAAGGTCTGATAATTCAAACTAGTGAAAAAGCTTTAGAAAAGAGCAAATTCTTAGTTGTAACCGCTTGCAATTAACTTTTAAAGCGTTATAATATAGGTGGAAATGTACAGAAAGAATAGGTACCTTACCTATTCACAATTATCTCAAAAGGAGGATTGTCCAATGACGCTAGATTGGTTCACTTATACTCGCCACGTGCTCACTTGGTTGCTTTCAACCTTGTTCCTATACACAGTATTTTCTGCCCATTATGTCAATGTCCAGATTGCCATATTGGTTGCCTGCTTCTTTATCCCCTTCTTATTTGAACAGGCCAAGATGAAACAGAAAACAAAGTGGACTCTTAATCTACTCATTACACTCGCTACTGTGATAGGAATCCTATTCACTCAGAAGTTTAGAATTACTTTTACCTATTCTCAAATTACTCATCTCTTAATTTTTGGTATTCTTCTAATTTTTATTGATGCTGTGATTTCACATAGTAACTTGATGAGAAGAGTGGCTAAATAGCATAAAGCACATTAGAAAGCTTTTGATATATACAAGAGCTTAAGCTTATAAAGATAAAAACGGGACAAAAATCAATCTTGTCCCGTTCTTTTTATGATAGTAGATTCTTAGTTTTGTCCAAGAGCTGCTGCCATTGTTGCTGCAACTTCTGATTCAAAGTCGTTAGCGGCTTTTTCGATACCTTCACCAACTTCAAAGCGAGCGAACTCAACTACTGAAGCATTTACTGATTCAAGGTAAGCTTCAACTGTCTTGCTGTCATCCATGATGTAAACTTGTGCAAGAAGTGTGTATGCTTGGTCAACTTTAGTGTTGTCAAGCATGAAGCGATCCATTTTACCTGGGATGATCTTGTCCCAAATCTTTTCAGGTTTACCTTCAGCAGCCAACTCAGCCTTAATGTCTTCTTCAGCTTGAGCAACAACTGCATCAGTCAATTGAGCTTTTGATCCATACTTCAAGTGCGGAAGAGCTGGTTTACCAACCATTGCGCGGCTTTCGTTATCTTGATCAATAGCATGGTTCAATTGTGCTAATTCATCTTTAACAAATTGCTCATCCAATTCTTTGTATGAAAGAACTGTTGGTTTCATCGCAGCGATAGCATAGAGATTTGTTTAGCAAGAGCTTCGTCTCCGCCTTCGATAACGGAGATAACACCGATACGGCCACCATTATGTTGGTAAGCACCGAAGTGTTGTGCATCTGTTTTTTCGATCAAAGCAAAGCGACGGAATGAGATTTTTTCTCCGATAGTTGCAGTTGCAGATACGTATGCAGCTTCAAGAGTTTCACCTGAAGGCATTGTCAAAGCAAGTGCTTCTTCGTTGTTAGCTGGTTTGCCTTCAGCGATTACTTTCGCAGTTGCATTTACCAAGTCAACAAATTGAGCATTTTTTGCAACGAAGTCAGTTTCAGCGTTTACTTCAACTACTGCTGCAACATTACCGTTTACATAAACACCTGTCAAACCTTCAGCAGCAACACGGTCAGCCTTCTTAGCTGCTTTTGCCATACCTTTTTCGCGAAGCAATTCAATCGCTTTTTCGATGTCACCATCAGTTTCAACTAGGGCTTTCTTAGCGTCCATGACACCAGCACCAGATTTTTCACGCAACTCTTTAACAAGTTTAGCTGTAATTTCTGCCATTTTGATTCTCCTATATTTTTTATAAATAGGAGGGCCGGGCTAAGCCCCGCCCTCCTAGGTAATTACTAATTATTTGAATTAAGCGTTGTCGCCTTCTACAACTTCAACGATTTCTTCGATTGAGTCTGCTTGAGTTTCAGTTGCAGCCAATTCAGCTTCTACTGACTCAACACTGTCTTCACCTTGACGACCTTCGATAATAGCGTCAGCCATTTTCGCAGTGATCAATTTAACAGCGCGGATAGCGTCATCGTTAGAAGGAATGATTACATCGATATCGTCTGGATCTGTGTTTGTGTCAACCATAGCAACCACTGGGATACCAAGCTTCTTAGCTTCTTTAACAGCGATTTGCTCTTTATGTGGGTCAACCACGTACATTACATCTGGGATGCGTGGCATTTCTTCGATACCACCCAAGAATTTTTCAAGACGTGCACGTTGTTTGTTAAGAAGAGCTACTTCTTTCTTAGGAAGAACTTCGAAAGTTCCGTCTTCTTCCATACGTTTGATTTCTTTCAAACGAGCTACACGTTTTTGGATAGTAGACCAGTTTGTAAGAGTTCCACCCAACCAACGGTGGTTGATGTAGTATTGACCAGCGCGTTCTGCTTCATCTTTTACAGCTTCAGCAGCTTGCTTTTTAGTACCAACAAACAAGATGATTGCATCGTTTGCAGCTGCATCACGGATGAAATCATATGCTTGGTCTGCATATTTTACAGTTTGTTGCAAGTCAATAACGTGGATACCGTTACGCTCTGTGAAGATGTACTTAGCCATCTTAGGGTTCCAGCGACGAGTTTGGTGACCAAAGTGAACACCAGCCTCAAGAAGTTGTTTCATTGAAATTACTGCCATGAGTAAATTCTCCTTTTTGTTTTTTTCCTCTTTTAGATTTCAGCTCGCAGGACAACCCAAGGGCAACAGTCCCACAATTCATCTAAAATGAGTATTTTGCCATTTGCACGGCATCTATTATGATAACAGAATTTCAAGGATTTGACAAGCTCTTTTGCTTTATTTTTCCTCGAAAACCTTGATTTTATCAGCATTTATTTTTCTAGTTTTCAGTATTATTTCATTTTCTTAGAATCAAGTGTATTGACGAAAGTCCTTTTTTAAGGTAAAATAGTAAAGGTTAAGGCGGTATAGCCAAGTGGTAAGGCACGGCTCTGCAAAAGCTTGATCGTCGGTTCAAATCCGTCTACCGCCTTATATAACCTGATTTATCAGGAAGCATCTGAACACAAAGCTCGTAAGATCGGGCTTTTTTCTTTCCCTTTAATGCTAAGATTTTGAGTCTAACTATTACGTTAGGATTCAAAAAGAGGCTGAGATATTATCTCAGCCTCTTTTCTATTTAACATTTGCTGGTCCCTGTTTTTAGAAAAGCAACGGGAGATTAAGCACAAATGCCTTATATTTTTTCAACCTAATTCTTAGTGTTTTTTACGACGGAAGTTAAAGAAGGCCGTTACACTTGCAAGAACAAGTCCTAATAGAGCCACAAGGCCATTTGCATGTTCACCAGTGTTTGGAAGGTTCTTCTTCTCTTCTGCGTTTCTATTTACTCTAGAGTATTGAGGTTGTTGTGGACGGTCTGTTTGACCTGATTGACTACTTGTAGCAGCATCTGATCCTGGTTTCGCTTGATCTTTAGGATCTTGAACTTTACCAGTTGAATCCTTTTGACCTTGTCCTTTAGAATCTTGAGCTTTGTCTGATGGATCTTTTTGATCTTGACTAGCATTTGATTGGCTGCTACCAGATTCCTTAGTACCAATTTCAACTACTTGAGTGATTGGTGTTTTCGTAATCTGTTCGTCTCTGACAACTCGGCTTGTTTCAACACCATTTGTCTTAGTAATTGTGTAGACAACAGTCTTTTCACCATCAACACCAGCAATCTTGATCCGTTTTGTTCCTTTTGGAAGATCTGGATTGCTTAAAGTGATAGTGCCATGGTAAATAACTTGAGTTTCAGTCACGTTTTCAGTTGTAACAACTGGAGCAGTAGCTTTCTTAGTTCCTACTTCAACAACTTCATCAACTGCTGGAGTTGTGATAGTGTTGGATTTCTCTACACGACCTGTTTCAACACCGTCTGCGTAGGTTACTGTGTAAACAATGGTACGAACACCCTTCTTACCTGAAGTTGTCACATTGCGGACACCTTCTGGAAGGGCTGGATTTGGAACTTCTTTGACTTGGAAGTCTACTTCTTCAGTCTTAGTTTCTTCCTTAGTGGTAATGACTGGACCAGTACCTTCTTCGATGACTTCGTCAACTGCTGGTTTTGTCACGGTTTCTGACTTCTTAACCTTGCTAACTTCTTGGCCATCAGCTTTCGTAACAGTATAAGTTACTTCCTTCTCTCCATCTACACCTTGAACTTTTACGTTTCTTGTGCCTTTTGGTAAAGCTGGATTTTGCACTGTAGAGCTACCATGTTTGATAACTTCTTTTTCTACTACTTCTTCAGTTGTAGTAACTACGCCTTTCTTAGTTCCTACTTCAACAACTTCAT
>NZ_KV790965.1:135616-312868 GCF_001807785.1 Streptococcus sp. HMSC10A01 | reverse complement strand
CAACATACCATCACCACCGAAAGCTTCATACGGAATGACTTGGTTAACTCCGGCCAAGAATGGACCAGGAACGTTCGCTTTTTCAAGATAACTGGCTGGAACATCTACTGTTTCCTTCGTATTCTCAGCAACTCCTTTTTTAACTTCCTCTGGAGTTGTTACTGATTGAGGAGTAGGTGCTTCACGATCTTGGCTACCAACTGTCGCAGGAGCTACCTCTGGTTTGCTTTGTTCTTCTGTTGGATTATTGGCTTTTGGTGTATCCTGTTCTTCTTTCGGTTTTGCAACTTCTTCTTTAGAATCAGTACTAGTCTTCTCTGAGGAATTAGTTTCATCAACTGCTTCCTTTGAACTTGGAATCGTCTGATTTTCTGGAAGAGCCGTATCCACAGCTTCTTTAAGAACATTTTCTGGTAACTCACTTTTTTCTGTTACTGATGAAGGATTTGGTACAACTTGTGCTGGTGTTAAATTGACTTCATCCGCACGTACAGAGCTTGGATGACCGACTAGGACAAAAAAACCACTGGCAACTGCAACAGAAGCCACACCAACACTTAAGCGACGGATTGACCAGCGAGTATATTTTTGATTTGAATTGAATCTCATAGGATCCTCCTTATATTTTTTATGACTCTAGTATAAAATCATAAAATTAAAAAGGAATAAGAAAAAGTTAAATTTTTTCTTAAATCCTTCTTATAAAATACTTATATTTTTTTCACCCATCAAAAAATAGGAGAATAAGCTTCTACACTTTATATATACTAGCTATTCTCCAAGAATATAATCTGGAACTAAAAAACATTATATCTCTTAACAAAGGTTAACAGAAGCCACCAAATTGCTTTGTGTTCGTATTTAATTATAAAACATCTTCTACTGTTGACACTCAACAAAAAAATCCATCACTATCGTGATGAATTTAAGTTTTTATGCTTCAATTTCAAAAGATTCACTCTTTTGTTTATCAGGCAAAATGAGTGACAAAATAATTCCTAAAAGAGCTGGAAGTAGCCAAGGCAGAGAAGCTTGTGAAAAAGGCAAAGTATTTATTGTATCCATAACTTCCTTGACTTTGAATAAAGAGCCCAAAATGCTTGCAAGAGCAATCAAAGTCACTAGCGCAACTGTCACTTGCATACCAATTTTTGACAGGGGTAAGAATTTATTTACAATAACAATCATCACAATCACAATCGTAACTGGATAAAGGATTTGCAAAACTGGTACTGAATACTGGATAATCGCATTTAAACCAAGGTTCGCAATGGCATAACCAATCAAAGTAAAGATGGTTGCATAAGTTTTATAAGATACTTTGGGGAAAGTATTATTAAAGAACTCTCCTGTTGAAACAATCAAACCAGCTGTAGTTGTAAAGCAAGTCACTGTAACCATAACAGCCAGGAAGATTTGTGCTGTAGGACCAAAAATAGCTTGAGTGGCTTGAGATAGGACATAAACACCAGGGTTGCCTTTTACAATCACTTCAGCAGGAACTGGAAAATGATTACCTAGATATCCTAAGCCAATATACATAGCACTAAAGGCAAGGGCAACAATTAATCCAACAATCCAAATAGTTGAAATGTATTCTTTTTTATTTTTGAAACCCAGTTGATTCAGTGTAGTTACAGCAATTACGCTAAAAGCTACTGAAGCCAGGGCATCTAAAGTATTATATCCTTCCAAGAAGCCTTGTCCAAATGCTGATGCAGCATAGGCAGCTGAAGCCTGCTGAGGTGCTGCTGAGCCATATTTAAAGGCACCCAGTATAATTAAAATAATAATTAAAATTGCAAAAACTGGAGTTAGAATGCGACCAATCCGATCTAAAATCTTTGATGGATTTAAAGAAATCAAATACGCTGCAGCAAAATAAATTGTCGTGAAAACAATCAAACCAAGACCAGTCATATCTTTAGGAAGTAAAGGAGATATCCCAACTTCATAGGCTACTGTTGCAGTCCGCGGAATCGCAAAGAAGGGACCGATGGACAAATAGAGAGCAACCAGATAGACGATAGCAAACCAAGGAGCGATTTTACGTGAAATCTCATGGATATACCCTTTAGGATTGAGTGTACCAAAAATCAAGGTAATAATCGCAATCCCTACTCCTGATAAGACAAAGCCACCAATAGCTGGCCAAAAATTAGAACCCGACTGAACACCCAAAGATGGTGGAAAAATCAAGTTTCCTGCACCAAAAAATATTCCAAACAAGAGCAAGCCTGTTAAGGCACCTTTTTTTATCATAATAACTCCTCTTTATTTATAACATTTTCACATTATAACAAAAATATTATATTTTGCAAAACAAGTGAAATCAAGAACAAATCAATCATAAAAAAGACAAGTACATTCAGACAAAGACCTCTGAAAAACAGTTCAGAGGTCTTATTTATTTACGCATCACTAAATCTTCTATACTTAATTTCAAATTCAAAAAAGTTCTTCTCTTGGAGCATATGAAAAATATCCCGATAGGCTTCCTCATCAAAGTGATCGCCTAAATATAAGATTTCAAAGCTTAGGTCATCATATTCTAGAAAAGCATTACTCGTTTTGAATCCATTTCTTTTATAGAAATCCATACGTGCTTGACGTTGCTCTAGATTATCACACTCTTCATCTAAACGTTCTACTTCTAAAACCATGGTTTTTTGGTAAAACTCTGTTAGTTTATGGATGATTTCTCCACCATAACCGTGACTTCGAAGATGTGGCATAATCGCAAAAAAACTAACATAAAAGCATTTTTCATTGTAGATCGCAAAAGCAAAGCCCACAAACTCTTCTTCATTGTAAAAAGCAAAGAAATGGGACTGCTCATCATTGGTATAGCGGAGAAATTCACTAATAGGAACTCTCTCTTCTTCAGGAAAAGCTTCTCGATTAAGAGCTTCTACCTTATCTAAATCAGGAAATTCTGCTGTAATAATTTGACTAGTTAAAGACATTGCTACCTCACTTCGTTTAATATTCTAGCAGTTACCAAACATTTTAGCAAGTTTTTCAAGCTTCTTCTGCTTTCTTAGAAAATTGACTTTGATAAAGGTCATAATAAAATCCTTTATCTGCCAAGAGACTCTCGTGATTGCCTTGCTCGATAATCTGACCATCCTTGAGCACCAAAATCTTATCTGCCTCCTGAATGGTCGACAGTCGGTGAGCAATGACAAAACTGGTCCGCCCTTGCATGAGTGTCTTCATAGCCTTCTGAATCAAGAGCTCCAGACGTGTATCGACAGACGAAGTTGCTTCATCCAAAATCAGAATCTTAGGATCTGCTAAAAGCGCTCGTGCAATCGTAAGCAACTGTTTCTGACCCAGCGAGATATTGCTGGACTCTTGGTTCATTTCCATATTATATCCACCTGGTAATGTACGGATAAAGTGATCCACATTAGCTGCCTTGGCCGCTTCTACAATTTCCTCATCAGTAGCCTCTAAGTTCCCGAAACGAAGATTTTCCTTGATCGTTCCCTCGTAAAGCCAAGCATCTTGCAACACCATACCAAACTGTTTGCGGTAGTCCTGACGGGAAAGATCTCGAATATCGTGACCATCCACCGTAATCGCACCTTTGGTCACATCGTAGAAACGCATGAGCAAATTAATCAATGTGGTCTTACCAGCACCAGTCGGACCGACTATGGCTACCATTTCTCCAGGTTTGACTTCCAGATTGAAATTCCGAATGAGTGGCTTATCTGCCACATACTGAAAGTCTACATCATGAAAGCTGACCTGCCCAGTTAAATCATGTTCCAGTCTTTCAGACACATCATTGACTTCGTCTGCCTCATCCAGCACTTGGAAAACCCGGTCTAAAGAAGACTTGGCGCTTTGCAATTGACCTGCTAACTGTGTTAGGTTTTGAATTGGCTGACTAACCTGCCAAACATATTGAACAAAAGCTTGCATATTCCCAATTGTTAATTGACCAGAAATAACTTGCAATCCACCAATAACTGCTACAAGTAAATAAGTCAAATCAGAAATCGCGTTCAAAACAGGCATCATCAAACCTGAAATAAAACTAGCCTTAAAACCTACTTCTTGAAGATTTTGTGTAATAGCTTCAAAGTCTTGACTGGAAGCCTCTTCTCTTCCGTAAAGTTTTAAAACATTAAAACCACTTAGATTCTCTTGGACAAAACCATTCATTTCTCCCAAAATATCAGCCTGCTTTTTAAAGTAAGGTTGAGATTTCTTCAATATAAAGTTTGCCGCAAAATAGGTCAAAGGAATACTGATAATCACAAGCAGAGCAAGTGACAGGTTTAGATACAGAACCATAAACATAACCAAGGAAATAGTAAATACAGCATTCACTACTTGCAAAAAACTTTGTTGCAAGGCGTTTGATACTGTCTCTACATCACTAGTAAATCTGCCCAGTAAATCCCCAAACTGGTGCTTATCAAAATAAGATACGGGAATCTGATTAATTTTATGGCTGAGTTCATTTCTCAAATCCCGAATGGTATTTTGTACTGCATTGGTCATGAAATAGTTGGAATAGTAAGAACCGATTTCATAGAAGAGTGCTCGAACAAAGTACAAGACCATGACCCAACCAACATAACTGACATTAATGTGAGCTCCTTCAACTCCCTTAGCCATATCCAAAAGATTGCTAGTCAGTTCTGTAATTGCAAGCCCCAACACAAATGGCTCCAAAACACTCATAACGACACTAAGAATCTTGAGGAAAACAGCTAAAATGACAGATACTTTATAGACTTTTAAATAGCTCCATAAACGAGCAAAAGAATGTTTTTTCTCCATGTTTCCCTCCTATTCTTCTGTTAATGACTGACTGTTAAGCTGGGATTGGGCAATTTCTCGATAAATGGCATTGGATTCCATGAGTTCTTCATGTCTTCCCCGACCAACGATTTCACCCTTATCCAAAACGATAATTTGATCTGCATCCATAATCGTGCCAACCCGCTGGGCAACGATTAAAACCGTTGCATTCTGGGTTACTTCTTTCAAACGACGACGTAAGATAGCATCCGTCTTGTAGTCGAGAGCTGAAAACGAATCATCAAATATATATATATCCGGCTCTTTTACAACAGCACGAGCGATTGACAGACGTTGTTTTTGACCTCCAGAAAGATTGCTTCCTCCTTCAGCCAGGTGTGTTTCAAATCGCTCCTCACGACTTTCGATAAATTCTTTAGCTTGAGCCACATCTGCAGCTTGATTTAGTTCTTCATGACTGGCATCTTCTTTACCATACCTCAAGTTTTCTGCGATGGTACCTGTAAATAGCAGAGCTTTTTGGGGAATGAAACCAATCTTTTGACGCAAGGCTTTAAGTTGATAGTCTCGAACATCAACTCCATCTACCAAAATTTTCCCTAGAGTAACATCATAAAAACGTGGTATCAATTGTACTAAGGAAGACTTACCTGATCCTGTAGAACCAATAAAGGCAACAGTTTCACCAGGTTTGGCCTTGAAAGAAATATTATGAAGGACCGGGCTCTCCGTCTCCCCTGGATAAGCAAAGGTTACATTGTCAAACTCTAGATAACCATGGCTTTCAGTTTCAGTAATACCATCTTCATTAGGATTAATGGAGATAGGCATATCCATAACTTCCTTTAGACGCTCACTAGAGACGGCTGTTCTAGGATACATGGTAAAGAGACTTGATAAAAATAAGAAAGACAGTAAAGCATGAAAACTGTACTCAATAAAGGCAACCAAGTCACCAATTCTTAATTCACCACTTCCTAAAGGCTGCAAAGCAAACCAAACAATAGCGACAATCATGGCAATAATGATTTGAACAAATAAAGGTTCTGTTAATCCTGTCAGTTTGAACAATTTATTGGAATTGTCAGCATAGATTTCATTTTCTGAAGCAAAGCGCTCCTCTTGAAACTCTTCTCTTGCAAATGCACGAATGACCCGTAAACCTGTTAAATTTTCCCGAGCATATTGGTTAATTTTATCCAAAGTTTTTTGCTGCTTCTCTGATAGAGGACGTGTCTTAACAGCCACATACCAAACCACTACCGCCAAAAAAGGAAGGGAAATAGCGACAATCCAAGCCAAGGACGGACTTGTTAAAAAGATCATAAAAACACTTGAAAGCATCATCATGGGTGTAATAACCCCCATTTTTAAGCTCTGCTCAGCAAATTGCATGAGAACAAAAGCATCACTTGTAATCCGTGTCACTAGCGAAGACACACCAATCTGTTCATATTCATGATGAGAATACTCTTGTAGCTTAGCGTAAAGATCATTTCTCATATCACGAACCATACTAGTTGTTAATTTACCAGCCGCATAGGACAGGACAATTCTTCCAAAGACGCCTGCTACAATAACTAATAACATTATAAATGCCCAAAAATACAGACGACTGGTATCTCCTTGGTTAATCCCCTCATCAATCATACGAGCAAGAACTGTAGGAAGACCTAAATTTACAACGACAAAGAAAATCGCTCCTAGGAAATCCAATAAGAGCCATTTAGGATATCTTCTTAAATAAGACCAAATATATTTCATCTCTCCTCCTAAAAATCATTTTTAAACAATAAAAAAGCACTCCCCAGCACTTTTTCATACACAACTGAAAAATTGAATTCCTTTGCTTCAATTCATCAATATTATACCAAAAGCTGTCTCATTCCTGCAAGAGGAATCTGAAGAAAACAAGAGCCTTTTTGATTTGAAAGTTTGTAGTTTTAATAAATCAACTCCTAGCGGCCATTCATTTAACAAGCCATAAATCATTGAAAAAAGTGAGATTATAAATCTCACTTCGTTCACTATTTAGTTCGTTTAAACTTAGCATCTTTGAAGATTGCCAGAGTAGCTTTGTCAGCTTGACCAGATTCCAACTGAGAAAGATCCAATGTCAAGACATCGCCTTCAATTTTGTACTTAACTTTGTCGTTGCCACCCTTTTCTGATTCAAGAGTTTTATTCTTTTGATCAACTTTTAATTTATAATCTTGATTTTTCTTATTGCCCATAGCTTTAGCTTCAAGAGTTACTTCACCTTTGGTATCTTTGATTTCAATCGTCATTTTCAAAGAAAATTGATCAGCGTATTTTTCTGCTTCTTCACTTGAAGCACCTTGCTCCTTAAGTGTGTTCTTAATAAAATCCTTAGAAGCTTCATAAACATAGGTTCCGTTGTCGCTCTTAGCAGCACCTGAACATGCTACAAGGATAATAGCACCAATTGCAAAAATCGCAGCTAAAACAATACGTTTGATAGATTTCATTGTATACTCCTATAAATTTGATATTGCTATTATAACAAAAATTTCACTATCTAACAATAGCCCGAAAAGGAAAATTGATTTTTGGAAGTTATATAGTCTGATTAAAAGAGAAGATTCTTTTTCTCAAACCTTAAATAATGATACAAGGCAAAAGATACATACTAGAAATTACAAAAAAACCAGAGCCTAAACTCTGGTTTTCATTTTCATTGGAAACTCTATTATTTAAGAGTAACTGAAGCGCCTGCTTCTTCCAATTTAGCTTTGATTTCTTCAGCTTCTGCAGTTGCAACGCCTTCTTTGATGATACCAGGTGCACCATCAACAAGCTCTTTAGCTTCTTTAAGACCAAGACCAGTGATTTCACGTACAACTTTGATAACGCCAACTTTTTTGTCACCAGCAGCTGTCAATTCAACGTCAAATGAATCTTTAGCAGCACCAGCGTCAGCAGCACCAGCAGCAGCTACAGCTACAGGAGCAGCTGCAGTTACACCAAATTCTTCTTCGATAGCTTTTACAAGGTCGTTCAATTCAAGGATTGAAGCTTCTTTAATTTCAGCAATAATGTTTTCAATGTTCAATGCCATTGTTATTTCCTCCAAATAAGTTTTTTATTTTAAATATTTTTTCGTAGCTAGGCTACGCTGCGTAGCTTAAAATTAAGCTGCGTCTTCTTTGTTGTCTGCAACTGCTTTGACAGCAAGTGCAACGTTGCGCACTGGCGCTTGGAGTACAGAAAGGAGCATAGAAAGAAGTCCTTCGCGGTTTGGAAGAGTTGCAAGTGCAAGAATCTCTTCTTTTGATGCGACAGCGCCTTCGATTGCACCACCTTTGATTTCAAGTGCGTCAGCGTTTTTAGCAAAATCGTTCAAGATTTTAGCTGGTGCGATAACATCTTCATTAGAAAATGCTACTGCAGATGGTCCAACAAAAACTGATGCAAGATCTTCAAGACCAGCTTTTTCAGCCGCACGACGTAAAATTGAGTTTTTGATAACTTTATACTCAACTTCGCTTCCACGAAGCTCACGACGAAGAACTGTATCTTGTTCAACAGTCAAACCACGAGCGTCAACAACGACGATTGATGCAGCAGCTTTCATTTTTTCTGCTACTACGTCAACTAATTCCGCTTTTTTAGCAATAATTGCTTCACTCATTTAGTGTTTCACCTCCGTAATTATTTTGCTTGGGGATTTTTCCAAAAGAAAAACGCGCCCAAACCTAGACACGAAAGTACAATACGCTTCTTTTTAAATGATACGTTTTGTCCTCGGTAGGATCTTTATGAGTCGAGCTCCCCTACTGTCTTAGGCAGTTTTTTCAAACCATTGATAATCATATCATAGATAAAAAAAGATTGCAAGACTTTTATGCAATCTTTTTAAAATATTTTTTTAATCAAACCTCTTATTTATCAAGATAAGGAGACAAGTCCTGCAGGGCGCGCTCAGCAATCTTCTCATAGCGCTCTTTCTTATCACGAATTCGAGGGCCATCCAGCTCTTTGATAATGCCAAAATTGACATTCATGGGTTGGAAATGCTTGCTGTCAGCATGGGTAACATAATGTGGCAAGCTACCAATAGCCGTTGTTTCTGGAAAGACAAGTGCTTCTTCTCCTTTGAAGAGCCGAGCGGCATTGATACCAGCTACCAAACCAGAAGCTGCAGACTCAACATAGCCTTCAACTCCAGTCATTTGACCTGCAAAGAAAAGATTTGGCTGTTTCTTAGAGCGGAAAGTCTGTTCTAGCAGATTTGGAGAGTCCATATAGGAGTTTCGGTGCATGACTCCATAGCGAACAAATTCTGCATTCTCAAGGCCAGGAATCATTTGAAAGACTCGTTTTTGCTCGCCCCACTTGAGATGAGTTTGGAAGCCGACGATGTTGTAAAGACTGCCTGCTGCATTGTCCTGACGAAGTTGCACTACAGCGTATGGCGTCTTATATTCACCATCTCGAGGTCCTTGGTAGTCATCTGGATATTCTAAACCAACCGGTTTCATCGGTCCATAAAGCATGGTTTTAATACCCCGCTTGGCCATAACTTCAATAGGCATACATCCTTCAAAGTATTTTTCTTTTTCAAAGGAATTGAGCGGTGCTTCTTCGGCATTGACCAAAGCATCATGGAAATCCATAAACTCTTGTTTGGTCATGGGAGCGTTGAGGTAGGCTGCTTCGCCCTTATCATAGCGGGATTTGAGATAGATCTTGGTCATATCAATGGTATTGACATCGATGATTG
The DNA here is from genome assembly GCF_001807785.1 of Streptococcus sp. HMSC10A01. Lineage (NCBI taxonomy): Bacteria > Bacillati > Bacillota > Bacilli > Lactobacillales > Streptococcaceae > Streptococcus > Streptococcus sp. HMSC10A01. Next base: position 303,342 of record NZ_KV790965.1, on the reverse strand, counting down.
GCGCTGCTGCGTCGTAGAAATAAAAACCGTTACCTCCATTGAGCGCGTGGATTTTTTCGGCCAAAGCATCGCTGGTCAAGGGTCCTGTCGCAATGACTGTGATGTCATCATTCGGAATTTCAGTAATTTCTTCTCGAATGACCTCAATCAATGGATGATTAGTCACTAGCTCCGTCACCATCTGAGAAAAACCTTCTCTATCGACCGCTAGAGCACCACCTGCTGGTACCCGAGTCGCTTCTGCTGACTTTAAAATGATTGAGTCCAACCGTCGCATTTCTTCCTTGAGCAGACCGACTGCATTGGTCAGCGCATCTCCTCGCAAAGAGTTAGAACAGACCAGTTCTGCAAAGTCCGCAGTTTTGTGTTGAGGCGTTGACTTAACACCCCGCATTTCATAGAGTCTGACTGGGATTCCACGCTTGGCAATCTGGTAAGCAGCTTCTGAGCCAGCAAGGCCTGCACCAATAACATTGATATAAGATTGAGACACGACACTAATACCTCTTTGGGTGGAACCTAAGTCCATATCAAAATAATCTACTGAACTGTTTGCACCCACAAATCTTTCTAAATTAATACTTGGTCCATTATAACAAAAAGATAGTAAAAAAGACAGACAGGAGAATTCTAGTCTGTCCATCATTGTGTCATTTTTTCCAAATAAACAATCTTAGCAAAATCCTTATGATTGTTATTATCATTTCGGTAAGAATCTTGGGAAGAGGCGCGGTAGATAGCTAAAAATTGCTCTGCAGTTGGCAGTAAAAACTCAACGCATTCTACTTCTTTTCTAGTCAGCTTCTCCAGTGGCACACCTGAAAATGCCTCCAAGGTTTCCATGGCTCCAAATTCAATAGACAGACCTTCTTTTTGAAATTCATGCTCGTGTAGATCAACTAAACGATAGCCTAAGCTCTCCATCATGGGCTCAATCTTGTCCATATCATAAATCCGCTCTTCATCTGGCGCTTCCCAACCGCGCTCATCACCGTGAACATGGATATCAATATCCCGCGCCTGCCAGTCCTGACCAGTAACCTGCTCCAGCCCCAAAGAGCCCATTAGCAATGGAACAATTCCTATCTTGTTCAGTTGAGACGCGATTTTTAGAAATTCTGTAAATTTATTATTCATACTATTTTCTTTCAAAACTTTATTTTATACCAATCCAGGCGGCAAGCAAGGCTGATAAAATGCTGACCAAGGACCCAATCAAGTAATACTCTGCAAATGCTGGACTTTCCGATATTTTGTTATAGCGGGCAATAGACTTAGCTGTAAACACTAGACCAATCGAAGCAAACTGTCCATAAAGAAGACAAGCTCCGATAACCAGGCGCTCTAAGAAACCAATCATGGCTCCTGCTCCATCTATTGTATCCAACTCCTGACTCGTTTCTGGTTGAAATTTACCAAATAAAATTCTAAAAGCAATATTGGTTGGCTTTCCTACCAATAAGACAAACAAAACGGTTTTTAAGAAAGTTAATGGAAGGAAACTTGGCAAAAACTCAGTATTCATATTAGAGAGTCCGTAGATAATAGCCAAATGAAGGAGTTGATCAAGCACAAAAATGATTGACACTTTTAACTTGAATATCCTTTGTAGGATTGGTTTGAAATAATCAATAAGAGCATGGCTTAAGAAAACAATGAAAGTCTTCCACCACAAACTTGGTATTATAATAGTTAAGACAAATAAAGGTAGTCCTACAAGTAAAATATGAAATGCAAGGACTCGAATGTTTTTGTCCTTTTTGTCAGCCATTTTTTGACTTTGAAAGTAATAATCTGATAACAAATGACAAATCAACAGAAGTACGAAAAGGTGATATGAATCCATACTAGAAAATCCGTTCATTCTGACCTCCTTTTGTAACATCAATGGCTTGGATAGCTGCAAGTGCAGCCGCTCTACTTCGAAGATAGACTCTGATGCTACTACTTTTTAGGCGTTTAGAAAGGGCACTGGGATTTAATGAAAGTGCCTGAGCCAGCTCTTGCTGACTAAAATCCTCACTATAGATGGATAGTTTGAGTAAGCCCCTTAAAAGTTCTTCCTGACTTTCTCGCCAGTCTGATTTGATTGCCTCTCCTGCAGCTAATAAAGCATTTATTTGAAAATCTTCTTCCTTTTTTCCACTAGAAAAATACAACTGAGTATTTCCATAATCATTCTTTTGATGAACGAGATTAATAGCAGCTCGTGCATTCCAATAGGCAGGTCCATCAGCACCGATACTCTGTAAAGGGTCAATGTCAGTCACTATTTTCCCCAAACCAATCCCAAAGCGTAGCTGAGCAGGCTTCAACTCTTGACGTAGGGAGTCAATAATTTGAAAAATTGGTGCATCTAAACTAAACAGAGCCTGAAATTCATCTCCAAGAGTCAAAGTTAATCGCGAAGCTAAATAAGTTTCAAAGCGATTGTTCATATGAAAGAGAACTGCTTCCAACTTCTTTTGTAAGTCTGATCTCTCTTTAAATAGTTTTGAGTCAATGACGTCTGCAATTAAGGCTATATACACTTCACCACCCCCTTTTGTCTATTATAACAGACAAAACAAAAAATGTCCATTTTAACAGACATTTCTTGTTTTTGCCGTTAAAATGGACTAAATTGATTGGTAAAAAGACTTATTTGACCTTTTCTTCTTCATAATCACCATTGCTACAAACTACCTGCTTACCGCCACCACGGACTTTCTTTTCAACCAGATAGTGGTCACATTTTGGACAGTTTCGTCCGACTGGCTTATCCCAAGATGTAAAGTCACAGTCTGGATAACGATCACATCCGTAGAAAATACGATTCCTCTTAGTCTTACGTTCAATAACATGGCCTTTTTGGCACTGCGGGCAGGTCACGCCAATTTCCTTGACAATAGCCTGAGTATGACGACAATCCGGGAAATTACTGCAGGCATAAAATTTCCCAAATCTACCCAACTTGATGACCATCGGACTGCCACAAACCTCGCAGTCGAAACCAGCTGGCTCATCCTTGATTTGAATTTTTTCCATTTCAGACTCAGCTTTGGCTACTTCCTTTTCGAAAGGTCGGTAAAACTCGTCAATAACCTTCTGCCATTGCTCTTTTCCGACTTCTACATCATCCAGTTTTGCTTCCATCTCAGCGGTAAATTTCACATTCACGATACCTGGGAAAAATTCAACAATTAGAGAATTGACGATTTCACCAAGTTCTGTTGGTTCAAAACGCTTAGAAACCAGTTTAACATAATAACGTTTTTGAATGGTCTCAATGGTCGGTGCGTAAGTAGACGGCCGGCCAACTCCATTTTCTTCGAGAGTCTTGATAAGAGTAGCTTCAGAATAGCGAGCAGGTGGCTGAGTAAAGTGCTGTTCTGGATTAGTATTGACACGTTTGACAGTATCACCCTTTTCCATATCTGGAAGCATCTTATTTTTATCAGAGTCATTATAAATAGCTAGATAACCATCAAACTTGACCCGACTTCCATTGGCCGTAAATTGAACACCATTTTGTTCAATTTTAACATTCATAGTATCAAAGACTGCAGCTGTCATTTGACTGGCTACAAAGCGGTTCCAGATCAGTGTATAGAGCTTCAGCTGATCTTTATCCAGATACTTTGCAATACTTTCTGGTGTATTAAAGACACTCGAAGGTCGAATAGCTTCGTGGGCATCTTGAGCTCCGGAAGCATTTTTAATCTTACTACCGTGTTTTGAATACTTAGCTCCAAAACGATCAGTAATGTAATTAGCAGCTTCATTTTGAGCAACTGGACTAATACGAGTTGAATCCGTACGCATATAAGTAATAAGACCTTGAACTCCAGAACCGATATTGATACCTTCATAGAGTTGCTGAGCCACCATCATAGTCTTACGAGTCCGGAAATTGATCTTATTAGCAGCATCCTGTTGCATAGAAGAAGTCGTATACGGCAAGGGAGCATTACGGCGACGTTCTTTTCTTTCGACACTTTCTACCTTAAAGTCATCTCCCTTAAGATGGGAAAGAACTTCTTTCACTTCATCGTTATTGGTCAGTTTCATTTTTCGGCCATTTATGCCATAAAAACTAGCTTGAAATTGTCGACTTCCTTTTTTAAAGGTAGAGTCAATGGTCCAATACTCTTCAGGCTTGAAAGCATTGATTTCATTTTCCCGGTCAATAATTAACTTGAGAGCAACAGACTGAACCCGACCAGCTGATAGACCTTTCTTGACTTTCTTCCAAAGAATAGGAGAAATAGAATAACCAACTAAACGGTCTAAAACACGACGAGCTTGTTGCGCATCGACCAAATCCATATTAATCTGACGAGGCTCTTTGAAAGCATTCTTGACTGCATCTTTAGTAATTTCGTTAAAAACCACACGATTCTTTTCTTTTTCATCCAAGTTAAGAATGTGTGCCAAATGCCATGAAATAGCCTCTCCTTCTCGGTCCGGGTCACTTGCCAGAAAGACTTGTTTAGCTTTTTTTGCTTCTTTCCTTAAATCATTGATGAGTGGTCCCTTGCCTCGGATATTGATATATTGTGGTTCATAATTATTTTCAAAATCAATAGACATTGTTGACTTTTTCAAATCACGAATATGCCCAACACTGGCTAAAACTTTATAGTTCCTTCCCAGGTATTTTTCTATTGTTTTTGCCTTGGCAGGCGACTCCACGATAACCAGATTTTTCTTGGTTGTGGACTTTTTACTTGTTTTTGTTACCAATTTATACACCTTCTATCAGAATAAATCTCATAGAGTGTAAACTATTTTTTTAGGCTTGTCAACTGTTAAATTCTCCTATAGGAAAACTTGTTTTAAAAATCAAACTCAGATAGAACATCAGAGCCTGACATAATGCACTTAGCGCCTTCTTGAATCAGATGATGACAACCATCAGACTTTCCATCAAGAATAGATCCAGGAATAGCAAATACATCTCTTCCTTCTTCCATTGCTCGCTCACAAGTAATCAAGCTGCCAGATCTCATCTTAGCTTCAGCAACAATGACGCCCCTGCACAAACCTGCAATAATTCGATTACGCTCAGGAAAATGAAACTTCAAGGGCTGTTCACCTGGACCGTATTCTGATAAAACCAGGTGATTTTTGCCAATATAAGACTGAAGTTTTTTATTGGCTTTAGGATAAAAAACATCTAATCCAGTCCCAATAACAGCTATAGTTCGACCGCCATTCTGTAAGGCTGCCATATGAGCAGCTGTGTCAATCCCACGCGCTAATCCACTCACAATGATTAATTCATTATTCAATTCTTTAATAATTTTCTGAACAGACTGGTTTCCAAGCTTACTACTATCACGACTTCCGACTACTGCTACTTTTGGCAATTCAAGTAGATCAATATTTCCCTGATAAAACAAAAGAGCAGGTGGGTTGTATATCTCACTCAAATCCCAAGGATAAATTTCATCCAAGATAGAAAAAGAGGGAAATTCCTCAAAGGATTTCTTTAAGAAATCGTCGTCAATTTGCTTATAGCGTTCCATAAACAGGGCAGGATTACGACACTCTGAAACCACCGCTATATCACGCAAAGAAAGCTCCTTTTCCTTGTTTTCAGCATATCTCAAGACATTAAGAACTTGTCCATTAGTCAGTCCAGCATGTTTCATTTTATAAATATCATAGTTTTTCATTTTTTCACCTCACTATTATATTCGCAAAAAACAACAAAAAAAGACTGTTTTACAGTCTTTTTTATATCCTGACTAATTTCTCTAAAAAACATCTGTTCGCATTTAAAGTAAATAGGTGGATGTTAATTAGCTCAGGGCTTTATTTGACTTAGTTTTAGGGATTTCTTTGATAATCCGAGCTGGATTTCCAGCTAAAACAACATTGTCTCCAAAAGACTTTGTTACAACAGATCCTGCCCCAACAACAACATTATCTCCCAGTGTCACGCCAGGCAGAATAGTCACACCACCACCAGCCCAGAAATTATCACCAATGGTAATGGGAGCTCCGTACTCAATGCCAGAATTTCTTTCTATAGGATCCAATGGATGTAATGGCGTTAACAATTGACAATTGGGACCAAACATGGCATTATCTCCAATCCTAATCGAACAAACATCCAGCATCGTCATATTCCAATTAGAATAAAAATTTTCTCCCAAATGAATGTTCACTCCATAGTCACATACTAAGTTAGGATTCATTGAAATATTTTCACCAGTTGAGCCAAACCATTCCTTAATAATAGCACTACGTTTTCGAACGTCTTGCTCCTGGTTGAAAGAATACTGGAAATTTCTTGACCTAGCAGCTAGCTGTCTCAATTCCTGATCTTGAGGGCGATAGGGTTCACCAGCAATCATTTTTTCGTATTCTGTTTTCATGACACCTTCCTTTTCATACGAGATAAGTGGATGATTAAATAGAGCTGTTCATCTTCTGATGTGGTGTAATTTCGAGTTTTTTCAAGATGGTCAACGATTTTTTGAGCCGTTTCAAAAGCACAAGGGTATTTAGACTTCATCAGTATAAACATCTCATTGTCTTCTAAGTCTCTATATCCAGAGCCTGTTAAAACACGCTCGCAAAAAAATTTCAGATGAGTCACAAAGCGTTGTACATAAATATCTTCCTCATCTAGAGAAATTTCTAAACTGTACTTGACAATGGTCATGATTTCTTCCATCAACATGGTCAAATCTCTTGCAGCTGCACCGTTCTCTAATTCTGCATTCACAATTGTTAACGCCATGAAACCAGCCTCATCATCCGGTAATTCTTTACCAAAATACTGACTTAGAAGCTGATTAGCATATTTTCCAACTTCAAATTCCTCCGGGAAGAATCGCTTGATATCCCACATAAGAAAATTTTTCAAATAGATGTCATCCTTCTCTCGCAAGGCGACTCCATGCATGTGGTCAGCCATTGCTATAAAGGCATGATGATTTAACTCTTTAGAAATCTTTTTATGGGCAAATGCAATAACTTCGCCAGCTATTTCTATAATTTCAGGATCAATTTCGTTAATCAACTGCTTCCTGTCTGCTGACAAAATAAATTTTTTCTCAATCAGATCAAGCGAGATCTCCTGACCCACTTTTCTACCAAAAGCCAGCCCTCTTCCCATGAGCACAATTTCTTCTTGGTTTTCTTCAGAAATAACGACATTATTGTTTAAAATTTTAATAATCTGCATTTCCAACCTCTTCATAACTAGCCAAGCATAGACTTAACTGGTTCAAATGTCTTTCGGTGAATTGGACTCACTCCATAGTGTTCTAAGCCTTCCAAGTGGCTCTTTGTTCCATAGCCAGCATTCTGCGCAAAGGCATAACCAGGAAATTCTTTATCGTAGTCTGCCATCAGCCGATCTCGAGTGACCTTAGCTACGATACTAGCTGCTGCAATAGATAGTGAATTAGCATCGCCCTTGATGATGGACTCTTGCGGAATCTCAACATCTAATTTCATGGCATCAATCAGCAAATAATCTGGCTTGAGAGGAAGTTTTGACAAAGCCTCTTTCATAGCAAGCTTGGTCGCTTCGTAGATATTGACTTTATCTATGATATCACTATCCATCAGACCAATACCTACTGCCAAGGCCTTATCCATAACTGCTTGATAGATTTCTTGGTGCTTTTTCTTGGGAATCTTCTTACTGTCGTTGAGCCCCTTAATCTTACATCCTGGAGGTAAGATGACAGCTGCAGCGACAACTGGACCAGCTAGAGGACCGCGACCAACTTCATCAATTCCAGCAATAGCTTGGTAGCCAGATTGATAGAGCTCTTTTTCATACCGTAGCATCTGATCCAAACGCAAATCTTCATCTAACTCTGCTTGAATAGCCTTTTTACGCTTTTCAACAGCCTTTTGAACTCCACTACGCTGATCCTTCGCCACCTCTTCTAAAAAAGAATCAGACAATTCAGTCACCAACTCCAAACGCTGCTGAATCTCCTTAATCGTTGCCATCTAATTCTCCAACAATATCCAAGCAGTAACGGCCCAGCTTACCATCACGAACATCTTTGACAAATAAGCTATAAAAACGATCGTAGTCATCACGGAAACCAAGTTTTTGAGTCATATCCATAATTATCTCTGGAGCTTCTTGATTTAGATCTAACTGTTTATAGCGACCTACTAGCTCTTCAGGATAATGCTCCTTAAAATAATTAAGTCCAAAAATCGTCACTTCATCCATAGGTAACAGATTATCCTTAATTGCACCAGTCAGAGCTAACTTGAGAGCAACCGTCTCGTCTTCAAACTTAGGCCAGAGGATACCTGGTGTATCCAAGATTTCCAAATCTTTATTTGACTTGAGCCATTGCTGACCTTTTGTCACACCGGGTTTATTTCCTACAACAGCAATTTTCTTACCAGCCAAGCGATTCATGAGAGTTGATTTTCCAGCATTGGGAATGCCGATTATCATGGTACGCAGAGTTTCTATGCGAATTCCCCTCTCCTTCTGACGAGCTAATTTGTCAGCCATCAGTTTCTTAGCGGCATCTGTCACCTTTTTAACGGCAGACTGTTCTTTAGAATTAAGAGCCAAAGTAGGAATTCCTTGACCTTCAAAATAAGTCTGCCACTCCTTGAGACGGACAGGATCAGCCAAATCCGCTTTATTTAAAACCAAAAGCTTGGGCTTTTCTCCTACAATTTTAGTTAGCATGGGATTTTGACTAGATAAAGGGAGACGGGCATCAACCAAGACAGTCACAAAATCAACAAACTTAATACTTTCTTGGACCTGTCTCCGAGCTTTGGACATATGCCCAGGAAACCATTGAATCGTTGCCATATTTTTTCCTTTCAGCGAATATCTTTCAGAATATTTTCATCTTTAACTATTTTAACATATTTCTAGAATTTAAGAGGGAGAATCCAAAACGGACAACTCAACATCTCCTAAAACAAAGAAAAAAGCCTCTATGGGCTTTAGCATTTATCTAACTTGTTCAAAGTGAAGGTGAACTGCAATATGATCTCCATAACCACTACGCTCTAGATCACGTTGTAAGCGATAAGAAATGTAATGTTCAGCAATAGTAATGTAGCCTGCTCCCAAGAGACGGCTTTCAACCATTGATTGAATCATACTAATAGTTGCTCTCTCTACTTTTGCTTCTTGCAAATCAAGAACAACCTTTTTTGTAACTTGTGCCAAATTTTGCCGTAAATCATCAGTCAAAACATAGACTGTCTGAGCAGCCTTTAAGACAGCTTGATAGATTTTATCCGGATCAAAATCTACAACTTCACCACTGCGCTTAATTACTTGCATAATAAACTCCTTTATTTATCTATTTCTAATATAATGTAAGTCACTGACATGACTTCTGCCAATCTAGTTCTTTACAGCCTGCTCAAAAAGAAAACTCAAAGCTAGACCATACCTTAACATTATATAATTTTTTCCAATATTTTTCAAAGGTAGCTTTCTTTTTTAGACTTTAAAAAGCGAAAAAGAAAGGAAAGCACTTGGCAATCCTTTCTAAAAAATAGTTTGTTTTAATTTCATCAATCAATAATCCGGTCTCAGGACACCTTTAACAGTCTCTTTGGTTGCTTGGTAGTCACCATCAACCACGACCTTAATAATGCGTTTGGCATCTTCTTCAGGTGCAGGCACAAGTGGTAAGCGAGTTGGGCCTGCCGCAAAGCCCAAGTAATTAAGAACAGCCTTGACTGGGGCAGGGCTTGGGTAAGAGAAAAGTGCATTGACTTTGGGAATGAATTTCCGTTGAATAGCTGCTGCTTTTTTGATGTCATTGTGCTCAATTGCGTCCAGCATTTCAAACATTTCATCACCGTTTGTGTGAGAAGCAACAGAGATAACTCCATCAGCCCCCAGATTCATAGCATGAAAGGCATCACCGTCCTCACCAGTATAAATCAGAAACTCCTCTGGACGATGCTCAATCAAATAAGCCATATTAGCAAGACTAGTACACTCTTTAACACCGATAATATTTGGATGTTCTGCCAACCTCAGCATGGTCTCAGGAGTCATCTCAACTACTACCCGTCCAGGTATATTGTAGATAATGATAGGCAGGTTTGAAGCATCCGCAATAGCTTTAAAGTGCTGGTACATGCCTTCCTGTGAAGGTTTATTGTAATAAGGAACAATAGCTAAACCGGCTGCGAAACCACCAAATTCATCTACTTCTTTGACGAATTCGATAGAGTCACGTGTTTCATTGGTACCGACACCCGCTATTAAAGGGACACGGCCTTTAACAACCTTTTGAACAGCCGCAAATAATTCCAATTCTTCATCGTGAGTAAGAGTGGGACTTTCTGCTGTTGTACCCGCCAATAAAATCCCATCCGTGTGGTGAGCCAGAAGATGCTCTATCAAGTCAGGAATAGCTTCAAAATTAATTGATCCATCTTCATGAAAGGGTGTAATGAAAGCAGTGATTATTTTACAATTAAGCAAATCTTTATAAGCCATATGAAAACCTTTCTATATAAGGAAAGGAGGCCTAAAGAATTTCTTCTTAGCCTCTTTTTGTTATAGCAAAACTTGTTTGAGGTTTAATTGACTTAATGAAACTAGTCATTTATCAGTTATCTCATCTAGAATCTGAAAAAACCAGAAACATTAAAATTCAAACTAGCTTTATCCTGTTTTGAAAACTATTAAGTCTTCTAATCAACCTTTTATTTTAGCTCGTAAACAAGCTCTTCAGTCGGACGAACTAAGCCACGCTCATGCAAGCTTTCAGCAATTTGTACTGAATTCCAAGCAGCTCCCTTAAGAAGATTATCAGATACGATCCACATATGAACGCCATTTTCAATATCAAGGTCTTTTCGAATCCGACCAACAAAAGTTTCTTTTCTACCAACTGCGTTGACAGCTTGCGGATAAATTTGATGAGCAACATCATCTTCTAAGACTGTACCCGGAAAGGCTGCAATGGCAGCCTTTATTTCTTCGATAGAGGCAGTTTCTTTAGTTTCAATATAGACAGATTCAGAATGCGCTGACAAGACTGGAATGCGGACGCAGGTAGCAGAAACTTTAACAGAGTCATCTTCTAAAATTTTCTTAGTCTCCTTGGTCATTTTCATTTCTTCATAAGTATAGTCATTGTCCGTGAAAACATCGATTTGTGGCAATGCATTAAACGCAATTGGATAATGCTCCTTGTCCCCACCAGAAGGCAAGATATTAGCAGTCAAATCCTTTGGATCAACACCATCATTTAATACCTGACGCAACTGATCCTGCGTTTCCAAAATTGCACCCATACCAGCACCAGATACAGCCTGATAGGTTGATACAATCACGCGCTCAATTCCCCATTTATCAGCGATTGCTTTCAATGGAAGCATCATTTGGATAGTAGAACAGTTTGGACAAGAAATAATTCCGTTGTGATGGTCCAATGCATGGGCATTAACCTCTGGTACTACTAATGGAGTTTTGCTGTCTTGGCGGAAGTAAGAAGTATTATCAACAACTACTGCCCCAGACTTAACTGCATAAGGAGCATACTTTGCTGAAGTCGAGCCACCAGCAGAAAAAAGAGCAATGTCAACGCCATCAAAAGCAGTTTCAGTAGTTTCTTCAATTACAATATCCTGCCCCTTAAACTTCAAAATTTTTCCTGCTGAACGTGCAGACGCCAAAAAGCGTACTTTATCGATAGGAAGAATTGATTCTTCCAACATTTTAATCATCTGAGCTCCAACGGCTCCAGTAGCACCCACTACAGCAACTGTATATCCCATACAAACTACCTCTGAATTTTCTAAAAATTTTGTATATTCTATAATTATACTATTTTTTAAAAAAATTGTAAATCCAATCTGAGACTATAAAAGGATAAAATTGAATTTTTTTGATCTTAAATATGTTATATATTTTACATAAAATGATTCATCTATATCAACATACACAACAACTCTTACCTTATAAATAAATCTTTATATGGTTACTGCTTTTCCCTCACGAACAAAACTGCATCCATTGCTCTATTACTCAACTGCCTTCTGCGAAGTCATTTCATCAAGAGCAATAAAAAATCCCCAATCCGTAGACTGGGGATTCGAGGCATCTTTCGATGAGAACAGCTGGTTCACACAACTGCTCAAGGTCCGCTCCTGCGTTACAATTAAATGTAGACCTCCTCAGCGCAAAAGGCTCCTAGGAGCCAATCGACTCATCGCATGAACCTAATATACCATGAAGGAACTCAATCTGTCAAGAAGATATATACTTACTTCCCTCTCGAATACTAAGTGCAGCCATTTCTGCCTGATGCCGCTCGATAAAATCTCTGACCCAGTTTGGATTGGTTTTGGAATAATCTCTCAGCGCCCAGCCAATAGCCTTGTTAATAAAGAATTCTGTTTGGCCCAAATTATTTACTAAAATCTTCTCCAAGAGCTCCGTGTCTGTTTCTTCTTTTCGCAATAGCTGATGATCAATAGCCAAGCGACGCAACCAGATATCCTCATCACAACTCCAGGATAAAATAGTAGCTTTGGTTTCTGGAAATCGGGCAATAATGGATCCGACCAAGCGGTCTAGAAAGTCAACTGTATCCCACCAAGATTTTGTTTGGGCCAGCTTTTTCAAACAAGGCAAGTCAGATGGTGTCAATAGTTTCTTGCGAATCTCCAGATAATCTAGTGCGGTGTACTGCAGTTCTCGATAGGGATTATTCCAAGCTTCATTTATAAAATTCCAGTCAATGTCGGAGTCAGTCTGTTGTTTGAAAAAAGCTTTTACGAGCTTCCGTCTGGCTGGAGTTTTGACCCCTAGAAACTCAAATTTATTTTTCATATAGGCTTTCATAGCCACCGCATCATCAGGGTTAGCTACAGCTTTTAACTCTTTTACCAATTCCTCTACATTCATAGCTTACTCCAGCAATTCACGGTCATAAATAGTGTAGTCACAGCGGTAAATCACGAGACGTTTGCCGTCAATCAACAATTCAGAGGTTTTAGGAGCATCGGATTTATCTAGAGAGACACGGTCGCCAGCATAAGCTGCTAGCGGAGTTCCGTTTTGAGAGCGAATCAAAATGACTTTTTTCTTTCCGGTAAAGTCGTTTTTAAAGGCTGAAATCATGCGATTTAAAACGGGAACAGAATGGCTATTCTCCTCAACATCTATTGTCTTTTGATATTGAGCAAAGACATCTTTCAAACCTTTTTCTTCTGCAATCAGGGAAGAGCCCACATGGTCAATCTCATACTTACCCAAGGTGATTTTGAGAACAGAAGAGTCCTCCTTGGAATTTCCTTCCGCATCAACTGAGTCAAACTCCTCGTTACGAGAGATGGATAGAGACTTGCCCGACATTTGGTCAATAAGCTGAGAATTTTCATCATAGGTGCGAACTGTCATCTCTAAACCAATCCATTCCTCCTTGGCATTTTTAAGCCAGTTTTCAATCATCTGACAACCAGATAAGGTAATTAAACCAATGGTTAACAACAAAATAATTAGATATTTCTTTTTCATACTTCCTACTCCTTTTCTTTTAAAAGCTTGATTGGTCTAGCTTCCTTGTCTAAAGACTTTTGTAGCCAAACAATATCGTGCCAACGGTTGAATTTATAGCCAATTTTAGGGAAATGCGCCACCTGCTGATAGCCTCTTTTTCGGTGCAAAGCTAGACTAGCCTCGTTTGGCAGAGAAATACAGGCTAGAAAATGGATATAACCCATCTGCTCTAACATTTCTTCCAAAGCATCATAAAGCTTACTGCCGACTCCTTTCCCTCTAGCATCTTGACTGACATAGACAGATAATTCTACCGCCCAATCATAGGCTGCACGCGCATAATAAGTCGAAGCGTAAGCATAACCTAAGACTACACCGTCTTCTTCCGCCACCAGGTAAGGATATTTTTCCAATGTTTTCTCAATCCTAATTGCAAAATCCTCAATGGTCAGAACTTCATATTCAAAAGTAATGGCTGTATTCTCGACATAAGGCGCATAAATATCTAACAAGGATCTAGCATCTGATGGCTTAGCTAACCTAATCTCCATAATGACTCCATGTTCTCAGTATTTTCATTATTATACCAAAAAAGACTCGTAACGAGTCTTTTAAACCATGATCAAAATAGACCAATCGCTGTACCGTCTGCTGCCACATCCATATTGAGTGCAGCTGGGCGTTTCGGCAATCCTGGCATGGTCATGACATCTCCTGTCAAAGCCACGATAAAGCCTGCCCCAAGTTTTGGTACCAATTCACGAATGGTGATTTCAAAGTTTTCTGGCGCACCCAGAGCAGCTGGATTGTCTGAGAAGCTATACTGCGTTTTGGCCATACAGATTGGCAGTTTGTCCCAGCCGTTTTTGACAATTTCCCGAATCTGAGTCTGCGCTTTTTTCTCAAAGTTCACTTTTGAACCACGATAGATTTCTGTGACAATCTTCTCTATCTTTTCATCAATAGAGAGTTCATTGTCATAAAGTCGAGTGTAACGAGCAGGCTCTTCGTCAATGGTTTTGACTACAGTCTCAGCCAAAGCTACACCACCTTCAGCGCCATCTGCCCAGACGCTAGCAAGCTCAACCGGTACTCCCATTTCTGCACATAGGTCTTTCAGAGTCGCAATTTCAGCTTCCGTATCAGATACAAATTCATTAATAGCAACAACTGCTGGAATACCGAACTTACGGATATTTTCAACGTGACGTTTGAGATTAGCAAAACCTGCACGAACTGCTTCTACATTTTCTTCTGTCAGTGCATCTTTCACAACACCGCCATTCATCTTAAGAGCACGAAGGGTTGCGACAATGACTACTGCATCTGGAGAGGTTGGCAAGTTTGGAGTCTTAATATCTAAGAATTTTTCAGCTCCAAGATCTGCCCCAAATCCTGCTTCAGTCACCGTATAATCAGCCAAGCGCAGCGCAGTGCTAGTCGCCAAAACAGAGTTACAGCCGTGGGCGATATTGGCAAACGGTCCTCCATGAACAAAGGCTGGTGTCCCATAAATAGTCTGAACTAGATTTGGCTTAATCGCATCTTTCAAGACTAATGCCAAGGCTCCTTCTACCTCAAGGTCACGAACATAGACTGGTGAGCGGTCATATCGATAACCGATGACAATTTTTGCCAAGCGCTTTTTCAAATCTTCAATATCCGTAGCTAGACAAAGAATCGCCATAATTTCAGAAGCAACCGTGATATCAAAGCCATCTTCACGCGGAATACCGTTGACTGGACTACCTAAGCCAACAGTAACATGACGAAGAGCTCGGTCATTCAGGTCCACAACACGTTTCCAGATAATACGACGTTGGTCAATTCCCAATACATTTCCTTGGTGCAAGTGGTTATCGATCAAGGCAGACAGGGCATTGTTGGCAGTCGTGATGGCATGCATATCCCCAGTAAAGTGGAGGTTGATATCTTCCATAGGTAAGACCTGCGCATAGCCACCACCAGCTGCTCCTCCTTTGATCCCCATAACAGGGCCCAAAGAAGGTTCGCGGATAGCAATCATCGTTTTCTTGCCAATCTTGTTCAAGGCATCCGCAAGACCAATGGTAATAGTTGATTTCCCTTCACCTGCTGGAGTTGGATTAATCGCTGTTACCAAAATCAGCTTGCCAACAGGATTTTTCTCTACTTCAGAAATCTTATCAAAGCTAAGCTTAGCCTTGTACTTACCATATAGTTCCAAGTCATCATAGTCGATGTCAATTTTTTTCACCACATCCACTATAGGCTGTAATTCAATACTTTGAGCAATTTCGATATCTGTTTTCATCAAATTCTCCTTCATCCATTTAGTATATAGATTATAACAAAAAAAGAGTAGAATCTACACAATTTAACTCTTTTTAAAAAATATTGTTCGTGTTTTGTTTTACGAATACTAGGATTCATCAGATAAAATTATGAAATTTACATGAATCTCTATAGTAACCTAAAAATTAAGTTGTAATAGCTTTAATCAAAAAATCCGCTCAAAAGAATCTCAGGATGGTATTTATTTAAAACATCGTAGATATCATACTGATCTTCATCTAATTTATCAATTGAAATTTCGTAATCAGGACCAGCTTGGGTATAGGGGCAAATATAATGCTTTACACTTCTATGTCCTTCAGAACTATATTCGGAACGTTTCTTATAAAAAATTCTTTGAATATCTTTCCATGGAATGCTAATTAGTTCATCATCAATGCGAAAGACGAACTCATCTATTGTCCCAGCTAGAATTGGTACCTTGCTTTCTTTTTCTTTAAATATATTTTTTATCAGATAGAGTATGATTCCGCCAAAGATCGCTGCTAAGAATATAATCATTAAGGTAGAGTGCGACAAATCATGCTCTATGCCCTTATCAATATCCATGTATATACTTATAAAAGCAACAATTCCAAATCCAAACATGACCAATATAAACATCAAATTTGTGAAATAAAAATTCGAACCAGCGTAATATTCAAACTGATATTTCTCTTTCTCCATACTCTCTCCTTTTTCAATGACATACAATCATTCCTATAGATTATTGATAAGAAACAAGTAACTTCAAGCTGTTTTCAAAATTTTAATTCTCAGTAGCTTTCTGTAAATATAAATATTTTACTAAATTTACTTTTTCTTGTAAAATAAGGCTATGAATATATTGATTACTTCAGGCGGAACAAGCGAAAAAATCGATCGGGTCCGCTCTATTACCAATCATTCAACTGGGCAGTTAGGAAAAATTATAGCTGAAACTTTCCTAAATAAGGGTGACCGAGTGACTTTAGTAACGACTTCCAAGGCTGTCCGTCCTCTACTACATCCCAATCTTACTACAGTAGAAATTGAAAATGTCGCAGAGCTTCATGAAAAGCTGGAGAAACTTGTACACACGCACGATGTACTAATTCATGCTATGGCAGTTTCTGACTACACTCCAGTTTATATGACAGGCTTTGATGAAGTTTTAGCTAGCTCTGACCTTACAGAATTACTGAATAAGTCTAACTCAGAAAGCAAGATTTCTTCTCAGGATGATGTCCAGGTACTTTTCCTTAAAAAAACACCAAAAATCATCTCCTTAGTAAAACAATGGAATCCCGACATTCGCTTGATTGGATTCAAACTCTTGGTTGATGTTTCTAAGGAAAAGTTACTTGAGACTGCGCGAGCCAGTCTCCAAAAAAACAAAGCAGATATTATTGTTGCCAATGATTTAAATAAAATTACTGAGAAAGGGCATGAAGCTTATCTAGTTGAAAAAGATAGGGTGACGAAAGCACATTCCAAGCTTGAGATTGCTCAACTCCTCTACCAATATATCCACAGGGAGGCAAAACATGATTCAGATTACTCTAGCAGTTAGTGGTAGCATATCAGCCTACAAGGCAGCAGATATTACTAGTCGCCTAAAGAAAGAGAACTTTGATGTGGCTGTCCTCATGACTCAAGCTGCGACAGAATTTATCACACCTCTAACTCTGCAAGTCTTATCTCAAAGGTTGGTTGGTCTCGACATCATACAAGAGCCTGATCCTAGCAAGGTCAACCACATTAACATTGCCAAGGAGACTGATCTCTTTTTACTAGCTCCTGCAACGGCAAATACGATTGCTAAATTAGCAAATGGTCTAGCAGATAATATGGTAACAGCTACTGCTCTGGCCTTACCGACTCATACTAAGAAAGTTTTAGCACCAGCTATGAACACAAAAATGTATGAAAATCCTATAACACAACAAAACATAGACCGGCTTAAACTAACTGGCTGGAAGACTATTGAACCGCGTGAAGCGATTTTAGCCTGTGGCGATCAAGGAAAAGGCGCTCTGGCTGAGATTGATACAATTATAGATACTGTAAAGGAACTTATTTATGAAAAAACAATCTAAGATTGCACAAATTGCTATTTTCTTTGCCATTATGTTGGTACTACATCTGCTTAGCTCAGTGATTTTCAACCTTCTGCCAGTACCAATTAAACCAACGATTATTCATATACCTATTATTATCGCTAGTATCCTTTACGGTCCTCAGGTTGGAATGGTCTTAGGTTTCCTTATGGGATGTATTAGTGTGATTACTAACACCATAGTGCTTATTCCTAGTAGCTATCTTTTTAGCCCTTTTGTACCAAACGGAAATCTACATTCGCTTATGATCGCTATGGTGCCCCGCATTTTAATCGGTCTCACTCCTTATCTTGTCTACAAAGTCCTACATAACAAACTTGGTTTAGCTATAGCTGGAGCAGTTGGTTCTGCTACTAATACCATCTTTGTCTTGGGCGGAATCTTCTTTCTATTTTCAAATGTCTATCAAGGAAGTATCCAAGCTATGCTTGCTGTTGTTTTATCCGCAAATTCAATTGCAGAGTTACTTATTTCGGTAGTCTTGACAACAACTATCGTCCCTGCACTTGAAAAAGCTAAGCAATAATCTTCTAATCAATAATCTTGTAAGGGCAGTTATCTATCTGTCCTTTTTCTAATTTCTCTATATGATTTATTTGAAATTCTTGAAAAAATTTTTTTCAAAAGTATTTCATCATTTTCTATATCTGACCTTTCAAAATAAGTGAAAATATGCTACAATGAAAGCGATTAGATATATTCAAGAGTGGGATGATTTATCATGATTTTCCTCTCTTCATTTTTTAAACAAAGGAGACTGCATCTATGACTTATCAAGATAACTTCCAAAAATGGCTTGATTTTGCTGATTTACCAGACTATCTTCGCCAAGACTTAAACAATATGGACGAAAAAACAAAGGAAGATGCCTTCTATACCAATCTTGAATTTGGTACTGCAGGTATGCGTGGATTGATCGGCGCTGGTACAAACCGTATCAATATCTATGTTGTTCGTCAAGCAACTGAAGGTTTGGCTCGTTTGATTGAGTCAAAAGGTGGAAACGAAAAAGAGCGCGGTGTGGCAATTGCCTACGATAGTCGTCACTTCTCTCCAGAATTTGCCTTTGAATCTGCTGCAGTTCTTGCAAAACATGGAATCAAATCTTACGTATTTGAAAGCCTTCGTCCAACTCCAGAACTGTCATTCGCTGTTCGTCACCTCAACTGTTTCGCAGGTATCATGATTACTGCTAGCCACAACCCTGCACCATTTAACGGTTACAAGGTTTACGGTGAAGACGGTGGGCAAATGCCTCCACACGATGCGGACGCTTTGACTACATACATTCGTGCTATCGAAAATCCATTCGCTGTAGAAGTTGCTGATGTCGAAGCTGAAAAAGCTTCTGGTTTGATTGAAGTCATTGGCGAAGCTGTTGATGCAGAATACCTTAAAGAAGTCAAAGATGTAAACATCAACCCAGCCTTGATTGAAGAATTCGGTAAAGACATGAAGATTGTATACACACCACTTCATGGTACTGGTGAAATGTTAGCCCGTCGTGCCCTTGCCCAAGCAGGATTTGACTCTGTTCAAGTTGTTGAAGCGCAAGCAACTGCTGACCCAGACTTCTCAACTGTAAAATCTCCAAACCCAGAAAACCAAGCAGCCTTTGCCCTTGCTGAAGAACTTGGTCGTCAAGTTGGTGCAGATGTTCTTGTGGCAACTGACCCTGACGCTGACCGTGTTGGTGTTGAAGTTCTTCAAAAAGATGGTAGCTACCTTAACCTTTCAGGCAACCAAATCGGTGCTATCATGGCTAAATACATCTTGGAAGCCCACAAAAATGCTGGAACTCTTCCTGATAATGCTGCTCTCTGCAAATCCATCGTATCAACTGACTTGGTAACGAAGATTGCTGAAAGCTACGGCGCAACCATGTTCAACGTCTTGACTGGTTTCAAATTTATCGCTGAAAAAATTCAAGAATTTGAAGAAAAACACAATCACACTTACATGATGGGATTTGAAGAAAGCTTCGGTTACTTGATCAAACCATTCGTACGTGATAAAGACGCGATCCAAGCAGTTCTTGTCGTTGCTGAACTTGCTGCCTACTACCGTTCACGTGGTTTGACCCTTGCTGACGGTATCGAAGAAATCTACAAAGAGTACGGCTACTACGCTGAAAAGACTATCTCTGTGACTCTTTCAGGTGTAGACGGGGCTGAGCAAATCAAAGCGATTATGGCTAAGTTCCGTAACAATGCTCCAAAAGAATGGAACACAACAGCTATCACTGTCGTAGAAGACTTCAAAGCTCAAACTGCTACTGCTGCTGACGGTACTGTTACAAACTTGACAACTCCTCCAAGCGATGTTTTGAAATATACACTTGCAGATGGTTCATGGATTGCAGTTCGCCCTTCTGGAACTGAACCTAAAATCAAGTTCTACATTGCAGTGGTTGGTGAAAGCAACGAAGATTCACAAGCTAAGATTGCAAACATCGAAGCGGAAATCAATGCTTTTGTAAAATAAGCAAGATAAAAGATGAGACCAACCAATCTCATCTTTTTTTCGTATCAAATCTAAGCAATTTTAGAAACTTTATGGCATACTAGTTCTATCAAAAGAAATGAGGATGATTTATGGAACAATTTGCTCAAAATATTAAAGACTTGGAAGTCACAACTGTTGATCGTGCTCGTCAAGCGATTGCTGACAAAGAGACTGCAACTTTCTTTGTAGGTCGTAAAACTTGCCCTTACTGCCGTAAATTTGCTGGAACATTGGCTGGTGTTGTGGCTGAAACTAAAGCACATATCTACTTCATTAACAGTGAAGAAGCTAGCGAATTAGATAAACTGCAAGCCTTCCGCTCTGAATACAGTATTCCGACGGTTCCTGGTTTTGTTCATGTTCAAGACGGCCAAGTAGCAGTTCGTTGTGATTCTTCTATGACTGCAGATGACATTAAAGCTTTTGCAAACTTGTAAAATTGATTCAAAAAATCTGAGACCAAATTAGTCTCAGATTTTTTATTTATTTCTAACATCTTGAAAAGCCTCCCACATCTTCTGCTGGGGCTTGGCAAAAGGGTACTTCTCAAATTCATCTGGATGTAGCCACATGACCTCCCCATCAGCTGTATACTGACTGTCTTTAACTCGACCATAAGCCAGCTGGATATGCCACTTGCGATGGCTGAAGACATGTTGCACCTTTGGAAAAGACTCCTGCTGCCAATTGACAATCAAATCATAATCCTGCTCAAAGCTTTCTTGAGGAGACAGTTCCAGACTGGGCTGATTTTCAGCGACTTCAAACAGGGACATCTGATTTTCAGTTTGAAATTCCTCAACTTCAATCAAGGGAAAATGCCAAAAACCCGATAACAAGCCAGTAGCCTCATTCTTTTCAAGCAAGAATTGGCCCAGTTCATTTTCGATAATCAAGCCCTGCAGATAGACTGGAACAGGCTTCTTTTTAGGTGCTTTGATTGGATATTTATCCATAGTTCCGTGCAAATAAGCTGCACTAAACTCTTTTACTGGACTGTCTTCTGGATGAGGATTAACAGGAGCTTCAATATCTGACCCCAGATCCATCAGTGCCTGATTGAAATCTCCTGGTCTATCAGGATCAATCAGAATCTCCATCATAGCCTGAAAAACCTTACGATTACTAGCCTGGCCAATATCTAAATCAACTTCAAACAAGCGACTCAACACTCGCATGACATTGCCATCTACCGCAGGCTCAGCTAGGCCAAAGGCAATACTAGCAATGGCACCAGCTGTATAAGGTCCAATCCCTTTGAGGCTAGCAATTCCTTCATAGCTATCAGGAAATTTTCCAGCGAAATCCATCATTATCTGCTGGGCCGCTTTTTGCATATTTCTCACACGCGAATAATATCCCAACCCTTCCCAAGCCTTGAGCAGTCTATCCTCTGGCGCTTGTGCTAAATCAGCTACACTGGGGAACCAGTCAATAAAGCGCTCATAATAAGGAATCACCGTATCCACCCGAGTCTGCTGCAGCATAATCTCAGAAACCCAGATATGATAAGGATTATTTGTTCTGCGCCAAGGCAGATCGCGTTTGTTTTCATCATACCAAGTTAATAATTTCTCTCTAAAAGAGGCGATTTTATCTGCCTCCCACATTTCAATCCCGTATTCTCTCAAAACTATCATAAATCTAGTATAGCATAAGGATAAAAAAATTGGAGAGCGTACGCCCCCCAATTATCTCATATCGTTTAATAATGACCAACTGCCTGACTAGCTGTAATCAAGGTCAGCTTATAGACATCATCTGCATTACATCCACGAGAAAGGTCATTAACTGGATGATTAAGCCCCTGTAGGATAGGGCCTACTGCAGAAAAGCCACCTAAACGTTCTGCCAGCTTGTAGCCGATATTACCAGCTTCAATGCTAGGGAAGACAAAGACAGTCGCTTGACCAGCCACAGGACTACCAGGTGCTTTTAGTTCTGCTGTTGCAGGTACAAAAGCCGCATCAAACTGCAATTCACCATCGATAGCCAAATCTGGACGCATTTCCTGAGCCAGCTTAGTTGCCTCTACGACCTTATCAACCTTCTCTCCAAAACCAGAACCTTTGGTAGAATAGCTTAGCATGGCGACTTTCGGATCAATATCAAAAATTTGTGCTGTCAAAGCTGAATTAATAGCAATCTCTGCTAAAACATTGGCATCTGGATCAATATTGATGGCACAGTCACTAAAAATGTAACGCTCATCATCACGAACCATTAGAAAGGCACCAGAAGTGCGCGAAACCCATGGCAAAGTCTTGATGATTTGAAGAGCAGGTCTAACAGTCGCTGCTGTAGAGTGAATAGCGCCTGAAACCATTCCTTGAACCTTACCAAGATAGACTAGCATAACACCGAAATAATTGACATCTTCCTTCAACAATTGACGCGCTTCGTCTGCAGTAATTTTTCCTTTACGACGCTCAACAAAAGCTTCCACCATTTCCTCAAAGCAAGAACAGTTTGTAGGGTCAATGACCTGGTACCCTTCTGTTATTCCTTCTATTTCTAAATAAATACGAATTTTTTCAGGATTACCCAAAAGAACTGGAGTAATGCTAGTTTCTTTTACAAGGCGCTTAGTTGCTTGAAGAATACGAGGTTCTTCGCCTTCAGGCAGGACAATTTTCACTTCTTTATCCTGCAAGGCCTCACGAATATCATCAAAAATTTTCATATCTAGTTCATCTCCTATTAATTAATTTTTAAATATCTGAATTACTTGTTCAAAATCTGTTGGAAGAGGACTGGCACGTCCAATTTCCTCTCCACTGAATGGATTGTAAAATTTCAAAGTATGACAGTGAAGAGCTTGGCGACTGATACCTTCAGTTAAGCTTCCACCATATAAATCGTCTCCCAAAAGTGGAAAGCCGATATGTGAAAAATGAACTCGAATCTGATGCGTCCTTCCTGTATGAAGGTGAATATCCACTAGATAGATGTTGCCCAATTGCTCAATCACCTTGTAACTAGTATGAGCATATTTACCTCCTTTGGCAACTCTTCGTGTAATAATACTATCTTCATCACGCGCAATCGGAGCAATAATTTCCCCTTCTTTTTCTAAAAGACCATCTCCCTTAACCAGGGCTAAATAACGCTTCTCAATAGCTCTTTTTTGTAATTGTTTATCCAATCGTGCATGGGCATAGCCGTGTTTGGCAAATAGCATAAGACCGCTAGTATCCTTGTCCAAACGTGTCACAATATGGACTTGATGATTCTCATAACCAGAATCTATATAATAAGCTTTGACATAATTAGCCATAGTATTAGAATGGTTCACGCTAGGAATGCTTGCGACGCCGGCTGGTTTATCAAGTATTAAAAAATGATCATCCTCAAAAACCACTTCTAGTTTTTTCGAAATCGCTTCTAAACTTTCAAAACCTTCTTCCTTGGGAATATCGATCGTAACTTTATCACCAATGTCTAACAAGTAAATTGCATTTTGCGGTTCGTCATTTACTAAAATACTTCCGCCTCTAAACTTAATTTTAGCAAGAAGCCCCTTTGAAACATCATGTTTTTTGAGAAAAGTTTTGACTTTGACATGCTCATCTGCAATAAACTCAAATCTCATCGTCTACTTCTCCAATAAAGGCATCCTTAACTCGGTTCCAAAAGCTCGTATGACTTGGGCTAGCGACAAAATGTATTTTATGATTATCTATTTGAAATTCAACCTTAGAAATATGCTTGAAAGTATAAGTTCTATTATCCACAGAAATCGTATGCTGATCATTTCGAGTTGGAAATATTTCAATCTTATCTTTTTTGGGAACAATAATAGACGAGCCCAAAGTACGATATACACGATTATTAAGACTAGCCACTTCAGCAATTTGCAAGGCTTCTATTGTCGGATGGAGAACTGCTCCACCTAAGGACTTATTGTAAGCCGTACTGCCTGTCGGAGTAGAAACTGAAATCCCATCCCCTCGGAAGCGTTCAAAGGCCACATGGTTAATCATGACATCAGCGACCATAGTCCGATCTGATCGCTTTATCGTAGCTTCATTCAAAGCTAGTTTAGTTTTTACAGAACCATCCTCAAGAAAAATTCTAACATTTAAAATCGGATAGGAAACCTGAGCACCTGTGTCCAATTTTAGATTATCTATTAACTTGTCAATTTCGAAATCTCGATAATCAGTATAAAACCCTAAGTGTCCAGTATGAACACCGACAAAACGAACTTTATCTAATTGTTTTTCATATTTGTGAAAAACTGACAAGAGCATGCCATCTCCACCTACAGAAATAACTATATCAGGATTTTTATCGGTTAAAATGAAACGATTCTGCCTTAGTTTCTTAATCAATAATTGGCAGACTTCTTTACTTTGAGGTTTATAATTGCTAAAAACTGCAATCTTTTTATCTATATTCTTCATCTGTATCGTCACTATTTCCTACGCCATCATTTAACTTCCGATAAGGCGGATCAAACAGAACTTGAGCCTCTTGAATATCATGGCGAATTTCACCCATTGTTTTATCCAATTCATAGGCAATTCGAGCTGTTATTTCCAACCTTTCCTTAATTTCTTGAGGAAATTCTCCCTTATATTTATAATTCAGAGAATGCTCAATTGTCGCCCAAAAATTCATGGCTAAGGTCCGAATTTGAATTTCAGCCAAGACAACTTTATTACCGTCAATTGTATCAACAGGATATTCAACTATCACATGATAACTGCGGTATCCACTTGGCTTTTTATAAGTGATATAATCTCGTTCTAGAACAATCTTCATATCTTTTCGCTGATGCAAAACTTTTAGAACCTCAGTGATATCATCCTCAAATTGAACCATAATTCGAAGTCCTGCAATATCATTCATATCACGGTCTAAGTTTTCTAAACTTATTCCATGCATAACCATCTTCTCTTGGATACTTTCAATAGATTTGACCCTACCGGTTACAAATTCTATAGGTGAGTGTCGTTGTTGCTTGCGGTATTGCTTTCGAATCCCACGCAGTTTGACTTTTAACTCACCAACAGCTTGGACATAAGGGTCTAAAAATTGTTCCCACTCCATAAACGCGCTCACCTTGTCATTTTTAATTATTTTATATAAAATAAATACGTCTATTATTATAACATAAATCGTTTTCAAACGAAAGAAAAGGATCAACAATGAACCATTTAGAGATTGAATACAAATCCGGATTAAACAAAGAACAATTCGACAGTCTGCTACCACTTTTTAAAGATATTACTCCAGTAAAACAAACAAACTATTATATCGATACTCCCGATTTTTTTATCAGAGACCACAAAATGGCCTTACGTATCCGTCGTTTTGAGGATTCAGCTGAGCTGACTTTGAAGGTATCACAAGGGGTAGGAACAATGGAATACAACCAAGCTTTATCAGCAGATGAAGTTAATTCTATAATTGAGAATATGACTCTACCAGAGGGAGAGATTCTTGAAAACTTGAAGAAAACGAAGATTCAGCTAAATCAATTAACCATCCTAGGCCACTTAACCACCATTCGCAGAGAAATGAAACATGAGTTTGGACTTCTAGCTCTGGATGAAAATTTTTATTTTGATGTTCACGATTATGAAATCGAACTTGAAGTTCAAGATGCTGAAGATGGAAAAGTTAATTTCTTTGACTTTCTACAAGAAAACAATCTCCCGTACACACCCCTAAAAAGCAAGATCGCTAGATTTGCTAAAAACTTGCCAAATAGCTGAAAAATTCTTATATTTTTGATAAAATAGTAATCAGAAAATTAAAGGAGTTATCTTTAGGTATGTTTGGTTCAATCAATGACAAAAAGAACATGAAATTATTCTCGCTCAACTCAAATCATGCTATCGCTGAGAAGATTGCAAAAGCTGCTGGAATACCGCTTGGGAAACTTTCATCACGTCAGTTCTCTGATGGAGAAATCCAAGTCAACATCGAAGAAAGCGTACGTGGCTTTGATGTTTTCATCATTCAATCTACAAGTTTTCCGGTAAACAACCATTTGATGGAACTGCTCATCATGGTAGATGCTTGTAATCGTGCCAGTGCTAACTCAGTAAACGTTGTAATTCCATACTTTGGTTACGCTCGTCAAGACCGTACAGCAGCACCACGGGAACCAATCACAGCAAAACTAGTAGCAAATATGTTAGTAAAAGCAGGTGTGAATCGAGTACTGACTCTTGATCTACACGCTGTTCAAGTGCAGGGATTCTTCGACATTCCTGTTGACAATCTTTACACTGTTCCTCTTTTTGCAAAACACTATTGCGATAAAGGCTTAACAGGTGATGATGTTGTCGTTGTAAGTCCAAAGAACTCAGGTGTTAAGAGAGCTCGCAGTTTAGCAGAACATCTAGATGCTCCTATCGCTATTATTGACTATGCTCAAGACGATGCTCACCGCAATGAAGGATATATTATTGGTGAGGTAGCTGGTAAGAAAGCGATCTTAATTGATGACATCTTGAATACTGGACGTACCTTTACTGAAGCTGCTAAAATTGTCGATCGAGAAGGAGCAACCGAAATCTATGCGGTTTCAAGCCACGGTCTCTTCGTTGATGGTGCCGCTGAAAAATTAGATGCTGTTCCGATCAAAGAAATTTTAGTAACCGATTCTGTAGACACCAAAGAAAAAACTCCAAAAAACATCCAGTACATTACAGCAAGTGAGTTGATTGCTGATGCTATTGTCCGCATCCAAGAGAGAAAACCTGTCAGTCCTCTCTTTGCATATAATAAAAAATAAGGACTGAAAATGATTTATTTTGACAATGCAGCCACGACCCCTCTTTCGTCTGTAGCTATCCAAAAGATGACCGACTTAATGGTACAGGTCTATGGAAATCCATCTAGCACTCATCAACATGGACGAGAGGCTAGCAAGATTCTTAGACAGGCCAGGCAGACTATTGCTCAGGTATTGCGAACTAATGCCAAAAATATTCTGTTCACTTCTGGTGCTACCGAAAGCAATAATACCATACTAAAAGGCTATGCTCTCAAGCATCAAGATCTAGGAAAACACATTATTACGACAGCAATTGAGCATCATTCTGTTTTAGAACCCTTACACCATTTAGCCGAAAAATACGGATTTGAGATTTCTTTTATCCAACCAGTCGACGGAAAGATACGAGTAAAAGATATAAAGAATGCACTTCGTCCTGACACAATTCTTGTTTCTACCATGTTTGCTAATAATGAGACCGGTTATCTACTACCTATTAAGGAAATTGGAGAAGTTTTAAAAGCTCATCCAGCAAAATTTCATGTAGATGCGGTTCAAGCTATGGGGAAGATTCCTATCTATCCAGAAGAATTAGGAATTGATTTTTTAAGTGCTTCAGCTCATAAATTTCACGGGCCGAAGGGAACTGGCTTCTTATATGCTAAAGATTTCCACTTTGAAAATCTACTTCACGGTGGAAGTCAGGAAGATAAAAAAAGAGCAGGTACGGAAAACATCATTTCCATTGCTGGAATGGCTACAGCACTAGAAAATAATATTGAACATATAGCCGAAAACTTCAGTCATATTCAAGAGCTTCGATACGAACTTTTGCAAGGACTTGGTACTATCGACTATTATCTCAATGAACAGGAGCCTCATTTACCTCATGTGGTTAACATGGGATTTCCAGGCCAGGCAAACGATATCCTGCTGATGAAGTTAGATATGGCAGGAATTTCTGTCTCCACAGGATCAGCATGTACTGCTGGAGCGATTGAGCCAAGCCACGTTTTGTCAGCTTTTTATGGTGAGACTTCCCCCAAATTAAAAGAATCCTTCAGAATCAGTTTTTCTGATCAAAATACAATTCAAGAAATACAAATTTTAACAAAAAAATTAAAAGAAATTTTAGGAGAAACACATGGCCTTTGAAAAGTCAGTAGCATTAAAAGATTGTTTATACAGTTATGAAATAAATCCAAATGTTAAAAAATTTACATTAAAAGATAATACCTTTGCCGAAACAAAAGTAGGAAACTTTGAGCTAACTCGCCTTTTAGAGGAAATTCCAAATAGTGGTCAAGGATTTTTATTAAAAATTATTTTCAATAAAGACTTGTCTGGTTTTAAAATTAATATCACAGATAAATCAGGTCTTCGTCTAGTTAATATTTTTAAATCAGAAGATCAAAAGATTCTCCAGCAGAAATTCTACTTTTTGATGGATAGCTTAGTTGAAAGAGAGATTTTTACAAAGACGGAACAATAATCCAACATTTATTCAAGAATTACAGAGAATATCCATGATTGAACTTAAATACTTAGATTCTTATAAGGTCGAACGAATCGTTCGTTATCTTGATTTTGATGAATTCATGTTAGCTTTTTCAGGCTGTGTCACTATCCCAGATGACTTAACGGTCCTCTCATTGACATATAAGGGGATAGAAGTTCCCTATGAAGGAAAAATAGGCAATCTTTATCGAACCATGTTACAGTTTGATTTATCGGCTTACGAAAGTAAAAAAGAAAACTAAGGATTTTAGTTTTCTTTTTTTATTTTTAGTTCCTTAGATTCTTTTAAAATAGTTGATTTTTTCACAAACTTTCTATAAAATAGAAATGAAAGGACGTGATTTTGTGAAAACCGAAAAAAATTCAACTATTCCGCGTGCAACTGCCAAGCGTTTATCCCTCTACTACCGTATTTTTAAACGCTTTAATGCAGAAAAAATAGAAAAAGCCAGTTCCAAACAAATTGCAGAAGCAATTGGTATTGACTCTGCTACTGTTCGAAGAGATTTTTCTTATTTTGGTGAACTTGGACGCAGAGGTTTTGGCTACGATGTTAAGAAATTAATGAATTTTTTTGCCGATTTGCTTAATGATAACTCAATCACCAATGTCATGCTTGTAGGAGTTGGTAATATGGGGCACGCTCTTCTCCACTACCGCTTCCATGAAAGAAATAAGATGAAAATTGTCATGGCTTTTGATGTTGATAGTCACAAAGAAGTTGGAACAAAAACCCCTGATGGTATTCCAATTTATGGCATTTCTCAAATCAAAGAAAAAATCAAGGATGCAGACATCAAGACAGCAATTTTAACTGTTCCAAGTGTAAAAGCCCAGGAAGTAGCCAATATTCTTGTCGATGCTGGAATAAAAGGGATTATGAGTTTTTCACCTGTGCATCTTCATCTACCAAAAGAAATTGTTGTTCAGTATGTCGATTTGACAAGCGAACTACAAACTCTTCTCTACTTTATGAAAAAAGAGCATGATTAAGCACTATAGCTAACCGTCCTTAAATGAGGTCTGTTTCCTCTCGATAACTATAATAGCTATCCCCTCCCACAATTAAATGATCCAATAAAATGAAGCCCATCATTTCGCAGGCTTCTTTTATTTTCTCTGTCACCTGATCATCATCCCTACTTGGCCTAGTCGCGCCTGAAGGATGATTATGGACCAAGATAATTGATGTCGCCATATGCTTAATCGCATAATGAAGAATCTCCCTAGGTTCTGCTAAACTCCGAGTCAGACTTCCAATGAAAATAGTTTGTTGATGAATAATCTGATTTTGTGTGTTCAAATAAAGTGCAACCAAATGCTCCTGTTTTTTATGACTTAATTCCTGTTGCATTTTCTTAGCAAGTTTTTGACTACTCAGTATACGTTCTCCTTCAAAATTCTCCGCTTTTGAAATACGACTACCCAACTCAATCATGGCCTGTAGCTCAATCGCCTTTACTTGCCCTATACCAGATATCCCCTGTAGTTCAGATAGAGTCATGTGACGCAGTTCAGTCAGACTTGATACTGATGCTAAAATTCTACTAGCTATTTGGAATACATTCTCTTTTTTATTTCCTGTACGAATGAGAATAGACAGCAATTCCTGATTGCTTAACTGCTCTGCTCCTAGTCTTACTAATCGTTCCCGTGGTAATAATGATTCCTCTTGAAATGATATACTGTACATAAAAACCTCCTTACAATCTATTTATTCGCAAAAGAAAAAAGGAAAGCATTAAACTTATGCTTCCTTCTTTTTTATTATAAGATTTATAGTTGCATTTGATTGTATGATTTATTGAAGTAGTTCAAAATCTTCTTCGGTGTTTCTTTGTATGGAGTTTCACTTTCTAAAACACCCTTAACAATTGTACGAGAAGTTGCCGCAGCATCTTCACAGGTTACCAAAGTAACCTCTGCTGTACCATCAGCTGCATCATCAACCACATCTACCCTTTCAGGTTCCACGTTTTCAATACTAGTTATTGAATAAGTATAAACTTTATCTTTATCTGTCAGATAAATCTTCATACCAGCTTTTGCTCGATCAAGAGGGGAGAAGAGCATTTCATTGGCTCCCGTAATCCCGAAAACATGGTGGCTAGCTAAAGCATAGTTTCCTTTTCCCATTTGCTGAGTTTCTTTCATAGTACCAGCGCCATAATAAAGACCTGCATTCTCAAGTCCATTAAAAATTGGTAAATTTAGAGACAGTTCAGGAATCGCAATCCCACCGATAACAGGAAGTTGTTGTGCTTTCCATTGGGCATTTAAGACAGCTTCAGTCGATAAAGGCTCAACCTTTTCAAAATTGAAACTACCTTTACTTGCTTTATTCTTTTCAATTTCTTTCTTAGATACTTTAGAAACTTGGTACTTGTTTGTATGCCAAACCATAATCATATTTCTAATTGAAGAATTAAAAATTAGGGCAAGTGCAACTAACAGTAAGATAACTGAAAGAATATTTAATATAATATTACGTTTACTGCGTTTCTTCTTGGCTCTTCGTGATCCTCTGGCCATATTTTACTCCTTCTCGTCTTGCAACTCTTCTTTATCATCTGCTTCTACAGTTGTAAAAGTAACAATCTGAGCATTCTGATCAAGACGCATCACCTTAACACCCATTGTAGAGCGACCAGTTTGTGAAATATTTGCAACACTGGTCCGTATGATTACACCAGTATTAGTTATGATCATCAGATCTTCTTGACCATTGACTGTCATCAAACCAGCTAAAGGACCATTTTTTTCTGTGATATTAGCTGTTTTAATCCCTTTACCACCACGGCCTTTTGTCGGATATTCACTAGCAAGAGTTCGCTTACCATAACCTTTTTCAGTAATAACAAGAACTTCATCATTGTCAGACACAACACCTGCACCAACGACCTGGTCACCGTCTCTTAGGTTAACACCACGTACGCCAGTTGCAATACGGCTCATGTTTCTAACAGCTGTCTCATTGAAGCGAACAGAATAACCAAATTTTGTTCCGATAATAACATCAGCAGCTCCATCAGTTAGGAAAACATTAATCAGCTCGTCTTCATCCTTCAAATTCAAAGCCTTGAGTCCATTCTGACGAATATTAGCAAAATCAGCTACGCTAGTACGCTTGACTACCCCTAGACGAGTCGTAAAGAAGAGATAAGAGTCTTGGCTATGATCCTGTTCCACATTGATAATAGTTTGAATTGTTTCTCCTTCATCCAATTTCAGGAGATTCACAATTGGTAAACCTTTTGCAGTCCGGCCATATTCAGGTATCTCATATCCTTTCAGACGATAAACTCGTCCCTTATTAGTGAAGAAGAGTAGACGATCATGAGTACTAGTCGAAACAAGTTCCTTGACGAAATCATCATCCTTGACGCCTGTCCCTTGAACACCACGACCTCCACGTTTCTGAGCTGTAAACTCATCTTGGTTTAAACGTTTGATATATCCTTTATTTGACAAGGTGATCAAAACATCCGCTTCTTCAATCAGATCTTCATCTTCTAGAGAGAGAACTTCTCCTACCATAAGCTCTGTTCGACGTTCATCAGCAAATTTCCGCTTCACTTCATCCAATTCTTCTCTAATAATTGTAAGAACTCTTTCAGGTTTAGCTAAGATATCTGCCAAATCAGCTATTAGAGCAATCAATTCATCATATTCTGACTGAATTTTATCGCGTTCCAAACCAGTCAAACGACGCAAGCGCATATCGAGAATAGCCTGACTTTGACGTTCAGACAATTCAAACTTAGCCATTAATTCAGCCTGTGCTTCAGCATCCGTCTCGCTGTTGCGAATAATGCGAATAACTTCATCGATGTGGTCAAGAGCAATCAGCAAACCTGCTAAAATATGAGTGCGAGCCTCGGCCTTATCTTTATCAAAGGCTGTTCGACGAGTCACAACTTCTTTTTGGTGCTCGATATAAGCTAAAAGAATCTCACGAAGAGAGAGTATTTTAGGAACACCATTTTGGATAGCTAACATATTGAAGCTGAAATTGGTCTGCATTTGTGTCAATTTAAAGAGATTATTTAGAATGACATGAGCAGACGCATCCCGACGAACCTCAATGACAAAACGGACACCCTCACGATTAGACTCGTCACGGACAGCTGTTATACCATCAATACGTTTTTCTTGTACTAAGCGAACAATGTGCTCATGAACCTTAGTCTTATTAACCATATAAGGAAACTCGGTTACAACAATCCGCTCGCGACCATTTTTCATTTCTTCAATTTCAGTACGAGAACGTAAAACAATCGAGCCTTTCCCCGTTTCATAGGCACGGTGAATACCTGATTTGCCCATAACTAGGGCTCCTGTTGGAAAATCAGGCCCAGGCAAAACTTCCATAATATCACGGGTTGTTGCTTCAGGATTATCCATGACCAGCTTAACCGCATCAATAGACTCTGCTAAATTATGCGGCGGAATATTAGTCGCCATACCAACAGCAATACCAGTTGCACCATTAACCAAAAGATTTGGAAAACGGGCAGGAAGGACTATTGGTTCTCGCTCATTAGCATCATAGTTATCGATAAAGTCAACAGTATTCTTGTTGATATCACGAAGCATCTCAAGAGCAATTTTGCTCATACGTGCTTCTGTATAACGCTGAGCAGCAGCTCCATCTCCGTCCATGGAACCAAAATTTCCATGGCCATCAACAAGCATGTAGCGATAGCTCCACCATTGTGCCATCCGAACCATAGCTTCATAAATCGATGAGTCACCATGCGGATGGTATTTACCCATAACATCACCTGTAATACGGGCTGATTTTTTATGTGGTTTATCAGGAGTAACTCCCAGCTCATTCATTCCATAAAGAATCCGACGATGAACCGGTTTTAATCCATCACGAACATCTGGAAGTGCACGAGAAACGATAACACTCATAGCATAGTCAATGAAACTTGTCTTCATTTCACTCGTTAGATTGACATTTACTAAATTCTTATCTTGCATTAAAAAAATGCCTCTTTTCACTTTATATAACTGTACTATTATATCATATTTTAAACATTTTTTCAGTAAATAGCCTTGATCCTAAAAACGTTTACATCTTTTAAAGATGACCATCTGCCGTGACAAAGCATGTTAAAAGTGATAGAATAGACTTGTTTGGGACAAACCCGTAAAAAAATAAAAGGAGATTTTAGAGATGACTCTTGAAAAACAACATAAAAAAGTAATCCTTATCGGTGATGGTGCCGTAGGTTCTTCATACGCATTTGCTCTTGTTAACCAAGGAATTGCACAAGAACTCGGTATTATTGAAATTCCACAATTATTTGAAAAAGCAGTTGGTGACGCAGAGGACCTTAGTCATGCGCTTGCATTTACTTCACCTAAGAAAATTTATGCAGCAAAATACGAAGACTGCGCGGATGCTGACCTTGTTGTTATCACAGCTGGTGCTCCCCAAAAACCTGGCGAAACTCGTCTTGATCTTGTTGGTAAAAACCTTGCTATCAACAAATCTATCGTTGAGCAAGTTGTTGCTTCTGGTTTCGATGGTATCTTCCTCGTAGCTGCTAACCCAGTTGATGTCTTAACTTACTCTACTTGGAAGTTCTCTGGCTTCCCTAAAGAACGTGTCATTGGTTCTGGTACATCACTTGACTCAGCTCGTTTCCGTCAAGCTTTGGCAGCTAAAATCGGTGTTGATGCTCGTTCAGTCCATGCCTACATCATGGGTGAACATGGTGACTCAGAGTTCGCTGTTTGGTCACACGCTAACGTAGCTGGTGTAAAACTAGAACAATGGTTACAAGCTAACCGTGACTTGAACGAAGCGGATCTTGTAGACCTCTTCATTTCAGTCCGTGACGCCGCTTACTCAATCATCAATAAAAAAGGTGCTACATACTACGGTATCGCAGTTGCCCTTGCTCGTATTACTAAAGCTATCCTTGATGATGAAAATGCCGTTCTACCACTTTCTGTCTTCCAAGAAGGCCAATATGGAGTTGAAAACGTCTTTATCGGTCAACCGGCAATCGTTGGTGCTCACGGTATCGTACGTCCAGTAAATATCCCATTGAACGATGCTGAAACTCAAAAAATGCAAGCTTCTGCTAAAGAGTTACAAGCAATCATTGATGAAGCATGGAAAAATCCAGAATTCCAAGCAGCTTCTAAAAACTAAGAAAAAAACATCTCCTTGTTAAAAGGGGATGTTTTTTTTTTTTGCTTTATACAGATTTGTCAGCAAAAATATCTATCAAATAAGGTACGATGAGCTCGCTCTCTAGGTCTTTCAAAGAAGAAATCCAGACAAAGTCTGTGTGCTCTTCTGGATCTAATATAATATCACGCTCTTCCAAAAATTCTACCCGCATAAACTAAGCGTGTGAAAACAGTATCTTTGCTAGCATCAAACTGACTATCTTCATGGATAATCTTATCAATCCGAAGGTTTTGATTAACCTCCTCCATAGTCTCACGTAGAGCGGCCTCTCTAGGCAGTTCATTCTCTTCTACACTTCCGACTGGAATATCCCAATAAGATGGATAGACATTAGGGAGGCCTCGCTTTATTTTCGAGCGTTTGATAAGCAAATACTTCCCGTCTTTCTCGATCAAGCTATGGGCAATTAATTTTACTGTCATTGCATGTTCCTCCAAGAAAGAAAAAAGACTCCGAAGAGTCCAATTTTAAGTCATCCACCCTGAGAGAATCGAACTCCCATCTCAAGAACCGGAATCTTACGTGATATCCATTACACTAAGGGTGGCAACTCATTTATTATAACTAATTTTCACTAAAAATACAAGTCAAAAAAGAAAAAGAAGTTGAGAAAACTCAACTTCTAAATTATCTTATAATTCGATATCACCAAACAAGTCAGCCATTGAGAATCCAGTTTGAGTTTCTGGAAGTTCAAAGTCACGTTTTTCTTGACGTTTAGGACGACGTGGACGTGATTGGCGTTTTTCTTCTTTTTCTTGTCCTTCTTCTTGCGCAGGGCGTTCTTCAAGAGCTTTAATAGAAAGTGATACACGCTCATTAGCTGGGTTAACTTCAAGAACTTTAACAGTTACTTCTTGGCCAACTGACAAGACATCTTTTGGATTTTCAACACGTTTGTGAGAAATTTGTGAGATGTGAACCAAACCATCAATACCTGGCAATACTTCAACAAAAGCACCAAAGTCTGTCAAGCGTTTAACAGTACCTTCAATTACATCACCAGCAGCAAGTTTTTGTTCAACACCATCCCATGGTCCAGGTGTTGTAGCTTTAAGTGAAAGTGATACACGACCTTCTTCTTCGTTTAAGTCAAGGACTTTCACTTCAATTTCTTCACCAACTGTTACAACAGATTTAGGTGATACGTTACGCTCATGTGATAACTCAGTTAAGTGAACCAAACCATCAACACCACCAAGATCAATGAAAGCACCAAAGCTAGTGATACGAGCAACTTTACCAGTTACAACATCACCAACATTTAATTTACCAAATACTTCGGCACGAGCTGCAGCAGCTTCAGCTTCAACAACTTCACGACGTGAAAGGATGAAGCGGTTTTCTTTTGGATCAACTTCTTTAATCTTAGCATCAAATTCTTGACCTACAAAGCGTTCAGTATTACGTACAAAACGAGTGTCAAGCATTGAAGCTGGAATAAAACCACGAAGTCCTTCAAACTCAACAGAAAGTCCACCCTTAACTGCACGAGTTCCTTTAACAGTAACAACTTCTTCTTCACGACCAACCAATTTGTCCCATGCTTTGCGAGCTTCTAAACGTTTTTTAGATACTAGGTAAGTAACTGTATCTGTATCTTTACCCACTACTTGACGAAGAACGAGCAATTCAAGTGTTTCGCCTGTTTTTACAAGGTCGTTAATGTCAGCATCACGATCATTAGTCAACTCACGAAGAGTTAACACTCCTTCAACACCAGTGCCAGAAATTGCAACATTAGCTTGGTTTGCATCAACTGTCAATACTTCAGCAGTAACAACATCACCTGGCTCGACTTGGCTAACACTGTTTAGCAAATCTTCAAATTCATTCATCTAAAAAATCCTCCAACAATCAAGTTTTCACTTGACATCCATTTTATTTTCCTAAGCGCCCGCAACGACATGTTAATTTATCTTTACCGTTTTTATACCTTTTATAAAGAAATAAAATACCCTAAGATATTTTAACCCCTCATCTGATATATCACCTAAGAACTGGGGTAGCTGGATTCGAACCAACGCATGAGGGAGTCAAAGTCCCTTGCCTTACCGCTTGGCTATACCCCAAAAAGAGCGCTGACAATAGTCACTTTATCATCGTCAAAATGAACGCTAATGGAGAGAGAGGGATTCGAACCCCCGAACCCGAAGGAGCGGATTTACAGTCCGCCGCGTTTAGCCTCTTCGCTATCTCTCCGTATACAATCAACGTCATCTATTATAACACGAAAAAAATGGAAAATCAACACCTTATTTGCCTAAATTATAGGTTTCTATTAAATTTTCTACAGCCTTTTCAAGTTTTTTATAGAAAGCATCCGCATTGCCGTTTTTAATTATAGCATACTGGCCGTCTAATTCTGCAATCTCGCCAATTACTTTTTTACCAATAACGAGTGAATAGCCATCAAATAAATCTGCTCCTACTTTGACCTTACTATCATTAATTTGAATTTCAATCTTCTTATCTTTTTTACTCATTTCTTACCTCTTTCAAAATACTATTTTACACAAAAAGCAAAAACCTGGCAAGTGATTTCCTGCAAATAAGAAGAAAAGAGCCTTTTAGGCTCTTCCTATCAATCAACTTTGTAGATCCAACCTTCTGGCGCTTCAACATCACCAAATTGGATACCTGTTAATTCGTCATAAAGCTTACGGGTGACTGGACCAACTTCCGTCTCGCTATAGAATACATGGAAATCATCACCATGCTGGATACCTCCGATTGGCGAAATAACTGCCGCTGTACCACAAGCTCCGGCTTCAACAAAGCGATCCAAATCATTAATCGGAACATCGCCTTCAATCGGAGTCAAGCCCAAGCGGTGCTCTGCCAAGTAAAGCAAGGAATATTTGGTAATGGACGGTAGAATAGATGGACTCAGCGGTGTTACAAATTCATTATTTGCTGTAATTCCAAAGAAGTTAGCTGATCCGACTTCTTCAATCTTAGTATGAGTTGATGGATCTAGGTAGATGACATCTGAAAAGTTACGAGACTTAGCTATCTTACCTGGTAGGAGACTGGCTGCATAGTTACCACCTACCTTAGCAGCACCTGTACCATGTGGAGCCGCTCGGTCATATTCGTCTTGGATCAAGAAGTTGGTTGGAACCAAACCACCCTTGAAGTAGTTTCCAACTGGCATAGCAAAGATCGTAAAAATATACTCATCTGCTGGTTTTACCCCGATGATATCTCCGATACCAATCAAAAGTGGACGAAGGTAGAGAGTTCCTCCTGTTCCATATGGAGGTACATATTCTTCATTTGCACGGACAACAGCCTTACAAGCTTCCACAAACATTTCTGTTGAAACTTGCGGCATCAAGAGGCGATCGCAAGTTCGTTGTAGGCGCTTAGCATTTTCATCTGGGCGGAAAAGCTGGACACTGCCATCCTTGGTTCGATAGGCCTTAAGTCCTTCAAAAGCCTGCTGACCATAGTGAAGGCTTGGTGAAGACTCAGAAATATGCAGGGTCGCATCTTCTGTCAGCTTGCCTTCCTCCCACTGACCATTGCGGTAATAAGCTAAAAAGCGATAAGGCAATTTCATATATGAGAATCCTAGATTTTCCCAGTCGAGATTTACAGTCATAATCTTACTCCTCTACTTCCAAACTTCATTTTTTAGATACTCCTTATTTTACACCTTTTTAAGAAATTTTCAAGCATTATTTTCAATTTTCAGAAAATTTTGTTATTAAATTATAGTTTGAAAAAACCAGCTCGTTTGAACTGGTTTGAAAATTACTTAATATAAGCTGAGAAGACTTCTTCGTCCGAAATGGTATCAGAGATAAAGCTTCCGTTACTTGTTCGCTCTGATAAGCCGAGCTCAGCTAGGTTTACATCATAGACAGTTCCTTTATTAGAAAGCACCTGCAAAATCTGCTCCTCGCTGGCTTCTGCTTCTGTTGTGAAGAGGTCAAAGTCCACTGCTTCGCCATAGACTGGTCCAGCTGCAAAGACACGATGTGGCTTGGTCTTAAGCTCTCTCAGAACTTGGAGACCACGATTTGCCCGACTGGTAACAGGAATATCTGCGACTGCCATACGCTTGAGCGAACCGCGCTGAGTCAGGATGTAAAGCGAGTCTGTGTTGGCGATAAAGGCTGCCGCTAGAACATCGTCCTTCTTAAGATTGATGGCTTTAACCCCAGCTGCCTTAGCACCAATAACAGGTACTTCCTCAATATTGAAACGAAGGGCATAGCCATTTTTGGTCACGAGCATAACATCATCCAGCTTAATCGGCGCCAGAGCAATAACCTGATCGTCTTCATTTTTCAGCTTAGCAAACTTGAGCGCCTTAGACTTGTAGGTCCGCCAAGGACTGAACTCCTTACGCTCCACTCGCTTGATTTGACCTAACTTAGTCGCTGCAAAGTAAGTGCCTTCCTCAAAGCTGTCCAGTAATTCTGTATAGATAACTTCTTCCTTGGTATCAAAGTTACTGATGGTCTGGCTGAGGTGTTCTCCTATTTCTTTCCAGCGTATGTCTGACAGCTCATGAACAGGCCGGTAAATGACATTTCCAAGACTTGTGAAAATTAGCAAATGCTGGGTCGTCTTGGCCGGGCTGACGAAAATCAGTCGGTCATCATCACGTTTGCCTATTTCTTCTAAGGTCGATGCTGAGAAGGAACGTGGACTGGTCCGTTTGATATAACCAGAACGTGTCACGCTGACATAGGTTTCTTCCTCAACAATGAGACTAGCTGTATTAATCTCGATAGCGTTTGCTGTATCCTGCAGCTCACTGAGACGCGGATTGCCAAACTTCTTCTTGACATCGCGGAGCTCACGCTTCATAAGATTATACATGGTGCGCTCATCGCCGATAATAGCAGCTAGCATGGCAATCTTCTCGCGCAGCTCTGCTTCTTCCTCTTCCAGAACCACTACGTCTGTATTGGTCAAACGGTAGAGTTGGAGAGTGACGATAGCCTCAGCTTGCTCCTCGGTGAAATCATAGCTGATCTTAAGATTTTCCTTGGCATCTGCTTTGTTTTCGGAAGCACGAATCAGGGCGATCACCTCGTCCAAGATGGAAATAACCCGAATCAATCCTTCCACGATATGGAGCCGTTTCTCAGCCTTGGCCTTGTCAAAGCGGCTGCGAGCCAGAATAATCTCCTTGCGGTGGGCAATATAACTGGTCAAGATTGGCACAATCCCCACCAAACGAGGCGTAAAGTTGTCGATCGCAACCATGTTGAAGTTATAATTGACCTGCAAATCAGTGTACTTAAAGAGATAGTTGAGAATCAGCTCGGTATTGGCATCTTTCTTGAGCTCGATGGCAATGCGAAGACCGTTACGGTCGGATTCGTCCCGCACTTCCGCAATACCAGCCACCTTATTATTGACCCGCACATCGTCAATCTTCTTGACCAAGACTGCCTTATTAATCTCGTAAGGAATCTCAGTAATGACGATTTGCTCTTTACCGCCCTTCAGCTTTTCAATCTCAGTTCTGGAACGCACTACGACGCGACCTTTCCCAGTCTCGTAGGCTTTCTTGATCTCATCACGACCTTGGACAATAGCTCCTGTCGGAAAGTCTGGACCAGGCAGAAACTCCATGAGTTTGTCCACCTTGGCAGACGGATGGTCAATCATATAGATGACCGCGTCAATGACTTCAGCTAGATTATGAGGTGGAATATCCGTCGCATAACCAGCAGAAATCCCAGTTGCTCCATTGACCAAAAGATTAGGAAAGGCTGCTGGCAGAACAGTCGGCTCCTTCTCGGTATCGTCAAAGTTCCAAGCAAAAGGAACGGTATCTTTCTCGATATCCTGCAAAAGATAACCAGCCATCTCAGACAAGCGTGCCTCAGTATAACGCATAGCCGCTGGTGGATCACCGTCCATGGAACCATTGTTCCCGTGCATCTCAACGAGAATCTCACGATTTTTCCAGTCCTGAGACATGCGAACCATGGCATCGTAGATGGAGCTGTCACCGTGGGGGTGGAAGTTCCCCATGATGTTCCCGACTGACTTGGCTGACTTGCGGTAGCCCTTGTCAAAGGTGTTGCCGTCCTTGTTCATGGAATAAAGAATACGGCGCTGCACAGGCTTCAAGCCATCTCGAATGTCCGGCAAGGCCCGCTCTTGAATGATGTATTTGGAGTAGCGACCAAAGCGCTCTCCCATGATGTCCTCAAGGGACATGTTTTGAATGTTACTCATAGGATACTAAGCCCGTAAAATACAAAGTGAAAATAAGAAATTCTTGCAGTGAGCGATGCTCACAAGAGAATTTATCTTTTTCGCACAGTATTTAGGGCGTGTTCAACTCCTTTCAAAGAATGTAGAGTAGTTTTTTATAAAATAAAGGATATATTACGGAAATTAGTCCAGTGTTCAGTTACTATAAGTAACCAAACTATCCTTTCTGTAGTTTAATGTTTTAAATTACGTTCTTCATTTAGTCAGTGATCGGTAAGTCTTGCCTCAGCATACTCAAGCATCTTCTCTGCAGTTGCTTTGTCATAAGGGAAACCAGTTTTGCGAGAGAAAGCTTGTGCTTCTTTGTGGAAAAAGTCCATGGTAGCTAAGAGAGACTTGGTGAGGTTTTTCTGGTCAGAAAAGTCAAGCAAGGCTGTAAATTCTTTCTCTTTCTCAGCAGGTAAATACTGAAAGAGGTACTTGTAGTTCTTGCCAACGTCAACCGTCCCCTTTTCTGCTGCCACTTGCCAAGCTAAAAGCCTGAGCAATTCTTGCTGGCAGATTCCATACAGATGATCCGTCGCATAGACAAGGTGGTTTCGATGAATGCCCTTGACTACATAAGCTGACACCCACCAGAATTCATTGCAGGATTTGTCAAAGTCAGTCGCACTGGCTGGTGCCGTCCAATAGCGCTTTGGTGTCGGTGCATAAGGAGCAAACAATCCCTGCGGGTCATCCAGCACCGTGAAATCCGCTTCGCTATCCACCCATTCTTTGATGTGCTCCTTGGGGCAAAGGGTCAAATCTATCCGATTGCCATCTTCAAAGAGCATGAGATAGAGGCGGCGATGGTCAAGTAGGTTATGCTGCTCGATGATGCGCTTGCCAAACCTTTCCAACCAAGCAAGGTCAGCTACCAGACCATCCAAATCCTCCACAATGTAGACCACATCATAGTCTTGGAACTCGTCCTTGGGGGCATTTGGGTTTGTCCGTGAGCCGGACATGGCGACAGCGTTGACTTGTAGCACTTTTGCAGTTTGCAAAATCACATCAAACATCTCGGTTTTAGTTTTCATGGGAATACCTATCTTTTCAGTGGAACTTCTTTATATAGAATCAAAGCTGGCAAATCTGATTCCTGCAAGTCTCGCAAGATTAGACGGTCAGTTTCAAGCATTGTCAACTAATCACTCCTCTGCTCACCTAAATCTAAAAATAACTCTACTTATCCTTTTTAAATTTAAA
Organism: Streptococcus sp. HMSC10A01; assembly: GCF_001807785.1. NCBI lineage: Bacteria > Bacillati > Bacillota > Bacilli > Lactobacillales > Streptococcaceae > Streptococcus > Streptococcus sp. HMSC10A01. The sequence goes on along the minus strand of NZ_KV790965.1, from coordinate 261,049 downwards.
ACTTTCTCCATTAGTTGCAGAAATGCCATCAGATGTAAAAGGTTGATATTCAATAGTATTTTCATCAACTTTTTTAATCTGATGACGATTACCATTAGTATCAACAATGGTGAATTGATCCCCTTTTTTATCTTTTACTTCCCCTTTTTCAGCAATTTTTTCCTTACCGTTTAAAATGTTCCATTTACCTTGCTTTTCTTCAAAAACATAGGTACCTTTTGTTTTTTCACTCTTCCATGTACCGTTTAGCCAAGCTTCCTGCGAAGAGCAAGCAGTTAGGATAAATACTGAAAATACAAGCAATGCCAGTGTATAGATTTTTTTCATAATAAAACTCCTAAATATTGTAATTATTTATAATGATTCGTTAAATAAATTTTAAAAAGCTGTTGCTTCCTCAAGCGTGAATTTAACATTATCCTCAATCCACTTACGGCGTGGTTCGACCTTGTCTCCCATGAGGACATTGACACGGCGTTCTGCACGAGCCAAGTCTTCGATGGTGACACGGATGAGAGTGCGAGTTTCAGGGTTCATTGTGGTCTCCCAGAGTTGATCGGCGTTCATTTCACCTAACCCCTTGTAGCGTTGAAGCATAGCTCCTTTGCCAAACTTGCGACGCAGGTCTTCCAGCTCACCATCAGTCCAGGCATACTCAACAACTTCGTTCTTGCCTTTGCCCTTGGACATTTTGTAAAGAGGAGGAAGGGCGATATAGACACGACCAGCTTCAACCAGCGGACGCATATAGCGGTAGAAAAAGGTTAGCAATAAGGTTTGAATATGGGCACCGTCAGTATCCGCATCGGTCATGATAATGATCTTGTCATAGTTGGCATCTTCAAGTGTAAAGTCTGACCCAACACCAGCTCCGATTGTGTAGATCATGGTATTGATTTCTTCGTTCTTAAGAATGTCGGCCATCTTTGCCTTGGCGGTATTGATAACCTTACCTCGCAGGGGCAGGATGGCTTGGAACTTACGATCACGTCCTTGTTTGGCAGAGCCACCGGCAGAGTCTCCCTCGACCAGATAGAGTTCGTTCTTAGCTGGATTCTTAGATTGGGCCGGAGTTAGCTTACCAGAGAGTAAGCCCTTGTCTTTCTTATTTTTCTTGCCATTACGGCTTTCGTCACGCGCCTTGCGGGCCGCTTCTCTCGCATCTCTAGCCTTGATAGCCTTGCGGATGAGGTTTGATGCCAACTCACCGTTTTCCAAGAGGAAGAAAGTCAGCTTGTCAGAGACAATGGAGTCCACAGCAGGACGAGCCAAGGGACTACCTAACTTGTCCTTGGTCTGGCCTTCAAACTGTAAATGCTCCTCAGGAACTAAGATTGATAAGACGGCAGATAGACCCTCGCGGTAGTCTGAACCTTCCAGATTCTTATCCTTTTCCTTGAGCAGACCCGTCTTTCTGGCATAGTCGTTCATAGCCTTGGTAATAGCGGTCTTGAGCCCCGTCTCATGAGTACCACCGTCCTTGGTGCGGACATTATTAACAAAGGATAAGATATTATCTGAATAACCGTCATTATACTGGAGAGCCACTTGAACTTGGAAACCACTTTCCTCTCCTTCAAAATAGAGAACTGGAGTCAATGTTTCCTTATCTTCATTGAGGTAGCTGACAAAGTCTTCAACACCATTCTCATAATGGAACTCTACTTTTTCGCCAGTTCGCTCATCGGTCAAAGACAAGCGAACATTCTTAAGAAGGAAAGCAGATTCCTTAAGCCGCTCGGCAATAGTGTTGTACTTGAAGTCTGTCGTTGAAAAAATCGTATCGTTCGGCATAAAGGTCACTTTGGTTCCAGACTTGGACTTAGGTGCAGTACCGATTTTCTTGAGTGTGGTAACTGGTTTTCCGCCATTTTCAAAGCGCTGCTTGTAGACTGTACCGTCACGAGTAATTTCTACTTCTAACCAGCTAGATAGGGCATTAACGACCGAAGAACCAACCCCGTGGAGTCCTCCCGAAGTTTTATAACCACCTTGACCAAACTTACCACCAGCATGTAATACTGTAAAAATTACCTCAACAGTAGGAATTCCCATAGCGTGCATACCAACTGGCATCCCGCGTCCATGGTCAGATACTGTTAAGCTCCCATCTTTATTGATAGTGACATCAATCCGATCACCAAAGCCTGATAGAGCCTCATCAACCGCGTTATCCACGATTTCCCATACTAAATGATGGAGTCCTGTCCCGTCGGTGGATCCGATATACATACCCGGACGTTTACGTACCGCATCCAACCCTTCTAATACTTGAATGGCATCATCATTATAATTATTAATATTGATTTCCTTCTTTGCCACAAGGAACCTCCTGCATTATTCATCCTTACTATCTTACAAGTTTTTATAAAATTTTGCAAAAGTTTTTGTCACAAAAGCCTTGAAATAAACATTTTTATCGGATTAGACAAATAATTTACTAGATTGCTAAATACAAAGCAAAATTCGTGATATAATAAAATTATGATAAATACAATTTTGGGCCTAATTTTGGCATATTTACTGGGTTCAATTCCAACTGGTTTATGGATTGGACAGATTTTCTTTAAAAAGAATTTACGAGAATACGGTAGTGGCAATACCGGCACAACCAACACTTTCCGTATTTTAGGAAAGACAGCCGGAACTGTTACTTTTGTATTCGACTTCCTAAAAGGAACTCTTGCAACCCTGCTTCCTCTTTTATTGCATATCAACGGTATTTCCCCAATGATCTTTGGATTGCTTGCTGTCCTTGGTCATACCTTTCCTATTTTTGCTGAATTTAAGGGAGGCAAGGCCGTTGCTACAAGTGCAGGTGTTGTTCTTGGATTTTCTCCCCTCTTCTTTTCCTATCTGATTATTATTTTTATTGTAACGCTTTACTTGGGAAGTATGATTTCTTTGGCTAGCATTGTTGTAGCTGGCTTTGCGATTATTTCCGTTCTTATATTTCCTTTATTAGGAATTATCCTTCCTAGTTACGATCTTCTTTTTACTCTAATCATTATTCTTCTAGCATCTATTATTCTGATTCGACATAGGGATAATATGGAAAGAATTAAAAATAAATCAGAGAATCTTATTCCCTGGGGAATCAATGTCACTAAACAAGTACCAAAAAAATAAGCCCTAGGGCTTATTTTTTAGTCTTCTTGACTCTTCTTGAAACCAAGGATTCCCAAGAAAGCAGTAAACAAGGATACAATAAGTAAAGCTGGTGACTCTTTTGTTCCAGTTTCAGGAAGTCTAGCCTTAGATGATGTAAATGTTTTAGCAACATTAACTGTCAAAGGCTTACTGTTTGTAGCAACTTCCCCCTTCTTCTCTTCTTTTGCAGGGTCTACTGTGACTGCTGGTTTAGGAGACGGTTGAACTACATTGCCATTTGAAGAGTAATTTGGAAGAGGTTGATAGTTTTGGCCACTTGGATTCTGATTAGACTGTCCATTTGGAACATCTGTTCTGCCAGGATAAGATTTTGGATCAGATGGATCTGTTCCATTTTTGATTTCTTCAATATCAGAAACTCCATCTCCATCACTATCTTTTTTAGAAGAAATAGAAATCGTACGGGAATTTGGATTTATAACCGAATATGCACTTAAATCTGCTTTAGCTAAATAATCGGCAAAAGCAACGTCCATAGAAGGGCCTTCTTCTCGCGCACCACCCAACATGGTGTAGCCATCACCACCGGCTGCTAAGAAATCATTTGTTGTCAAATAGTATTCTTTAGCAGGATCTAAGTTTTCATACTTACCGGTTTCTGGGTTTTTAATTTCAATATGCAAAATACGTTTTTCAGCAGGCAAGGTTGTATCGTAATAAACCTTAGCACCTGAAACCTGTAGGAAGCCTCCGCTTGGCTCAAGAAGGGGTTGGCCATTTTCATCCAAAACAGGCTGACCATTTTTTTCTTGTAAAATAGATCCAAGAGATTTAGCAAACATATCAGCAATGTTTTGTCCCGTTACTTTGATTTGAGAAATAGTGTTTCCAAAAGGAAGGACAGCGATCACATCACCTTTTGTAATTGGCTTATCTTTGGCAATTGTTTCACGCAAACCACCACCGTTTGTCACAGCAAGATCTGTTTTATGGCTGAATCCAGTTTGCCCGTATTCGTAGAGGGCGTCCGCTACCACATTACCAAGGTTTGTCTCACGAACCCGCACATTCTCGCGCTGACCGTTCAATTCAACTGGGCTATTGTCACGAACAACTTTAGCATTTTCAGCATCATATCTTTCTTTAATTTCTTTGACCATAGCTGCTATTTTAGCATTTGGTACCACATCTTTAGTAGAAGCTGCAGAGATTTGTTGTGGATTTCCCAATAATTGATTAGCCTTATAAGTAATTTTACCAATGTTATTCAAATAACTTCCCGTTTGGTTATAAGTAACATTGTCTCCATAGGTTGTAGATTGAACTGTATGAGAGTGACCGTCAATAACCGTTACACGTTTGCCTTTGAGCTTTGGATTATTTGAAAGAGCTTCAGCTAAAGTAGATCCACGCCACTCTACTGGAGTAGTCGTATCAACACCTAAGTGAGCCAAAACCACATAATTCTTGTATGTTTTCCCCTCTGCCGCAGCGCGAGCTTCTACTTCATCAATAACTGAATTAACTTCTGAAATTGGATCTTTAAAAGTTACGCCTTGAACATTCTTGGGATGAGTCTTGGTTGCAGTTTCTGGTGTTGTCACACCGATTACCACAAACTCATCACCTACAACATTCTTATCTTTATCTACGATAGTTGATGCTTCAAATAAGCGGGCACCATTTACATAGGTGTTAGAGCTTAAAAGAGGAAAATTAAGAATTTCTTTATATTTCTTAGCTTCATCTAGACCAAAGTCAAACTCATGGTTCCCAACGGCCATCGCATCGTAGCCCATCTCATTTAGTAGTTTAGCACGCTCTTCACCTTTGGAACTATTTGAAATTGGCAAACCTTGAAAGGCATCTCCCGCATCAACTACAAGAGTTGAAGGATTGTTTTTTCGTTCCTCTTCAATAACGGCTGCTAATTTAGCGTCTCCAATAACTCCTTTTTCTTCAACAATACGTCCGTGAACGTCATTTGTATGGATAATATTTGCTTCAGGTAAATCACTTTGTTTTCCGGAAGCGCTTTCTTCACCCTGCGCACTTGTATCAATAGCTCCATCTGGGACATTCCCTTCTTGAGCTGAAGTTGCTGCTGCAACTTCTTGACTAGGTTCAGAAGCTACTTGTTCATCTGCATATGCCTGATGAGCTAGAAATGCTGGAGCAAGCAATAAAAGCGGTAAAAGAATTTTTTTCTTTTGCATAAACCGTCCTCTTTTTCTTTTTTATTAGTTTTATTATATCGAAAAAGAGAGTAAAAGTGAATTATTTTCTGTGATTTACCTATTTTTGTTCGTATCTAAACAAAAAAATCTGAGATCTTATTTATCTCAGATTTCTTTAGTTTATCCTTCAAAGACAACTTCCCCATCACAGATGGTAAACTTCACTTGGCCTTTAAGCTTTTCACCAACGAAAGGCGAATTGGCAGCCTTGGAGGCGAAGTGATTAGTCACAAGTCTATCGGCTTCTGGGTCAAATATTGTCAAATCAGCAGGACCATCCTGAGCAATGAAGCCAGAATCAAAACCATACAACTGAGCTGGATTGACTGTCATTTTCTCCAAAAGTTCCATCAAGCTCAGATGACCAGCCTCAACTAGGTAGGTCAGTCCCAGAGAAAGCGAAGTCTCAAGCCCAGTCATACCAGAAGGCGCTTTAGTGATGTCTTCAACATTTTTCTCGTCAGCATGATGTGGAGCATGGTCGGTTGCAATAACAGAAATGACACCAGACTTGAGCCCCTCGATAACCGCCAGACGGTCCGATTCTAAGCGCAGAGGCGGATTCATCTTAGCATTGCTGCCCTTGGTCAATAGTAGAGCTTCTGTCTTTGAGAAGTGCTGAGGTGCTGCTTCAGCAGTGACTTGAGCACCTAGCTTCTGAGCGAATTCCACAACCTTTATAGCTTCTGAGCGAATTCCACAACCTTTACACTCTCAGCCTTGGACAAATGCTGGATATGCACATGAGCCTTTGCATCATAAGCAATCATGACATCGCGAGCAATCATGCTATATTCTGCCACACCTGTCGCGCCACAGATATGAAAATGCTCTTTAGCGATATGCTCATTGAAACCGAGTATGCCGTTGAGATTGGGATCTTCCTCGTGCAAGCTGATAAAGGTGTCATTTTTACGTGCTTCTACGAGGGCTTGGCGGACAATGCCAGCGTTGGTCAATGGAATACCGTCATCAGAAAAACCTACTGCACCAGCTGCCAAGAGACCTTGGAAATCTGTCAAATGCTGACCATCAAAATTCTCAGTGATCGTTGCGACTGACTTAATATGGATATTTTCCCGACTAGCCGACTCCAGAACTTCTTTCAGGGTTTCAACTGTAGAGATGGTCGGATTGGTATTAGCCATCATAACAACTGTCGTAAAGCCACCTGCTGCTGCTGCCAAAGCCCCCGTATGAATATCTTCCTTATGAGTCTGGCCAGGCTCCCGGAAATGCACATGTATATCCACCAAACCAGGAGCCACAACCAAACCACTGGCATCAATAACTTTTGCATCTTTCGCCTGCAAATCTTGTCCAATTTTAATAATTTTCTTCCCCTCAACCAAGAGGTCAGTAATTTGGTCAAAACCAGTCTTAGGATCCATAACTCGTCCGTTTTTGATTAATAGCATCGTCTTATCTCCTTATTCGTAAAAGTCCACCTGCGTATCCAAGAGCTTATCCCCGTCATAAACAAACTTTGCTGAAAAGAAAGGCTTGTCTTCTAAAAGCCACTCAACAAAAGTATGATCGCCTTCCCAAGTTGGTTTAGATAAAACCTGGTCATAGGGCACCCATTCCAAAGTCCCTTCGTTGCAGTCAATCAGTTCCCCCTCAAACTCAGTCACCTTGAAAACATAGGTGTACCAGTCCAAGTCGGGAGTAAACTCTGGGAAAGTGATAATGCCCTTGAGGACAGGCTTTGCCTTTAGACCTGTTTCCTCTAGAATCTCGCGCGCAGCACATTCCTGCGGGGTTTCTCCTCGCTCTAGTTTGCCACCGACACCAATCCACTTCCCAGCATGAACGTCGTTGGGCTTTTTGTTGCGGTGTAGCATGAGAAACTCTCGGCCATTATCAATATAACAAATCGTTGCTAACTGAACCATATTACCTCCTAAGCTAACCAACTGATAGGTTCCAAGCCCTTAGCCACTAAGAAATCATTGGTACGAGAAAAAGGTTTGCTACCAAAGAAACCACGATACGCAGACAGCGGACTTGGGTGAGCTGACTCGATTATCAAATGTTGATGATTGCTTATCAAGGCTTTTTTCTTGCGAGCGTAAGACCCCCATAGGATAAAGACAACTGGATCAGTCTTCTCATTAACTACCTTGATAATAGCGTCCGTAAAAGGCTCCCAGATTAAGCCAGCATGCGCATTGGCCTGACCAGCAGGCACAGTCAGACCAGCATTGAGCAAGAGAACACCTTGCTGAGCCCAGGAAGTCAAATCATGTGACTCTTTCACTCCAATATCATCAGCCAGTTCTTTGAGAATATTCTGCAAAGAAGGCGGAGCTGGAATGTCATCAGGTACCGAAAAACTTAAGCCTTGTGCCTGTCTCGGTCCGTGGTAAGGATCCTGCCCTAAAATAACCACTTTAACATCCGCTAAATCTGTCGTCTGAATCGCATTAAACACCTTTTCCCTAGGTGGGTAAATGGTCCCCGAAGCATACACTTCATCTAAAAAATGATTGATTTTTGCAAAATAACCTTCCGGCAGCTGCTCCTTAATCAAAGCGTGCCAAGCTGAATGCTGCATATATGTCTCCTCTCATTTCCTACGATTGGATATTTTATCGAATCCACCTAAGTGCTCTTCTTAGTTCTGCTGCTCCATTTCCCAGAAAACAGCGACCGTGAGCCAGAATGATTTTTTCTGGTTTCCATGCTAACATCTGCTCTAGACAGTCCTTGGCTTCTTTTTGATGACCGATAAAGGTCATACGGTAGTCAATAGGAGTCTGCCCATCCGGAGCCGCAACACGAACTAATTTATAAGCCTTGCTGCGAAGCGGACTTGGAAAATGCTCTGTTTCAAAATTCTCGATCAAATCTGTCAAAATCAAGGTTTGACTGTCCTTATGAAAAAAGACAACTTCCTTAATATAAGCACTTCCCTTGAAAACCAACTGATTTATCTGGTCTGTCCAAGCTTCAGGAGACTCATTCGTCAGCTTTTCATCAAAAGAGACTGGAATTTTCTGCTTGCCTGCTCTCTCTTCAACTCCTGGGCTAGACCAAGCAATTGCCTCAGGATAACGCTTCTTCCAGTCAGCTATATAAGCATAGTGAATCTTATTAGATGAAACGAGGTGTGCAACTGGTCCCAAAGCGTCCAACTGGTCAAACAAGGCTTGATTTGGTTGGATTGGTGAATGGCACCAGAGCTGGCCATTTGCTAACTTGATGACCGTCATGCGGGTAGAAAAAGGCAACTTTGTCAGCACCATATCCATCTCAATCAAATCACCGTCGACAATCCAGATATTCTCAGCAATGGGCTTCAAGATATAAAGCGGTTCATAGATTGGAACAGGTCTTTTCATCTTTAATCATTCCTTTTCAACGACTTTCTTTTTGAAAATTTTAGGCCACAAACGGCTTTTCTTCAAATCTTTAGAATACTGACTTAAACCAAGAGCAGAAACCAGTAAAATCTGTGGTAAAAATTGGATAAGGTAACGGGTTTTCCCACCTTCAAAAATCTGTAGGAAGAGTAAGCCTCCAAAAACAGCAAGATTCAAAAAATTGACGTGAGCATCTGGTCGGTACTTCCACAAAGTCATAACGAGACCTAGACTCATAACAATCCAAACGAACTGCTTGATCAGAGCGTAATAGACATACTCCTTCTTATCAATGCTTAAAAAGAATGTTCGAACAAACTGAGCAAGTGGATTGTTTTTGGTCATTTCGTATAAAGGATTAATAAATGGTGTCTTTTCATTTTCAACATCCCGATAGAGCCAACCCAGAGTCCCTTCTGCCACCGTTAGAGATTGCTTGTAATATAAGTGCCCCCAAAATGTCGCGGGTGTATATTCCTTCAAGCGACGCTTAATTTCCTTAATGACATTTTCCTTAGCAAACATGCCATTATTATAGTCATCTCTCTTGTTGGGTTCAATATATTGGAGCAACCCTTCTTTCATATCTGCTTGATTATGACCTATGTATGTAAGCCCCAAATTGATAAAGAGAAGCGGTCCCTTAGCTAATCCTTCTTTTTGAATAATTGTCACTTCATTCTGGTTCTTAATAGCCGTATGAAGTCCACTATAGGTTATGCCAAAAGCAAGGACAAATATTGATAAAACCAAAAGAAAATTTTTCCACTGCTTCTGCAAAAAGAATGTTACGAAGAAGGCAATCAAGAGAATCATGACTGTCGGGCGAACAAAATACAAGAAGCCTGTTAGCAACCCCAACGAAATACTTAAGGCAGTCAATTTCTTAACAGTATTAGCTTTAAAGATTCCAAAAATTAAGAAAATCTGCAAAGCAATAAAGGGTAGTGGCGGAATATCCGTATACATAGAGAAGAAATAAGGGGAAAATCCAGTCAAAAGTATATAAAGACTAAAAACGATATCAGCTGTTTTTTGATTAAAGAATTTTTGACTACCCTTATACAAAATACACGCAGTTAGATTAGCATACACCATGTTTAGTCCCTGCATTATCCAAAGTGCAGACGACTCCCCAAACAGCTTGTAGAAAAAGCGTTCGTAGAGAAAGAGAGGTAAGTTATTTGGGTTACGTGTGATATAGCTTGAGATCGATGTTTCTTTGAGTAAGCGAAATGCCCCGTTCAGAACAACTGCTGCATCCCGACGCACCAGCAACTCAGCCGCCCAAATCATAATGAGCTGAAAGACTACTACAGCCACCATAATCGCGATCTTATGTCGCATCAAATAGCGGTATATTTTCAAAACTTCTTTACGGTAATAATAAGCCCCAAGCAGTAAGATAGCAAAAATTGGATAAGCCCAATAACTCATCTCACTGATATAAAAGATTGAAACAAAAAACCAATGCACCACAAGGACTAACATGATTTTTTGTAAAATGGAAAATGATAGACGATAAATCTTTGACATAGGCTTATTATAGCAAAAATCAAGGTTTTTAGCTAAGAAAATACAGCAATCAAAAGACTGCTGCTTTTCTTTTGGCAAAGATAAAGTATCTGTTTCGATATGAAATAACGTTTAAACTCAAGCAGAACAAAGTCTTACAGATGCCAATTTTCTTGATCTTCCTTAAAGCGTTTTAATAAGGCTAATCCTTCAGCATTGATATAGCCTTCTTGCTCAGCTAAGTGAATCAACTCTGTATAGTTTGATAAAGTCACCAATTTCACACCTGCATCATTAAAGTTCTTTTCTGCTTTTGGCAATTCATAGGTAAAGATAGCTGCTGCACCAATCACATCAGCACCTTCACGTTTAGCAGCAGCAATAGCATCTAAAACAGAACCGCCTGTCGAGATTAAGTCCTCAATGACAACCATCTTCTGCCCTGGCGCTACGCGTCCTTCAATTTGATTGCCTGCTCCGTGATCTTTTGGTTTGCTGCGAATGTAGGCAAATGGCAGGTTCATCTTATCAGCGATAATGGCTCCGTGGGGAATACCGGCTGTCGCAGTTCCAGCAATGACCTCTACATCTGGAAATTCTGCCCGAATCTTTTCGACAAAACCAACCTCAATCAAGGTCCGAGTCTCTGGATAAGCCAAGGTCACACGGTTGTCCGTATATATAGGTGACTTGATGCCTGATGCCCATGTAAAAGGCTCTTCTGGCTTCAAATACACTGCTTTGATTTTCAATAAATCACGTGCAATCTCTTTTGCTAAAGTCATTTTTTGCTCCTTATAAATTTGAATGTTTATGATGCTGTTAATTTCGAATAACGATTGAAACCGAATTTCTTGTTTTGCTTAGCTATTCCACTGTTTCTTAATCTCGTGGTAAGCATCCCAAGGATTTTCAGCTTGAATAATCGGACGTCCGACTACAATATAATCACTACCGATTTGATGGGCTTCCTGCGGGGTCATAACCCGTTTCTGGTCACCAATTTCTGCTCCAGCTGGTCGAATACCCGGCGTCACACAGAGAAAGTCTTTGGCTGTTGCTGCCTTAATTAGTTCAACTTCTTGAGCTGAACAAACTACACCATCCAAACCAGCTTCCTTAGCTTTACGCGCATAATTTACAACAGACTCCTGAACCGTTGTCTGGATGTTTTGACAATCACGCATATCTTCTTCACTGGTCGAGGTCAGCTGAGTCACTGCAACCAGTTTAGCCTTGTCTCCCAAAACTTTCTTAGCTTCGCTCATCATCTCCACACCGCCAGCCGCATGAACCGTCACCATGTCGATGCCAAAAGTTCCTAAGACAGACATAGCTGAGCGCACAGTATTGGGAATGTCGTGCAGTTTTAGATCTAAGAAAATGCTGTGTCCAAGCCCTTTCAAATAATGAACAATTTCTGGACCGATAGCATAGAAGAATTCCATACCGATTTTTACAAAAAGTTTTTCATCTTCTGGAAAATGCTCCAAAAAAGCTTTGACATCGTCAAAAGATGGAAAGTCAAGGGCGATAATAGGACGTTCTTCACGCATGTAGGGATAATCTCCTTTTTTGATTATTAGCTTTAAAGAACTCCGGCAGGTACTCCTGATGTTAACTCTATCTTCACGCTAGACTCGGAAATATAGAAAAAACCTTGCCTGAGAGCAAGGTTACACGAAAATGTGGCAGAATATGCCATTCAAACGTATGATCCTTAGTAGCCTCTCTGGACTTCTTTAAAGGTTATATTTAGTTCATTCTATAATTTCACAGCGGGATTGTCAAGTAAAAATATAACTTTAAAGCAAATTCTCTCGAACTTCTTTACGTAAGTTTTCAAGACTTTCGATACCGTACTGGTCCATAACCTTAGGCAGATCTTCAATGATGGTCGGACAGGCATAAGGATCCGTGAAATTGGCAGTGCCCACCCCAATGGCTGAGGCGCCCGCTATAAACATCTCCAGAGCAGCCTCCGCCGAATCAACTCCCCCCATACCAATGATAGGAAGTTTGCTTGCCTGCGCCACTTGACGGATCAGCTTGAGCGCTACCGGAAAGACAGCTGGACCCGACATACCGCCTGTGCCATTAGCGATAATAGGTTTGCGTGACTTCAAGTCAAATCGCATACCTACTAAGGTATTAATCATGGTTAATCCAGCAGCTCCAGCATCTTCAACAGCCTTGGCTATCTGAGTGATATCTGCCACACTCGGAGTCAATTTGACATAGACTGGTACAGTAGAGGTTTCTACTGCTGCCTTAGTTGCTTCGTAAGCCAACTCTGGAACTTGTCCAATCAAAAGTCCAGCATTTCCATGGTCAACATTAGGGCAAGAGATATTGAGCTCAATAGCCTTGACATTAGGAGCTTGAGATATTTTCCCAGCCACTGTTGCATACTCTTGATTGGAAAATCCCGCTACATTAGCGATGATTGGCAGGCCGGGATAATGTTTTTCCAGCCAGGGTAGTTTTTCAGTCAGTACAACTTCAACGCCAGGATTTTGCAAACCAATAGCATTAAGCATACCAGCTGGCGTTTCTGCCACCCGCGGTGTAGGATTACCAAAGCGGGGCTTCAAAGTCGTAGCCTTTATCATGATAGAACCCAGCAAGTCTAGGTCATAGTACTTGGCATATTCTTGTCCAAAGCCAAAGCAGCCAGATGCTGGAATAATTGGATTTTTTAGGTCCAAGCCTGGCAAGGAAACTCTTAAACGTTTATCACTCATTCTTACCCCTTCTAGACAATAATCGTGCCCGTTTCGAAGACCGGACCATCTTCACAAACCCGCTTATTGACTGACTCGTCCTGACCTGCCACATGAACGACGCAGGCATAGCAAGCGCCCATACCACAAGCCATGCGTGATTCCATTGAGAGATAAGCATGCGGATGGTCCTGAAACTTACGATTGACATACTGAAGCATAGCTGGCGCTCCACAGGAATAGACGGCTGCATAGTCTTGTATCAACTCATCCACAACTGCTGATACATATCCCTTGCGACCATAAGAACCATTATCCGTCGTGACAATGACATCAGCGTATTTTTTCATTTCTTCTTCCAAAATAACAGCAGATTTATCAGAAAATCCCATAACAGCTGTCACTCGAGCTCCCTTGGCATGCAATTCTTTAGCAACCTCAAGCAAGGGAGGAACGCCAATCCCACCACCGATAATCAAAGCGTGGTCACCTGCCCTTACAGGACTCAAATCAAAGCCATTGCCCTGAGGTCCCATAACATCAAGAAAAGACCCAACTGGAAGTTGAGAAAAAATAGCCGTCCCGCCACCTTCTATCCGATAAATGATACGACAAGTCAGATTATCTCTGTCAATCTCAGCAATTGAGATCGGCCGGCGCAAAAGTTTGCTGTCATCGGGTACCCGAATATGTAAAAACTGCCCAGCCTGCATCTGGCTGACCATTTGGCCATTTAGGATCATGGAAAAAATATTAGGTGCAATTTCTACTTGCTCCAAAAGCTCCATCTGCTCCAGCATAATCTTACCAAATCTCTTTTTGCAACTGTCACTAACCATGACAACCTCACTTTCTACAAGAAAAAACCTCGCCGCAGCAAGGTTTCGCAAAAAACAAGGCAGCCAACTGCCTCTTATATCGTTTTTCCTACCTTGCAGCCTCACTGGACTTGATTAAAGGTTTAAATTTATCATATTCTACAACTAAATAGATGTTTTGTCAATCCTATTATGATAAAATAGACCTATGAGAATTCAACAACTACACTATATTATCAAAATCGTCGAAACTGGTAGCATGAATGAAGCTGCCAAGCAACTATTTATTACCCAACCTAGTCTCTCTAATGCAGTACGAGACCTTGAAAACGAGATGGGGATTGATATTTTCATACGAAATCCTAAGGGAATCACTTTAACCAAAGACGGCATGGAATTTCTATCTTATGCTCGTCAGGTGGTTGAGCAAACACAACTTCTAGAGGAACGGTACAAGAACCCTGTCGCCCATCGCGAACTCTTCAGCGTATCTGCCCAACACTATGCTTTTGTAGTCAATGCTTTTGTCTCCCTCCTTAAGAAAAGTGATATGGAAAAATATGAGCTTTTCCTTCGGGAAACTCGGACTTGGGAAATCATTGACGACGTAAAAAACTTCCGTAGCGAAATCGGTGTTCTCTTCTTAAACGGGTATAACCGTGATGTTCTATCCAAAATGCTAGATGATAATCATCTGATTGCTACTCATCTCTTCACAGCTCAGCCCCATATCTTTGTCAGCAAGTCCAATCCTCTGGCTAAGAAAAAATTGGTTCAACTGTCAGATTTAGAAAATTTCCCTTATCTCAGCTATGACCAAGGAACTCACAATTCCTTCTACTTTTCTGAGGAGATCCTCTCCCAAGAACACCATAAAAAGTCTATCGTCGTCAGTGACCGAGCAACCCTCTTTAATCTCTTAATTGGCTTGGACGGATACACGATTGCTACTGGTATCCTCAACAGCAACCTCAATGGTGACAACATTGTCTCTATTCCACTTGATATCGATGATCCTATTGAGCTAGTCTACATCAAACATGAAAAAGCCAGCCTATCCAAGATGGGAGAACGCTTTATAGAATATCTGATTGAGGAAGTGAAGTTTGATAAGTAAGAAAACTTTATAAAAGAATAACTCCAAATTGCATACTGCAATCTGGAGTTATTTTACTTCTTATTAAGAATTTCAGTTACATATTGGTCCTTATTTTCATTTGTATAAGTTTTCGACCTAGACTGAACTCTAATTTCTTTTTTATTATCGCCTTTACTATCGATCACATAGGTTTCCGTTATTGTCGTTTTAAAGTTATCTCCAGTTGTACTAAGATTAATTGGTAAATTAGCAAATTGTTCAGAATAAAATAATTGATACGGATATTCATCAAGCTCAATATTTAACCTATTATTCAATAGACTATCATAACCACCATATATTCTGTTAGAGTTACGTATCCAATAATTCACCATACCATCAGATTGATAGTCATCAAAAAAATCTTGTCGTTCAGCTACTGAATGTGACTTATCTTGTAAAAAGTAAATTGGTTGAAAAAAATTAAATTCGGGTACAACTCCATATTCATAGTAAGTTTGTAGTTTGTGAGATTTTGGATTTTTTAACTGGAAACTAGTTACTACATATTGACCGTCTAAATTTTGGAATAATGTATCACCTTGATAAATCATCAAATAGTTTCTATATCCGCTACCATCACCTTGTTCAATCCCTGGGAAACGACGTGATAATTCATTAAACTGTCGATAATTAAAACTATCCGATTTAAACAGTGAACCACTATTTAAAGTGTCAAATAAAATATCCAACTTCGTTTTATCAGTGAATGATAAATGTAAAATGGTATGATCCCTATCAGATTTTAAATCTGTTCTGGTTGATTCTGTCCATTGACCATCAGAAGGTTTCTCTTCGTGTTTATCATGAATAAATTCGATATTAATATCCCGAATAGTCTTTTTAGGATTCTTTCTATAAGTAACTTTTAAATTATAAACTTTGTGATAGATGTGTTCTGAATCAAACCAATCCGGCCTGATATAGTAACGAAGACCAATATAGCCAATAAACAAACTAACTAAAGCAAGGAGGATAAATTTTCTCTCAAACTTCACCTTCTTCATACTCACCTCCTGGGAAATTAATTTCATAAAATGATAGCTTATTTTTTATTTTTATATCTTTTTGTTAAAGCATCATCATTGGATTTTACAAAAGTATCAAGATCGCCTAGAACTTCTTTGATGTATTCGTCTTTATTTTCTTCTGAATATAACTTGGTCGCCTTTCGTACTTTTACTTTACCATAACCATAATCCAGTAGTTGAGTCCTTGTAACAGAGATTTTAAATTTTGAACCCGTCAGTTTGACACTCACAGGAAGATTAGTTAAAGCATCGGAATAATACCATTTAGCATATAGAAAAGTAAAATCATGACTAAGCATTTTTCTAGGGATGTCAGAGCTCTTATCCCAATAACCAAGACTACTGGTGTTATAATCATCATAAAATTCTTGCAATCCGTCCTGATTCGCTCTTCTTTCAACTTTCAAATAAATCGGAAATATTGTTTTTCCTGGAGGATTTCCATACTCATAATAGGTCTGTAACTTACCTGTTTTAGGATTTTTGAGGTCAAAACGAGTTACATCGGATGCTTTTGGAATTTGGTATAATGTATCCCCAGTATATAGCATCCCAGAGAGAAAGACGAGCCTATAACCAGACATATATGCCTTATTTAAGCCTGGAAATCTTTGGGTCATGTCTAGAAAAAGTTTATCATCAATGTAAAATTTATCGCTAAAAGCTGGACCCGTTTCAGAAAATTTTTTTAGCGGAATCCAAACACTTGTCCCATCATCCAATTTAGCATTCAAAATGACCCTACTTTTATAATAGCGATCAGCATTTGTCAAAGTCATTTCTGACCAAGTTAGTCCCTCAGGAACTTCAGCCTCTTTCTCATAAATAAATTCTAGATTTATTTCTTTTATGGTTGACTGTCTAGCTTTTATCGAACTAGTTTGATAGTTATATACTTTGATGTATTGATTTTTGCTATCAAACAAGCCAGGAGCAACATAATATCGAAGCAAAATATAAAGTCCAATAGCAAAACAAACTAAAACTTTAATAGTAAGTGGAATTTTACGCTTCACTTTTTTTACCTTTTTCAACTCCTCACCTCCTGGGAAATTAATTTCATTATATCATAATCACCATCATTATTATAGACTTCTTAATGAGAGAACATTTAATCAAAAAACACCTGAAACAAGTGGATTTCCACTTCTTTCAGGTGTTCTTTTATTGTCTTAATTGAGAAAATACTTGGCCAATCTTCCCTTCAATGACCAGGTCCGCCTGACTGTCTTGAGGAATACTGGTCTTGTTGATGACGACCAGATGCTTTCCTGAAAAGTACTGGATGAGGCTGGCTGCAGGATAGACGACTAAGGAAGTGCCACCAATTATCAGCAGGTCCGCTTGATGGATAGCTTGAGCAGCCTGCTGAAAAACCTCCATATCTAGAGGTTCTTCATAAAGAGTCACATCTGGTTTGACAATGCCTCCACAGTCAAGACAGTGAGGAATTGTATCGTCCAGAGCCAGAAAACCATCCAAATCATAGAATCGCTGACAATTCAGACAGTAATTTCTATCCGCACTGCCATGAAGTTTAAGAACCTTTTTCGAACCAGCCAATTCATGCAAGCTATCGATATTTTGAGTCACAACAGCCTTGAGCTTGCCTTCCTTCTCCAAATCCGCCAAGTAGGCATGAGCTGCATTGGGCTTAGCATATGGATAGAGCAGGTACTTCTTGTAGAAGTCGAAAAATTCCAGCGGATAGCGCTCAAACATAGTGTGAGAAACTAGCTGCTCTGCTGTAAAATGCCGTCCTAGCTTGACACTGTATATCCCATCGGAACTTCGAAAGTCCGGAATATTAGACTCAGTCGAAACACCCGCACCACCGAAAAAGACTATATTTTGACTTTGGTCTATCAATTCTTGCAGCCTTACAATTTTATCCATCCTACTACTCCTTATAAGAGACTTTCTACGATCGCATTTGCTCGGTCAAAGTAAAAAGGCTCCCTCTGATAAACTATGCCTGTCTCCTGCGCCAAATCAACCAGAAGCTCCATAAAGTGCTGAGACGAGAAACCCGTCGTCCTGTGCAATTCTTCCTCATCAAAAGGCTTGATAAGGTGGGCAAGCGGATTACGGACTGATCTTTCCAACTCTCTTAGTTGCCCTGCCGATTTTTTGACAGATTCGGACAAATCCAACTGCAAAATCAGCTCCGTCAAACTAGAAGAATTAACCGTGCTTTCCGTATGGAAATTTTGCAAAATAGGATGATCAGAATTTCTCATCTTCTCAAACTTCCAACGGTCGTAACTGGCCTCTCTAGAATTATGAATATAGCTGTCAATATCCGGCAACTGCATGCGAATCAACCGCATAAAAACCCTATAAATGGCCGGACTAACAGCTCGAACAAAGTCAATCAATTGTTCATTTCTCAATTTTGCATCTAGGTCATAAAGGTAATTGGCCAGCTGCTCGTCTGCTTCATTTTCATGGCAAAAAAGCTGAAAATCAGCTGGATTCATTCCAGTGATTTCCAACTTTAGATTCATGATAGATTGGATGTTGAGCTCTCTTCGCTCTGCTAGTGCCCTAAGAAGGCGAAGCAAGTCAGAATGGGTAGACTTTCCTGCTCGCTCAGCCAGTTTAAGGGCATAAGCATAGTCATAGCGAGAAATCGCAAAGAGAATAGCTTCTTTAGCATCTACTTTCATGCTTCAGCAATCAAGGTTTCCAAACCAACCTTCATCATATCTGTGAAGGTATTTTGACGTTCTTCTGCAGTTGTATCCTCTTCTGGATTGACCAAGCTGTCAGAAATAGTCATAATAGCAAGAGCATCCACATGGTGTTGAGCCGCCAAGTAGTATAGAGCTGCTGCTTCCATTTCAACAGCTTTAACTCCCCATTTTCCAAGCTCGATATTCTTTTCAAAGTAGTTTGAATAAAAGACATCTGAGGACAAAACATTCCCAACATGGGTGGTCATACCGAGATCTTTAGCAATATGGTAAGCCTTGTCTAGTAAATCAAAGCTAGCAATTTGCGGAAAATCATACTGTGGCCAGTCATTACGAATGATATTTGAATTAGTTGCAGCTGCTTGCGCCAAAACCAATTCACGGACATGGACATCCTCATTCAAAGAACCCGCAGTTCCCACGCGGATTAATTTCTTCACTCCGTAGTCAACAATTAACTCACGCGCATAGATAGAAATCGAAGGCATTCCCATCCCAGTTCCCATGACAGATACACGGTGACCTTTATAAGTACCAGTGTAACCAAACATGTTACGCACTTCGTTAAAACAAACAGCATCTTCAAGGAAGTTCTCCGCAATAAATTTAGCACGAAGAGGATCCCCTGGAAGAAGAATTTTATCAGCAATTTCACCCTGCTGAGCAGCAATATGGATAGACATAATTTATGATACAAAGAGCGAGAAGAAAACGACTGAAAATTAGGAATCTGACGAGAAACCCTGATTTCTCAGTCAGATTATCTATTTTCCAAGTTTTCCGCTCGTGTTCAAATCAGAACACTTCACTCTACCTTTCTTTATTCTAAATGTGATAGTCAAAAAGATACCAAACCCGTCAAAAAGCGAAGGGAAAATAGGAGTTGGGTGCAGTGAGCGATGCTCGCTAGACCAACTATCTTTTTCCCACTGCTTTTAGGGTGGGTTCAATTCCTTTCTTTCTTAATTTTAATATTCCAAAGAAAGACTAGCACGGGTTCAATTCAAGCCCGAACTACCCTTCCTTTCTTTATAAATAATATTGGTTAGGCATTAAAGAGTTTCGGTAAAATGCTAAACCTTGACTTTATTATTTTGTTTAATTAATTATACCATAAGAAGACAGGAGTCATCTATCTTATATGGTAAATCAAACACTAGAAAAAATGGTCGACTCTCATCTACTTTCTGGCTTAACTAAATCTCGTCCCATCAAACGATCCAAAGAAATAAGATCTAGCGCTTGGGAAAGTCTATAAGCAAGTAGAGCTGTCACCAAGAGCTATGGCATTGATACTAAATCTTGACCAGTAAATGCAAAAACCAGTCCAGTCGCAGATAAAGGGGCCCTCAAGCTAACAGCCAAAAAGCAAACTGCCCCTAGAAGCATCATTGCATTATTTCCCTCTATTCCCATTACCATTGCTAAAACGAATCCTCCGCATATCCCCAATGCAAAAGAAGGTGTTAAGGTCCCTCCATATGCACCTGCCCAGAGAGTCAAAAAGACTAGCAAAGACTTTAGGATGAACAAAATAACAGCACTCCTAATCGATGTCCCTTTAAGTATTTCTTGAGCCATCATCCGACCATTTCCAAGTAAATGTGGCAAAAAATTTGCAAGAATTGCGATAAAGATGAAGGTCAAAGGAAGACTGAAAAAAATTCTCTGATCCTTAATTCTATAATTTATTGCTTTCTTAGTTAAGCAAGAAAATAAATAAGCCATAGGTGTTATGATGACGACTACCACTGGTAGCACCCAAACTAAATGCATGGACCATGATATGGCCGAAACGTGATAAAGAGGCTTACTAGAAATAACTAAACGAGCTGTAAAAGCTGCGACATAGGTCGCCATTCCAAGCAAAACAAAGCGTTTGATGGAAAAAAGCAAGCCCAAGGTTTCAAAGACAAAGAAAACACTGGTCAATGGAACCTGATAAACCGCTGCCAAACCTGCTCCAGCACCACTAGCAATCATAAATAGCCTATCGCTAGCTTTTAAACCGAAATAATTAGCTATCGGCCTTCCTAATAAAGCTCCAATCTCACGCGGTGCCCCTTCTTTCCCAACAGGAGCTCCACCACCAACTACAACAATTTGCCAAACAGAATGGAGCAACTGCTTAATGAAACGACCTTTTGACTCAAGAAATTGATCATCTTCTTTCATCTGACCTTTGATTGAAAGGAGTTTAGTCTTTCTTTGTAAGACAAACCAAATCAAAGCCGAAACAAGACCTATTAGAAGTAAATCAATTGTCATTCTAAGAGGAGAAACTCCATTTGTTAAAAAGGCAACATCGTGTTCTGAATGTCCAAAAACTAACTTCTCAATGATTTCTAAAAGATAATGAAGGAAAATACCCACTAAACCCGAAACTAGCCCTAGCAAAAAGATTGCCAGGACTAATCTTATGTTATAAGGGTATACCTGATGACATCTAACCGATTTTCTCAAAATAATTACAATTCAGCAAGAATCGCTTTAAGCAAGCCTTTGAAGTCGGCTTTGACACGTTCAGTTACTTCTACTACTTCTTCGTGATTGAGTTCTTCTTGGAAACCAGCCGCAAAGTTAGTAATACATGAAATACCAAGGACTTTCAAGCCAGAATGTGCTGCCACAATCACTTCAGGAACTGTAGACATGCCGACTGCATCTGCTCCCAAGGTCTTATAGGCACGGATTTCCGCTGGTGTTTCATAAGTTGGACCAGTTACACCGATATAGACACCTTCATCAAGCTTGATACCAAGTTTTTTAGCCACTTCATGGGCAGTAGCGCGGTATTCTGGTGTGTAGGCTTTTGACATATCAGGGAAACGTGGACCAAAGTCATCCAAGTTTTCACCGATCAATGGGTTCTGACCAGTCATGTTGATATGGTCACTAATAGCCATCAATGTACCAGGTCCAAATCCGATACCACCAGCAGCATTGGTTACAAGAACCCCTTCACATCCCAAAACTTTCATCACACGAACTGGGAAAGTGACAACTTCCAACGGATTTCCTTCGTAGAAGTGGAAACGGCCTTGAAGCGCCAATACTTTGCGACCCGCCAAGTCACCGTAGACTAATTTACCAGCGTGGCCAACGACAGTTGAACGACCCCAGTTTGGAATCTCAGCATAGTCCACCACTACTGCATTGTCGATTTCTTCAGCTAATTCTCCAAGACCTGATCCAAGGATCAAACCGAACTCAGGAGCTTCAACTCCTTTACCTTTCAAATAAGCAGCTGTTTCATTGATTTTTTCTAATAATGACATTAATATTCCTCACCTATCTATTGTTTTATAAAGCAATAAACTAATTCTCAAAGGTATTTCTATTGCCTACTACCCTATTATTATGATGCTATTTTGATTAGCTTAGTCCTATCTTCTTACACCAATTTATCTAAGAAACTTTCACCAATCATTGCCTTGTCCACTCCAAAGATCTCAGCAACAGTAGCTGAAATATCGGCAAAGTGTCCAACAGGGATATGACCATGACCGCTTAAAGATTTTCCAAAAATTAAGAGAGGGATATATTCACGAGTATGATCAGTACCAGCGTAGGTAGGGTCATTACCATGGTCAGCAGTAATCATGAGCAAGTCATCTTCACGCATATTTTCAATGATTTCAGGAATACGAGCATCAAACTCTTCCAAACAGTCGCGATAGCCATGTGGATTACGACGGTGACCATAAAGAGCATCAAAGTCTACTAAGTTAGTAAAGGAGAAGCCATGTTTGAAGTTTTCGTCCTTCAATGCTTTAACTAAATTATCTACCCCATGATTATTGGACTGATTGTGGCCCATGTCATGGTTGATTCCAGTTCCATTGAAGATGTCGTTGATCTTACCAACAGAGTATGTATCGATTCCCGCTTCATTTAGCTTATCAAGTACAGTTGGCTCGAATGGTGATACTGCGTAGTCGTGACGATTAGCAGTACGGGTGAAGTTTCCTGGTTCACCAACATATGGACGGGCAATGATACGTCCTAGAAGCGCAGGTCTATCCAAAGTAATTGAACGAGCATATTCACAAATGCGATAGAGTTCTTCCAATGGAATCACTTCTTCATGAGCAGCAATCTGCAATACTGGATCCGCAGAAGTATAGATAATTAGCTCGCCCGTTTCCATCTGACGAGGACCAAAGTCATCAATAACTGCTGTTCCTGAATATGGCTTATTAGCCTCACGAATAACTTTACGACCAGAGAACTCTTCAATCTTAGTAAGAATTTCTTCGGGGAAGCCATTCCAGAAAGTATCAAATGGTTCAGTAATATTTAGTCCCATGATTTCCCAGTGGCCAGTCATCGTGTCTTTTCCGAGTGATACTTCCTCAAGTTTAGTATAATAGCCACTTGGATTTGCTTCCTGAGGAACTGTCTTCAAAGGAACAGGACGCTCGATATTTCCCAGACCAATCTTAGCCATATTAGGAACGGTAAGTCCAACTGTTTTGGAAATATGTCCCAGAGTATCTGAAGCCCCATCTGGCACTCCAGCATTAACAAAGTTGTTAGCATCTGGTGCTGCACCAATACCAACTGAGTCCATAACTACTAAGTGAATACGATTAAATTTTGCCATAAGTTCCTCCTTTTATTTTTTAGCTTCTAAAACTTGAACACCAGATTTTCCTGCTACAATAACCTTATCTACCATTTGGTTAAAGAGACCGTGCTCAACTACACCAACGATATGGTCCAATTCACGAGCAAACTCGACAGGATTTTCAATCACACCCAAATCTAGGTCAATGATAAAATTCTTCATATCTGTAACAAAGCGTTGACCATCTTTCTGACGGAAGGCTGGTTTGTAACCTGCACGTTCAAAGCGACGGAAAACTTGCTCTGCACCATACTGGACAACTTCGACTGGAAGCTTAAATGCTCCTAGCTTCTCGACCAATTTACTCTCATCAACTACCCAAATGTAGCTTTTTGTCGGTGTTGCAACGACCTTCTCCATAAGGAGAGCGCCCCCACCACCTTTAATACCATTAAAGTTTGGATCAACCTCATCTGCCCCATCAACTGTCACATCAACTAAGTCAACTTCATCAATGGATTTGAGTGGAATTCCCAAACCTTCTGCTTGTTGGCTGGTTACACTTGAAGTTGTTACTGCAATAATTTGCAGGCCTTCTTCTTTTATACGACGGCCAATTTCTTCAACAAAATAATAAGCGGTCGAACCCGTTCCAAGTCCAACTACCATACCATCTGTCACGAACTCAGCAGCCTTAATCCCTGCCATCTTCTTTAGATTCTCCATTTTGACCTCCTTTGCATTTTTCAGGCTTTTGAACCGTAAAAAAAAGGTCCTTTGCCCAGCCAAAAGAATCAATCTATTTATAGTATAGCACTATTTTATAGAACATGAAAGCATTTTCCTAATTTCTAATAATTTTTTGAAAATTGCCATAGTTAAATCAAAATCTTGCCCCCCTTTCGTTTTTGCGTTACAATTAGGGTAATTGATTTTAAAACACAAGGAAAAATACAGTATGATTACCAGAGAATTTGATACAATCGCTGCGATTTCTACGCCTCTTGGCGAAGGGGCTATCGGTATTGTCAGGTTAAGCGGGACTGACAGCTTTGCTATTGCCCAAAAAATCTTCAAAGGAAAAGATTTGAGCAAGGTAGCTAGCCATACACTCAACTACGGCCATATTGTCGACCCTCAAAACCATGAAGTACTAGATGAAGTTATGGTCGGTGCTATGCGCTCACCCAAGACTTTTACACGCGAGGACATCATTGAAATAAACACTCACGGGGGAATTGCGGTTACTAATGAAATCCTGCAACTAGCTATTCGAGAAGGAGCTAGAATGGCAGAACCTGGTGAGTTTACCAAGCGGGCCTTTCTTAATGGTCGAGTGGATCTGACTCAAGCCGAGGCCGTTATGGACATCATCCGTGCCAAGACCGATAAAGCCATGAACAACGCTGTCAAACAGCTCGATGGCTCTCTTTCTAACCTCATTAACAACACCCGTCAGGAAATCCTCAACACACTGGCTCAGGTAGAGGTCAATATTGACTACCCTGAGTACGATGATGTGGAAGAAATGACGACACAGCTCATGCGAGAGAAAACAGCCGAGTTCGAGGAACTCCTGACATCTCTTCTCAATACTGCTCGACGTGGTAAGATTTTGCGCGAAGGCATTTCCACTGCTATCATCGGGCGCCCAAACGTTGGAAAATCAAGCCTGCTTAATAATCTTCTGCGCGAGGACAAGGCCATTGTGACAGATATTGCTGGAACTACTCGGGATGTGATTGAGGAGTATGTCAATATCAAGGGTGTACCGCTCAAGCTAATCGATACCGCAGGAATCCGGGAAACAGATGACCTTGTAGAACAGATTGGAGTTGAGCGTTCTAAAAAAGCTCTGCAGGAAGCCGACTTGGTCCTCTTAGTTCTCAACGCCAGCGAACCTTTGACAGATCAGGACAGACAATTGCTTGAAATCAGCCAAGATAGCAATCGTATCGTCCTACTTAACAAGACCGACCTGGAAGAAAAGATTGAACTGGAGCAACTACCAACTGATTCCATTAAAATTTCTGTCCTCCACAACCAAAATATCGATAAAATTGAAGAACGCATCAATCAGCTCTTCTTTGAAAATGCTGGTATCGTCGAACAAGACGCCACCTCCCTGTCTAACGCCCGCCATATCTCCTTAATTGAAAAAGCTCTGGAAAGCCTTCAAGCCGTCAACCAAGGATTGGAAATGGGTATGCCGGTAGACCTTCTCCAGGTTGATATGACCCGTACTTGGGAAATCCTCGGTGAAATCACTGGTGATGCTGCTCCAGACGAACTCATCACCCAACTCTTTAGCCAATTCTGCTTGGGTAAATAAGATTTCTATATAGGCATTAAACTCTATTTTAACAACACCTATCTATAATAAAATAAAAGGTATGAATCTTGTGTCCAACAAAGATTCATACCTTTTATTATTTATCGAAAGCTACTTAGAGAGTCTATTATAAGCTCTCCATTTAGTTCTTTATTTTAAAATCTCTTCTAGCTCTTTTTCGAGCGCTGCTTCGTCGTGAAAGTTTAGTATCACTTTTCTTACCTTTTGATTCTTATCTACTAGGTAAATTCCAGGAATTGATTGCACATGGAGGATATCCGCTGCTTTCTCACCTGCATCATAGTAATAGGGGAAGGTATAGCCTTTCTCACTGACATACTGATCCGCTTGTTCCTTTGTTTCCTTATGAAAATCAAGCATATCCAACATGACAAAATTTATTTTGTTTTTATACTTTTCGTAAACTTTTTGAATCTCCGGTAACTGTCGCTGACAATAAGGACACCAGCTAGCCCACTCTACTACCAGCATAGGCTTATCATAAAACTCTGAACTCTTCTTTAAAGCCCCTAGCTGATCTTCCATTTCAAACTCTGGCAATTGCTGACCTGTCAATACATGTTCTACAGCTGCACTTCCACTTGTCTGTGTAGAAGCTTTATCGTTCTTTTTAGTTCCAGAAAAATAAAGCATAGCAAAAACTGCCGCAACAATAACTCCTACAGTCAGAAAGGGCAACCACCATTTATCTTTTAACATTTTCTCACCTCATAATAATCCATCTCAAACTATTTAATAAATATAAGAGATTGCAATCTATACACGCTCATCAAATATTGTTCTAAACTATTGAAAATATTTTTGTATAACGCGCCAGTTGTAAAAATTATTATATCAGTTTCACAGTACTACATCAACAACTTTAACTTAAAAGATATACTATAGTATTGTAAAATTCATAACATCATTCTTTCGGCTAATTCATCCATTAAAAGACTTGATTTGTCAGAGTTTTCTCACTTATAACTTGGCTAGTCTATAGATATTGAGTACCATTCCCATTCTTCTCTCTATTTATTTCTAAAACTGACTTCCATCTTCGTATCCAACTTCTTAAAAGTATTTCGCTTTATAGCAACTTAAAACAACATTTCAACAAGATAAGAAATCATCAAAAATAAAAAAGAGGTTATCCCTCTTATTTTCCTAAAATGAGTCCAGCAATTAAAGGACTGACAAAAACATACATTAAACCTGTCACTCCAATGGCCAAACCAGCCATAGCTCCCTCAACTTGACCATATTTAAAGGCTGCTCCTGTTCCGACTGCATGACCTGTTCCCCCAAGTGCTAAGCCAATAGCAACAGGATCTTCAATTTTAAGAAGTTTTAAAATAGTCGGCCCCATAACACTTGTCAAAATCCCTGTCGCTACAACAACTACTAAAGTAATTGTTGTGATCCCCTGCATCTTATCAACAATACCAACTGCCATTGCAGTGGTTACTGACTTTGGAAACAAAGAAATAGCAAGGAAAAAGTCCATTCCAAAAAATTTTGCTACAAGTGCCGTAAAACTTGTATTTACCAAAACTGATAAAGAGATACCTAATAAGATACTTCTAGCGTGGTGTTTCATTAAATGGAAAGTCTTGTAAAGCGGAATCCCTAATGCAACAGTCGAAGGAACAATCAGATTATTCAAATATGATCCTCCGATATAATAATCCTTGTAAGAAATCCCAGTCCAAGATAAAAAGAGAATCACTAAAATTGTTGCCAAAAGTAGAGGCGTTGTCAAAGGATGTGGAAAACGTCTAAAAATCAACATTCCAATAAGATAAGCTAAGATAGACAAAGCCAAGCCAAACAAAGGATTAGTAACTACACTAGTCATGTCTTGCTCCCCTTTCTTCATAATCACCTTCATAACGTCTCTTAATAAACTGCACTGTATAGGCAATGACCACAACGTTCAGAACAATTGCCAAGACAACAATCAAAATGATGGGCAAGAGATAAGGTGCTATGATATGGAATTTATCCATAATACCTACTGCTGCTGGCAAAAAAAGAATAGTCATATTTGCCAGTAAAAAATTACCAACCATATTTACATGACGTAGGCGTAGCCATTTGAATTCTAAAGCTAAAAATAACAAAATTAATCCAATGATGCTACCTGGTATCGGTAAGTGAAAAATAGTTGAAATTCCCTCTCCAAGCAAAGAAATCGAAAAGATAATCATCAGTTGTACGTATAATTTCATGAAGCCCCCTCACTTTTCTAAGTAACAGTCTACTACTTTTCAGAAAAATTTCAATATGTTTTACAAAAATAAAAAGATGGAAACGAATCCATCTTTCTTCTGCGTATCAGAAAGTCTAAATAGTAGTCCCATTTTATATTTAGTCACCCAATCAGCAAAAAATTCCAATCCTTTTAAGCCAACAAAAAAAACGCCATTGGGTGCCTTAAATACTACGGAAGACATGGGATTCGAACCCACGCACGCTTTTACACGCCTACTGCGTTTCCAACACAGCCTCTTAAGCCTCTTGAGTAATCTTCCATTTTTAAATATGGAGCCGGTGGGAGTCGAACCCACGTCCAAACATCTGCCAACACATTTGTCTACAACCATAGGCTATGTATTGTTTTAACTTGATTTTGACACATAACTCAAGCCCAAATCAAGCGAGTCTATCAATCTCTTGTAAAATCACTAGACAAGATTCTACCGTAGCTTGCTAATAATAAGACCTGTCATCAGACACAAGCAATCCGAATCGGGTCACGCCCGCTGGTTTTTAGGCAGCTAAAGCGTAAGAAGTATTATTTTTTGCAGTTATATTTAACTGGCGTTTTACATCCGCTAGATGAGTCGCAAAATATGCCTCATAATGCCTGTCGAATCCGTAACGACCCCAAGACAATAAAATTATTATATCATATTTCAGCAAAATTGCAATTTTTTCAGATCAGATATTTATGATTTACTTTAATAAAAAATCTCGAACCCAGTTAGATTCGAGATTAATTATTATTTGATTCCAAGTGCAATTCTTGCGTAACGGCTCATTTTTTCAACAGTCCAAGCAGGATACCAAACTAGCTTAACTTCAACCTTAGTTACTTCTGGAATTTCTTCAAGAGCATCGTGGATTTGATCTGTCAGTAGATCAGCCAAAGGACATCCCATAGTTGTTAGAGTCATGTCGATTTCTGTCTCACCATTTTCTTCGTTGAAACGAATTTCATAAATGAGTCCCAGATTGACAATATCAATACCCAACTCAGGGTCAATGACTTGTTCCAAACTTTCAAGAATACGGTTTTTAATGCCATCAATTTCTTCTGCTGTATATTTTTGCTCTGCCATCCTATCATCTCCTATTTAGTTCATATCTATAGAATCTAGATTTCATCATTTTTTAATCTTCAATGAAATCACGGAGTGGCTTGCTACGGCTTGGGTGGCGTAGTTTACGTAGAGCTTTAGCTTCAATTTGGCGAATGCGTTCACGTGTCACATTGAAAACTTTACCAACATCTTCCAAGGTCCGCATTTTACCATCATCCAAACCAAAACGCAGACGAAGAACATTTTCTTCACGATCTGTAAGAGTGTCTAAAACTTCATCCAGCTGCTCACGAAGAACAACACGAGTTGTGTAATCAACTGGATTTTCAATTACTTCGTCTTCGATAAAGTCACCCAGATGGCTATCATCTTCCTCACCGATAGGTGTTTCCAGAGAAACTGGCTCCTGGGCAATCTTGAGAATCTCACGAACCTTATCTGGTGTCATATCCATACGCTCAGCAATCTGCTCAGGCGTTGGATCTTGGCCTAATTCTTGCAAGAGATTGCGTTGCTCACGAACTAGCTTGTTAATCGTTTCTACCATGTGAACTGGGATTCGGATTGTTCTAGCTTGGTCAGCAATCGCACGGGTAATGGCCTGACGGATCCACCAAGTTGCATACGTTGAAAACTTAAATCCTTTGGTATAGTCAAACTTGTCAACGGCCTTCATCAAGCCCATATTTCCTTCTTGGATCAAGTCAAGGAACTGCATGCCACGTCCAACATAACGTTTAGCAATAGAAACTACCAAGCGAAGGTTGGCTTCAGCCAAACGTTGCTTAGCCTCAGTATCGCCCTGCTCTACCAAGATTGCCAATTCTTGCTCTTCTTCGTTTGTCAAAAGTGGAACGACTCCAATTTCTTTCAGATACATACGAACAGGATCGTTGACTTTAGCTGAATTGCTACCTAAAAGTTCTTCATCAGTTAGCTCTGCTTCTTCCTCTTCGTTGTGTAAAACACGTGCACTTGGATTCCCTTCTTTATCTGTAATAGAAATCCCTGCATCTTGGATACGTTGCAATAGATCTTCGATACCATCTGCATCTAAGGTAAAAGGAATAATCAATTTATCATTAATTTCATCATCAATTGCCGTACCAGTTTTTTTATGGTTTCGAATAAATTCTGCAACTTGTACGTCAAATGTTGTTACTTCTTTTTGTTTTGTAGCCATTCCTACTCCATTCTTCTTTTCTGAGCGATCAAGCGCTCCAGTTCTTCAATAGCCGTATCAACATCACCATTATGAGATGCTTCTCGGACTTTTTTCCCAATTATTTGATTTTCCCTACGGAGCAATTCTTTATCTCTGATAGACTCTACTTCTGCCAACTCATTATCCGCAATTTCGCTAGGTAAATCTTCTTCTAAAATACGATACCAGGCTTGCTGGACTCCATCTGATTGCTCAGACAAATCGTGTGATGTCACCTCACCATTTTCGCAAAGTATCTGGTATAGAATCTGTAATTCAGGTGTTGCAAACTGGAAATCTTCTCTCAAACGGTAATCATTCAAAACTATAGGATATTCAACCATTCGATTAAGAAGGTGATTCTCAGCTTTTACTAAACGAGACACTTGCTTAGAAAGCGGAAGATTTGTCTGAAAACGAGGCTGTTGATAAACCTGTTCCTGCTGACTCTTTCGATTACTTAAGCGACTATTGTTAACCGCCTGCTCAACTTGCTGGTAATCAAAGTCTGGTAGAAGCTCTGCCAGCATATAAATATACGAATTCTGCGCCGTAATCGATGTGGCCTGAGCAATAATCGGAGCCATTTTCTCAACAAATTCAATCTGAGCTTGTAGATTCTCAGTATTTTCCGGTTTTAGATAGCGAATTAGAAACTCAACATCACTTATCCGAGTTTTGGTTAGCAAATATTGCAGTTCATCAGGAGAATTTTTTTGAACAAATTCATCTGGATCCATCTGATCTGGAATAGAGACAATCTCAACAGATAAATCTTTTAATTCATCCAAAGCTTTAACAGTTGCTGCCTGTCCAGCCTTATCACCATCGTAAGATAAAATAACCTTTTTACAATACTTGCTAAGATGCTGAACATGTTCATGTGTCAAGGCCGTCCCCATTGAAGCGACTGCATTTTCGATACCTGCCCGGTAAGCAGCAATGACATCCATGAAACCTTCCATCAGATAGACTTCATGACTTTTCTTTATGGTTGGTTTTGCCTTGTCCAAATGATAGAGTTCATAGCTCTTATTGAAAATAGCTGTGCTACGACTATTTTTATACTTAGCTTGATGACCATCAGTCGGAGGGGATTCCTCCCAAATCCTTCCGGAAAATGCTACTACCTGGCCATTATCATTGGCCAAAGGAAACATGAT
The DNA here is from genome assembly GCF_001807785.1 of Streptococcus sp. HMSC10A01. Lineage (NCBI taxonomy): Bacteria > Bacillati > Bacillota > Bacilli > Lactobacillales > Streptococcaceae > Streptococcus > Streptococcus sp. HMSC10A01. Next base: position 229,820 of record NZ_KV790965.1, on the reverse strand, counting down.
ACGATTTTGAAAAGCATCATAAACTAGATTACTTTCTGCTAGATTAAACAGACCCGAATTCATAATGGTTGCTTCATCAAATTTTCCAACCATACTCTGATAAAGATAGTTGCCCTCACTAGGGGCTAAACCAATCTGAAAATGCTTAATGATCTCATCAGTCAATCCACGTTTGTAAAGATAAGATCTGGCTTTTTCTCCCATCTTGGTCGTCATCAAGACAGCGTGATAAAATTTTGCAGCCTCAGTATGAATATCATAGAGAGCTTGATGCGGGTGTTGTCTTTTTGGTTGGGATAGATCATTTTTATCAACTGCAAGTTGAATACTCGATCGTTCAGCAATTATTTGGACGGCTTCCATAAATGAAACGCCACGATATTCTTCGATAAACTTAAAAACATCTCCCGACTTGCCGCAACCAAAACAGTGGTAAAACTGCTTATCTTCAACGACATTAAAGGAAGGTGTCTTTTCTCCATGAAATGGACATAGTCCAAGAAAGTTGCGTCCAGCCTTAGTCAGAGCAACAACTTCTCCTATGACTTCGACGATATTGACGCTGTTTTTAATATCAGAAATGATTTCTTTATCAATCACCCGACAATACCTCCAATTTACCATAGAATACTATGTTATATTTTATAATAAATTAACAGAAAAGTAAAATATCAGCTACAGATTTACAAATAAATAAACTTTAAAAGAAAGACATGAAAATTTAACAATCCTATAAAACCAACCACTTGCAAAAGGTTGTTATTTTCATTATAATAGAGGCTGATTAAAAAAAGGAGATATTTCTATGTTAAAAGATTTAAAAAACTTTTTACTTCGCGGTAACGTAGTTGACCTAGCTGTTGCTGTTATCATTGGTGCTGCTTTCGGTGCAATTGTTACTTCATTGGTAAATGACATTATCACACCACTTATTTTAAACCCAGCCTTGAGCGCTGCTGGTGTAGATAAAATTGCTGAATTATCTTGGAATGGTATTGCCTATGGTAACTTCCTAAGTGCGGTTATTAACTTCCTTGTTATCGGAACAGTTCTTTTCTTCATTGTTAAGGCTGCTGAGAAAGCTCAAAGCTTGGGTAAAAAACAAGAAGAAGTTGTTGAAGAAGAACCAGCTCCAACTGAACTTGAAGTTCTTCAAGAAATCAAAGCTTTACTTGAAAAAAAATAATATAACAAAAAACCTGAAAGTTTATGTTCAGGTTTTTTTTTTATTGCTTTCCTACAATAACGTAATAGTTCTTTAACAAAAAAACAGCCCTGAGGCTGTTTTTTATTTCAATTAGAATTTCTTGCGCTTACGAGCTGCTTCTGATTTACGTTTACGTTTTACAGAAGGCTTTTCATAGAATTCACGTTTGCGTGTTTCTTGAAGAGTACCAGCTTTAGTAACAGCGCGTTTGAAACGGCGAAGAGCGTCATCAAGAGATTCGTTCTTACGTACTACTGTTTTTGACATGTTTTTCACTCCCTTCAAGTTCAGAATCTAGTTAATGATATCATATTAGGGAATTCATGTCAAGTTTTTATTGAATACTATGTGTCTGTTCTTTTGAGATTTCAGAAAATTACTCTAAAATTCACTTTATAATGTTTTTTTCTTTTTAGCAGCTTTGGAAATAGTCATTGACAAAACCTTATCATAGACGAGAAACTGCTGCATGAGCTTACTATCACTTATCTCTGGCAGTAAATCAATCACATATTCCAACTTGATCAATTGCTTTTCTGCTGATTCAATTGATATCATTTCAACACTTTTACAGTTAGCTGAAAAAATAGCTTCAAAGAGCAATTCATAATCAAAATTAGCTGGAACCTTCATTTCCACATATCGTCTTGTCTGGCTAACAGAAGTAAAATTCATTTTTTCAAAAATCAACCAAACAAAGGAAATTGATAGGGTAAAAACGACAGCTAAAGCAACAAATCCCATCCCTGTTGTAATTCCTATGGCTGTTCCCATAAAGACTGCCAAGAGCTCTTTTGATCCTCCTGCAGCAGATCGAAAGCGAATCAAACTAAAAGTTCCCGCTACAGCAACACTGGTACCTAAATTGCCATTAACTAGGAAAATGATAATAGAAATAATAGCAGGTAACAGAGACAAAGTAATCACAAATTCTTTTGTATAAATCGTTTGACGTTTATATACCTTGGCTAAAACAATCCCTAAAATCAAGCTTGTGATCATTGAAAAAATCAGAGCTAAGGGATTAATTTTCACTTCAGCCGAGGAATAAATACTATTAAATAACTGATTGAGCATTGAGATCTCCTTAAGACTTGACTGTGTGGCTTAATCTTTCTCTTGTCTGTAGATATGCTTTGCCATATTTTGAGAAGGATTGATCTATAAGACCAAATTTATTAAGAATATCAGCCATCCATTGAGGATATTGACCAGGAACCTTAATTTCCATAATGACTTTTCCATCTTCTAGCAAAGGCCAGCCATAGCGTCCAGAAGTCAACTCAACATCATAATCTCTATATCGAATATTTGAATCAACGGTCACACGCACCTTCTTATCCTCTAATCCCTTCATAGAATAACGATCATAGCTAATCACCATTTTTGGTTTTAAATCTAGATAGCGTTCTTGTAATGCGACTACTTCTGCCTTCACTCGATCATCAGAAATAGTCGCATCAACTAATCCATTTTCAATGAAATTTACAACCGAAACTGGATTAGAGACTAGGCGATACTTAAATCCAACTTCTTCAGACTTTTTCTTAATTTCTAAGAAAACTTGACAATCATCTGTAGGTTGCTCTGCATAAGTTCTCATCCGTAACTTTTCACGTCCTCCTTTACGAGCAATCGAATCTTGAATCATCTGAAAATCATCATTATCAAAATAGATATTTGTTATAGTGGATCTTGCATAGTCATCAGAAATAAGATAAGGCGCCATCTCAGCCTCTAAACGCTCTAATGTGGCCCGGTCTAAGATATACTTAGTCTCGATACGCTGAAAGTTTGTTTGAATCTTCTTTTGTTTCATGGGGATTCTCCTTTTTTTGTTCTACAAATGTAGTTTAATGATTTAAAAGAAAGAGAGCAACTGCTCAAATCCTAAAAATTTTATTTCTACATTTGTCGTTTATAGTTATATTCTACACTTGTAGTTTTTGTTTGTCAAGAAATTTTTTCAAAAAATATAAAACTCTATCTATTTAGGTTCATATTAAACCTAAATAAATAGAGTTAATTTTAATCATCATCATCCTTATCATCATCGTCGTCTTTATCGTCATCATCTCGAGAAGATGAAGTCTGACTCTTACTTGGTGATGGAACTGTTGTGGCACTTGGACTACTACTAGGGGTTGTCACAGCTGGCTGATTAGTATCTGTTGAAGTATGATTCGAACTTGGGACTTCTTTCTCAACTGTCACAGTCTTTTCGACTACAGTGTGTTGTTTAGATTTTAAAACTTTTCCATTCTTTGCATTGATTAGAACCTCATGGGCAGTTTGACCGTGAGAAAAATAGATTTGATAATTGTCCTTATCTCGAACAATCTTTAAATCTTTAATATCTTTTTCGCTAAGACCTAAATCTTTCAAGGCGACAGCCAAAGCCTGATCTTGACTAAATTCTTTGGATACTTTTTTACTGGTTACTTTCTGTGTTTGTTGAACATTAATTGCAGAAGTTTCAATAGCAAAGACCGAGCTAGTCAAAAGCAAGAGAACTGAAACGGCTACTACAAAAACTGTTGACAAAAACTTCTTAGGCAGACGGCTATCCATAATGCTGATAATCCGTCTCTTTAGATTAAACTTCTCAGAGTAAAAGCAGGTCGTCAAAGCAATCGGCGTCTTTTTACTGCGATCAATCATGGTTAAAATGGTCTCTCCATAAAAAGTCCGGTAATGCATATCCTGATCATTCAAGACATCATAATCACAATATATTTCTCCTACTTCTTGGGTTTCACGACAAGCTAGACGGACTATTGGATTAAACCAATGAAGGCTTTTAACAAGAATTGCCAAAAGATTAACCAAAACATCATAGTGTTTGTAGTGCGTCAGTTCATGCCTGAAAACCAGTTGTAGCTCCTCTTCAGTGTAGTCAGACTCTGGTAATACAATCAATATATCTCTGAAACCAATCAACATAGGGCTTTGTGACATTGGATAGTGAAGCAAACGAACCTTGTTTTTTACTCCCATCTCTTCTTGAATCTTTTGTAATTGAGCCAGAGCTTCTTCATCTTCAACGAGAGTCCCCCAGCGTTTCAGCATCTTTCTAAAAAGAATGTAGGAATAAGCATATCGTGCAATGCTAAAGACAAACCCTAGCAACCATATAGCAATAAGAATCTCGAACCAAGGCAAATTTAGAAAAGCTTGCCATAGATTGGGCTGAATCGTTTTTTCAGAAACTTGAGAAGGCACTTGCGCCGTTCCAGAAGGAAGCTGTGTAGCCACTGTATTGATCGTCGATCCTGCATTCATCCGAATCAAACCTGAACCAAACTGAGGGCGGAATGGGAAAAGAAAACTAAGCAAAACCAAAAACCAAATGACATATTTTGCTCTGGCTGAAACCCTCGTCTTAAAAAGCGCAAAAAGTAAACTAAGCAAGATTACTAAAATCGAGGTAGAAACACTAGTTAACAAAAAAGATAAAAGGAATTGCTTCATGGTGATAACTCCACTTATTTATTCTGATCAAGTAAACTCCTCAACTCATCTAATTCATTGTCAGACAAAGAATTAGATGAAAAGAGAGTTTTAACAAGGCCACCCATGGAATGACCACTATAACGCTTTAGAAAATCTGAAGTTTCTACTTCTAGGTATTCATCTTCTGAGATAATGGCCGTATACTGTCTTTCACGTCCCTTACGGACACTTTCTAAAAAGCCTTTTTCCGTCAATCGAGCTAAGACAGTTAACAGGGTCTGGGGTTTCCAATGGTTATCTTCGCCCAGTTTTTCCATAATTTGGGCAGAAGTTGTTGGGTTTGGCAATTGCCAAATTACTTTTAAAATAGTAAATTCTCCGTCAGGCAAACGTTTAATGGATGTTTTCATAGTCTTCCCGTCTTTCTATATTCTATTCTCATCTTTATTCTACACTTGTCTAATTAAAAAGTCAATCCTTATGCAAAAAAGAGTGAGAAATAAAATACTCCCACTCTTTTTAGAAAAATAAACTGATTAAGGTCAGTATAGCTAACCCTCCCTGCTTAAGCAAGATTTTCGGATCACTAGTCAATGCTCCATAGGCCGCCACTAAGATAATGTAAATCATAAAGATAGCCATCCAAAAAGAATCTTGGGTAAAAACAGCTAGTAAAACCAAGACAGCAATCAAACCATTATAGACTCCTTGGTTTTTAAAAAGAGTGTTAACCGATTCCCTCTCAAGCTCCTCCTGAGTCATGTTAAAGACTCGAGCTGTTATTTTTGAAGCTGTTGCAAATGTCTCCAAATACATGATATAAAAAAATTCTAAAGAAACTAAAATTGCTGAAATAATAGTAAATATAGACATCTTGTCCTCCTTCTTTTAAAACCTAATTTAATCAGTATAACATAGAAATCAACATGAAAGGAAAATATTGCTCAAAACGTATACATATCACTTTTAAATGTCAAATAAAGAGCATAAATAAAATAGGCGTAGCAGAAATCAGCAATTTCTGACTAGATGTGATACAATCTTTTTGAAAAATGGAGGTAAATTATGTTAACTTATGATCTGATTGTTATCGGCTTTGGTAAGGCTGGTAAAACATTGGCTGCTAAAATGGCAACCCAAGGAAAAAAAGTTGCTTTGATTGAGCGAAGCAAGGCTATGTATGGGGGAACCTGTATCAATATCGCCTGCATCCCAACCAAAACTCTCTTAGTCGCAGCTGAAAAGGGCTTAACTTTTGACCAAGTCATAGCTGAAAAGAATGCTGTAACTAGCCGCCTTAATAGTAAAAACTATGCAGGAGTTAGCGGTGCTGGTGTCGACATTATCGATGGGGAAGCTCATTTCCTTTCCAACAAAGTCATCGAAATCACAGCTGGTGATGAAAAAGAGGAACTGACTGCTGAGACTATTGTCATCAATACTGGTGCTGTTTCCAATGTCCTACCGATTCCTGGATTGACTGATACTAAAAATGTTTACGATTCAACAGGTATCCAAAACCTGAAAGAACTTCCTAAACGCTTAGGAGTTCTAGGTGGCGGTAATATCGGCCTAGAATTTGCTGGACTCTACAACAAATTGGGCAGTCAAGTAACTGTACTGGATGCTGCACCTGTCTTTCTCCCTCGAGTAGAATCTTCTATCGCTACTCTAGCTAAGAAGTACATGGAAGAAGACGGAATCCAGCTCTTACAAAATGTTCGTACCACACAGGTCAAAAATGATGGTGATGAAGTTGTCGTTGTGACAGAGGATGGAGAATTCCGCTTTGACGCCCTGCTCTATGCTACTGGACGCAAACCGAATATTGAGCCACTTCACTTGGAAAATACTGACATTGAGCTGACAGAACGCGGAGCTATCAAGGTTGATAAACACTTGGAAACATCTGTACCTGGTGTATTTGCAGCGGGTGATGTCAATGGCGGTCTCCAGTTCACTTATATCTCACTGGATGACTTCCGTATCCTTTATAGCTATCTGGCTGGGGATGGCAGCTACACACTAGAAGACCGTAAAAACGTCCCTACTAGCATGTTCATCACACCGCCTTTGGCTCAAATCGGATTGACTGAAAAGGAAGCGCAAGAGCAAGGACTGCCGATTGCAGTTAAAGAGATTCCAGTCGCAGCAATGCCTCGCGGACATGTCAATGCTGACTTACGCGGTGCCTTCAAGGCTGTTGTCAACACTGAAACCAAGGAAATTGTTGGAGCGACTATCTTCTCAGCTGGAGCTCAGGAAATTATCAATATCCTGACTGTAGCCATGGATAATAAGATTCCTTACACTTACTTGAGCAAGCAAATCTTTACCCACCCGACGCTGGCTGAAAACCTCAATGATTTATTTGCTATCTAATTTCAAGCCCCATCAGGGGCTTTTAATATTAGGTAAACTTACTCACTTACATTTCTCCCCCTTTTTGTGGTACAATAATGCTAGTTTATTTTAAAAAAGATTGAGGAAAATTATGTCTGAACTGTATGATATTACGATTGTCGGCGGTGGTCCAGTTGGCCTATTCGCAGCTTTTTATGCTCATCTGCGCCAAGCCAAGGTTAAAATTATTGATTCCCTGCCTCAGCTGGGCGGTCAGCCAGCCATTCTCTATCCAGAGAAGAAGATTCTGGATGTCCCTGGCTTTACCAATCTAAGCGGCGAAGAGTTGACACAGCGTCTAATTGAGCAGCTGGAGACTTTCCAGACTGAGATTTGTCTCAACGAAACAGTGCTGGATATCGTGAAAGGCGAAGAGGGCTTCACTATTACGACTTCTAAAGCGAAACATCAGACCAAAACCATTATCATTGCCATGGGAGGTGGCGCCTTTAAACCAAGAGCTTTGGAGCTAGATGATGCTGAAAGCTACAGCAACCTCCACTATCATGTGTCAAATATCAGCCAGTACGCTGGCAAAAAGGTTGTTGTTCTGGGAGGCGGCGACTCGGCTGTTGACTGGGCACTAGCTTTTGAAAAAATCGCAAAAACCAGCCTGGTTCATCGTCGGGACAACTTCCGGGCTTTGGAGCATAGTGTGGAGGAACTCAAGGCTTCCAGCGTTGAGATTAAGACACCATTTGTACCCAGTCGATTGGTCGGTGAAAATGGCAAAATTACCCACTTGGAAATCAGCCAGGTCAAGGGAGAGGAAAGTCAGCTTTTACCTCTAGATCATCTCTTTGTCAATTACGGTTTTAAATCCTCTGTCGGCAATCTCAAAGATTGGGGCTTGGAACTCAACCGTCACAAGATTTTGGTCAATAGCAAGCAAGAAACCTCCGTACCAGGTATCTATGCTACTGGAGATTGTTGCAGCTACGAAGGTAAGATCGACTTAATTGCGACTGGACTCGGTGAGGCACCTACTGCTGTCAACAATGCCATTAACCATATCTACCCTGATCAAAAGGTCCAACCCAAACATTCTACAAGCTTATAATATAAAAACGCAATCGAGGTTGGGATATCCTGTCTCAGCCTTCTTTTCTATTGACTTTCTTAGCTCCTTCTGCTAGACTTAAGGCAGAACTATTTCGGAGGTACACGGAGACATGAAAAATTAAGTCTATTTTTTAAAGGAAACTTTATTTAGTAGATTTTGTCATGTTTCTGCATATCCGCGGGATGTTCATTTTTTGTGCTTTCTAGCTTCTATTTGCTTATCTTTAGTTTAATCCTGTCGCTCCTATGACAGTGCAAGCTGGAAGCCTATAGACGAATAATCCTACTTAGACACTCCTGTGTCTGATTTGTGCAATAAAAAACAGCTCTGCTAAATAAAGCAGAGCTGTTTTTTGTTTTAAAAATGAAGGAGACATCTATGCTTCAAATAAGAAATCTAACGATTACCCACCTAAAAGATCTGAAAGAGTTAGTCAAAGATTTGTCACTGACTGTCAATCAAGGAGACAAGATCGCTATTATTGGTGAGGAGGGCAATGGCAAGTCCACCTTGCTCAAGCTCCTACTTGACGAGCGACTGGTCAGTTCCTATGTCAGCTACAGTGGACAGATTGATAAGTCCTATACTGCTGCTGTTTATCTGCCCCAGCAGCTGCCTTCAGAGGATGCCCAACTGACGCTCAATGACTATTTCTTTGCTGATTTTGAGACCGAGCTGGACTATGCCAAGCTCTATCGCTATGCGGGAGAGCTCAACTTTGACAGCCAGCGTTTTGCTAGCCAGCAGCAGCTCTCTAGCCTATCTGGAGGAGAAAAGCTCAAGGTCCAACTCATCAAGAAACTAGCCAGTGATTGGGACATTCTCTTTCTTGACGAGCCCTCTAATGACCTTGATCTCGAAACTCTAACTTGGCTGGAAAACTTTATCAGCCACAGCCAGAGAACGGTCCTTTTCGTCTCTCACGACGAGCACTTTCTCGCTCAAGCCGCGACCAAGATTGTTCATCTGGAGCGAATCAAAAAGAAGCAGGAAGCTAGAACCAGCGTCAAAAGTCTGGACTATGAAAATTATCGCCATCAGCGTCAGGAGGCTTTTGAAAAACAAGGGCAACTAGCACGAAAAGAGCGAGAAGAACACGCTAAGACTATGGAAAAACACCGACGGGTTAAGCAGAGTGTGGAGCATACTTTACGAAACACTCATGACGCTACTGCAGGTCGACTGGTAGCCAAAAAGATGAAAAACGTCCTCTCACAGGGCAAGCGATTCGAAAAGGCAGGTGCTGAAATGACCGAAATCCCGACACAGGAAGATGCCATCAACCTTCACTTCTCAAACATAGAAGCTCTGCCATTGACCAAAAGAATCCTGAAATTAGAAGGAATGAAACTGAAAACAGACGAACGACAACTGTCGAAGAACCTAACTCTGGAGGTCTGCGGTCAGGAAAAAATCGGACTGATTGGTGCTAATGGTGCAGGCAAGTCTACTCTGCTGAAGGAAATATGGAAGATCCTGCGTGAGCGGACAGATATGCGGGTCGGCTACATGCCCCAGCATTATGGAGACTTGCTGGCTGATGAGAGCAGCCCTTTGGACTTTCTGGCTCCCTCTGGCGACAAGTCCCAGGAGGAGAAAATCCTGACGCATCTAGCCAGTCTCCAGTTCACGCGCGACGAGGCCCGCCACCCGATTGGGCAGCTTTCTGGTGGCCAAAAAGCCAAGCTCCTCCTACTCAAACTTGTACTAGACCGCCCCAATGTCCTCCTTCTGGACGAACCAACCCGCAACTTCTCTCCCACCTCTCAGCCTCAGGTTCGCAAGCTTTTGACGACCTATCCTGGTGCCATCATAACAGTCTCCCACGACCGCGTCTTTCTCAAAGAAGTCTGCCAGAAGATTTATAAACTGACAGAGACAGGATTGGAGGAAGTTACACTATAAGCAAAAAGAGTTGGAATTTCCAACTCTTTTAGTTTTGTTTAGCATCAATCTATGAACTTTAATAAAGCTCCCCCTCTACTCCTGCGCCGTCTGCATTTGGTAATAAACACCTCTGGCATCCATGATCTCCTGATGATTACCATGTTCGACGATATCACCATCTACCATGACGAGGATGATGTCAGCATTTTGAATAGTAGACAGGCGGTGAGCGATGATAAAGCTAGTTCGTCCCACCATGAGCTTGTTGAAAGCCTCCTGAATCAAGACTTCTGTCCGAGTATCAATGGAGGAAGTCGCCTCATCCAAGATTAGGATTTTAGGAACGGAAAGGAAGACACGGGCAATGGTCAAGAGCTGCCGCTGACCTTGAGACAGGGAGTCCCCAGCATCCGCCAGATAGGTGTCATACCCCTGAGGCAGCTGCTGGATAAAGAAATGCGCATTGGCCGCCTTGGCAGCTGTAATAACCTCTTCTCGGCTAGCGTCTGGCCGGCCAAAAGCTATGTTGTCGTGAATAGTCGCCGTCTTGAGCCAAGTCTCTTGCAGTACCATACCAAACTGCTGACGATAAGCGGCTCTGGTGTAATGCGTTATGGGAGTACCGTCTAGCGAAATAAGACCACTGTCTACATTGTAAAAGCGCATGAGGAGATTGATCAGGGTTGACTTACCCGCACCAGTTGGCCCGACAATTGCGACCTTGCTAGCTGCTGGAATCCTTATATTCAAATCCTGAATTAGCTCTTTTCCAGGCTCATAGCCAAAAGCCACATGCTCAAAGCTAATCTGTCCTTTGACATCTTCCGACTGGAGGATTTCCTGACCGGGCTCTGCTATTTCTTCTTGGTCCAAAACGCTGTAAATCCGCTCCGCACAAGCTAAAGCGCTCTGCAATTCCGACATGACTGACGAAATATCATTGAAAGGCTTGGTGTACTGGTTGACATAGTTGAGAAAGGTTACCAGCTGCCCAACCGTAAAGCCTGTTCCCTGAATGATTCGGACAGACCCAAAGCCCACAATCAAAGCATAGATTAGGGCATTGATAAAACGAGTCGAAGGATTGACCGTTGAAGAATAGAAAATAGCCGCCTGCGAATAGTCTGCATAGGTTTGGTTGCTGCGAGCAAAAGCTGTATCAAACTGCTCCTGAGCATTAAAAGCCTGTATCAGACTTTCCTGGGTCAGACTTTCCTCAATCAGCTGGGTCTGTGCCCCTCTCGCCTGCGTCTGACGTTGGAAAAAGCTAAAACTCTTTCTGGCAATAAAGCGAGCTAAGAAGAGAGAAAGGGGCGTCAAAAGCAAGACCAAAAACAGGAGGAAAAAGTCCAATCTGGCCATGCTAATGATAGTGACTAAGATGGTTAGCAAACCCACAAAGAATTGATTAAAAACCATAAGCAGGCCATTGCTGAGCTGCTCCAAGTCAGTCGTCACCCGACTAACCAAGTCTCCGGTTCCCTGCCGATCTAGATAGGCCAAGGGCAGATAGTGTACTTTCTTGATGACGCCTTGACGGAGCTGCTGGCTATAGCGATAGACCAGCTGATTATAGACCAAGGGATTAAGCCACTGAATCAGAGTATTGGCTAAGATGACCAACAACATCTGACCCAAAATCGGCATCAAATGCTGCTCCGCTTGAGGAAGTAGAACACTATCGACCGCATTCCCGATTAAAACTGGAAGAAGAACAGTCAGAGCCACTTGAGCCACCGTTCCCAGACTAGCTAGGAGAAAGAGCCAGCGCGCCTGCAGCAAATCTCGAGTCAAACGCCTCAAGCTGCTAGGTGATGTCTTATGCTTCATGCTTGCCCTCCTCTCCTTGACTATGCTGTGAGTGATGGATTTCTCGGTAAATGGCAGAGCTGACTAAGAGTTCTTCGTGTCTACCAAGAGCCACCTGTTCTCCCTTATCTAGAACTAAAATTTGATCCGCTGAGCGCAAGCTATTGGTCCGCTGAGAGATCAAGACCAGACTAGTCTCTATCAATTCATTCTTAATAGCCTGCAAGAGTCTAGCCTCTGTCAGATAGTCCAGAGCTGAGGTCGCATCATCTAAAATCAAGAAAGGCGCCCTCCGCAAGACAGCTCTGGCGATGGTTAAACGCTGACGCTGACCACCAGAAAAATTCCGACCAAAGACCTCTACAGTCGCATCCAAGCCACCTTCCTTCTGAGAGACAAAGTCCGCCGCCTGAGCAATCTCTAAAGCCTGCCACAAGTCTGCGTCTGTTGGCTTGCTTAACATGCCCAAGGTCAGATTGGAGCGAACAGTTCCTTGGAAAAGCTCCGCTTTCTGAGGCACCAGACTGATCCAGGACCTCCATTCGCTCAGATTTTGGGGACTGCGTCCTTGGGAAAAGATGGTCAACTGACCAGCAGCCACAGGATAGAGATGAGCCAGCAGCTGGACCAGAGTAGACTTCCCTGAACCTGTCCCGCCAATAACCCCCACAGTCTGACCTCTTTTCAAATCAAAAGTCAGACCAGTCAAGGCTGGGCTAGCTGCATTTGGATAAGAAAAGCTGACTTGCTGGACTTTAATAGCTTGATTAGGCAGAGCTGTTTCCTGCACTAATTCCTGCAGGACATCTTCTTCTGCTTGCTCGAAGACTTGACTGATGCGGCCTGCACTGATATAGCTTTGATTGAGTGAGTTGACTAGCATCGCCAGTTTGAGCAATTCCACCAAAATTTGCAATAAATAATTGACCAAAGCCACTAGCATCCCCTGGGTCAGCAAGCCCTTGCCGATAAAGCTATTCCCCTGCCAAATCACAGCAATCAGAGCACCATTGACTGTGAGAAAGGTCAGAGGGCTAATCAGACTAGCCAGAGCTCCTGTCCTGATTTGCCAGGTTTTATAGAGCTCGTTGCGATTGCGAAAGGTCTGAACCTCGCGCTGGGTCTGACCGAAAGCTCGTATAACCCTCATGCCCTGCAGCTGCTCACGCGTCAGATTGACTAGTTGGTCTGTCAGTTGGCGAATCTTAGCATAGAGGGGATTCATCAGACGAGACATGAAAACGATAATAGCCGTTAAAATTGCCACCATGAGCAAGAACCACAAGGTAATGACCGGGCTGATAGTAAAGGCCATGATGATAGATCCAAAAACGATGATAGGCGCCCGCAGAAAGAGACGAAGAAATTGATTGATTCCCGTCTGGATCTGATAGGTGTCGCTCGTCAGCCGAGTCACCAAGCTAGAAGTCGTCAGCTCATCCCGACTAGCCTTAGGCAAACGCAGGATTTTTTGATAGAGTTCGCTTGTCATCTGACGAGTAAAGCCCACTGCCGCCTTTGACGAATAATACTGGGCTACCACTGCTACCACCACGCCCAGCGCAGCCAAGCCCATCAAAAGAAAAACCATCCAGTAGAGATGGGAGCTGTCCTTTTGGGGAATGGTCTCGTCCACAATTCCCGCAATCAAAAGCGGAACCAAGAGTTCAAAACTGGCCTCCAAGAGCTTAAACAAGGGTCCCAGCAAAGACTCCCTGATATAGCCCTTGAAATATTTCAATAAATCTTTCATACTGCCTACTTCTCCATTAAACTTTATTTATTTTACCATAATTTTTAAAGGCTAAAAAATATTCTCCTTCTGACCAGCAGAAAGAGAACATTGATATTAGACTTCTTGTAAGCTCTGGCTTATTTTCTTTAGACTTATATGTAAAAATGGGGTTACAGCAAATAAAAAGCCGCCCAAAGCTATAAAAGTCCAATCGAAGCCAAAGTGATCAATCAACCAGCCCGTCATAGGGAAAATAACAATCATACTCAGGCTGAACATCATAGAATAGACACTGAGCATGGTAGCCCGTACCTCACTTGGCAGCTGCTTTTGTAAATCGTTGTCAAAAATCGGCTGAAAGAGTGCATACAAGGCGTTGCTGATTAGATAAATCAAAATATAGATGACTGGTGTTCCAAAATAGGAAAACAGGTAAGTCACTCCAGTTAGAAGAACTACTGAAGGAAAAAGTTTCAAGGCAGAATACTTCTTTCCAATCACACTCGCCAGATAGGCAGCTAAGATATTCAAAGCACTGCCAATCAGCATGACTACCGAAATCTGCCAATCTTTTAAGTCGGGCAATTGATTTTGATAGTAAAAATAAAACATACACATCAGTGTTCCGATGATTTGAGAAAGAATCATCCAGATAAAAAGGCTGGGATTTCTCTGCAACTCCTCTTTGACTGCCCAGATAATCTTTTTCATAGTCAGGCGTTCTGCTTTCTCTGCTTTGACACTTGGCTCTTTCAGCATCCAGGTCAAGAAAAGAACGACGATAGAGGTGCCAATCATGATATAGTAGGTCAGATGCAATTGTCCATGGACAAAAAATCCAGCCCAGACTGTTCCCAAAGACCGGGTCGCCTCGGCCACTCCAGACATGAAGCTGGAGATGGACAGGTAACGTTCCTTGAGTCCGGCCTCCACAGATGAATCATAGACCATGGCTGCGCTTGTCCCCGAATCAAAATTATAGGACCAAGCACTAATCACCATAGCCAGTGCATAAACCCAAAAGTTTGCCTGCCCCGCCAACATGAGAACAGAAGACACAATCCCAGCTATCCGGCTCAGATAAAGATTGGTCTTGTAGGAAAAGCGATCCGCCAACATCCCAGAAGGAATTTCACAGATGACACTAGTCGCATGAAAAATACTTTCCAAAAGCCCAATCTGCCAAAGGGACATGCCGTTTTGACTTAGAAATAAAATCCAAAAACTGGTAATGCCTAAAAAGGCAAAAAATTCAACTCCGGCCATCAGGCCGATATTTTTCCGATAACTTCTTTTAAACATATTTTCTCCTTTAACAAGTGTTTTCTAATTTCTATCCTTTGTCACTTGTTAATCTGCTGTTTACATGACTCCTACCTCTTCTTTCTCTAAAATTATGTATTTGGATTATTTCATAGTTTACTGTTGAAAAAACGCCACATGGGCGTTTTCATTGTTTTACGGTTTAATACGGTGCAGCATACGTGGGAATGGAATGGCTTCACGGATATGCTTAGTACCTGCTACAAAGGTTACCATACGCTCGATACCGATACCGAAGCCACCATGTGGAACTGTTCCATACTTACGAAGATCAAGGTAGAATTCATATTCTGTCGTATCCATACCAAGATCATTCATCTTAGCAACAAGAGCATCGTAGTCTTCCTCACGCATAGAACCACCGATGATTTCACCGTAGCCTTCTGGAGCAAGCAAATCTGCACAGAGGACACGGTCTGGATTTCCAGGAACTGGTTTCATATAGAAAGCCTTGATGGCTGCTGGGTAGTTCACGACAAAGGTTGGTACACCAAAGTGGTTGGAAATCCATGTTTCATGTGGAGAACCAAAGTCATCTCCATGTTCCAAATGCTCATAGTCAGCATCTTCATCATTTTCATGCGCTTGCAAAAGATCAATCGCTTCATCATAGCTAACACGCTTGAAAGGCTCTGCAATATAGCGTTTCAGAAGTTCTACATCACGTTCCAAGGTTTCCAAAGCTTGAGGAGCACGGTCAAGAACACCTTGGATCAAAGCTTTAACATAAGCTTCTTGCAGGTCAAGTGACTCATCATGCGTCAAGTATGAGTACTCTGCATCCATCATCCAGAACTCCGTCAAATGACGACGGGTTTTTGATTTTTCGGCACGGAATACAGGACCGAAGTCAAAGACGCGACCAAGAGCCATGGCACCTGCTTCTAGATAAAGCTGACCTGACTGACTCAAGTATGCTGGAGTTCCGAAGTAGTCTGTTTCAAAGAGCTCAGTTGAGTCTTCTGCTGCATTTCCTGACAAGATTGGGCTGTCAAACTTCATAAAGCCATTCTTGTCAAAGAATTCATAGGTAGCATAGATAATGGCATTGCGGATCTGCATCATGGCAACTTGCTTACGAGAACGCAGCCACAAGTGACGGTTGTCCATAAGGAAGTCAGTCCCATGTTCTTTTGGTGTGATTGGATAGTCATTTGACTCTCCGATTACTTCGATATCTGTGATATCCAGCTCATAACCAAATTTTGAACGCTCATCTTCCTTGACGATCCCTGTCACAAAAACAGATGTTTCCTGACTAAGTCGTTTGATAGTATCAAATTTCTCAAGTCCTACTTCTTCACCAAATTTCTCAATGAAGTTAGGTTTGAAGGCGACACCTTGGAAAAAGGCAGAACCATCACGAAGCTGCAAGAAAGCAATCTTACCCTTACCTGACTTATTGGCAACCCAAGCACCAATGGTCACTTCTTGACCAACATGGTCTTTTACATCAATAATCGTTACATATTTGTTTGACACGTTTTTTCTCTTTTCTATTTTTTATTCTTTGTGGCAGACTGCCTCGACATTATTACCGTCTGGATCCAAGACAAAGGCTGCATAATAAGGCTGATGATATTGAGGGCGAATTCCTGGAGCACCATTATCTTTGCCACCCGCTACTAGACCCGCTTGATAAAAAGCATCCACCTGCTCTCTAGTCTCAGCACGAAAGGCAAAATGAGATGCATCTGATTGTCCCTGACTTAACCAAAAATCTCCAGCTGGAGCTGTTTGCGGCTCCGCAAAGCTGACTGCCTGAGGAATTTCAAAGGCAAGTTTGTAGCCTAAAGGCTCTAAAGCTTGCTGATAGAAGAGCTTGCTGGCTTCCAAATCCTTGACTGTAATGCCAAAATGATCAATCATATCTGCCTCCTAGATTGGTTGCTAAATGTCACTTTATTTCAAGACAAATCTTTTGGACATCTGTTCTATATTTTACCATAAAGCGATTGCAATAGCTATCCTTGAAGAGACGAAAATTTAAAATTCTTTAAAAAGCTATCTTTTTCCAAAAATACTATTCTATAAGAAATCAGAAAAAGAAAACAGCTGTTTGGAAAATCAGTCTCCTTTCTTATTTTCAAGCTTCTCAGACTTTTCATAAACCATACTACTTTTCTTAGTATTCACCTCTCTCTTATCATTGACTTCAATATGTACCTTAAAATAAGTCCGCTCAATCTGAGGGTTATAACGAGTCTCATAAACCATAGTAAAGTCTGCATATCCCTTTCCAGAAAGTTCCTGCTCTGAAGGTCCACCGACAGAATTTTTCAAATGCTCGCTATTTAAAGTTCGTAACTTTAATTCTAACCCTGGTTGATAATCGTTCAAGTACCAATCCATTCGGGTTGATGCATTTTCTTCAAAAAGGATCCGGTACTGCCTACCCTTGGCTTGTAAGCTATAAGTAGGTTCGCCAGGCTTTGATTCAGAAATAGTTGTCCACCCTTGCTCAGCATTAAGGAAAGAACAAGCCGTCAATAGGACCAAATATATTATTAGGTTTAAAAATATCAAACTACGTTTCATGCTACATTCCTTTCTAATAGAAATCAAAACATATATTAGATACGCTTTAACTGATATTAAGGCTATATTTCATCATTCTAAACTTCTACATAAGGAAGCCCTAGAACAAACGCTTTCAGAATTATTCTATCACTTTAAACAACCTCTTACCAGCTAGAGTCGAAGAAAAGCAAAAAGGACAGGCTTTAAGCCCATCCCTATTTTAAAAATATAATTGCTTTTCATTTATATGTTTACTTAGAATCATCCTTTTCAGTCTTAACTAAGACCATACTGCTTTCCGAAGGTTTGATTTGTCCATTCTTATCAGCAGTTATTCCAACTTGATAATAACTTACTTCTTTGTGACTACCTGAATAATGTTCATAAACCAGAGTAAAGTTAGCAGAACCTTGACCAGACAGTTTTCTCTTGGCTGTCGCTCCATCTAACTCTTTTATCTCTTCTTGATTAAGAGTATGACACTCAAGATTTTCAATCGGATTATAATTATCTAGATGCCAGGTTTTTCTAGCTGAACCATTGTCATTGTATAGAATCTGGTACATTTTTCCAGACACTTGTAACTTATAAAAGGGTTCTCCCTCCTTAGACTGAGAAACAGTGGTCCACCTCTGCTCTGGATGAACAAAAGAGCAAGCTGTCAAGCAAAACAGGCTAATTGCCAACATTGCAAAACAGGAGATTTTCCTCATGCTTTAGCGCTCCATAAATTGCTTCAGACGCTGAACAGCTTCATTCAGTGTTTCCAGATCAGTCGCATAGCTGAGACGGACATTTTCTGGAGCACCAAATCCTGCTCCGGTCACCAAGGCCACTCCAACTTCTTCCAAAATAGCTGTGGTAAAGGCTGTCACATCTGTAAAACCTTTCATTTCCATAGCTTTTTTGACATTAGGGAAGAGATAGAAGGCTCCTTGAGGCTTAATGACCTCAAAACCTGGTACTTGAGCTAGAAGTGGATAGATCGTATTGAGACGCTCTTCAAAGGCCTGACGCATAATTTCAACTGTCTCCTGACTGCCAGTTAGAGCTTCAATAGCTGCATATTGAGCAACTGTTGTTGGATTGGAAGTGGTTTGGCCTGCAACCTTGCTCATAGCAGCTATGATTTCCGGTTCACCAACAGCATAGCCAATCCGCCAACCGGTCATGGAATAACTCTTAGAAACGCCATTGATAACCACTGTTTGCTTGCGGATAGCTTCTGATAGACTAGAAATTGGCGTAAATTCATTGCCGTTATATACAAGTCGTCCATAGATGTCATCTGCCAAAATCAGAATATCATGTTCCACGGCCCAGTTTCCAATAGCCAAAAGCTCCTCTGCTGTATAAATCATACCCGTCGGATTGGATGGTGAATTCAGAACCAAGACCTTGGTCTTGTCAGTCCGAACTGCTTCCAATTGATCTACAGTTACCTTAAAGTCATTCTCTTCAGTAGCTTGAACAAAGACAGGGACTCCTTCAGCCATCTGAATCTGATCGCCGTAACTGACCCAATAAGGCGTAGGAATAATTGCTTCATCACCTGGATCAAGAACACTCATAAAGAAGGTGTAGAGGGAGAACTTAGCTCCTGTTGCCACAGTCACTTGATTCGGTTTGATTTCATAACCGTAGTAGTTTGCAAAGTATTGAACAATAGCTTCTTTTAACTCAGGAAGACCACTAGCCACTGTATAGAAACTAGCTTTCCCATCTTCAATAGCTGCCACAGCTGCTTGCTGAATATTTTTAGGAGTCGGAAAATCCGGCTCTCCAAGAGTTAGCGACAGAATATCTCTGCCTTCAGCCTTTAAAGCTTTGGCTCTGGCCGCTGCAGCCAAGGTCACACTTTCTTCCATTTTTAAAACTCGATTAGATAATTTCATAGCCCCTCCTTGCTCAGCAATTTCCTTTTTTCAAAATCGACAATATAGTAACTCTTTCCAGATTTGACTTCCCAAATTGGCCGGCCATTCAAATAGCCAAAAGTCACTTTGTCAATCGCATCAGCTCCATTTTTCCTTGCTATCCTTTCAGCCTCCTTTTTGCTAGCTCCATCACTGAGCTCATAAACGAAAATCTTGTCAGAACCCTTCTCAATCAGGACGGCTTTTTTCTTCTCTTGATCAGTTTCGCCTAGCAGGCTGTAGTAGGTCTTGTCCCCATTATAAATGGCAAAGCTATCAACTTTACTGACTCCTGCATACTTGCGAGCCAACTCAATGGAATTAGAACGAGCAGCCCGATAAGGCTCCATTGATAAATTAAATAGATTTAGCAGAGAAAAGGCAAGCACCGTTAAAAGAATACCTATTCCAATGACGTACTGCCAAATAAGGATTTTTTTATTTCTTTTTCTTCTATTTTTCACTCGTCCATTATACTATAATTCTATCTATATTTCTATCTTTTTCACATTGATTTTAATACTATTTATTGATAAAATATGGCTATGAGAACACTAGAAGAATTATTAGAAGAAAATAAACTAGACCTTAAAACTATGATTGTTTTTAGGAAGGCTGAGCGGACCATACGCTCCATTGAACAAAGAGTCATCAAAGAAAATAAGCTAACACCTACTCAGTTTTCTGTTCTGGAAACTCTCTATAGTAAGGGAAGAATGCGAATCCAGGATTTGATAGACCATATGCTTGCGACTTCTGGAAATATGACTGTCGTCATCAAAAATATGGTTCGTGACGGCTTGATTTCTCGGACTAGCGATCCAAATGATCGCCGTTCTTATCTGATTGAGTTGAGCCAAAAAGGTCAAGACTTAATCGAAGAAATTTTCCCTCAACATATCCTGTGTGTAAAAGAAGCGCTAGAAATTTTATCAGACGAAGACAAAGAGACTCTCATTGCTATTTTAAAAAAATATAAGAATCTAAGCTAAATAATTGCTAATTAGTAATATTTGTTGTAACATATTCGGTAACAAGAGGTCTAACCCTCTTTGATTAAAAAATATGGAGGACTCATAATGTCTAAAGTACTATTTATCGTTGGATCCCTTCGTCAAGGTTCTTTTAACAATCAACTGGCACAAGAAGCTGAAAAAGCTTTGGCTGGTAAAGCTGACGTATCCTATCTTGATTGGTCTCAAGTTCCAATCTTTAGCCAAGATTTGGAACAATCAACGCCTTCAGCTGTTGCTAAGGTCCGCGAAGAAGTCCAAGCTGCAGACGCTATCTGGATTTTCTCACCAGTTTACAACTTCTCTATTCCTGGTTCAGTGAAAAACCTGTTAGACTGGCTCTCTCGTTCACTTGATCTTTCTGATCCTCGTGGCGCTTCTGCTATTAACGAGAAGATTGTGACTGTCTCTTCAGTTGCCAATGCAGGACAAGAACCAATGTTTGCTATCTATAAAGACTTACTGCCATTTATTCGGACAACTGCTGTGGGCGAATTCACCTCAGCTCAAGTCAATGATTCTGCTTGGGTCGATGGTAAATTTATTGCTAGCTCAGAAACTCTTGCAGGACTAAAAGCTCAAGCGGACGCTCTTCTTGCAGCTATCAATTAAATCCAAAAACAACCAATAAGACACTAACCCCTCGCAAAATATTGCGAGGGGTTTTAGAATGCACTTCTGACACAGACATATCGACCGTATTCATCATACAAGGTCCGATACGTCTTGTTAAATTAGATGTTCAGGGCATTTTAAAGAACTTTCAATAAGCGATTGACTAGTTCTAAAAACGTACTTCAGATCTTCATTAGCTCATTGATAATAAAGCCTCACTTTTTCAAACCTGCTTAATAAAAACGAGTTCTTGGTCAGTCGATAGATTTTCTTGGAATACAAAGCCAGCAAAGCTTAATTTCTTGATGTCTTCTATGTTCTGAATTTGTTCTTCTATTAAGGCAGTTAAAAATTGGCCACGCGCTTTTTTGGAGATAGTCGAATGAATTTTCCGTTTTCCATCTTTTTCTTCCATGAATTTGAAGCGAATCATCTTGTCTCTCACCTCTTTAGGAAAGACATCTTCAAACTCACTAGACAAGAGGGAGAGCAGAATTTCCTGATCTGCAACTGCTTGACCATAGGTTTCTGTCCATAGCTTTTTCAATGATTGTTTTTCGACTTTGAGCTTCGTCATAAAGTCCAAACGGTGGGGAGCAATGGGCGCCAAAGCCGGAATCACTCCATACAAGCTAGAGGTAATCAAGAGATGATTTCGGATATACCATTCTTCTTCCTTGCTCAGATCCTTACGCTTAATGTTTCGGTACATGAGACCGTCAAAAAGATAGAGAGCGGGATAGGTTGGCGCAGTCTCATTTTGAAGTTCCTGAATACGTTGGTATTCTTCTTCTGCTTTCTCTGGCCGAATCTGATATAGCTGGGCTAAGTCAGTCATTGAATACTGACTCAAAGCCTGAATAATTAATTTCGTCTTTTCTGACAAACTTTCTGGTTCAATCTGAGTGACTTGAGTATTTAGTTCTTTTGCTGTTGGAATTAAAATTTTCATAGATTCATTATAACAAAACTTGTATTTTCCTGACTATCTTTATGATTTATTCTTGACTAATTATATTTTATATCATATAATCTAGTTATCGATACTAGATTATAGAAAGGTTGATATTTTATGATATCCTTTCCCCTCTGGCAAGAATTACCTGATCTTGATTTATATTTAGACCAGGTCCTATTATATGTTAACTCAGTCAATCAAAAGGCTTTTCCAGGACAGGAAAAAGTCTTAACAGCAGCGATGATTAATAATTATGTCAAGCATGCACACATTCAAAAACCAATCAAGAAGAAATACAATCGCACACAAATTGCTCGGCTAATTATTCTCACAACTCTAAAACCAGTATTTCCTATTCAGGATATTATTGAGACAGTGGAGTATCTAGTGAAAAACCAAGAAAGTTCCGAACTCTTTTACAATCAATTTGTTAGCTATATGAAAGAAGAGCCGGATATGGAAATCCATCCACTTGTTTCATCTGCTTGTCAGACAGTCAAACTCTACCATCAAACCAGACAATTATCTCTAGAATTGAAAGGAGCACATCCAAATGAATCTAACCATGAAATTAAGTAAACGTTTGAGTTTTGGCGAGGAAGTGGCAAATGCTGTTACCCATGCAGTAGGGTCTGTCCTTACTCTTATCTTACTTCCCTTATCAGCTATTTATAGCTATGAAGTCCATGGCTTACTATCAGCTATTGGCGTCTCCATTTTTGTCATCAGTCTCTTTCTCATGTTTCTTTCGTCTACAATCTACCACTCCATGTCTTATGGCTCAACTCATAAATATATCCTACGTATCATAGATCATAGTATGATTTATATTGCCATTGCGGGTAGTTATACTCCAGTTGTCTTGGCTTTGATGAATAACTGGTTAGGTTATTTGATTATTCTAATCCAGTGGGGTACAACAATCTTTGGTATTCTCTACAAGATATTTGCCAAAAAAGTCAATGAGAAGTTTAGTCTTGCTCTTTATCTTATGATGGGCTGGCTGGTTGTCTTTATTATCCCACCAATTATTAGCCAAACGAGCCCGCTTTTCTGGGGATTGATGCTGGCTGGAGGCCTTTGCTATACCATTGGAGCAGGATTTTATGCCAAGAAAAAACCATATTTTCATATGATTTGGCATCTCTTTATTCTTGCTGCCTCTGCCTTTCAATACATCGCTATTGTCTTTACCATGTAACCATCTTTCATCTTAAATGATTACTTTAAACTTGTATACTAATCATAGCAAAAGCTCTCTGAGAAAAATTCTCAGAGAGCTTTTTAGTCAAATATAGTTAAAAATACAATAAGTTCCAAGCTTCTTGACTATCCATAGATCACTTCGGTTGAATTATTCTTTATTTTTTTCTTTTTGAAGCTTTTCTTTTTTAGGCTTTTCTTTTTTAGGCTTTTCTTTTTTAAAAGCAAAATAGAATAATAAGACTGGAAGTAACACATTTGCTGCGAGAGCCCCCATCCTATAAGAAACATCTGAATCAGCAGGTAATGGAGTTACAAAACCATGATAAACAGCAAAAACTGCTAAAATTAAAAATATAACTCTTTTAAAAGACATATCGACTCCTTCAAAATTTGTATTTTACCTCTTCAAGAGGATAAAATTCATTATTTAACAATAAATAGAATAACATACATTCATTTTTAATGATTGATTCTTCCTTTTTTTTCTAGCATTTTCTTAACAAAATAGGGCATTTTTACGTTTTCAATTCCCTTTTTTTCAATTAGTTTTTTTACAAATTCAGGCATTTGAGGCTCATCAATTTCTTTTAATATCTTAGAGCTTGTCTCAGAAGGAGCCAGTTCATCAAAAGTCGTTTGTTCTGGATAGAGATACTGAAAATCATCTCCTTCATGCTTACGAATGGTCGCCACGATTGCAGCAATCAAACGAGGGTCTGCATTAGGCATTGGTGGACGATGATAAGCCACACCAAGTTCTTGACACAATTCTTGACATTCTACATCATTATCAAAAAGAACTTCTATATGCTCACTGATAAAACTAATCGGAACAAAAATATAGTGTTTAGGATGGACAGTCTGATCACGAAGATATTCTAACACATCTGGTTTGATCCAAGGAAGGCCGATATCACTTTCACTTTGCCAAGTATTAGTATATTCAAAAGAAGATAGTCCCAAGCGCTGTGCAATCATCTGTGCATTGTCAACAATTTGATCAATATAAGGATCTTCAAAATCTAAAGCTAATAATGGTACACTATGTGCTGAGAAAATAACTTTGAAGCTTTCACCCTTAACTTGTTTATCGATAATCTTCCTAATTTCATCTACCCAAAAGTTTAACAAATCTTCTGAACGGTACCAGTCCTTGATAATATTAAAACGGATTTTCTCACTATGGATGAACTTTTCATATCCCATAACCGAGTAAAAAGAATAATGAGGTTCCAAAATCAGACAGATACATTCTTCAATGCCATCTAACTCCATTTGACGAATAAGGTCTGGAATGAAGGGGGATGAGAATTTATTCGCAAAATAAACTGCATATTCGTCTGATAAAACTTGTCCGACCAGCTCGACTTCTTCTCTCGTAATTTCCTGTAAAGGACTTCCACCAATTAACTGATAGTTATCGTAAAGATGTTGAATTTCTTGGTCTTTTGGACGAACACCTCGACGGATATTGGTGAAAAATGCAGCAACGTCTTCAAAAGTATAACCTTCTGGCGAACCAAAGGTCATCATCAAAATAGCTTTTTTAGTCATATTTCCCTCTTTTTCTAAAGCTCTCTGCTATTATAACATGATATCAGTCAAAATAAGTATGACTTTTCTATTCTTTTCTATTTTGTCAGAAACATGTCAATATGCTAAAATAGATTAGAGAAAACAGAAAGAAGGAGCATTTATGAAATATCCTAATCTTTTAGAGCGTTTCTTGACATATGTCAAGATCAACACGCGCTCAGACGAGACATCTACTACTACACCCAGCACTCAAAGTCAGGTGGACTTTGCTAACAATGTCCTTATCCCTGAAATGAAGCGAGTTGGCTTGGAAAATGTCTACTACCTGCCCAACGGCTTTGCGATTGGAACTCTGCCTGCCAATGACCCCAGCTTTACCCGCAAGATTGGCTTTATTTCCCACATGGATACAGCAGACTTCAACGCAGAAAACATCCAGCCACAGGTCATTGAAAATTATGACGGCGGTGTGATTCCGCTGGGGCAATCTGGCTTCAACTTAGATCCTGCGGACTTTGCTAGTCTTCATAAATACAAGGGGCAAACCCTGATTACGACTGACGGAACCACCCTTTTGGGAGCAGATGATAAGTCTGGTATTGCTGAAATCATGACTGCTATCGAATACCTGTCTGCCCATCCAGAGATCAAGCATGGAGAAATCAGAGTGGGATTTGGCCCAGACGAGGAAATCGGCGTCGGAGCTGATAAGTTTGACGCTGAAGACTTCGATGTGGACTTTGCCTACACAGTGGACGGCGGACCACTAGGCGAGCTCCAGTACGAAACCTTTAGCGCTGCTGGAGCAGAACTGACCTTCCAAGGCCGCAATGTCCATCCAGGAACTGCCAAAGATCAAATGATCAATGCTCTCCAGCTGGCTATTGACTTCCACAACCAGCTACCAGAAGCCGATCGACCAGAGAAAACTGATGGCTACCAAGGCTTCTACCACCTGATGAATCTGACTGGTACAGTCGAAGAAGCCCAAGCAAGCTACATTATCCGTGACTTTGAGACAGAGGCTTTTGAAAATCGCAAAGCTACTATGCAGGCCATTGCTGATAAGATGAACCAAGAGCTGGGCAGCGAGCGTATCAACTTGACTCTCAAAGACCAGTATTATAACATGAAGCAGGTCATTGAAAAGGATATGACACCAATCAATATCGCTAAGGCGGTTATGGAAAGTCTGGACATCCAGCCTATCATCGAGCCCATCCGTGGCGGAACTGACGGCTCTAAAATTTCCTTTATGGGCATCCCGACACCTAACCTATTTGCTGGCGGCGAGAACATGCACGGCCGCTTTGAGTATGTCAGCCTAGAAACCATGGAACGCGCTGTCGATACCATCATCGGCATCGTCTCTTATCAAGAAAAATAAACCTCTCTTGAACATAAAAAACGAACAAGCTAATTCTTTTCGAAATTAGCTTGTTCGTTTTTTTATTCTTCTAATTTGATTAGGCTTTTATGAATGAGATCTCGTCTGATAAATCCTAGTAATCTTATTAAAATTTTCACAGAATAAATCTTTTCTTTATTAGTTGCTTACTTCATTTGTCGTGGATGCCTGTTCAGAAGACTGAGCTGGCTCTTCTTGAGTAGCCTCGCTTCCTTGATCTTTTAGCTCTGAAACAGGACTAACCGCTTCTGTTGGACTGGAACTTTCACTTGATGAACCAGCAGAATCATTAGACTCACTGGATTTCTGATTAGATGAACTATCAGTTGAAGTTTCCGTAGGTTTGGCAGTCTCAGATTCTTTTTCTTCTGATTTAGCTGTATCAGAAACTGGTTTTTCTACCTTTCCTTGATTTTGAAGCCCTTCAACAAACGATTGAACTTCGGCAAGCAACTCTTCTTTATTGACTTTGCTATCTGCAAGCTTATCAAATAAAGTATCTACTTTAGTAAATAACTCATCTGACGCATTTTGTTCTTCAAGTAGCTTATGGGCTGCCATCAGTAAAGCATAAATTTTCTTATACAGTTCTTGATCTTTTGGATTTGTTTCTTCTTGCTGATCTTTAATAGTATCAACCATTTGAGACAAGAGTAACTTAAGCTCTTCCAAGATGGTCTCCCGATCCTTACGTCCTTCTTTAAGATCTGTTTGAAGAGCCAATAATCGATTCTTGTAGTTTTCTTGACTGGTAGAATCTTTAACCTTATCTAAAAGTGTTTGTCCTTGCAGGAAGAGTGCTTGGAAGGTTGCATCAGGAATTTCCACTTTTGGTTGTGGCGCAAATTCACCATAAAGTTCTTTTAAGAAACCGTAAATGGCTGTTTTGTAGTTCTGATCATCCGTTTTTTCGGTATCCAGAATAGTTTTATCTTTAGCTTGACTTGCCTCTCCACTAGCAAGAGCCTTATCAACTTCTAGTTTGGTTTGATAGAGATCCAAGAATAAAGCTTTCAGATCCACAGCCTCGATAAAGGCTTGCGACTTGTAGAGCTTCATAGCTAAATCGGCAACTTTTTTACGTAGTTCCGGTTGCAGGCGAGCATCATCTACAGCAAGATAGAAGGCCTTAAGATATTCGACAGAGGTCATACCTGTCCGGTCTTGATAATCTTGAAGACTGGTCAGAAGCTGATCAATTTCTTTCATTTTTTCTTCATTTTTTTCAACCTTCGCCATCTGCAAATCACTTAACAAGGAAGCTTTATTAACATTGTAGCTATCTGTTTCCAAGCGTTTGATCTTATCAACTAATTCCTGATACTTCTTATCTACTTCTGTCAGTTGCTCAGTCTGGGCATTTTTATCCACATGGATATAATGCTTATCAAACTGCTCTAAACTTGCTAAATAACCAGCCGTTGAGTTGCTCGGCAACTGCTTCATGGTTTCTACAAAATTCCCTAAAGCAAGCTCAATTCGACGTTGCATCAAGAGATCATTTTCGTAGATTGTTCGACTAGCAGCTAGCAGTGAGTCTACTTTCTCTAAAACTGCCTTTTCACTATAAGCTCCGGCCTGATATGCTGATTGTAAAGCAGGCAATTTATTCTTCAAGCCTAAGTTAACCCCTTTAGATTGAACTCGGATGTAATGATTGTGATCTCCATGAGGAATGACAAACTGACCGTTTTCGACTTGAATGCTGTATGGTGACAAACCTGAACGAAGAGCCGTTGTGTAGAGTTCGTTTAAGAAGTCTAACTCAGGATTTCCAGTTTCTAAAGGAATACGAACATGTTCTTTTCTAACAGCATATGGATGGATATGGGTTGGATCATAAGCCTGATCCGGATTATTAAAGACGAAGAAACCTTTGGAAATCTTAATGGCTTCACGAGGAACTCCATATGTTTTAGAGATATAGGCCATCTTTTCTTCATCGCTCGCATCACGAGAAAAACGATCATAATCAGATTTCTCTTGACTTGGTTGAGCAGAATGTTGATGCTTGGTCAACTGTGCTTCAGCCGCTGCAATTTGATCTGCTGACAAATCTTTTTTAAAGAAGTAATGAGCATGACCACCATGTTGAACAACGTATCCTTCCTCATCTTTTGAGATGACATTTTCAGCGTGGAAACCATGGTCATCTTTTTCAACTGGTTTTGTTGGTTCACTTGGTTTAGAAGGCTGACTAGGTGTACTTGTAGCTGACTTAGGATACGTCTTTTGACCTGCTATTGGAATATTTCTTGCAATCTCTTCTTCTAGAGATGACAAGCTACTATATGGGATAAAGTGATAATGGTTCCCGTGCGGAATGGCCACTCCCTCAGCTGTCCTATGGGCAATTTTTGCAGGATCAAAAATCAAACCATCTTTTTCAGCATAACGTTTTTCTTTCGGCATGCTGTAAAGCTTCTGCAATTCATCCTGATAGTTTTTGCTAACCTTAGTTCCTTCATCGCTCGGCTTAGTTACTAATCCTGCTCCTCCAGTTTGACTTGGCTTGGAAGGCTGACTTGGAACAGGAGCTGGATCGTTATTTGCTTGATGATTAGAATTTGCTATATGGCCAGTGTTCTGGTCTTGAGAAGAATTGTTTGCAAGATTCGAATTTTCTTCTCCAGATGGTTTATCAGTTGAAGAAGCCTGTTGATTTCTGCCTTGCAAATAGTTCCAATAAGCTTGAGCAGCAGCTAATTCACCAGCTGATAAGTCTCCCTTTGGAATATAATGAATGTGACCAGCATGAGGAACCAAATAGCCATCACCCGTATCCGAAATAATGTCAGAAGGACTAAAAACATAACCATCGTCCGTCGTATAAGCTCCTCCCCTATTCTGTGATGCAGTATTCACAGGCGAAGTACTTCTTTTCCCAGCAGCAAACGAAGCACTTGGGCGACTGAAGTCCTGCGTCTTTCTGGATTGATTTTGACTTGATTTACCATCCGTTTCGACTCCAGCTTCGTCTTCCTTACCAGGATGAAGCTGACGTTGTCGAGCAATTTCATCGACTGACCGAACATTAGTTGTTTCTTTAGCATTCGTCAAGTATAAATAATACTTCCCAGCTACTTTAATAATATAACCGTCTTTTACCTGATTGACGATATCAGCTTCTTGCAACTGATAATTGGGATCACGCATAATCAATTCTTCACTAAGAATCGCATCAAATGGAACTTTCCCGTTATAGTAATGATAGTGGTCACCGTGAGAAGTAACATAGCCCTCCGCAGTGATTTTAACGACAATCTGCTCTGCTGCAATACCTTCTTTAGCACTAACCTGGTCAGGTTTTAGGTTTTCAGCCTTTCTAGCTTTGCTATTTTGTTTACTATTTGCTTTTTTCTCTACATAAGCGACCTTATTTTTTGATTCTGTCTGTTCTGATTGATGTTGCATAATAGCATATCCACATATTGTTAGGGTCGCTAAGGCCGCAACTGAACCAATGATATATTTCTTTTTCATTCTAAACCTCAATTTTTTAATTCTTTAGCTAATATTTTAAAGTTATCTTCCAAATTCTCCAGATAGGACTTATCATTTTCAGGGTCAGCTTCCAAAGGATTTAATACCTTAAGATTGACACCTGTCGCCTTCTTGAGGGTTTCTGCCAATTTAGAAGAAGCATTGCTTTCTACAAAAATGGTCTTTACTTGATAAGTCTTAATAAAATCTTGAATTTCAGTTAATTGTCTTGGACTGGGCTCTTGGTCAGGAGAAATACCAGAAATCCCAAGCTGCTTCAACCCAAACCGCTTGGCCAGATAAGAAAAGGCTGTGTGTTGCGTAACAAAAGTCTTATTCTCAATTCCGCTAAAAACTCCTTGATACTTCTTACTAAGTTCTTTAGCCTTTTCAGCAAACTTCAAGGCATTTTTCTCATATTTTGTAGCATTCTTACTGTCTAACTTAGATAAGTGTCGAGCAATTAATTGTGCCTCTTCAGCTACTTTGTCAGGATCTAACCAAGTATGAGGATCATAAAGAGTCTTTTCATCAATTCCCTTATCAGCAGAAACATCTTCTAGGCCAGCTACCTTTTCTAACTGCATACCTTCACTAGCTTCAACCACTTGAACCTTAGACTTTTCAAGACTTGGATCCAGACTACCCGCCCAAGATTCTAACGTTCTTGAGTGGTAAACAAAAATATCAGCGTCATAAATAGCTGCCACATCACTGGCAGATGGTTCGAATTCATGAATCCCAGAACTTGATTGGATCATTCGGACATCATTCAAGTCACCCGAGACTTCCTTCACCATAGAATAGATAGGATAAAAACTTGTAACAATTTTGAGCCCCTTATGACTCTGAGGTGGACTCGATTCCTTTTTTGTGCAAGCTACAAGTGAGACCCCTACTATCACAAGAGCTATTAAACGAAGTATTCTTTTAATTTTCATAAAACTCCTTAACCAGTTCAATAATTAGTCAAATGAACAGCTATTTCTAAAACACTAAAACATGTCTTAAAAACAGCTTTTTCCATTTTTTTCTTAACCAGTTTATTAACCAGTTAACATATTACGCTTTTTGGGCTATCCTGTCAAGTATTTTTTTCATATTTTTAAAGATATTCGTCTTTTCTCAGAAACCTTATGACAACAAAAAAGCCACCAATGGTGACTTTTGGGGAGATTATTATGAAAAAGATTAGGATACTATCAAATAAAATTAGGAGTTTTTATTTGATGGTTACAGTATAGAACAGGCGTCTTAAACTATTCTTAAAAATTTTCTCTTTCTAAAGATTCTTTTATTTGATCCAAAAATGCTGTTTCTTCTTCTGTGAAATCATAATCTTCCAAGAGATCAGGCCGTCTTAAATAGGTCTTTTTCAGACTTTCATAGAGACGCCACTTGCGGATGTTTTCATGATGGCCGCTCATGAGGACTTCCGGAACGACCATACCCCGATATTCATAGGGTCGAGTGTACTGAGGATACTCTAAGAGGCCAGACGAAAAACTGTCATCTGTATGACTGGCTTCCTTACCAATAACCTCTGGAATCAGGCGAACTGTAGCGTCAATCATGGTCATAGCTGCTAACTCTCCTCCAGTAAGGACATAATCACCAAGTGAAATCTCATCAGTCACTAAAGTCTTGATCCGCTCATCATAGCCTTCGTAATGGCCACAAATGAAGATGAGTTCCTCTTCCTTAGCCAGCTCCTCAGCATAGGCTTGGTCAAAAGTCCGACCAGCAGGATCCAGCAAAATCACACGCGGCTGCTTCTTTTCAATGGCATCATAGGCATCAAAAATAGGCTGGGCCCGAAGCAACATCCCTTGACCACCACCGTATGGCTCATCGTCCACATGACGAGACTTCTCTGCCTTTTCTCGGAAATTGTGGTAATTGATTTCTAAGAGTCCTTTTTCCCGCGCTTTACCTACAATTGAGTGCTCTAAAGGAGCAAACATCTCCGGAAAGAGGGTCAAAATATCAATTTTCATCGTCCAATCCTTCCGGTATCTCTACGTCAACCCGACCTTGCTCAATGTCAATGCCCAGAACCACTGGCGGAATGTAAGGTAACAGCAAATCACGCTTGCCCTTGCGTTTGACAACCCAGACATCATTGGCTCCTGGTTGCAGAATTTCCTTAATCGTACCAAGAAGAAGGTCATTTTCATAAACTTCAAGTCCGATGATTTCGTGGTAGTAAAATTCACCATCTTCTAAGTCCGTCAAATCCTCTTCAGCCACTTTCAGACTAAAATCACGGTATTTCTCAATGTCATTGATATGATACATGCCCTTAAACTTGATAATATCAAAGTTCTTAACCTTGCGATGGCTGGCAATCTCCACATCCATGACAAACTGATCCTTCTTGTCAAACAGGGCTAATCTATTGCCTTTTTTAAAACGTTCTTCTGCAAAATCGGTCACTGACAAAACCCGCATCTCACCTTGTAGACCTTGGGTATTGACAATTTTTCCAACATTAAAATAATTCATCTCGACTCCAACATATTATACTCTGCCTAGTATTTTATCATGATATAGAGGATTGTACAAGGGAGATAAGGGGGAATTCCCTTACCTATATTTATTTGATTAAAGTTGCTATTTGACGTATAATTATACATATAGAGCCTCAACACTATAAACACCCAAGTGTGTTTACGCAAAACTAGAAAGAAGTTGGTGATACCTATGGGAAAAAAATTAAGCAAACTTCTGCTCTCTACTGCTCTTCTAGCCACAACAGCTGCCAGTCTGACTGCTTTGACCCAGGTCAAAAAAGGCCAAGCACTGGAAAATGAAACGAGAGAAACTAGAAATGTCTCAGCCCTTGACGAAAAAATTGCTCAAATTGGTAATCCAACCATCAAAGCATTTCTAGAATACTATGCTAGTCAGAACATGACCTCCGCATCATCTCTTCCAATGATAGATGATTTAGAGGCGGATACACGCATCATCGTTATTGAGATAGACTATGCAGATACAAGCCTACCACCAGCCATTGGAACATCAGTCGATGGATCCGAAGGGCCTGTCGGTGGAACTGTTGATACTGATGGCAATTACATTGAGTTTGATACTAGTGACCATAGCAAATCCGCAACTGTTCAGGAGGTTCGAGATGCGGTCGCACAAATCCTAGGGTGATAAATTCCTAAAACAATGCTTACTCATTGGCCGAGTTTCTATCTCGGTCATTTTCTATTCCTAAAAATGTATCATATTACTGTAAATCTTGTTTTTCCTAAAAATCTATGCTAAGGTAATGGAAAAAATATAAGAAGGAGGGTCTGCTATGATGAGAAGTGGGCATCTTATTTACAAGGTAAAATACCTAATAGTAAAAACAAAGCAATCTTTTATTGATCCAAATCTCAATTGAGCTCCTGAGAACTTCCTTTTAATAATCGCTGAAACGTCTATGTTTGATTTCAAAGTCGAAATAATTCTCCTCCTGAAGTCGGTGGAAAATGTCTCGGTAGGCTTCTTCGTCAAAAGAACCCCCTCGATAAAGAATTTCAAAACTAAGATCGTCATATTCTAGAAATGCATTCGACGAGCGGAAACCCTTGCTGTGATAGAAATCCCAGCGAGCTTGACGCTGTTCAATATTATCACACGGCTCATCTAAGCGCTCAATTTCTAAAATCATGGTTTGCTGATAGAAATTGACCAGCTTTTCGATGATTTCACCGCCATAGCCATGGCTGCGCAGGTGGGGCATAATCGCAAAGAAACTAACATAAAAGGCTTGCGCGTTGGAGATGGCAAAGGCAAAACCAACAAATTCCTTTTCATGATAAAAGGCGAAAAAATTAGCATCTTCCTGTTCCTCATATCGTAAAAATTCACTGGGCGGTATCCTTTCCTCTTCTGGAAAAGCTTCATTATTCAAGGCTTCTACCTTATCCAAATCTGGAAAATCTGCTGTAATGATCTGGCTGGTTAAGCTCATAAAATCACTCCTTTTCTTGTGGTAGTATAACAAATTTTACAACTGGTTTCAAAAAAGAGCCCTGAAAGAGCTCCTATGTATCGATTTTTTCTTCATATAATAGAAAGGTGCCGAATGCCTAGTTAGAATCGGTTGGACTCCCAGCGAAGAGGACTTATTCTAGCTGCTACTTCACTATTTCACGTAAATTATCCAAATGCTGGTTATCAGTCACAGCCATAATGCTGACACCTTCTTGCCAAACAAAGTCTGGAGTAAACTGGCTTTCCAAAGGCTGATGTTTTTTCAGACGGTAGCCGATAATATTAAGATGATAAAGCCTGCGAGCATCTACTTCACGGACCGTTTTCCCGACCCAGCTAGCAGGCAGTTCAAACTCAGCCACCACTACATCATCATCCAGCTGGAAAACCTCAATCGAATGATTAAAGAGAATGGTCTTGGCCAATGAAATACCAGCCTCCACTTCAGGCAGAATAACCAGATCAGCTCCCACCTTTTCCAACACCTGCTGAGTTACTTCATCCTTGACCTTAGCAATGACATTTTTTACACCCAATGCTTTGCAGTGCATGACCGCTAGGACGCTGGATTCCAGACTTTCTCCCGTCGCTACGACGACCGTATCACACGCCCCAACGTCTGCCGCCTCTAAAAGCTCCATATCAGTAATGTCCCCGATCACACCAACGGCAATCATGTCTTCATACTGATTGATTGTCTCTTCGTGATTATCAATCGCAATGATTTCTACATCTTGAGAAATCAAGCCCTCAATGATACTCTGTCCAAAAATCCCCAAGCCGAGGATTCCAACTGTTTGATTTGCCATTTCTTTTCTCCTATCCAATCATAATGTCCGCCTTGCTGTAATGCAAGGTTGCAGCATTCTTCGGTTGATAATGGTTAAGACTGACCATAAGCGTCAGCGGCCCCACCCGTCCAATAAACATTAGCAACATAATCACAATCATACCAGCTGTATTGAGGCTGGTAGTGATATTTGCCGTGACACCAACTGTAGCCAATGCCGACACAGTCTCAAATATCAGGTAAATAAAGCGATGACTGCTATCGGTCACTAGCCCCAGTGCTAAAAGTCCGAGCAGAAATGTCAGCTGAAAAATCACTGTCACACCAAAAGCCTTCTGCACTAGCTGAGGAGACAGCGTTCTCCGCCCCATATTGGTATGAGGCAAGCCCAGAATTTCCTTTCGGGCAAAAAGCAAAAGAACTAAGAAGGTCGTAATTTTCAGACCGCCCGCTGTACCACCCGGAGCCCCTCCTAGAAACATCTGAAGTAGATAGATAAACAGTGTTACTGGACGAGCAGCCGTATAATCTATGGAAGCAAACCCAGCTGTCCTCATACTGACTGTCTGGAAAAAGCTAACCAGTAGCTTATTGCCAAAGGAAAGATTGCCAATCGTTCCAGGATTATTGTACTCCGTCCAGAGACTCGTGACCGTCCCAAAAACGAGGAGACCAGCAGTCAGCAGCAAGACTACCTTAGTATGAAAGTGCAGCCCCTTCTGTTTTCCTCCCAATTTAGTCGCCAAGTCAAACCAGACCATAAAGCCCAGTCCTCCAGTAATGATGAGGAGAGCCAAGGTGATATTGACCAAAACATCTGTCTGCAAGCCTAGTAGGCTATCATTACCAAAATTATCAAAGCCCGCATTACAAAATGCAGAAACAGCTAAAAAGATAGAATTAAAAATCCCTTTTCTCAG
Source organism: Streptococcus sp. HMSC10A01 (assembly GCF_001807785.1). NCBI lineage: Bacteria > Bacillati > Bacillota > Bacilli > Lactobacillales > Streptococcaceae > Streptococcus > Streptococcus sp. HMSC10A01. The sequence goes on along the minus strand of NZ_KV790965.1, from coordinate 194,582 downwards.
ACCAAACTTGGGAATGAAGCGAATCATGAGAAGGAGCGCACCCAGTCCTTCGATAGTAAAAGTCGTGATAAAAATCGAACGGACAAATTGACCTAAGGTACGATTGTGACCATAACTAAAACTATCCCGCAGAATACGACGATCCTTGAGGCTGAGCTTTTTCCGACTTTCCATGGTGAAAAATCCGATAAAAGTCAGGATGCCCAAACCACCAATCTGAATCAGCAACATACAAAGGAGCTGGCCCCAGACATTGTATGTATCCACGACCGATCGAGTAAAAAGCCCTGTCACACAGACCATCGAGACAGCAGTAAAAAGATGATCCAGATAGCCTGCTTGGGAACTAGCCGTCTGCACCCAAGGCAGACTGAGTAGCAAGGAGCCACAGAATATCACCAGAAGAAAAGACAAGATAATCTTTTGCGCTGGTGATAAGCGTGAAAATAAATGCTTCATAAAGTTTCCTTTCCTGATCTAATAAAAGCAGAGGCTAGCTCTATCTGCCCTTCTCTTTCCTTGGCAGCCAGTTGCAAATCATCCGGACTCTGCAAGTTTCTGACTTTGATAGCATAATCCGCTGCGACAATAGCATGGCCCCGCATGTGGCCTGTTGCGACTGCTTGGGCAAAGACACGCGCAGCATATTTACCGATTTGTGATTGGGCTTGCTGCGACAGTTTGTTAGCCAAGAAACCAGCCGTCCTTAGTTCATAGGCAGATGCCCTCCCATCAAGTCGAGCTTTAAAAACCTCACTTACCTGAGTCAAAATCTTCTGCTTTTCAGACTCATCTTCCGCATCAATCAGAGGTATAAAGCTTGACGCCATTTTCATAGCCCATCGAGCCAGTTGCCCCTGAGGAAGCTGTTCCAAGACAAGCTCCAATTCCAATCTCTTCTCACCATCATCTAGGATTTTCAGCTTGTAAGGACTCGGTAAAATCACTTGGCTATTCTCATAACACGTACGCTCATGAGCGTTCCAAGCATAATCTTCTGGCTTCATATGTCCTCCAGTTTCGAATTTTTCTAAACTCGCCCCTGCATTTCGTTCTTCTCTTAAATGGAGTACCCAGCTCTCGGAGAGCTCGAACTGTATCAATGGTCCTAAACTCAACTGCGCCTAAAGGCTTGTTTCATTAATGGCCATAGAAAAAACGGGACACATAGCCCCGCTGCTTCTTATTTCTCATCAATGACGATGCGAACTTTTTTATCTTCGGTTGGGACAGAGTAGACAATCGTTCTTATGGCAGAGATAGTACGACCTTTACGACCGATAACACGTCCAACGTCAGTTTGATCAAGATCGAGATGATATTCCATAAACTCTGGAGTATCTTCGATTCGGATAGTTAAGGCATCTGGTTGTGAAATCAAAGGTTTCACTATTGCAATAATTAGATTTTCAATCGTGTCCATAATCAACCTACAATTCTATTATTTAGAGTATTTTGAATCGTGGAATTTCTTCAATACACCTTCTTTTGAAAGGATGTTGCGAACTGTATCAGATGGTTGCGCACCATTTTCCAACCATGCAAGTACACGGTCTTCTTTCAAAGTCACTTGGTTTTCAGCAACAAGTGGGTTGTAAGTTCCAACTGTTTCGATGAAACGTCCATCACGTGGTGAACGTGAATCTGCTACGTTGATACGGTAGTAAGGTTTCTTTTTAGAACCCATACGAGTCAAACGGATTTTAACTGCCATTTTTAAATTTCTCTTTTCTGTTTTATATTTTAGTAAATAACAAAGCTATTTACTGACAGATATTATCTTACCATAGTTTTATGAAGGTGTCAAGAAAAAAACTTGACAGGATTGATTTTTGTTTCACTGGGAAACTGCAACATTCTTTTCGGTTGTCTGAGTTAATAACCCAGCTTGATCCATTTCACGAATCAATTGTTTTATTTGAGATTCTTTACCGGGTTTTACAGTGATCGTATCGATGTGCCTTATGGCTGAATTATCCTGAATATCAACCAAGGTTAAAGCCTTCTCATAATATTCAATCCCTTTTTTTAGTCTTTCCTGATTGTTCCATTGTAGAATTGAGTAATTTACAGACTGATCTTTCCCAATCTCTTTATAGTAGTCCCTACCTTTTTCTTCTAAAAACTGATATAAACCAGTATTTAATAAATTTTCCCCGACCTCAGCATAAGAAATATCCTCTAGCTGTACAACATATACCTCAATTCGGTTGTTTGTTCGTTTGGGACTTTCTTTTAGTACAGGGTGACGCTGAATCATTTCTTCTGAAAAATGAACAGTAAATGTAAGTCCTCCACCTTCATAATGATAGCTTCCATCAGATTCGACTTTTTCTGGCTTCAAACCTAGAGAAGTAAAAATTTTTTCGATTTTTGTATTACCTTCCCTTATATCGCTAGGGGATGCCTTAAAAAGATTAAAAGTTAAGGGATTAAAAGTTGAAAAAAGTATCAAAAGTCCAATAGTTAGAAAAACCGCAAAAGCAATCAAAATTGCTTTTAGGAGTTCAGCTACTTTATCATTCATTTTTTACTCCTTTGAATCTACGATGAACCTCCAACTCGCTCCTATGCAAGAACTCAGACCGTAAAATTGTCAAGATTTGGATTTCCCAGAAGGTCTTCTCAGACTATTAAAGAAATAGCATATATATTGCATTTCCAATCATGAAAATCGTAAAGAGCCAAAACCAGACAGACATAAAAGCTGAACGAAAGCTTCCTCTCTCAGGTTTATTTGTCTTGATATAGGCAGAAATCTCTTTACGAAGACTGTAAAGGAAATAAAGGGCTAGACCACTTCCACCATAGAGTAAGATAACGTGCACAAGTCCAACTAAAACTCCCGGTAAGTGGCTATAAAGCAATGCTAAGCCATCTCCAAGGACAAGATTGTTGAAAATGTGAAGTCCTATAGCCCAGAATACAGAATATTCTAGAGTGACGTAAGAGAAAATGAAACCAACAAAGGTAGCGAAAATGATCTGAGGTAAATTGCCATGAAAAATTCCAAATAAAAGGGAAGAGAAACTGATGGCAAATACTTTTCCATATTTTTCAAAAGTCCTTAGTCCAGCAACTCGGAAAATCAACTCTTCTGATATAGGACCGACAATAGCACTGTATAAAAACATCGTCCAGGTTGTCGAATCTGCAGAAGCAGCCTCAACTGAAGACATTAATGAGAGGCCAAAAATATTCAAAAAGGATTCAAATACCTGACTAAACAAGTTAAAAAATGTCTGGGCAAGTAAAAGCAAGCTAGTCAGAATAAGAAATGCTTTGGATGTCATTGATCTTTTTTTATATTTAAGATCAGTGCTAAAAAGTTGCTTCTTACGATATAACCAGAAAATCAAGAGGCCAACTGGTACCGCACAAAGATACATACCCCCATCATTTGCTAGAAATTGTGATGCAGCTTCCTTTGCAGCTTGCAAATCTCCCCCTCTATGCTGATAAATAAAAATCATCAGGGTAACAATTGAATAAACAGTCACGACTGCCGACATAGCTAAAGTATACAAGAGACACAAGCCTGAAAAACGAGCAACATCCTTGCGGATTTCTTGATTAGTTTTACTTGGCATAAATATTTCCTTAATTAAGTTAGTCATTTAACCTTTCTGCTCAGGAAATACAAGGTCGAAAAAATTCCCTCATACAGCAAAGCAAAAAGAATAAAAGCGTGCATGAAAAATTCTTCAGGTAGAATCCAAATGACTGGATCCTTGGCTGGATCAAACAACCAGGTGCTATCACCAACAAAAAGAACTTGATGAAAGAGCGTAAAAAAATTGTTAAAACCAATCATGAAGACCAGTCCTGTTAGAACAAGTGGCAAAAGACTAATCATTAGAAAAGCCCGTCTGTAGAGACCTAAAAATCCCTTTTTGACTACTTTTTTGATAAAGAAAAACAAAGCAGGCAGAGTAACTAGAAAAATAGCTTGCGCCAAGTGAAAAAGATACTTGACTGCCTGAAAATGATGCAGACCTGCTGCCGACGAACGGAAATCCGGCATCGCCAATTTTTGACTAAAAGGATTGGTCAGGTAATTCATCAAAATATTAAAATTATACTGAATGGTCTCTGATTTTAAATATACTTTATCTGGCAGGTTGAAATAAGAAATCTCTATTGGGTATAAGAGCCAAGCCAGATAAATGGTTAACATGATAGCTGTTGCCAGCAAGCACAAGACGCTGGCTGAAAATCTTACCTTATCACGCATCGAAGTCCCACTCCGCTAGGCTAGACAAGACATATGTCGGTTGGATCGGCAGATTTGGCACCTCTTCTGGCAGTGTAAAACCTGTTGTAACCAAGAGGGTCGGAATACCATTATCAATTCCCGCCCGAATATCTGTCAGATAGTTATCACCCACCATGACCACTTCTTCACGCGCCAGTCCTAGATGCTCTATGGCTTTTTCCATGATAATGGCATTTGGCTTGCCGATAAAGGTCGGCTCAACCCGAGTGGCTGCTTCCAAGAGGGCATTGATAGCACCCGCTCCTGGCTGCAGTCCTCGCTCAGTCGGAATATTGAGATCTGGATTGGTTCCGATAAAGTGAGCACCCTTTTGAATGGCCAGAGTCGCTATTGTTAGCTTCTCATAGTCCACTTCCCAATCCAACCCCACTACTACATAGTCAGGATTTTCTGTATCTTCTATATAGCCAGCTTCTTCAATGGCATGTTTAAGCCCGACATCTCCGATAACATAGACTTTCTTGCCCAGATTTTTCTCCTGCATATAGTCAATGGTAGCCAGAGTTGCTGTGTAAATGGTATCAAGTGGTGTCTCAATGTTGAAATTCTCAGCTAACATGGTTTGAACCATTTCTGGCGTGCGTGTAGTATTATTGGTCACAAAAAGATAGGGAATTTTGCGTTTCTGCAAGTCATGCACAAAGGCTTCACCAGCCGGAATTCGGCTCTTGCCCTTATAAATCGTACCGTCTAAATCAATCAAATATCCTTTATAAGTCATTTCTACTCTTCCTAACTTTCCTGATTAAACTCTTGCCAGGTAACCAAAGCCTGAGCATTCACTTCACCTTCACTGGAAATCTGGTGATTACTTTGTAGACCATCTAAGTCGTAGCTTGAAGCAATCATGCCGCCTGGTCGAACTTCTTTGACATACTTGAGATGGATTTTCTTAGGAATATACTTCATGAGGAAATCCGCTCCCATGACCTCAAAAATCCAGTCCAGATACTTGCTATTATTGACATGGCCGTTCATATCCAAGTCGTAAAAGCGCACATGGTAGTCCTTGCTGACAGGATTTTCTAAAGCCGGATACTTGGGACCACGCAGTAATTTCTTGGAAAAATCAGACTGATAAGGAGCGACAATCTCAGGTTCAACTGCATGAACCTTGCGACTATCCCGATCCATAAGGACAAAAGTTGCCATCATCTGGATAATGGCCTCACCCGTTTCATCAAAAATCGTGAAGCGACGGTAGCAAAAAAGCCGGTTGTAGCTCAAGGCTTCAGTCTCGATGGTAATTTCCTCCGCAAATCGTGGCAGACGTGTCACATCGATATCGTAATCCGTGATAATCCAAACTAGGTTATACTGATCCAGCATATCCTTGTCACTGACGCCAAGTTCGATTGACTGCATCCCCGATACCTGCAAGGAAAGCAGGATGACATCTGGAAGCTTGATATGGCCATTCATATCCGCCATATCGAAAGGAATTTTCATTTTCATTTGATAAGTTAAGCCCATGATTTACTCCAATATAAATTTCTCAGCAACCGTATCTCCCAAAAAGAGACCCTGTTTGGTCATTCGCACGATATCTCTGTCCGGCACTAGCAAGCCCTGTTCGGTCAGCTCAGACACCACAGCTCCGTACTGGTCTTCAAAGGAAATACCGAATTTTTCCTCGAAGCGCTTTTTAGAAACACCTGATTTCTTGCGCAGTCCTAGAAACATCTCTTCTTCCATCTTTTCTTTCAGCGTCAGCACTTCTTCCTGCACACGGGTATTGCCTGCTTCCACCGCCTGCAGATAATGACGAATTGGCCCGTGGTTTTTATAGCGAACACCATCGACATAGCCAGACGCTCCCGCTCCGATACCATAATACTCCGCATTGTCCCAGTACATGAGGTTGTGACGGCTCTCAAAGCCTAGCTTAGAAAAGTTAGAAATCTCATAATGCTCAAAACCCGCCTTTTCCAGCTCAGCTATAATGTATTCAAACATCTCTGCTTCCAAATCTTCCTTGGGTAGAGGCAACTTCCCCCGCCGCATCCGATTCATGAATACCGTATGATTTTCCAAAATCAAGCTGTACAGACTCATGTGAGGAATGTCCAGGGCAATAGCCTTGGCTACATTGGTTTTCACATCTTCCATAGTTTGCTTGGGCAAGGCATAAATCAAGTCAATTGAGATATTGTCAAAGCCCGCTTTTTTGAGATTGGCAATATTCTCATAGATGTCTTTTTCTAAGTGACTGCGGCCAATCTGCTTGAGCATGCGGTCGTTGAAAGTCTGTACGCCCAGAGAAACCCGATTGACAGGCGAGTCTTTGAGTACAGCAATCTTCTCCTGATCTAAGTCCCCAGGATTGGCTTCAATGGTCAGCTCCTCAAGATAAGACAAATCAAGCTTATCCGTCAGCTTTTCCAGTAAAAAAGCCAACTGAGGCGCCGATAGAGCGGTCGGAGTCCCTCCACCGATATAGAGGGTACGGAGCTTTTGGATATCGTACGAATGATACTCCTCAATCAAATGCTCCAGATAAGAATCTACAGGCTGGTTTTTGATAAAAACCTTGGAAAAATCGCAGTAATAACAAATCTGAGTACAAAAAGGAATGTGCACATAAGCAGAGGTTGGTTTGGTTTGCATAGTACTTATTATACCATATATTATAGACAGTTAAGGGAGAAAGTTATCTTATATTTTGCATTAGAAAAAGTAGCAAGCTATTTATTTGCTACTTTTCTAATTACGATGTGAATTTCCTGTTAGCTAAGATATTTCTTTAACTTTCCGTATCTATCCGCCAGCTGGCAGCTGTTTTTCTTTCTTGGATAAACTTACTGTAGATACCTTTTTTAGCTAGTAAATCTTGGTGTTTACCCTGCTCGACAATGTGGCCTTGATCCAGCACCAAAATCTGGTCTGCATGCTCAACCGTCTTGAGTCGGTGGGCAATCATGATAATGGTCTTATTGCGAGTCAAAGCCTGAATAGCCTGCATGAGGGCTTCTTCGTTTTCTGGGTCTACATTGGCTGTTGCTTCATCCAGAATGATAATAGGTGCATCCTTGATAATAGCCCGAGCAATGGAAATGCGCTGACGCTCACCTCCAGAAAGGCTGGCACCTCCTTCACCAATCTTGGTATCATAGCCATCAGGTAGTGAGAGGATAAAGTCATGACAGGCAGCTTTCTTGGCAGCCTCTATTACTTCTTCCTGACTAGCCTCCGGCTTGCCAAAACGAATGTTATTGGCAATGGTATCCTCAAAGAGATAGACGCTTTGGAAGACAAAGCTGAAATTACGAATCAGGCTGTCATAGCTATAATCTCTAACATCATGTCCGTCCAGACTGATACTTCCCTGGTCCACATCCCAGAAACGGGCAATGAGGTTGCAGAGCGTTGTTTTGCCTGATCCAGATGGTCCGACCAGAGCAGTTGTTGTTTTTTCTGGAATAGTGAGGGAAACCTGGTCAATGATTTTCTTATTTCCATAAGAGAAGCTAACGTCTCTCAGCTCAATCCGGCTATTCTTAGGCTCAATATCCTGACCACTGATATCCATCGGCTGGATAGCCAAAACTTGATTGACCATATCAACCGACAAATCAACGATGCGCAGGAGAGAAGAGAAAGAGCCAACGCCGTCTAGATTTTCATAAATCATAAAACCACTGACAATCATCATAATGGTTACCAGCAGCTCCATACTGCCATTGAGATAAAAATAGATAGAGAAAAGACCCATAAAGAGACCGGTCAGCTTGGTCACCATGCCTTGGAGGGCAATGTAAGGTGAGGTCACGAGTGTCATTTTGGTATCTAGCTGACTCTTGCCTTCAATAGCCTTGGACAGCTTCTTGGCAGAACGGTTGACCAGATTGTAGTTCTTAACTTCAGCAATCCCTTGGCTGTACTCTAAAACAACGGCTACTAGGTCCATATCCGCCTGATACTTGTCATCAGAAACCTTGCCAACTTGCCAACGCATGAGGGTATTCGGCAGGAGAAAGAGGACGAGCCCCACCAAGAGAACCAGACCAACCCGCCAGTCATAGAGAAAGACTAAAACGGTGATGAGACCAGTCGTCAGAAAGCCCTGCACAGTCATCATAACCACTCGCGTAGCTACATCAGACAGTCCTTCCAGCGTATTGGTCGTAACACTGGTAATCTTGCCTAAGCTATTTTGATTAAAGTAACCCATGGGCAGATAGCGCATGTGCTCCGCAATTTCAATCCGCTTCTGAGCACAGGTATGATAGCCCGCTTCCGTCTGAAGCATGGTTATTTTCAGGGTAATCCAGACGTTTAGCACAGTGGATACCAACATGATACCCAGAGCCAGCCAGAAGGTCTGCATAGAGAGATTCTTCTCAATCAGTCCCATAAGGACTAGGCCAATTGCTGGAATACGTAGAGTGATAATAAAGGACTTGATGATACCCAGATAAATAGATTGATAAAATTTCTTACGATCTTCTGCCGTACAGAAATCAAAGAATTTCTTCAGTATATTAAGCATGAGTCAGCCCTCCTTCCATCTCACTATTATCCCTAGTAGCAATATGGGCCTTCCACATGGAAGCATAAAGCGGACTTGCTGTCAGCAATTCTTCATGTCGTCCTCTAGCTTCGATCCTGCCATCATTAACTAAAACTATCTGGTCTGCACTCATAATCGTAGACAATCGGTGGGCAATGACAATCAAGGTCCGTCCTTCAATCAGACGAGCTAGACTGGCCTGAATCCGTGCTTCATTTTCCGGATCTGTATAAGCAGTCGCTTCATCCAAAATAAGAATCGGCGCATCCTTAAGCATGGCACGAGCGATAGCAATCCGCTGACGCTCCCCACCAGATAGATGACCACCACCAGATCCGACCTGAGTCTCAAAGCCGTCTTCCAAGTTCATGATAAAGTCATAACAGCCACAGCGACGGGCGATTTCGATGACCTCTTCATCAGAAGCTGCTGGATTGCCCATCCGGATATTGTCCATAATAGTCTCATCAAAGAGATAGTTATCCTGGGTCACGTAAGCAATCTGCCGACTGTAATAGTCTAGTGGAAGCTGGCGAATGTCCAAGCCACCATAGGTAATCTGGCCAGAACTGACATCCCAGAAAGAAGCTAGAAGCTTGGCAATTGTAGACTTACCTGAGCCTGATGGCCCGACCAAAGCATTGATGCTGCCAGCCTGAATATCTAGCGAAATACCATGCAGTACTTCCTCTTCATCTGTATAGCCAAAGCTGACATCCGTCATGACCAGATCCCTTCCTTTTGGAAGTTCTTTCAGCTCCTGAGGCCTTTTTAAATCAGGCTTTTCCAAAATATCAATGACTTGACCAAAAATAGTGCCGATTTTCCGTAAATCATCCATGTAACTAGCCACTAAAATCAGAGGAGTCAGAAGACTGAGCGAAAGAATGATCATTAGAATGAAATTACTGGCAGTCAAACTACCTTGCAGATAAAAATAACAGCCAGCCGGTAGCAAAAAGAGCAAGCCTGATGGCAGAAAAGCAGTCACAATGCCCATCTCTAAATTGAACTTGCGCATCCACTCAATAAAGCAGTCTGCTCCTTCTCTAGCAGCTATCACAAACTTATCGTAAGAGAACTTTTCCTTGCCAAAAACCTTGATAACCTCAATCCCATTGATGTATTCCACCGCTGTATCATTGAGCTTTTTGGTCTTGACCAGAGTATTTTGATAGTCTGCTTCGCTATTGACAGCCATCCGTATATAGGCCAGCGCCACGATGGGAATAGTCAGGAGAGACAGCAAGGTCAGCCGCCAATCGATGACTAGCATGGCAATGAGGACAATAATCGGACCAAAAATCCCGGCGGTAAACTCTGGAATCAGGTGAGCCAAGGTCGTTTCGGTCGCATCCACCCGCTCAACGATAATGTTTTTATAACTGCCTGATGACTGACTAAGCACTGTACCTAGAGGCAGCCTAGCTAGCTTGTCTGTCAGGCGACGCCGCATTTCCGCTAAAATCTTAAAAGTAGCCGTATGCGACAGCATGGTGGAAATACCGTGAAATCCCCAGTAGCCAATCCAAGCCAGACCTGCCCAAGCTGACTGCTGCAGGTAGAAATCCCAGTTTTTATTGCCAGCCAAGAGCTGATTAATCATTCCACCAATAAAGAAATAAGGCAGAAATCCTGAAATCACAGAAGCAAAGGCAAAGATCAGACTGAGCACAAAATATATCTTATGAAGGGAAACAAAGTCCCAGATCCAAGCAAGGACAGATTTTTTCTTCATAGAATGTCCTTCTTTCTATCAAAAACCGAGCAAACCTCCCCAGTCAAACAAGTCCATGATGGAATGGCAAAATTCCAGCGCCTGCTCTTGGGGCCAGTCTTGAGCCAAGGGCTCAAATACAGCTGTGTAATAAGCCGTCATGCACGATCGCAGAAACTCGTGTTTGAGCAAATGATTAATCTTACCCTCTTTGTAAGCCAGCTCCAAATAGCGATAAGTCTCGTCTGCAGCCAAATGAGGGAGACTCATCCTGAAGTCCGCTTGCGAAGATCCCTGAGATTTAAAGAGCAAAAGCTGCATAATATCCTTATACTCATAGAGAATCCGCATCAGGGACTGGAGATCCTCTAAACGATGGGCCCACATATCAGACAGGTGCCCCTCTTCTAGGAAAGCATAGTCACGTCGCTTCTGCTCTTGTCCATACTGATCTAAAGCTATCAGAGTAGGCTCAAGCAGGGCAGTAAAGAGACTGTCCTTACCCTCATAGCGCTTATAAAGTGCCCCAGTCGTCAAGCCAGCAGCGCGACAAATTCTCCGCAGTGAAGCATCCTGATAGCCATAAGCCAAGAACTCACTCCTCGCGCTTTCCAAGATTTTTTCGTTTAACTCATCTGTTTCTTTTTTCATGATTTTAATTCGATAACACCGTTATCACCTTTCTTCTTTTATTATAAATTCTGACAATTTAACTGTCAAGGAAAAACAAAAGAGACCGAAAAATATTTTCATCAGTCTAGTTCTATTCCTTTTTCTCTTATAAACATGAGAAAAGGAGCTTATTAACAAGCTCCTCTAGAATTTTACTTTTTATTAGGTGCATAAATCATGCCAGTACAGTCGAAATCTTCCTGTCGGCGAAAGCCGAGCTCTCGATAAAAAGCTAGATTTTTATCTGACTGCTCCGTTGCCAGCTGGATTTGGTAAACATCCTTAAATCGTTCCAACGTCTGCTGAAGAAGGCTCCGGCCAATCCCCTGACGCTGGTAGTGTGGATACAGCAACAAATCCTGAATGAAGACAATGGTAAGCCCATCTCCGACCGCTCGGATCAAACCAACCAACTCCTCATCGTCATCATAGGCTGCCATTACAAACAAGGACTGATGGAAGGCTTGCTCTAACCGCCGAGGATGATTGGTGTAATTGCTCCAACCAACTGAAGCATAGAGGTCTAGTACAGCTGCAAAATCCAGCTGTGGATTGCAGTCATATCTGATCATACCAAACACCTCCTTCAAACTATGATTGACCTATTCTTATAATTGATCCAAGGCTAGCTTGAGATCTTCAATCAAGTCATCCACATTTTCCAGACCGATAGAGAGTCGAATTTGATTTGGTGTAATGCCTGCTGCCAGCTGAGCATCTGGTGACATCTGACCGTGAGTCGTTGTAGCTGGATGGACAACCAGGGACTTGGCATCTGCTACATTGGCCAAGTCAGAGAAAATCTCTAGGCTATCAATAACCTTACGAGCTTCTTTTTCCCCACCTTTTACATTAAAGGTGAAAATAGAGCCCACACCTTTAGGGAAATATTTTTCTGCCAAAGCATGATAAGGACTGTCAGCAAGCTTAGGATAATTAACCTGCTCAACCTTAGGATGCCCTGCTAAGAAATCTACAATCTTCTCCGCATTGGACACATGGCGCTCTACTCGCAAAGAGAGAGTTTCCAACCCTTGTAGGAAAAGAAAGGCATTGAAGGGAGACATAGCTGCGCCCGTATCGCGCAAGAGCTGGGTCCGGACAGCAGTGACAAAGGCTGCCGCTCCGACATCGCGTGTATAACTGATATCATGATAGCTCGGATCTGGGTCCACAAACTGCGGAAACTTACCAGAAGCTTCCCAGTCGAAACGACCGCTGTCCACAATCACACCACCGATGCTGGTTCCGTGACCACCGATAAACTTAGTCGCAGAATGCACCGCGATGTCCACTCCATGAGAAAAAACATTGATTAGATATGGGGTAGCAAAGGTATTGTCGGAAATCAGCGGAATTTTATGGGCATGAACCAGCTCTGCCAAAGCATCAAAGTCAGGAATATTAATCAGCGGATTGCCCAAACTTTCAATCAGAACCAACTTTGTATTGTCCTGAATGGCTGCTTCTACTTCAGCCAGATTTTCAATATCCACAAAAGTCGTGGTAATGCCATAGCGAGGCAGGGTTTCCTTGAGCAGATTAAAGGTACCACCGTAGATGGTAGAGGCTGCTACTACATGGTCGCCAGCATGGGCCAAAGCTAGAATGGTGTAGGTAACAGCTGCCATACCAGAAGCTGTTGCTAGAGCTCCGACTCCACCTTCCAAAGCCGCAATCCGCTCCTCAAAAGCAGACAGAGTTGGATTGGTAATCCGAGTGTAGATATTGCCCGGCTTACGTAGGGCAAAAAGATCTTCACCCTCCTGAGTATCATCAAACACATAGGAAGTTGTCTGATAAATAGGCAGAGCCCGTGACTTGGTTGTCGGGTCAACTGTCTGTCCGGCATGAAGTTGCAGGGTTTCAAATTTAAATTCACGTGTCATAAGGTCACCTCACTATAGTTATGTGATAAGTCTACCACTAAACGCCCCGCTTGACTAATAGAATTTCCTTATCAAAAGAAATAAAGAGAAGCTATATCTTATAGCTTCTCGGTTATAATCTCAAAAGTCGCCTGATTGCTGGGCCAGTACAACTGCGACGAAACTTTGTCTAAAGCTACCCACTGAGCTCCCACATGCTCATCAGAAATCTGGATGTCCTTCTGCTCTGTCAGAACTAGAAAAAGATTCTTGTGGATGGACAGATTTTCATCAATCTTTACCATAAAATCTCCAAGACTCGTCAGGTTTGAACGATGTAAGACCAAGCCGGTCTCCTCTTTTATTTCACGAAGGCAGGCCTCTTCTGGACTCTCGCCACTCTCAATCCCACCAGTAATGGGCTGCCAAAAGGAAACAGTCTCATCCTCAACTTTCAAGAGCAAGATTTCTCGTTCCTCTGGATGATAGATCCAGGCTTCAATCGACTGCCTCATCATGATTTTTTCTCAATCGGCGCTATGCTGGCTAGCACCTTCTTCAGTCCCACTTCTGGGAAATTAATCTTAAGCTCTTGATTGTTTCCGCTGCCAGAGACTGCCAGAACTGTCCCATCGCCCCATTTCTTATGGTGAGCAATATCTCCGATTGCCCAAGCAACTTCCGGCTTAGAAGGCTGGCTCTGACTGCTCTTTCCAAAAGGCAGACTGCTTGTAGAAATGGAACTTGGTGCCGCCTGACGTTTCCGCTCTTGCAGGGCCTGGGCCAGACTCATGCCTTGACCAAATTTGCTAGTATCGCTATTGGTGTAACTGACCTTAAAGGAGCTGTTTGCTGGTCGAGCCAGTCCTTGATAGTCTAGCAGGTCTGAGCTGATTTCTCTCAAAAAGCGAGTAGGTTGATTATAGTTGGTTTTACCATAAAGCATACGGGAATTGGCATTGGTCAGATAGAGAATCTTCTCTGCTCGGGTGATACCGACATAGGCCAGACGCCGCTCCTCTTCCAACTCATCTTCATCTTCAGATGCCCGGCTAAGAGGAAAGACATTTTCCTCCATTCCAACCAGAAAGACGACCGGAAATTCCAATCCCTTGGCTGCGTGGAGGGTCATCAAAGTCACTTCAGAACTCTCCGTATCTCCGTCATCTGTGTCTGCAATCAAGGCTAAGTCATTGAGAAAACGGCTGAGCTTATCAAGACCAGACTCATCAGTAGGATTGTCTGGACTTTCATCAAAATTCTTGGTTACAGACAGGAATTCTTCGATATTTTCAATCCGTGCTTGGCTTTCCAAGGTTGCCTGCGCAGCCAAAGCTGCAGCATAACCTGTCTTTTCCAGTACGGCTTCTACCAGCTCCGTCACTGTAAAGTCATCCAAGCGCTCCCGCAAATCCAGAAGCATATTGGCAAAATCATAGACCGCCTGAGCAGCCTTGCCCTTGACTGGCGACAATAGGATATTGGCCGACGCATCCAGTAAAGACATTTCCTGACTAGACGCAAAATCCCGAATTTTCTCCACCGTTCCTGGACCGACTCCACGCTTGGGCTCATTGATTACGCGCTCATAGCTGATATTATCGCTAGGATTAGCGATGAGATTGAGATAAGAAATAACATCGCGGATTTCCTTGCGGCTGTAGAACTTGGTTCCACCGACCATAGTATAGGGAATATTGGACTTGAGCAGGGCTTCCTCCACCGTACGTGACTGGGCATTGGTCCGGTAAAGAACTGCAAAATCCTTATGACTGTATCCTTCTCGGCTCAGCTGATCAATAGTCCGAGCGACAAAGAGAGCCTCGTCCTGCTCGTCATTAGCCCGATAGTAGACAATTTCCTCACCGTCTTCATTTTGAGTCCAGAGATTTTTGGGACGGCGGTTGCGGTTGTTTCGGATGACTTCATTAGCCGCCTGAAGGATAGTTTTAGTCGAGCGATAGTTTTCCTCAAGCAGGACTACCTTAGCTTCTGGATAATCCTTTTCAAAGTCCAGGATATTCTGCATATCGGCTCCCCGCCAGCCGTAGATAGACTGGTCAGCGTCTCCGACCACACAGATATTCTTAAAGCGGGAAGCCAAGAGCTTGACCAGCTGGTACTGGGCATGGTTGGTATCCTGATATTCATCCACATGAATGTACTGGTAACGTTGCTGATAGTAGGTCAGGACGTCAGGATTTTGATCAAAAAGCCGCAAGGTCAGCATGATTAAGTCGTCAAAGTCCATGGCCTCAGACTGGCGTAATTCCTTTTGATAGATCGTGTAACACTTAGCCACAATCTCTGTATACATATCACCAGCTAGATTCGCATAGGCTACCTCATCAATCAGGTCATTTTTAGCATTGGAAATAGTCCCCAGAATGGCACGCTCATTCCACTTTTTGGGATCTAGATTGAGATTTTTGAGAATCCGCTTCATCAGAGTCCGCTGTTCGCCCGGATCAACGATGGTGAAGTTGCGGTTGTAGCCAATATGGTCTGCTTCTCGCCGTAGGATGCGTACACACATGGAGTGGAAGGTAGCGATTAAGCAATCTTGGGCCTCCATTTTAAGTTTTTCAGCCCTTTCTCTCATCTCCCGCGCCGCCTTATTGGTAAAGGTAATGGCGAGGATATTCCAAGGATTGACCATCTTTTCATCAATCAAATAGGCGATGCGGTGGGTCAGGACACGGGTCTTACCAGAACCAGCTCCCGCCATTATCAGTAAAGGCCCTTCTGTTGTTTGAACCGCCTCAGCCTGACGGTCATTCATACCGTTTAATAAAGGATGCATTTTTCTTCCTCTTTCAAAGTCAATGTTATTATTATACCAAAAAATACCTTCAAAGGGTGTACCGAGTCAACAGAATCAAAAGATAAAAAGCAAGAAATTTACAACAATCTCCTAGCTCTTTATATACCAATGATTATTTGAAAAAAAGTCAAAAAAACGCTATAATGTACTATCTGAAAGGAGTAAGCATGAACAATCCCTCAAAAAATCTCAAACTGGCAGAGCAGGGTGCCTTGCTAGCTATTGTGACCTATATCCTTCTTTCTACTACCAAGTTGATTGCAGGCTCTATGCTACACTCTTCTAGTTTGACTGCTGATGGTTTCAATAACATTTCCGACATCGTCGCTAATATTGCAGTTCTTATTGGTCTGCGAATGGCTCGAAAACCAGCTGATATGGACCATAAGTTTGGTCACTGGAAGATTGAAGACCTGGCTAGTTTAATCACTTCCCTCATCATGTTTTTTGTTGGACTGGACGTCTTATTTGAAACCGTTCAAAAGATTATTTCCAAACAAGTCACAGCCATCGATCCTCTAGGTGCAATCGTAGGTTTTATCTCAGCCATCATCATGACTGGGGTTTATCTCTTTAATAAAAAACTTGCAAAAAGAGCCAACTCTAAAGCCCTAGAAGCAGCGGCTAAAGACAATTTATCAGATGCTATCACTTCCCTTGGTACTTCAATTGCTATTATAGCGAGCGCCTTGAACTATCCCCTAGTTGACCAGCTGGTAGCCATTATTATTACTTTCTTCATCTTAAAAACTGCTTATGATATTTTTATGGAATCCTCCTTCAGTCTTTCTGATGGATTCGATGAAAGCCTCTTGCAAGATTATAAGCAAGCCATCCTTGAAATTCCTAAAATCACACAAGTTAAGTCCCAGCGAGGCCGCACTTATGGAAGCAATATCTATCTAGATATTATTCTTGAAATGAATCCGGACCTTTCCGTCTATGAGAGTCACGAAATTGCTGATCAAGTTGAAGAGATGTTAATGGAACGCTTTGGGATTTTTGACATTGATATTCACATTGAACCCGCTCCCATACCAGAAGATGAAATACTCGATAATGTCTATAAAAAACTCCTAATGCGTGAACAACTAGTTGACCAAGGAAGTCAGTTAGACAATTTACTTTCTGAAGAATTCTTCTACATTTCCCAAGATGGCCGTCAGCTAAATAAGGCTGAATTTCAGGCTGAAAAATCCTCAGAAAAAAAGTTCAAAAATTTTGAACTGATTTCTATCAGCCACAAAACCAAGCTTATCCGTTATCAAATTGATGACGTTCTTCACACAAGCATCTGGCGACGTCACGAAAACTGGCAAAATATCTTCCACCAAGAAACCAGAAAAGGAGATTAAAGATTTCCTAAGTGACATAATCCTAGGCTTTAACTCAGATTGGTTTGAATAAGATCTAAATACCCAAAAAAGAAGAGACTTAGGCCTCTTCAATCTGTATCCCTTTTTATTTTTCTCAAATTCAGATTTTGGGATAGATTAGGAGATGATGGAACAAAATATTTTTGAAAAGATAAAAAGACAAACGCCAAAAATGACGTTTGTCTTCGATCTGAGAACAGTTTCAGCTGTTCTTTTTTGTTTTTAATTTTCATGAACCAACCACTACTATTATTTCTTTATCAATCCTCAAGCTGATGCCGAGACCTGATTTAAACAAGTTTAAAAAATATCGAAAAGAAGCTTGATATTGAGAATGGTCAAGATGATTGAAACTGCGTAACCTAGGATTGTATTCCACTTGGCATTGGTAAATTCTCCCATCAGTGACTTCTTAGATGTCAAATAAATTAGGGGGAAAATTGAGAATGGAAGAGCGATTGAAAGAAAGACCTGCGAATAGACCAATAACTGATCCAAGGTTTTTTCTTGATGTCCAAACAAGACGGCGACTATAATCACAGGGAGCAAGGCAAAAATACGTGTCCCGATACGGATAATCCACTGAGGTAATTTCAGATGCAAGAAACCTTCCATAACAATCTGACCTGTCAAAGTGCCTGTAATGGTAGAATTCTGTCCACTTGCTAAGAGGGCCAGAGCAAATAAAGTTGACAGAGTTGAGCTAGCTATCGCTCCTGCTATTGTCGAATCCTGTAAAGCATTGTACATTTGAGAAAAGGCCGAAATTTCAGATGCATGACCAAAAAAGAGAGATGCCCCTAAAATAAGAAGCAAGGAATTGACAACAAAGGCTAAGGACAACTGAAGATTTGAATCCCAGGTCATAAAGCGCACTGCTTTCCGAACATCCTTCTTATCTTTGTGATTGATTTTCCTTGTTTGGGATAGGGAGGAATGGAGATAGAGATTATGAGGCATGACTGTCGCACCTACAATCCCTAGAGCCAAGGTCAATTGACTTTCATGACCTGGTAACGGTGTTTCAAATAAAGTTGAAGTTGGTAAATAACCACCAATAATCCCCTGGATACTTGGATTGGATAAGGCCACAAGATAGGCAAAGATGGCTAATATGGTTAAAATAAGAGTCGTAACAATGGCTTCAATTTTTTTGAAACCAAATTTCATCAATAAAAGTAACAAAAATACATCTAAAACGGTTAGAAGAATAGCAATCATAATCGGTATTTTAAACAAAAGATTTAAGGCAATTGCTGAACCTAAAACTTCAGCCAAATCTGTCGCCATTAAAGCTAATTCTAAAATCACCCATAAACTATAGCGAAGCCACTTGGGAGCATGATGAGCTGTTGCCTGCGCTAGGTCCATCCTAGTCACGATACCGAGCTTTCCAGCCATCTGTTGTAACTGCATAGCAATGATGGATGAAATTAAAATAACAAATAAAAGGCTGTACTTGTAGGAGGCGCCACCAACCACGCTGGTGATCCAGTTTCCTGGATCCATATAACCAACCGCTACAAGAGCTCCAGGCCCTAAAAATGCTTTTAGATTTTGCCAAAAATGATTGTTATTCGGAGTTTCAATAGATTGATTGATCTCAGAAAGGGAGACCTTTTTGTAAGAAGACATAGGAATATTCACTTTCTAATCTTGTCTTTACATATTTCTTAATATAATATTTTTTGAAAGAATGATGAAAATAGTTTACCTATTTCCAATTCACCCTTATTATATCACATTTTAGAATGATTCCTAATAAAAGAAATGATAGTTAAATAGGCAATATCAGTATTGTAAAAGAGTCTGGGACAATAGTCCCTTATCTCCAAAAAAGAGTTTGGGACAAAAAGATTCCAATTTTTAAAAACCTTAATTATTAATCCCTTCAAATCTATAATTAAATGCAAGAAGCGAACAAAGCAGAATTCTGAAAGAAGAGGCCTAGGCCTCTTCTTTTTTGTTTTCTACTTATTCTCAATAAAACCAAACTTCTTTAATGGGGAAATTCTGAATGAAATGACTCCCTGAATCTGCTTGCTAGTAATTAAACCAAACTCTCGACTATCTCTTGTATTCTGCCGATTATCATTTAATATCAAGTAGGAATCCTTCGGAATCTTACGAGTTTTTGAATCAGTCAGCGTCTGCAAGCTAAAGTCATGCGTAAAATAACCTGAGTTACCAGGTGTTGCCAGGTATTTTTCCTTTAAACTAGATAAGTAATTCTCAGTTTTAATCTTATTGTTCAGATATAAGACATCATCCATATAGATGAATGCATCATTTCCTTTGGCAATCACTCGTCCTACATATTCCTTACCATCTACTTCGTAAAGAACAAAATCTTCCCTCTGAATCTTTTCTCCTCTAATCGCTAATACAAAATCATTCTCAGCAAGATAGTGATTTGAATCTTGTGATTTTATAGTATAGGGAGTAAAAACTAATAGACGCAAGGCAACAAAAATGAAAATTGCTATCACAAGGATCAGCAAATTACGAATCAAATCTCTCTTAACCATCATCTCTCCTTTTTCACCCTATTATACCATTTTTTACAGAATAAAAAAAGCCAATGATTACAAGAGAATCATTGGTTTTATATATATGTTTAGCGAACTGTGCGGATACGCATTGTGTTTGTACGAACAGCTTCTCCAACTGGTACACCAGCAACGATAACGATATCATCACCAGATTGTACAAGACCTGCTTCAACTGCTTTACGTTCAGCAATTTCAAACATGTCATCAGTTGATGATGGAGTGTCTGTCAACATCGGGATAACACCCCAGTTCAACATCAATCCACGCTCTGTTAATTCGTCAAATGTCAACGCCAAGATATCAGCATTTGGACGGTATTTAGAGATCAAGCGGGCTGTGTGTCCAGTCTTAGTAAGTGTTACAACCAATTTGATATCCATTGAGTTGGTAGCATCTTTAACTGCTGAAGCCATAACTTCTGTTTTAGAGTTACGTTCAAATGAATCTGAGTTCAAACGTCCGTATTCGTTAAGAAGAGTTTGAGCGTTCTTGTCGATTGTAGCCATTGTAGTTACTGACTCAAGTGGGTATTTACCATTTGCAGACTCACCTGAAAGCATTGTTGCATCAGTTCCGTCGATAACAGCGTTAAATACGTCTGAAACTTCTGAACGAGTTGCACGTGGTTTTTCAGTCATTGTTTCAAGCATGTTTGTAGCTGTGATAACAACTTTACCTGCAGCATTCACTTTAGTGATGATCATTTTTTGGTAAACTGGAACCATTTCAAATGGTACTTCAATACCCATGTCACCACGAGCAATCATGATACCGTCAGCCGCTTCAATGATTTCATCCAAGTTGTCGATACCTTGTTGGTTTTCGATTTTAGCGAACAATTGAACGTGACCATTACCAGTTTCTTCACAGATTGCACGAACTTCGTCGACGTCTTTTGCAGTACGTACGAATGAAATCGCGATGAAGTTGATTCCTTGCTCAAGACCGAAGCGGATATCAGCATTGTCGCGCTCAGCAAGTGCTGGGAAAGGAATTTTAGTGTTTGGGATGTTTACACCTTTCTGCTTAGCAATGATACCGTCATTTTCAACGACTACTTCAAATTCACGAGTTGCATCGTCTTTTGCGAAAACACGAAGACCAAGTTTACCATCGTCAACCAAAACTTGGTGACCAACTTCAACATCATCGTAGATGTCAAGGGCACCAGCAACGTTCAAAGCAATCACTTCGCGAGTTGATTTGATTCCTTGTTTAGTTGCAACACGGATTTTTTCACCAGTTTTGTATGAATATTCTTTTGCGTCACCTTCAAACAATTCTGTACGGATTTCAGGTCCTTTTGTGTCAAGAAGGAAACCAACTTTTTGTCCAGCAATTTCTTCAGCAAGTTTAACAGTCGCCATACGCTCACCTTGTTCTTGGTGGTCACCGTGTGAGAAGTTGAAACGGAAAGTGTTTGCTCCTGCTTCAATCAATTTAGCAATATTTTGAGCTGAAGCTTCAACGTCAAGTTTTTCACCCCAGTATCCGTCTTCACCGAATTTTTTACCACCACGGATTTCAACCGCAGGACCTAATGTTGCAACAATTTTTACGCGTTTGTTCATGATCTTATGAAACTCCTTTTATATATTTGGCCATTCTGACCTTTATAACAAATTAAATAGAAATACTACGATTTAGACTAGACAAAGCAAGATCTGCCTTGTGCGGATTGTTGACGATAATCTTACCATCTTGCGCCAAGCTAAAGAGTGCACCCTCTTCTGCTGTTCCAAGAATTGGATTTTCAACCATTTTCTCATTGCGGATACCGACGGCTACACCACCGATTCCTTTTTTAAGCAATTCAACAGCATGTGCTCCCATGCGAGAAGCAAGAACACGGTCACGAGCAGTTGGAGAACCACCACGTTGAATGTGACCAAGCTCAGTTACACGAAGGTCACTTGTATCACCAGCAGCTTTCAATTTTTCACCAAATTCATCCGCTGACATAACACCTTCTGCAAGAACAATGATATTGTGCTTCTTACCTTCCTCATATCCACGTTTGATGCTAGCCACAATCTCTTCAAATTTGAAACCTTCTTCAGGAACAATAATCTCATCTGCACCAGTAGCAATACCTGCCCATAGCGCGATATCTCCAGCATTACGTCCCATTACTTCAACAACAAAAGTACGACGGTGACTAGATGAAGTATCACGAATCTTGTCAATCGCATCCATTGCTGTTGTTACTGCTGTATCAAAACCAATTGTAAAATCAGTACCAACGATGTCATTATCGATTGTACCTGGTACACCAACAGCCGGGAAGCCATGCTCTGTCAAACGCATAGCACCGTGGTAAGAACCGTCACCACCAATAACCACGACACCTTCAATTCCATGCTTTTTCAATTGCTCAATTCCCTTAAGTTGCCCTTCTTTTTGCGCAAACTCAGGATAACGAGCAGAGTGAAGGAAAGTACCGCCTCGAGAAATGATATCCCCTACCGATGCAGCTGTTAATGGTTGAATCGAACCAGCAACCATACCAGCATATCCATCATAGATACCAAATACTTCCATTCCTTCAGAAATTGCTTTACGAACTACTGCACGGATGGCAGCATTCATTCCAGGGGCATCTCCACCACTGGTCAAAACAGCAATACGTTTCATTCGTTTATGCTCCTTTTTCTTTTAACATTCTAACTGATTATACCACAATCTTAGGGAAAATTCTTCCTTTTTTAGCGATAAATCGTTTTCATTGTAAATTTTTGTAAATCCTCTTGCAAATCCTTTGATTTTTCCACTTGGAAATGCGGTGCAGCGATTGTTTTACCATCAATTTCGTAGTGTAAAACAACTGGAATCGATCCCGGAAATCGTTGGAGGATTTCTGCAATCTGAAGATCATGTTCATGGTTTTCTAGCTGAATCCAAAACCGTTCTGAACTAGCTTCTACCGCCTCAGATAAAATCATTTGCAAACGACCATCCCTTTCCTGAATACGCCCCGTTAAAAAATAAATACCTTTTTCTTTTATACGATTCGCTAGTAACTTATAAGTTTCTGGGAACAGGGTCACATCCAGTTTCTTTTTGGTGTCAGTGACCTGCAAAAAGGCCATATTCTCACCATTTTTCGTCCGAATAACTTTGATAGACTGGACTTGAGCAAGAATTTTTGCCCTGCTGTTTTCAGCTAGATCTCCTATCCAAGAAAAGGATTCTGTTGTCGCTTTGGCAATGGTCATTAAAGGATGATCTGATAAGCCAACGCCAAGAATAGATTGTTCCAACTCAAACTTTTCAGACTGACTATAATCCTCAGCCTCTGTCCATGAATAACTGCTATCAGCAAAGAGACTTCCCAGCTCTTCCACAAAAATGAAGAGGTTTGTTAGATTGGAGATAATCTTTTGACGGTTAGACTCAAAACTATCAAAAAGGCCAATCTGAATCAGAGGAATCAAAGAAGACTCTTTCCTATACTGGGATGGTAAGCGTAGCAGAAAATCCTCAATTCCAGTAAAAGGTCGCTCTTCAATAATCCAGTAAGCTAGATCACGAGGAAGTCCCTTAATATTTTTCAGACCTAGAAAGATTTGATTTTCCTCAAATTTATCGCGATAAGGGACTGTATTGATGGTCAAGGGAGCAAGCTTAAATCCAAAGCTAAGTGCGTCCGTAACATAGTCACTGCTAGAATAATTTAAGAGAACATCAAAGAAAACTTCTGGATAATGAGCCTTGAAATAGGCCAACTGAAAGGCTAAGGCTGAGTAAGCGTAAGCATGACTTCGGTTAAAGCCATAGCCAGCAAATTTCTCCATGATGGCAAAGACTTCTTTAGCTTTCTTTTCTGAGTGTCCAAGCTTCATTGCGCCTAAGACAAACTCTTCCTCCATCTTATGCATTTCTACAGCATTTTTCTTACCCATGGCTCGGCGTAAGATATCGGCTTTTCCTAGACTGAAGCCCCCAAAGCGCTGGGCAACTTGCATGACCTGCTCCTGATAGAGCATGATACCATAGGTTGGAGACAGGATATCATCTAGGCTTTCATCAATTGAGACAACAGCTTCACGACCATGCTTTCTCTTGACAAAATTGTCAATATAATCACTAGCACCAGGTCGATTCAAAGAGGTTGTAGCGACTACTTCTTCAAAACAAACAGGCTGAACTCGCTTGAGTAAACTGATGGCTCCTGGCTGTTCAAATTGAAAGATTCCTTTGGTATCACCAGTAGCGAAAAGTTGTAAAGTTTTTTTATCCTCCAGATCAATGGACTCAATTTGGATGTCTATCTCATATTTCTTTATGACAGCTTCTTTCATTCGTTGGACAAAGGTTAAATTGCGCAAACCTAGAAAGTCCATCTTGAGAAGTCCATTGCTCTCGACTCCGTGGGCGTCATACTGAGTAATATACATATCCTCGCCATATTTGAGTGGTATCTGGTCTGTCAAATCATTGTCACTCATTACAACACCCGCCGCATGAACAGAGGTCTGGCGGGGGTTCCCTTCGATTTTTTTAGCAATGTCAAAGGCCTTTTGATACTCTAACTTGCTATTGATAATCTGTCGGAATGCAATATTCTTTTCATAGGCTGTACTCAGACTATCTCCAAAGCGAATCTTCTTAGTGATGTTGGTCAGCTCATACTCTGCGACACCAAAGCGTTTGAAAACATCACGAATGGCCTGCTTAGCTCCAAAGGTCGAATAAGTCACGATTTGGGCAGCATGAAGTGTACCATAACGATCACGGACATAACGAATAAATTCCGGCCGGTATACATCTGGAATATCGATATCAATATCAGGCATAGTGTAGCGTTCCAGATTTAGAAAGCGTTCAAAGAGTAGATTATTTTTGACAGGATCAATTCCTGTGATTTCTAAAGCATAAGCCACCAGACTTCCTACTGCAGAGCCTCGCCCCATTCCCATGTAATAACCCTGACTACGTCCAAAACGCAACAAATCCCATACGATGAGAAAATAATCATCAAAGCCCATCTGATGAATAACAGCAAGTTCCTGATTGAGGCGTTCCTGATAGAGAGAGCTTGTTAAGCCTCGTTTTTTCAGCCCAGCTTCTGAGCGCTCACGTAGTTCTTCCACTGCTGGACGCTCCGGATTAAAACGTGGCAATTTTAACTCTGTATCGATATCATAATGGACATCCTGAACTAGTCTTTCAAGATTTTCCAAACTCTCTGGAAAGGTCTTCTCAAAAGCGTCCCTAAGTTGCTCGGGTCGCAAAAAATGCTGACCGCTTGGCAAATCCCCTACCTCTCTCAGACTAACATTCTCTCGAATAGCCCTCAGCATCTGCAAGGTTTCCAAGTCTCCTGTATCAAAATAGCGGACAGTATAAAGAGGTAGCGTAGGCCTTGAAAAATCTTGAAGAGGAGTCGTTGGAGAAACCCCAATGTAATAATCTTTTCCCAGATCTAAATCATCAATTCCAGGATAAGCAGGAACAATCAGAGCCAAACCTTGCATCAAATGCTGAATATCTGACCACTCTTTTTTATCAAGCATGATGAGAGTTGAAACCTTCATCAAATTCCGATAACCTTGGCTGTTTATCGCCAACAATCGTAAGGACAAAGGCTGTCCATCTTTGACTAAGTTCAAATCCAGACCTAAAAGCCCCTGAATTCCAGCTACTTTTGTTTCTTCTAAAAAATGATAGGCTCCGTAGAGATTATCCATATCCATAATCCCTAAGTGACTATAACCAAATTCTTTCGCCTTTTCCACATATTTTTTAATTGAGACGAGGCTGTCCATAAAACTGTATACTGTTTTAGTATCTAACTGTGCAATCACTGGCCTCTCCTTCGCTTGTAATCTTTAGTTCCTATTATACTAGAATTTAAAAAAAGAAGAAACCAATGACAAAAAAAGCCTTAGAGAATCTATGGAATCTCCGAACAAATTTGATTTTTTTTTTAACAAACTATATAATATCTTAAAAGCATATTGATTTTTAGCCCAAATAATACTAATTGTACTGGCAACTAAGAATCAAATCTAATATCAATACCGCATGATGCTGTCTTGTTAGCTTTGTATCTTTTAGGAGGTTTATATGTCAACTTCATCTTTGCTTCGTTTGGAGCATGTTCAAAAGAATTATGGAAAGACTGAAGCTCTTTCTGGTGTTAACTTGGATATCCAACCTGGACGTATTGTTGGTTTGCTAGGACCAAATGGTAGTGGAAAAACAACTATCATCAAACTTATCAATGGTCTTCTGCAACCGACTTCTGGACAGGTTCTTATCAACGGAGAAAAACCTTCTCCAAAAACGAAAAAGGCTGTCTCTTATCTACCAGATACAACTTATCTTGGTGATAATATGAAAATTAAAGAAGTATTTGCTATGTTCAAAGACTTCTATTCTGACTTTGATGAAGAAAAGGCCAACCACCTTTTAGAAGATCTCAATTTAGACGAAAAAAGTCGTTTGAAGAATCTTTCAAAAGGTAATAAAGAAAAGGTTCAATTGATCCTAGTTATGAGTCGAAAGGCTGATCTCTACGTTCTTGATGAACCAATTGGTGGTGTGGATCCGGCAGCCAGAGACTATATTTTGAAGACAATTATTCAAAACCGTTCAGAGAATTCTTCTGTGTTGATCTCTACCCACTTGATTTCCGATATCGAAGATATTCTTGATGATGTCATCTTTATCAAAGATGGGGAAATCTTGTTGCAGGAAGATGCTAATGAGCTTCGCAGAAAACATGACAACACTATTGACCATATCTTCCGTGATCAGTTTAGAATTTAAAGGAGAGATTTATGTTTGGGAAATTATTAAAATATGAATTTAAAGCAGCCGGAAAATTATATGGCGTCTTGTTCTTAATTCTGGCTATTGTCTCATCAATATTTGGTCTGATGCTGTCTAACAGTATATCTACTGGAATTACGTCAGATGATGCTGTCTCAGCAGTCTATTCATTCTTTACTATTGTATTCTTTTCAACCTGTACAGCACTTGTTATTTCTAACCTAGTCATTACCATTAGACGTTTCTATCAAAATATTTTTGGTCGTGAAGCATACTTGACTTGGACACTGCCCGCAAATGCCCACCAAATCATCCTTTCAAAAATGACAATGGCAACTATTTGGTATATTGCGAGCGTCTTGGGAATTTTCCTAAGCATCATCTGGATGGCTTTTCTTGTAGCTCTTGGTTCAGGGGTTGATGTCCTCAATAAAATTGGTCTTCTTCTTTCCTACATTCCATTGATTCCTACTCTTCAAATAGCCTTCTATTTGCTTCTAGGTTCGATTTCTTTTGTATTATTCCTATACTTGTCTATTTCCATTGGACAGCTTTTCCAAAATCATCGCATTTTAATGTCCTTTGTAGCAGCCTTTGTTCTATGGATTATAATAGGAGTACTGAATCGTCAGCTTTATTTCACAAATCCTTTCATCTATGCGATTACCTATGCACAATATGTTGGTTCTTATTCCGAACCGCCTATTCAGTTCTCATTCCTGTCTGCTTATACTTATGAGATTATAAAACTTCTTCTTTTCTATTTTGGGGTTTACTATATTACTCGAACTAAGCTAAACCTTGAATAAAAATCTTAAATCATCAAAAGAACAATCAGAAATTTCTGATTGTTCTTTTACTCTAGTTTTCAAGGGCGCTTATTCGTGTTACAATAAGACTGTATATTTTATTTAAAGGAGTTGCTTTCATGCAAAAAGAAATCAAAGCTTCTGTTACGTCTTCACTAATCTGGGTCATTTTGGGGAGTCTTGGCCTGATATTTCTTCTTTTTAATCTCCCATCTGCTCTCCAAAAGAATGACACTGTTGGACTTGTTTTCTCTGGAATCTTTGGAATTATTCTTTTAGGAATCGTTATTGCTTTTGGCCACTTAGCATTAAAAGCACCGCAAAAAATCCGAGAAAAATATCAAAGCATTTACGAACGCTATCCTGAGCTTGCAGACCAGCACCAGCTCATCCAAGAAAAGGCACTCGTTAAAGATGATTTTAACTCTCTTTATCTCTACCGAGACGCTCTCTTTCTCGTTAAAAAGAGACTCCTTATGCCTGTTTACTTAGATGAAATTGAGTCCATCACTTTAAAGATAGAGTGGGTTCATGCTGGCAATGTAAAAACTAAAAATTTCTTCCTTTATGCAAAAAATGGGACGGAGCAACAACAGATTGGTTTGGGAATTATTGATCCTAACAAATACCAATACTTGATGGCTTTTTTTGAAAAGGTACTAGAATTGAAACCTAACCTAGTTTTCCAAAACGAGGTTGAAAATAAATAATATAAAACAAGTGACCGCATCTTTTATTGATGCCGTCACTTGTTTTTTGTATGCAAGTATTAAGTAAGACTTTTTTCAGACCACCTTGAAATTCGCTTACTTAATCTTATGTTTATTCATCTTTTCTTCAAAAATGCTTGTCATAATGGCGCGCAATTCTTCTCTTTCTTTGTCGGGAAGTTCGCCTTGTTGCTTAGCGACAGCGTATAGTTCAGGATATTGCTTAGCAACTCGTTCAACGGTCTTGGTCGTCGCATGCCCTCTCACGAAGAAAGGAATCCTCTTAATCCATTCCTCAGGCACGAGTGCCAGAATCTTTTTAGCAACTTCCTTATCGGAAATTTCTGCAGTGCTGAGCCCTTGATCGATCTGCTCCTGCTCTTTTTCTGTAAAATCTTTTAATTCCATACGCTAAATCTCCCTCTTCTATTTTCTTAATGCTAACAGAGCACACTATTTACCCTCTACCCACTTATCATTGTCCATGATAAAGGGCTTGGCCAAACCTTCCCCTGTGTAGTCTTTATA
The DNA here is from genome assembly GCF_001807785.1 of Streptococcus sp. HMSC10A01. Lineage (NCBI taxonomy): Bacteria > Bacillati > Bacillota > Bacilli > Lactobacillales > Streptococcaceae > Streptococcus > Streptococcus sp. HMSC10A01. The sequence continues at coordinate 165,963 of NZ_KV790965.1, read as the reverse complement.
TTTGGTCTGCAAGTATTTGTAGACATCTTCCTTGGTCGCAAATTTGATTGCCTGATAGGGCTCTTCAAAGGTTAGCTTTTCGATAAACAAATATCCGTCTTTGTCTGGAACCAAGACACCGACATGACCTACAAAGAGAGAATCACCGTCAAGATTATCGTGAACAATGACAGAGAGCATTCGTGCCTTTTCATTAAACTTGAACTTTTTGAAGTATTCCTCCATCTTCTTAGCATGGACTTTGACATCTTGAGTTGCTTCAGTCTTGACTCTTGAAAACAGAATATTAAATTCTTCCTTATCCTTGGCATCAAAGAGCTTCCCCTTGTCAATCGCGTCATTATCTATGAACAAGAGTTCGTCATCTTTTTTCACTTGAGGGATTTCGATGCTATTTTTCAGCAAAGTATAGGTATTGATCCGACAATTTGTCCCGATAAAATCGCCCTTCTTGGCTTGCCATAGAGGATTGATTTTTTCTACATCATATTCTGTTTTGGTAAACTTAGTGAAATCGCCCCTTAATCCGGTCGATCCGACAAGGCCATTGTAGTCATTGACTAGATTGACAAAGTTATCGACACTGTCTTTATCCAAATGAGCTGATAACAAACTCTTCACTTCCTCGACACTCTTTTTACTGTTTAGATTTGAATAGGTTGGTGTATTTTGGTTTGTTTGATTATTTTTCTGGGAACTAGCGCATGCTGCCAGCCCCAAAGCCATAGCCAGGCAAGCGCAGGACATGATTATTTTGCTGTATTTCTTCATTCTTATTTCTCTCTAATTCTTGTCTTCTACAGACTATTTTGCTTTACATTTTTTTGATGAGCCTTCAATTTTTTCATGGCCCAGTCATAATGGCTAGAGGTAGCACTTACAAAATAGGAACCTAGTACTGTCCCTCCGACCCATTTATAGACATTTTTTGAAAACAATTCTTCATTTGTAAATGTGTCTGCTAAGTCCAAAACATCTTGATGGGACTGATGAAAGATCTCAGTTGCCTCTTTTAGAGAAGTCTTTTGATGCTTCTTCCAAAATTCCAGATTCAACTCTCCATAAGTCTTCCAGTTATAGGGCGCAGGAAGAAAGGGCTGCTCTTGACCCTTTTGATTGGAATGCACCCAATTCAACAATAGCTGATGCCATTCATAGAGGTGAATCAAAACATCTCTTAGATTTTTATCTCGTCTCCAATGGGCCTCTTTCTTCTTTTCATCCCGAGAAAAATCAAAAGGCGTATTTAGCTCTTGATCAGACAATTTGGAAATGAGAGTTTGTAACTTCTCAAAGTTTTCTTTAGCAGCTAGCATCAAATCTTCTTTAGTTTTCGGTCTAGGCATAAGATTGAACTCCTTTGCAACTTTCAGTTCTTGGAAATCATCAGCATTATAAGATTTTCTCAATTTCCTTTGCTATTTTACTCTTTTTCAATTTCCTATATCTGATGTATCTACATAAAACAGCAGGATTCAAGCTGTAGGACAATTGCAATAGATAGTAATTTACCCACTCTATAAGAGCAAACATCCAAATCGAAAAAGAAATAATGAACGTGGAAACTTCTCCGTGATTCAATAATATCACAAAAATTCCAGTAGCTAGTAAAATAAAATCCAATTTCTTCAATATCTTGTAAATCTTTCCAGTATACTTTTCAGCAAATCCTGGATTGGAAATCCTCTTGATTAAAATCCACCAAAAAATGGAACCTTGTATCAAGATAAAAGTTAGCAGAAATAAAGAGAAAGAAATAGAAACGAAGGCTTTAGTAGTGAGAATCCACTTTTTAAGCAAGAAAAAATTCATCCAAAATACTAAAACAGCTGCCAATTCCCCGCTAGCTAGATTAATCAACTTTTTCTTCAGAAGCTCTTTTGATTTCATCTTACACCACCATGAAAAATTCCAACACTTAAAAAAGAAGGATTAAATATCTTGTTTGTCCGAGTTCCTATGTTTCTACACCATTACCTTTTAGACTCATCACAATAAACTACAAATCCCTTTGGTAAGATGACAAGTGTCTCATCATCAGTTTGGCAATGACTCACCAAATCAGCTGAATCTCTGTCTAACAGATAATTCTCATTGGACTGATTAAAAATGGCTCGGATTACTTGATGATCATGTTGCCATTCTAAAGCCAGCACATCAGGAGCGATTTCTTCTAAGGTAAATTTCCCATGCTGAATAATGTCCGCAATTTCCTTGCGAAGCTGAATCAAGTCCTTCATAAAATTGAGCATGTCATTGCTATTAGAAACACGGTCCCAAGGCATGACCCTTCTACAATCCGGGTCCATACCTCCGCCCAATTCTAGCTCAGTCCCATAATAAATACAAGGCGCCCCTCTTTGTAAAAAGAGAAAGACAAGCGCGGATTTGATCAGCTGGATATCCCCTTGAGCTGTCGTCAAAATGCGCTCTGTATCATGCGAATCCAAGAGATTAAACATAACTTCAGAAATCTGTTGCTTGTAGTACATGGACTGGCAATTCATCTCAGCTATGAATTGACTGGTCTTCTTGCTCCTGCTCAAAAAGTAGTCCTTGATACTATCGGATAGGGGATAATTCATGACAGCGTGAAACTCATCGCCTTTTAGCCAAGGCTGAGACGTATGCCAAACCTCTCCAAGAATGTAAAGGTCAGGCTTTTTGGCCAAAACAGCCTTGCGGAAATCTCGCCAGAATTGATGATCAACCTCATTAGCCACATCAAGCCGCCAAGCATCAATATCAAACTGTTCAATCCAATAGGTCGCAACGCTTAAGAGATAGTCTTTCACCTCAGGATTTGCCGTATTCAACTTAGGCATATAGCTGGCAAAGGCAAAGGTATGATAAGGCAGTTCTTTGGGATTCACAAGCTTGTCATTCGTCACTGGGAACTCTTGAATGTGGAACCAGTCTTTGTAAGCTGACTTTTCACCATGCTTGAGAACATCCTGCCATTGAGCGGATTGATCGCCCATATGATTGAAAACCGCGTCCAGCATGACCTTCATCCCACGCAGATGAGCTTGGTCCACCAGTTGACGGAAAGTCTCCTTATCCCCAAAGTGTCGATCAATTTCAAAGTAATCCGTCGTATTGTACTTATGATTACTTGGCGATTCAAAGATGGGACAGAGGTAAAGCCCTGTAATACCTAGGTCTTGCAAATAATCCAGATGGTCAATAATTCCTTGTAAATCTCCACCAAAGAAATCACTACTTTTAGGTGTGATTGACGAATCCCAATCTAGAGCTCCTTCTGGCGTAAGTTCAGCATTTCCATTTGCAAAACGTTCTGGGAAAATCTGATACCAGACCGTTTTTGAAACCCAGTCAGGAACCTGGCAGCCATCAATCTCATGAATATAAGGGAGTTTAAAGCCATTGCCTTCGTAATGAAGGTTTTCTGGACTATTGTCAGTGAAACCTTTATCTCCATACAAGACGCTTTGACCTTTTTTATCCTTAAGCTCAAAAATATACTGGAGCCTAGCAAAGTGCACAGAGACAGCTACTTGCCAATAATCAAATAAGGCATCAGAGGTCACCTTGACCATATCTTTCGCGTCTTCATAAGAATCTTCAATAAAGATAAAGGGATCCCCATAGTGCAAAACGATTTTCTCTATATCCTCTTTCTTAGTCCTAATTCTGATATGCACTTGACCTTCTTTATAAAGATAGGCATACTCTGACTCCGGTCTGTGATAAATGGCTGTTAATTCCATATTTTGTCTCCTAAACTTTCTCTTTCAATTTTTAAAGCAAACGTTTTCATAGCTTGAGTCTAGTATACTATTTTAAAAAAATGATTGCAAGCTATTGTTCAAGTTTGGGAAAGGGAATATTAAAAAGCCTTGGAGACAAGGCTTTTAGTTATTCAAGTTTTTAGAAAGATTCCTTACTTTTCTAAATCAAGTCATCTAGCCCACTTTTACTGATAGTGGCCATTACCGTCCTAAAATGAAAATTCTTTATTAGCTAGATGACATTAAAATCTTTCTAGATATACATCATTAGCAAAAGAATTCCTGTTGCATTGCCGAGAATATGAGAAAGTGCAGAAATCAAACAATTCCCAGACTTTTTATAAATCATTGCATAGATGATACTATCAACAGAAATCATGAAAATATCATAGCTTACAAGTCCAACACTACCACTAGAAATATGGGCTATCGCAAACAATAAAGAAGACAGAATGGCACAAAGCCAAAATGGTAGAATTCTCATTGACTTACCAAGAAAGAAACCTCTCCATGCAATTTCTTCCCCCAAGGCTGCGATTACTATTTGAACCATAAGGAGTGGTATTTTATCAAAGGATAACATACCATTCGTTCTTCCCAGAACATGACTAGTAAAAGCGCCCTTAAATACCATATCGCCGATAAGCAATGTTGCCACAGCGGATCCTACAGGAAACAAGACCAAAAGAATTACTCCTTGTTTTTTAAGATCATCGAAAAATGATTTAAAGCGCAAGCCCGATTCTATATGTGATTTTTTATCAAAATGTTCAAGAACAAAGAAAAAGAGAATACCAATCAGTACGGTGAGACCTGATAAAGAAAGTTCAGGTATTATCTTTGTCAAAGACAATACTGCCATTAGAAACAAACCAATGATAGTAGTATAAAAATACTTTTTACCTATTTTAGCAGAATCAGTCATAACAATATTGCTCCTTGATTTAGTAAGACGACATCAATATTTTTATCGAACAATATAAATTCCAATTTCCTAATCGGGATCAATAGCTGTGAACCTTACTTTATAACCATTTTTTGTATATAGAAGTCTAGTTGAAATGTCATATCAAGTAATTTAGAATAACAAGGCATTTGATAGCTATCGGCAACCTTTTATTGATTAGGATCACTAGACTTATAATCCTCTATCCTGATTATATCATCATAATTATCTTCTGTAAATTTATGAGCAATTTCTAAAATAGTACATTTTTGGGAATAAATCAGTGCACGAATTTCTTGAGCATTCATATCATCCAATGAAGCAGTCACTTCATCAACAAGTAAGATCGGCTTAAGTCTGAGCAAGCATCTCGCAATCTCTAATTTCATCATTTGACCACCAGATAAGTTTTGACCATCAAGTTGAGTCTCAAGATTATTCCCCATCTCTTCTAGAAGATTCACTTTCTGCAAAACATCAAGCAAATTACTATCAGAAATTTCCTGAAATAACGTTAAATTATCTCTTAAACTACCATTAAATATATACGGTTTTTGATGTATTAGAGACACCTTGTTATAGGATGGTTCATAACAAGTTCCTTTTTCATTTTCAAAATATAAATTTCCGGAAAATTCAGTATCTTCACCACTTAAAATTTTAAACAGGGTTGTTTTTCCACTACCACTTACTCCTGACAGTAAAATCTTTTTTCCAAAAGGAATGTCCAAAGATAATCGTTCAAAAATGAGCTTATCTTCAAATGACTTACTAAGATTTTTACCATAAATCCTCAATTTTTCCTTTGAAGTTTTAATTTCTATTTCTTCATCATCATTATTTCTCATACTTAAAATGAAAACCATCTTATCCCTAATAAACTTAGCTGACTGCAAGCTAGAGGTTCCTTCTAAAAGTTGTTGTAATGGAGAAATTAAATTCATGGACGCAGTCATCATGGCTAGTAAAGTTGTAAGTGTGATAGAAGTTGACTTAACTAAAAACAAACCTATCATTAGTGGAATCACTAATCCAATTCCTTTCAGAGGACCCGTCCAAAACATGACCAGATTATGACTCGTAAAATATCGGTATTGTTTTTTCTCCGTATTCCTGATTTCGTCCAAAACATGGGATGAAAACTGTTTACTTGCTTGATTACTACGAATTGTATCTATTCCTTTTGTAAAATCTGTGATAGATGTCATACTATTTACTCTCGCTGTACTTAGCTCCTCTCCTCTCTTCTGCAACATTTTATTAAATATAAACTGAGGTATAATCATTAAAAATCCCCCGATTGTATATAGCAGACCTACTTGGATATTTTGTATGAGGAGATATGACACTGAAGCAAGAATAGATAATACGTAGATGGGATAAACTATCAAAGGAACTAAGTATTCCTGCCAAAACATTGGAATATCCTGTGTCAAAAAGGAGTTTAGCTCCTCAGAGGTATAATTTAATCTTTTTTGATAAAAATTTTCAATAGCCTTTTTAGAAATTAGGACATTAAAATCTTCAATTATTGTACGTACTAAGATGTTATTTATATACATACAAGCATAAACAAATATAAATAGTAGCACTCCACCCAGTCCAAATGTTAGAACCATCTGAGTATTATTCACGTCAATTTCCCCTGCAATCTGTATGAGAAAAGACGTGAGTAAGCCTTGTAAAGAATAGAGCATAGAAAATAGTATATAGACAAACAATTTTAATTTTGAGATATTCTCTAGAATTGTCTTCATATCATTCAACCTTTAATTTGTAGTTTACTTTATTAGATAAGATAGCGAGTTCAAAATTTTGTATAATATTTTGTTGCATTCGTTTGCATTTTTCATCAAAGCTACGTTGGTTAAAAATATCACGCTTTGGACAAGCGCGTATTAATAATTTCATTTACAACCATGCTTCTTCTCCTTTCATTTTTAATGCTTCTATTATATAATGTTAGAAACTTAAAAAGGAGAAATTTCGGAAATCCGAACATGAATAATCGAGAAAAATTTAAAGCTATTCGAAAGCAAAGAAAACTTTCCCTGAAAACACTCGGCAAAATTGCTAGCTCTGCAACAAGTATTTCTGACTTTGAAAACGGCCATACGAACCTTTCTAAAGATGTACTCTTTAAACTGTTAGGATTCATGATAGTTGAAATTAATGAATTTTTTGAGTGGAAGGATTTTCAGGATGATGATTTTTACAAAATAATACAACAAATAGAGGATGCTTTGAGTAATAACGATATTCAGACACTCTCTAAAGTAAAAAAAGAGCTTTTTGAGTTATCTTCGAAAAAAGAGCAATATATTTATCTTATTATCTCACTCGTTCTTGAGGTTATGATCTGTGAACTACAACAGGAGACAGTTAGACAAGAGGTCATACTTCAGTTGACTGACTACTTTTTTTCATTAGAATATTGGACGAACCTTGACGTAGGATTATTTGGAAATCTCGTCCCATATTTCACAACTGAAGCTCTGCTAGTATTTACTAATACCATTCTAGATAGTATTCCTCAATCACCAAAAAATAACCTTGATCGAATCAAAATTGATACAGTCCTAAACTGCCTTTCTGCTTTTATTGAACGAAAAGAGCAAGTAGCAAGTCAAAAACTTTTATGCTTACTGTTCCAAAAGAAATATCCAAACTACTTTTTATTTGAAAAGCTTTATCTACATGAACTTCAAGCTATGTATGACTATCTATGGGGAAATAGGGAAAAAGCCATAGAAACACATAGTACAATCCTAGAAACAGTTAATATCATTCTCAGTCCTGAAACAATGAATGAATGGGATGATTACTTTAAAAAAATTACTAGGCAACATTCTAATTTGGGTTAGTGAAGAAATCTTTTTAATTTCCAGCAATTATACTAGTTTTCAAGTTGCAATCACCTCTGATCTATTCATACTCAGCATAAAATAAATAGTTTACACTTAACCAACAGCATATAGAAAATGTTTTCCACTAGAATGGAAATTCTATGTCTAATATAGTGTAGACTTTTCATATCCTATTCACCAACTCACAAAAAGGAGTGGCCTCTGCCACTCCTTTTTGAAATCTATACCTCCACCTATCTCTCTAGTTTTATCACCTTATCATATCGCTTCAAGTCCTCTTCACTATAGTGATGAATCACTTCTACGACTGCTTGTGGGAGAGAGAAGAGAAGCTGGCTGATTTTCTCTTGGTTTTTAAGGTCCAGATTGGCCTTGACCTCATCAGCCAGGATAAATTGGCGATTGTGATAAAGCGCGCGGGCAATTTCTAGCCGCTGCTTCTCACCACCTGACAAGGTTTGATTGCTGGGTGTTTTGCCTTGGAGAGCTTTCAATCCGGTTTGCTGCAGAATCTCTTCCATCCTTACAGAATCAAGTTCTTGCCCCAGAGCAATATTTCCCTCTAGTGTCAATCCATCAAAGACATGACTAGACTGGAGAATGTAGGCTCCTGCCTGATAGAGTTCATCTGAGCTTAGCTCTTGTCCGTGATAGTGGATCCGACCTTGACTAGGCATAATTTCTCCATAGATGAGGTTCAGTAAGGTTGTTTTCCCAGACCCGCTTTCTCCGATAATGGCAATCTTTTCCCCTTCCTCAATGGTAAGGTCACAAGGGGCTAGGATTTCTTGACCATCACGCTCTACACTAACCTGCTCTAGCTGGATAGGAAAGACGGAACCTTCAAGAACAGAAGGCATCGTCAACTCATCTCCCAGCAAGTTTTGATATTTATCACAGAGAGACTTGGCTGATTTTCTAGTATTGATAAAGTAAGATAGCTCTTGAAATTGGTAGCCAATATTATGCGATACTAGGTAAATCCCAACAAAGCTGGCTGCAGATAGGTAGTTATAATAAGTCATGAAACCACCAATGACAATAGGCGCAACCGAGCAAAAGGCATCAATCCCATTGATAAAGAGACTGTTTAAAGTCCGTTGCTTTTCATAGGCGACTTCTTGCTCTAAAGTCTTGTGTAAATCTTTGTTAAACCGTTTGTAAAATAAGCTTTGTCCCCGATAATGCCGTATGGGACGAGCACCTGCAATCATATTGGTCACTTGAGAGACATAGCTTTGGTTAGCTATGGACTTCTGCTCAGAAATCGCATCCAAGCGTTTGGAACCTATGCTACTACAAAGGACAGGTATCGAATAAAAAATGATAAAGAGCAAACCCAGATAAAAATTAGTCCAGAGAGCATAACAGATAGAGACAGTTGTAAATCCCAAAGAAGAAATGATAATGACAGTAGGCTCAATATAATTATCTTCTAGCTGTTTCACATCATTTTCCAGGTCGGACAAAACCTCTTCATCCGCTATCCGACGGCTATATAAGAAAGTCTGAAAGATAGCCTGCTTAATCCCCGACTTAAAGTCCGTCAGCACTCGTGCATAGTAATAACGTTTCCCCGCCAAACCTAGTAAGAGAATCAAATTCCCCACAATCCCCCAAATCAAGACCTGCCACAGCAAATGCAACTGGTGATTGGTAAAACTAGAGACAATATACTGAATTAAAGCTGGTGTAATGACAGCCTCCAGCCAAGTAATCATAATCGCCACAAAATAGGAGAATAAATACTTTTTAGTTACATAAGATTTAAGCATAGCGTATCAACCTCCTGAAGTTATTTACCAACTTAGATGGGATTTTTTTATCTCTAGACAGGGATATAAGGGCTTAATATTTTGTATAAAATGTGTATGTAACACCAAAAGCCTTTATTATCCTCCTGGAATGAACTTTTTCCATCGGCTAATGACATCCTTTAACGGCTCATCTAGATAGGAATAGGCCTTTTCCTTGATCCAATCAGGAATACCATATGCTGCCTCAGCTATGCTCCCCGTTATTGCAGCAAGAGTATCACTATCGCCACCAAGGGAGATGGCATTTCTTATAGCATCTTCGAAGTCTCTACTTTCCAGAAATGCAATGATTGCCTGAGGAACTGTATCCTGACACGTTTCATTGAAACGATACGTAGGACGGATTTCATCTAGTGATTGAGAAAGGTTATACCCATACTCCTCCTCTATATGCTCCTTGATGAGTCTCTTACATTCTGAAGTGTTATCATTGATTGGTTGCTCATAATCCCCACAGTAGCCTCCAAAGTAATAGCGACACATAAAGATAGCATCCGACGTTGCCATAGCTCCCTTGATGCCCTCTGGATGGTTATGAGTCGCCTCAGCAGAAAGTCGTGCAAGAGATCTTCTAGAAGGCCAGGCTCCTGTTCTGGCACAAAAACCACAGTCCATAACCCAAGCACAGGGAGAAACACGCATAGCAGATCCATTTCCAAAGCTATTGTAAGGATCACGATTGTCACTATTGATCCAACTACTAAACCGAGCACCGTAGCCCGCATCGGGATACATTTTGCCATATTTCTTCATGGCGTCAATAAAGTCATCTTTCTGACCACCATTCATGATTGCTTCTGCGACGGCGCAGGTCATAACAGTATCATCTGTGAAAAAACAATCCTCACGAAATAAGGGAAAATCCTTCGTTTTAATATTGTTCCATTCGTAAACTGAACCTACAATGTCTCCAATAATTGCTCCTAGCATCAGATTCCTCCTTGTGAACTATTGGTTTCGACTGACATTTCTACTTGCCATACTCTTTTACTTTATCAGCATATTCGGTCAAAAGATTCTTTGAATAAATTTTTTCATTACTTGAATTTCTAACTTCTTTCCATAGAATAGAGGCTACTTTTAGTTTATTCGAGTAATTACGATTATTTTCGTCTGCACAGAAATCCTTTAAAAATTGATTCCATTGACAAACCGAATGATCATACTTGGCATAGTCTGAATTTCCATAATAAACTTTTAGCATATCTTGAATGGTAAAACTTAAATCATGTTCTCTTTTTACTTTTCTCCAAGCAGTAGCCATATCAGCAGTAAATTTGAATGGTGAAACATCTGTTAAAGTTGAGAAATATTCTCTAAAGTGTGCGTTAAAGGAGAATCCGCATTCAAGTAAGGACGTATCTAAGGTAACGACTTCTACTCGTTTCTTCTTGCTTTTTATTGATGATTTTTTAATCAAATTCCCCTTAAAGTACTGCTCAATAATATCATTGAGTTCTTGTTTTGTACCTCTATTTTCAAGTCCTAATGACTTGCATATCTGTGAAAGTTCATCACGATACCAATAGTATTTATTAAATTCATCAAAGGATGTGATTTTATCAAACTCAGGTCTGATCTCTATCAATATAACACCTCCTTAAAGTCAATTTAGGTTTTCATCTCAAAATAATGGAGTTTTAGTTTCTTTATTCTGAGGATTAGCTACGTTTCACTAACAAACTCACACACTCAGCGGTTCGGACTTACCGTATCATCTGTAAAAAAGCAGTCTTTCCGAAATAAAGGGAAATCCTTTGTCTTAATATTATCCCACTCATAGACAGAACCTACAATGTCTCCAATAATTGCTCCTAGCATCAGATTCCTCCCTATTGAATATCAGATTTATTAAACATTTCCAATGAATTTCTGTTTAAAAATAGCTCAACCAAATCAATCCACTCTTGAGGCAGATAAGCCGATAAATATCCGTGGTTATAGCCCTTTGCTTCATACAAAATTGTATTTGAATGTAGCTGATGAAATAATTTCGCTGATTCTTTCACACAGTTCAATTCTTTTTCACCATAGATATACAGAACCTGAGCCTTGCTAGCAGAAATCATATCTTTCAGCTTGTAACATCCCATATAGTTTTTGTAAATGGTCACCAATGTTTTGACAGGCGTCCTTGGCAAATCCTCTAAATAATAAGCTTTTATTTCCTCTGGATAAGCCAGTTTAGGATAGAGTTTGTTCATCATGCTTAACTGAAGTTTGCAAGAGAATTTATTGAACATCAGTTTACCAAATAGAGACACTAGAAAAATGCTGATTTTAGCTAACCTTGGTTGAGGAATACAGAGGCTTCCATCTATGATGGCCTTCTCAGCAATTTCACTGTCTAAAGACAAAAGCTCCATGGCAATTTGACCACCAAGTGAAACACCACCGATTGCAAACAATTTCCCACCACAGTTTGCTTTGATATAGTCTAGAATCTCCAAAGCAGAATCTTCAGTAGAAACATAATCAAGTTGATATTCTTCGCCGTGACCATTCAAAGTAGGTAAAATAACACGGTATTTTTCTGACAAGATACGTGCTTGACGAAGGTAATTCCACCAAGAACTGCCACCACCGTGTATTAGTAAGATAGGAGGCAAATTCTTATTACCAAATTCATGGAATTTCATGTTTAAACTCCTTACTGTAGGACTTTCACTAGCTAATTTCCCTTGTTCAATCAGCTTGTACAAGCAGTGATGTCTCATCAAATAGAAAAGTCTCTAACATTGATTATCTAGAATGACCACACGTTACTTTCAATAATGGATATCCTGATCTAAATTTTAAAATGTTGTTTCCTTACTAATTCTATTACTCGCCAATATAGTATAAATCAAATAACCAATAAAAATGATAATAAAAATAAGATTAATTTTTAACACAAAATAGAGATTTAACAAATTTGCGAATGCATGAAATAATACACAGTATCCCACAGATTTCGTTTGACGGTAAAGAAGCCCTAAAACAAAACTTAAAAATAATGTATATATAAAAAATAAAATAAAAGGAAATCCTTGATGACTTTCTCCAACTATAAACCATAAAGGCAGATGCCATATTCCCCAAATTGATCCTACAATCAAATTAGATTGCCAATAAGTATATTTTTTATCAAGTAATGGTTGTAATATTCCTCTCCATCCTAATTCTTCATGTCCACCACCAAAAAAAATTAGTTGTATAAAGAATAATGGCATAAGATAAATTGATACTCCGTTTAATTCTAAGGAAGATACAGAAAATAGTATCAAAATTGCTAACATATGATAAATGAAATAAATACTACTATTTTCTATCTTATTAAATAAAAAATGTTTAAATTTTATATTATTACTTTTTAAATAAAAGCCACTTGCAATAGCTGGTCCAAGTGCACCAACTATATGTAATATTCTTCCTATAAATGTCTCTAATCCCAAAATATAAGATTGTGTAAATATGGCAAGAAGCCCCCAAGATATATAAGTAATTCCAAATGTAAAACAAAGATAATTTTTTAAATTCCTTTTATCAATTTCTGTCATTTTTTTCTTCCTAATCTTGATTATTTTATGAATAATATTTTTACTGCTTCTTAGTTGCTATCGATTATAACTACCTATATTCTATCATAAAAACACAAAAAAGCCTTACAATCAAGGCTTTTCACTATTCATTTCGTCAATACTTTAGTTTCGTAGATTCAGATTCGCATGATTAAAACTAGTCAATTTTTTCAATAATGTTTCCAAGTTTATCCAATACAAGACAGGAATGATCATTTAGTGGAATTATGGGAACACTGACGAGTTCTTCTGCTCTATCCTTATTAGCTTTATCATTCCAGGAATCATAATGGACACTAATTAAAAACTGACTAAAGAGTCCTAATCCATTTTTTATCTTTATCTGATGATCTGAATTATCATTAGGTGAGACATAGACTTTTTCTCCTAATAATAGGGCTCCTGCAGAAAACCCTATAACTTTTGCCCCTTTATTAAGCATATGATCGATATAATTTTTGAACTCCTGATTGACATAAGTAGCTATATATTTTTCCGTATTTCCTCCACCGATGATGATTAGATCAGCATCTAAATAGCTATCAAAATCAATCTGCTCAGTGTCCAAAAGTAAGTAATCAGTGTTTAGATTAGGAAATTGACTTTGGAAAACTTCCGTGTACTTTTTCATATAGGGTTGCCAATTATCTCGAAAAACTGTAAAAATAACAATTCTTTCAATCTTGCTTGATAATACAAATTTATCAACAATGCTATATTTCGTTATTGGGGGATTCCCACCCATCAAAAAAATTTGTTCTTTCAAGTTAACACACTTTCTAAAGAGACATAAAATTTAAACAAGTTTATTCACGTTTCTAAATTATAATTTCTTCTTAAAGTGAATAATTCTATTTGCCTCCTGAAATCCAATATTGAGATGAAATCTTATAGAATCCGTATTCGTTAAACTACAGTCACTTGCAAATTCCTTACATCCTTTATTTTTCGCCCATTCCTCACATTTTGTACAGAGATTTTTAGCAATATTCTTTAAACGATATTCCTCGTCGACAATAATCCCTTCTAAGAATCCAACAGGACTATATTTACAACCTTCAACATAATCAAATCTGAGTGAACATAGTGCTAGACCTACAATTGTGTCACCTTCAACTTCAGTAAAGATTGCAGTATTTTTGCCATTCGTATATTTTTTTACTTCATCAAAAGCTTCTTTATCGGTCAATTGGGGCCATAATTGTTTTATTAGTTTAGCCGTTTTTATAAAATCTTTTGTTATTCCATCCATATAGATGTTCCTCCGCAAATTACAAGCAAATGTTTCGAATCATGCTGTTACTTTGTTACTCATTGATTGATACCAATACCATCCCCTTCTACTTTTCGACTGTCTCAGATCGGAAGAGCAGAGCCATGCACTCAGCGGTTCGGACTTACCGTATCATTTCATCGGTTTTCCTCCTCATTCTACGAGTCCTATCCCATGGGAGGAGCATCTACTTCTACTTCGCTGATGAATCAGCTCGTACAAGCAGTGATACCGCCTCAACATGATGCGTCTGCGGAAATAAGTCAACCGGCTGTACTTTCTTCAACTCGTATCCTAATTTTTGATAGAGTTTGATATCACGCGCCATAGTTGCGACATTACATGAAATATAAGCAATGCGGTCAGCTCCTGTTTGGGCGCTTGCTTTGATAAAGCTTTCGGTCAATCCCTTGCGTGGTGGGTCAACAAGAATGGCAGTTGGTTGAATACCTTCCTTGAGCCAATTCTTCATGGCATTTTCAGCTGTATCGCAGACATAGTGGGCATTTATGATATTATTTAATGCAGCATTCTTCTTGCTATTCTCGACTGCTTCTGGAATCACTTCAACACCGTAGACTTCTTTGACATGCTTAGCGACAGATAAACCAATCGTTCCGATACCTGAATAGGCATCGATAACCACATCATCTGCTTTTAACCCTGCAAAGTCAATAGCTTTTTGATAAAGCTTCTCTGCCATTTCTGTATTGACTTGGTAAAAGGATGGACCAGCGATTTGGAAGTCGTTCCCCAACATTTGGTCAGTAATGTAATCCTGACCATAAAGAGTGCGCCACTCCTTACCAAAAATCGCATTGGTATTTTGGTCGTTGATATTTTGCATGACAGACACAATCTCTGGGAACTGCTTAATTAGTTGTTCAATCAACTGCTCAACACGGAAAACTTTGGGACGAGTCGACACCAAAATGACCATGATTTGTCCTGAATAGTGCCCGCGTCGCACAACAAGGTTCCGAATCAAGCCAGACTGTTCCTTTTCATCATAAGGTTTCAAATCATAACGACGGAGCAGGTCTCGAAGAGCTACTACGACTTGGTCAATGACAGGATCTTGGATAAAGAAATCTTCAAGGGGCATGAGATCATGCGAATTTTTACGGAAAAAACCAGTTTCCAAGACACCATTCACTCGACGAACGGGCACCTGTGCCTTATTGCGATACTTGACTGGATGTCCCATGCCGAGCGTTTCAGCGACCTCCACATCGGTAATGCCAGCAATCTTGTAGAGACTATCCTTGACTTGCTTGCTTTTAAACTTGAGCTGCTCTGGATAGGCAAGATGCCCCAAGTCAGCAATCCCAGTACGTAGATATGCGAGATCTAGGTCTTGATTGCGGTGTGGGGATTTAGTAAGATAGTCCTCAACTTTCCCATAACCAATCTTTTTATTGACTTTGAGAACCCGCATAATGATTTTTTCAGTTGGAAGAGCATTTTCTACAAAGAAAACCAAGCCATCGACCTTGGCAACTCCTGCTCCCTCATGGGTCAAATCCACAATTTCAACTTTTACAATATCATTTTTCTTTAACATATTTTTCTCTTTCTGCTTTATCGCTCTGCCATTTCCAAAAAGAAAAGGTAGAAACTTGTCCTACCTTCCATTATATCATAGATATCTATCTCAAGCCCATTTGCTGTAATTTGGCCTTATAGGCTTCAAAGTCAATCAAGAGACCTTGGCCACCGTACATATCATAGGCATCTTGCCAGTCGCCTAAGTCAGGAATGGTGACACGTTCAACTCCACCAGCTGCCCCACTCAAGAGAGACCAGCTATTGGTCAAAGGGAAAGTGTAAGGTAGATTTGTAGAGGTCATTGCATAGACCTTACCCAAAGCTTCTGAGCCTGAAAAGAGTTTCATTGGATTTTTGGATTGCTGAATCACTGCTGTCAATACTTCCTGCTGGCGACGGGTCCGACCAAAGTCACCTTCGTCGTCCTTACGAAAACGCGCATAGTTAAGCAAGGTTCTGCCATCCATCCGTTGCGGACCGACTTTAATCGTTTGATTGGGAACCACGCCATCCTTCATATTGAGGTCATCTGGGACTTCTACTTCCGTTACAGGCTGGCCATCAATCGTTGAAAATTGAGCATTCATAGCAACGCCTTCTGGAAAGAGCGTGTCAATAGCTGTCGCAAAGGTTGAAAAGTCTACCAGAGCATAGTATTTGATATTGATATCAAAATTATCCTTGAGCATTTCACGCACCAATTCTGCCCCCTGGTGGTTATTTTGCTCACCAATGGTATAGGCTGAGTTGAGCTTCTGATCATACTCGCCGGGCTGGCTAACACCTTCAATATTAACGAGAGTATCTCGCATGAAGCTGACTAATTTCAGTTTCTTATCTTTGCCCCCAACATTGAGAACCATGATGGTATCAGTTCTCGTTTCATCAGAAGTCTGCCCAACACGACCATCTGTCCCTAAAATAAGGATATTGGTTCCATTTGGACTATCTTCACCATGAAAGACTTCAGCTGTCGGTTTGTTTTCAGCTGGTACTGACCAGACTCCTTTGATAAACATGACAAGCATTCCAGCCAATACGAGAACGATAAAAGTAAGCACCCATTTCAAGACACGACCAAAGGTCCATTTTTTCTTGCGTTTTTTGGGTTTCTTTTCCTCTCCCTCAGGACCTAGTTCAGTCTGACTTGGCTTTTCTATTCGCCGTTTTTTAGGCCTCTCAGCTTTTTCAGACTGTTGCCGATCCTTTCTGCGGCTTGTTCTATTTGGGTAAACAGGTAAAGATTCTTTTAACTTGTCAGAAACAGGTTTTTCCTCTTCTCTGTAGCTAGGCACAAAAATTTCTCCCTGAGCCTTACGCATCAGATAGTTATATTCTTCCTGTTCCCGCTCGTTTAAGTAATGAAAGTTTTTATATAAATAATCTAAACGTAATTGTTCATGATGGCTCAGATTGTCTTGTTGTTTCGCCATATTTCCCCCGACATTTATGCAATAAGATGGACACTGTACTGTCCTAAAATTTTATAAGTAATTCCGATAGCTGTTAATTCTTCCAGAGCAAATTGGAGCAGAGACTCCTGTTCACCATTGACATCAATGATAAAGAAATATTCTCCCAGTGCTGTCTTTAGAGGTCGACTTTCAATCTTGGTCAAATCAATCCCTCGCCAAGCAAAGACAGACAAGGCCTTATAGAGAGCCCCCGGTAGATTATCCGGCAAGGTCAAGCCCAAGGTCTGTTTGGGAGCAAGTTTTTCCAAAGCGAACTCAGGTTTCTTAGGTCCTAAAACCCAAAAACGTGTGAAATTTTCGCTTATTTCTTGGATATCTCTTGCCACAAGTTGTAAGCCATACTCCTCAGCTGCCCTTTCTGGTGCAATAGCAGCATAAGGCTCCTCTGGATGTTTTGCTACTAGCCGTGCTGCTGCAGCTGTACTAGCAGTTACTTCCAACTTTGCGTATGGATAATGCTCCTGAATATAAGTCTTAGACTGAGCAAGAGCTTGTGGGTGAGAAAAGATTGTCTCTATCGGTCCATCAGTCTGACAGGCTAGGAGCTGCTGCTTAATTGGTTGAATCAGCTCTGCTACAGCTTGAATCTGCGCCTGATGAAAGAGATAGTCCAAAGTCTCATGAACACTTCCTTCAATCGAATTTTCAACTGGAACAATGGATAGGTCTACCTGACCTCTTTCATAAGCCTTGATGACTTCTGTGATGTTTGGATAGGGCTCTAAATGTGCTTCTGGAAAAGCCTTCTGAGCCACTTGATGAGAAAAAGAGCCCTTGGGCCCAAGATAGCCTACAAGCATCGAATCATCTCCGCAATTTCTTCTGGTGTTTTTCCTTCCACATCAATAATATGCGTGGCAACTTCTTCGTAGAGAGGCAAACGCTCTTCAAATATTTTCTTAAATTCTTCTCGTGTGTTGTTTAAGTAGAGCGGCCGCTGCATGGTAAGATCATTCTCAATGCGCTGATACAGAGTATCAAAATCCACTCGTAGATAAATATTGTATGGATTCTTTTCAAGCAGGCCTCGATTATGTGGATTGACCACAATTCCTCCACCAGGAGAAATTATTTCAGCCTGGTTCGTCAATAGATTCTCTAGCATCTCTGCTTCGATCTTTCGAAATGCGTCCTCACCTTTTACGGCAAAAAAATCATTGATTGACATACCAATCTCATCAGTGATTAACTCGTCCATATCGTGAAAATTAGGATCCAGTATACGACCAACTGTCGTCTTTCCTGCTCCCATAAAACCTAATAGTATTTTAGTCACTTAACAATCCCTCCAAATGAGCAAAAAAGTCTGGATAGCTAGTATTGATTGCTTCTGCCCTCTCAAGCTCCACGTTTCCATCTTTTACTAAAAGTGCTGCGATGGCAGTCATCATACCAATTCGATGATCTCCATATGTATGAACGGAAGCTCCTTTCAAAGGTGTTTTCCCTTGGATAATCATTCCATCCGCTGTCGGCTGGATGTCCGCTCCCATACCATTGAGTGCATCAGCTACAACCTGAATGCGGTCCGTTTCTTTAACTTTCAACTCCTCAGCATCTCGGATCAAGGTTTGTCCCTCAGCTTGTGTCGCTAGCAAAGCAATAATAGGCAACTCATCGATTAAGCGAGGAATTAGTTCTCCACCGATTTCTGTTCCATGAAGTTCCGAGCTTTCAACAGTGATGGTTGCCGACTTGGCTACTTCATCAACCTCAGACACTGACAACTTGCCTCCCATAGCTTGGATCACATCTAAGATGCCTGTCCGAGTCTCATTGATACCGACATTGGTTAGAGTAATTTTGGAGTTGGGCACAACCAAACCAGCTACGAGCCAAAAAGCTGCACTAGAAATATCTCCAGGAACAACAACTTCCTGAGCTTGCAGTTCTTGTTTACCAGCTACTCGAATCTCCTTGCCGTCCACCTTTAGCTGACCGCCAAATTGTAAGAGCATATCTTCCGTATGGTTTCGTGTCAAGTCTTTTTCGATAATCAGAGACTCCCCTTGTGCTTGCAGAGCTGCAAAAATGAGGGCTGATTTAACCTGAGCCGAAGCAATAGGCAATTGATATTGAATGGGTTTTAGGCTTGGATTGCCATGAATGGTCAAAGGAGGTAAATCGCGCTCTGTTTGGCCAGCAATCTCAACTCCCATCTGTCGCAAAGGTAGGCTGATACGATCCATGGGTCTCTTAGACAAGCTGTCATCTCCTACCATCTGAGCAGAAAAGTTCTGACCAGCTAAAACGCCAGCAATCAAGCGCATAGAGGTACCTGAGTTCCCCATATCAAGTGGACGCTGAGGTTCCTGCAAACCATCAAAGCCACAGCCATGGATTTCAACAAGATCTCCTTTATCCTCGATTTGAACTCCCATCTCTCGGAAAACCTGCATAGTTGAGAGGACATCCTCTCCACGCAAAATATCATGAACTTTGGTGACACCCTTGGCCAAGCTTCCAAAAATAATGGAGCGATGGCTGATAGACTTATCACCTGGCACACGCAAACTTCCTCTTAAACCTTTTGCATTTGTCCTTAGTTTCATGGAATACCTCGCACAATTGTTTCCTTTCATTTTAACACAAATAGAGCATGAAAACAAATGAAGATCAGCCTTTTCTAAAGACAAAAAACACTCTAAATCTATTAGAGTGTTATAGGATTAGGTCCTTTTTTGACTGATTAAATATGTTCTGAAAACTTATCTTGAATAAATTGGGCCGAACGAGCTAATTTAGCTTCTTCCTCTTCTGTCAAAGTCAATTGCAACTGTTCGATAATGCCTGAACGACCAACAAGAGCAGGATAACTTAGATAAGTATCAAGCGGTGCATAGTAATTTGTCACAGGCAGTTCTTCATGGGCATCTGAAATGACAGCCAAAGCCAAACGGATAGCCGCACTAGCAATCCCGTAGGAAGTGTACTTTTTCCCGTAAAAGACGGTGTGACCACCCCTCATTGCTTCTGTAGCAATTTCTTCTAAAACTTCTTCTGAAGTCAGCTTGCTAATAGATTGCCCCTTAACTCGAACTTGGCTCCAAGCGGTAAACTGGGAATTTCCATGCTCGCCCAGATTATAGCCGTAAACGCTACGAGGATCGACTCCAAAACGGACTCCAACTGCCCGCTTCATCCTAGCAGTATCCAGCAAGGTACCTGTCCCAATCACTCTTTCTTTCGGAAGGCCTGTATAATGCTGGTATAGGCTGGTCACAACATCAACTGGGTTCGTGATGGCAATCAAAATCCCTTTAAAGCCTACTTCCTTGATTTTTTTGGAAACTTCAATCACCTCTTTTGAAGTGAAAGGCAATTCTACAAATCGGTCAGCATTTGGATTGTCTTGTAATTTAATATTTCCTAAGGCTGAAATAATAACATCAGCATCCGCTAAAGCTTCATAAGAATTAACTGTGATATTAGCATGATGATTGAGATTGGCTGCAGCATCTTGAAAGTCTAATGCATCAGCCTTGACCTTAGCTTCATTAGTATCAATCAGCACATAATCATCAAAAGCTCCTTGTGCAATCAAACCATGAGCGACCGCAGCTCCAACATTTCCCATCCCAATAATAGCAACTTTTCGTGACATAGAAATTCCTCTCATTTCCTTTTCGTTATGATTCATTATACTCAGAAAGCATCAAAAATCAAGTTTTTGAAGCAAAAAGCCTGTAGACTCAGAAGAGAAAACAGACTGTCAGCTTTTATTTCATCAAATCTTGAATTGGCTCAAAGACAATACGTTCAATATCAGACAAGTAAACAGAAAGTTGTTGCTGCTTCGTGAAGAACTCAGTCACAATTGCATTGGCTTGGATTTTTTCTCCGAATGACTTCATTTCTTCTTGCAACTCTGGTGTCGGCATTTGTCCTGTCTGCATTAATTGCTGGATTTTTCCTTGAAAAGCAATATAATCGTCAAAAAGAGACTTGGCTTCACTATCTGCATCAATGGCTGCCTTGCTCTCCAAAACTGCCTTGTACTCAGGTAGTTCACGGAAAGTACGGTTGAGTTCATTGGCTAAATCATAAATATTTGACATAGTATTTCTCCATTTCTTTAATTTAAAAATACCTGATATCTTGTATTTTCTCTTACTATTTTAGCAGATTTTTCTAAATCTTGACGATTTTTAAAGGTGATTTGCAGAATACCGTTGATATCTTCTCGGTTTTCCTCGTTGATACGAATGTTGACAACAGAGATCCCTCTCA
The DNA here is from genome assembly GCF_001807785.1 of Streptococcus sp. HMSC10A01. Taxonomy (NCBI): domain Bacteria; kingdom Bacillati; phylum Bacillota; class Bacilli; order Lactobacillales; family Streptococcaceae; genus Streptococcus; species Streptococcus sp. HMSC10A01. Next base: position 144,495 of record NZ_KV790965.1, on the reverse strand, counting down.
GTAGTTCTAAGACGCTAAGAATGGCTCCTTCTTCATCAGGCACCTCGACAAAAAGATCGTAAAAGCTGTCAACACCGGCTCGCTTATGAATTTCCATCTGTTTGCGACTTTGCCGTCCTCGATCGAAAAATTCCCAGATTGCGGTCTCGTCCTTAGCCTCAATCGCTGCAGCTACCTTGTCTAGCTGGTTTTTAAAATCTTCCAGCCGCTCCAAGATGGCTTGAGGATTGGTCAAGAGAATAGAGGTCCACATGCCCGGCTCGCTCTCTGCAATTCGCGTCATATCACGAAAACCACCGGCGGCAAAAGACTGAGTCAGCTCATGCTCTTGGCTATAAGCTGCCGTTTGCTCCATAAGGCTGGAGGCTAAAATATGCGGAAAATGGCTGATTTGACTGGTCACTCGGTCATGCTCTGCTGCATCCACCTGGATAAAGCGGGCCTGGAGACCGCTCAACAAGTCTTTCATTTCCTCAAGCGTACCAGGCTTGGTCAGACTAGAGGGCGTGAAGATATAATAGGCATTTTCAAAGAGGGTGACATGAGCAGCCTTGGCTCCGGTCTTGTGACTTCCGGCCATAGGATGAGCACCAACAAAACGGACGGGCTTATTCTGCAGATACTTTTCTGCTGTTGCCACAATTTCGGCCTTGGTCGATCCAGCATCTGAGATGATAACATTTTCTTTCAGGTCCAGCTCCGCTAGTTCCTTGATAAATGCTATGGTCTGCTCGATGGGCACAGCTAGAATAATCACATCAGCCAATGGAGCAAAGGTGACAAAATCATCCGTTACCCGATCTACCATTCCACGTTCCAAGGCAACACTTCGCGATTCCTCACTTCGATTGTAGCCGAGAATTTCAATCTCAGGATGAGCTCGCCTGATGCCCAGAGCCAAGGAAGCTCCAATCAGTCCCAGGCCTGCGATATAGACTGTTTTTCTCTCCATGCCCTTCTCCTTACTTCTAAAAGTTCTTGACAAATTCCCGATGGCGAGCTACTGCGTCCTTGAGTTCTTCCAGATTGTCCGAAGAGAATTTCTCCAGAACTTCGGTGGCTAAAACTGTTGCCACCACGCTTTCCATGACAACACCTGCCGCTGGCAGAGCCGTAGGATCACTCCGCTCCACTGTCGCCTTATAGGGCTCGTGGGTCTCAATATCCACACTCATCAGTGGCTTGTAAAGGGTTGGAATAGGCTTCATAACACCTCGCACCACGATTGGCTGACCATTGGTCATACCGCCCTCAAAGCCACCTAGATTATTGGTTCTGCGAGTGAAGCCATCCTCCTCGGACCAGAGGATTTCATCCATGACTTGACTACCTTTGAGACGGCCGGCTTCAAAGCCCACGCCAAACTCGACTCCCTTGAAAGCGTTGATGGACACAACTCCCTGAGCAATCTTGGCATCCAACTTCTTGTCCCATTGGACATAGGAGCCTAGACCGACCGGCACACCGCCAACGACTGTCTCAATGACACCACCAATGGTATCCCCGTCTTTCTTAACCTGATCAATGTAGGCCTTGATCTCTTCTTCTCGCTCGGGATTGACAATGGAAACCTCTGACTGGGCGGCTCTTTCTTTGATTTCTGTTACAGTCAGATTGTTCGGGACATCAATATCAATGCCTCCGAAGGTCACGATATGGCTGGCTACCTCTACACCGATTTCTTCCAGTAAACGCTTGGCTACTGCTCCGACTGCCACACGCATAGCCGTTTCGCGAGCTGAAGAACGCTCTAGGGAATTTCGCAAATCGTCAAAGCGGTATTTCATACCACCAACCAAGTCCGCATGACCAGGGCGTGGTTTGGTAATCTTACGTAGCCCTTTTTTCTTTTCATCCACATCAGCCACACTCATGATCTCCAACCACTTCTGATGATCCAGATTTGTGACATTGAGAGTGATTGGACCGCCCATGGTCAGTCCATGCCGAACCCCGGACGTAATCTCAACTTGGTCGCTTTCAATCTTCATGCGGGCTCCACGGCCGTATCCACCCTGACGGCGCTTGAGCTCAGCATTGATGTATTCAGCGGTCAGAGGAAGACCAGCCGGCACTCCCTCAATAATAGCTGTCAGACGTGGTCCGTGGGATTCTCCTGCTGTTAAGTATCTCATACATTTTCTCCTATTCTGGGATGGAAAAGCTGGGCAGCCCGTTTGTCTTCATCTAGACTCCCCAATTGTCTCAGGTTCCATCTGGCACTTATTTCTTCAGAAATTCTTTCATCTCTTCCAGCGGAATCTGGTGAATGCTTGCTGAACCTAGCTCGGGCACCAGTACTAGCTTGATAGAGTTGCCTCTAGCCTTCTTATCATGGGTCAGTGCCTGATAGAGAGCATTCTCATTCCATGGCTGGTAATCCACCGGCAAGCCAAACTTCTGACACATATGGATGATGTCTTCAGTAATCCCAGCTGGCATAAGGCCTTGCTTTTCAGCGACACGAGAAACCTGTACCATGCCAATTGCAACAGCTTCACCGTGCATGACCTGACCATAGCCCGCTGTCGCTTCAATAGCGTGCCCAATGGTATGACCGAAGTTCAGATAGAGGCGGACGCCATTATCCAGCTCGTCCTCAACCACAATCTTACGCTTGACATCGCAGGAATGGTAAATGATGCTCTCCGCATGCTCCAAAATCGACTCTGGACTGCCATCCATTTCTGACAGCTCATCCCAGAGTTCCTTATCCTCAATCAAGCCGTACTTGACCACCTCGCCCATACCTTCGATCAATTCACGTTTCCCCAAAGTCTGCAAAACTTGAGGGTCAATCAGAACTCCATCAGGCTGGGTAAAAGTCCCAACCATATTCTTGGCCCAAGGCGTATTGACACCTGTCTTACCACCGATAGAGGAGTCCACTTGAGCTGTCAGACTGGTCGGAATCTGAACGAAATGAATGCCTCGCATGTAGGTCGAAGCAACAAAGCCTGCCAAATCACCAACAACTCCACCACCCAAGGCCACGATACCGTCGCTACGAGTTAGACCGACCTTTGCCAAAAATTCATAGGCTTTATTAACAGTTGTTAGATTTTTACTAGCTTCACCTTCAAGAAAATCAAAGGTAAAGACCTTAAAGCCAGCAGCTTCCAAACTCAATTTAACCTTCTCTGCGTAAAGTCTAGCCACCCGATTATCTGTGATAATTACTAGTTTCTGAGGCTGCCAAAGCTGACTCAGCCAATTTCCAGCCTGAGATAATGCCCCATTTTCGATGATGATATCATAGGGATGATGAGGAAGATTTACATTTAGTTTCATAAGCGCCTCCTTTATATATGAAAATGGACACCCAAAGCCTACAAAGTCCAAGAATGTCCCACACTATCTACTATAAACTATATTTCCAATTTTTCTAACAAGGCTTTTTTGATTTCTTCAGATGGCATCTTTTTACCTGTCATTAGTTCAAATGCTTTTTCTGCTTGATAGAGCAACATACCCAGACCATTTACAGTCTGCAGGCCTTGTTCTCTAGCCAAGCGCAGAAATGGTGTCTCAGCCGGACAATAGGTCATATCGGCTACTAGCAGTCCCTTTGGAAAAGCAAAATCGCTTGGAATAGGTAGTGATTTTCCATCCATTCCCAGACCTGTCGCATTGATAAATAAATCTGATTGATTGACTGCATCAGAAAGAGCTACTAGATCTTCAACAGCTAGTAATTGAATAGGATGACCCAGACGACGAGACAGCTGTTCTATTTTCTCTTGATGTCCTGCCAATCTATCTCTGAGGTCAAAGACACAGACCTTTTCTACACCATCCAGCACAGCCTGACCAATAATAGCAGAAGCCGCACCTCCAGCGCCAAGAATTGTCAGATTTTTTCCCTTGATATGAAAGTTAGACAAACTTCTGAAAAAACCAAGCCCATCTGTATTATATCCGATAAGTCGACCATTTTGATTGACTACTGTATTGACCGCGCCAATAAGCAAGGCTGACTCATCAAGCTCATCTAGATAAGTAATCACCTCTTGCTTATAGGGCATAGAAATATTGGCTCCCAACATCTGATGAAGCCGAATATTTTCAACAGCCTGTTCCAGATTTTCCCTGTCCACCTCAAAAGCCAGATAAACCGCATTGGTATCTGTAAGGTCATAAGCCATATTATGAATAAAGGGCGAAATACTGTGCTTGATTGGCTTAGCTATGACAGCAGCCAAACGAGTGTGTCCATCAATTTTCATTTAAAATATCCCGAATTTTTTTCATGCTGCTCAAAGAAATCTGACCTGGCGCTGTTGCTTCATCTAAACTAGCAAAAGACCAAGAAGAACCCGTCAAATCAGATGCAATTCGTGAGATGCGTCCAACCCTTCCCATAGAAATGGTTACATATTCCTGCTCAGGATTTAAGGTCTTAAAGCCACGAGTATAGTTCATCAAGTCCAAAACATCCTGACCACTATTAGCCATCACTGATACTTTGACAGCCTTAGGCGTTAAGCTAGTCAGCTCGGACAAGATTTCCATCATATTTTCAGGAGTTTCCTCAAAGTTATGATAACTCAAGACCAAGTTTGGAAATTCCAGCATTTCATCGATTTTGTCCTTGTGGGAGAAATACTCAAAATCCACATAATCTGGTTGATAGAGCTGGGCTACCTTTTTTATCATTTCCACATATTCGTCATCAGATAGCTGAATATGACCACCTTCATCCTTGGTCCGAAGTGTAAAAATCAGTTCACGGCCAGCAAATTTTTCAAAAATAGCTGGTGCAACCTTTAAGATTTCTTCTTTTTCCAAGAAATCTGCTCTCCACTCGATCAAATCCGCATCTACAAAACGTTGCGCGTCGATCTGTTGAGCTTCTTCTAAATTTCTAGGGGTGACAGAGACAACTAACTTCATTCTTCTACCTTAATCGTAAAAACTTTTAAGTAATTACTACTTTCGTCTTTCTTATTATAACTAAAGTCTGCTGGCAAACCATATTCTTTGATATAACGATGGTGCTTTCCTGCAAAACCTTTTTCAATTTCTTTTTTAAATTTAGCACGCGTCACATTGGACGCATTGGTACTGGCAATCAGCACTCCCTTTGGATTTAAAATTTCCAGTGATTCTTTGATAAGCTTATGGTAATCTTTCGCGACAGAAAAAGTCTGCTTTTTATTACGGGCAAAGCTTGGTGGATCTAGCACAATAACATCATAGCTGAGGCCATGTCGCTTGGCGTATTTGAAATAATCAAAAACATCCATAACCACAAACCTATGATTGTCCAAAGTCAACCCATTGGCTTGAAAATGTGCTTCGGACAGTTCCCGACTACGTTTTGCCAAATCAACTGAGGTCGTCTGGCTAGCACCTCCCATAGCAGCTGCAACAGAAAAAGCAGCTGTGTAGGAAAACATATTTAACAAGCTTTTCCCAAGGGCTAAGCCGTCAACAAGACTGGCCCGAACCTCATGCTGATCTAGAAAAATCCCAGTCATGAGACCATCATTTAGAAATACTTGATAAGCCACACCATTTTCTAAAACCGTAAAGACCTCTGGTGCTTCAGCTCCATAGACATTGGCTGATTCATAGTCCAGCCCCTTAAAACGAATTTTTTCATAAGCTCCCATTAATTCTGGAAAGACTTCTTGAAAAGCTTGAAGGATTTCTTCCTTTAAAGAAAAGACAAAAGGATTGTACCAAGAAAAGAGAGCATAGTCCCCGTACTGGTCAACAGTCAATCCTGCAAAACCATCACCCTCTTGATTAAAGAGGCGGTATGCAGTAATATCCTCCGCCTGACGGTAAAAACGACGTTTTTCCTTGGCTTTCTCAAATAAGGAAATAAAAAAATCTTTATCAAAATCTACTTTTTGCTTAGAAACAAGCCAGCCAAGTCCCTTGTTCTGCTTTGAAATATAACCGCAGCCCAGAAACTTTCCTTGGCTTGATACCAGCTCCACAGCTTGATGATCAAAAGATAGCTCTGGAAAGTCTTCTTTTTCTAAAAGCAGGGCACCCTGCCGAATCTTTTCTTCCTTATAACGAGAAACCGTAAGCTTTTTCATATTCTAAATTATATCAAATATTGAGAAATATTTCAAAAAAATTACGTAAAGCAAGCCCGTAGTAACATTAGCTCCCTCTATTTTATCCTTCTACGCCCTCTTAGCCATCTTCCTCAGCAAATTCTGCTTGATTGTTAATTTAGACAAAGCATATACTTTTCGTTCACCCTATAAAACAAAATGTGATATACTTAATACGATACAGAAAAATTTAGGAAATAAGACAAGGAAGTACTTTTGTGAAAAAAATGACTAGGAAATTACTCAATTTCATGAGTACCAGACTAGGTTTTGTCTTGACCTTGCTTTGCTTCTACTGGTTAAAAACCATGTGGGCATACACTGTCGACTTTAATTTGGATATCCAAGGATTTTATCAGGCCTTCTTAGCCTTTGTAAATCCTATCCCCTTAGGCTTATTATTTATTGGCTTAGCGCTTTATTTCAAAAGAAGCACCATATTCTATGGATTTTCAATTTTTGTTTATATTTTGCTCTTTATCTGGCTGTTTTCAAATGCCGTATACTACCGCGAATTCAGTGACTTTGTAACCGTCAATACTATGATGGCTTCCAGCAGTGTTTCTGCTGGCTTGGGTGAAGCTGCCCTCGGCCTATTTAGACCATGGGATATCATCTATCTGATTGATTTTCCGATCCTGGGCTACCTCATGTATAAAAAGCTCATCAGGGTTGACCATCGTCCATTTAATAAGAGAGCTAGCTTTGCCATCACAGCACTTTCTACTATGCTCTTTACAGCCAATCTCTTTTTGGCGGAAATTGACCGTCCTCAGCTCCTGACCCGTGGTTTCTCAAACTACTATGTCGTTCGGGCATTAGGACTTCCAGCCTTTCTAGGCTACAGCGGAAATCAAACCTATCAAGCCAACAAAGAGCGCTCTAAAGCCTCTGCTGAAGATTTGAAGCCTGTAGAAGAATACATTCAGAATCACTATGCAGAACCTAACAAGGATTACTTTGGTATTGCCAAAGGTCGCAATGTTATCTATGTCCATCTGGAAAGCTTCCAGCAATTCCTGATCGACTATAAGCTACAGGCAGATGGAAAATCGTACGAGGTGACACCTTTTCTCAACTCCCTCTACCACTCCAATTCGACTCTAGCTTTCTCAAATGTCTTCAACCAGGTTAAGGCTGGTAAGACTTCTGATGCTGAAACCATGATTGAAACTGGGCTCTTCGGTCTCAACCAAGGCTCCTTCATGGTTAACTACGGTGGTACTAATACCCAGCAAGCTGCACCTTTTATTCTTTCCAAAAACGGCGACTATACTTCTGCTGTTTTCCATGGTAATGCTGGAAGCTTCTGGAACCGCAATACAGCCTATAAACAATGGGGTTATAACTATTTCTTCGACGCGTCTTACTTTACTAAGCAGGACGACACTAACTCCTTCCAGTACGGCTTAAATGACAAGATTATGCTGAAAGATTCCATCAAATACCTGGAGCGCCTACAGCAGCCTTTCTATGTTAAATATATCACGGTTTCCAACCACTATCCTTACACGACTAGCTTGATTGGTGACGAGATTGGATTCCCGCTGGCTAAGACCAAGGATGAGACTATCAATGGCTACTTTGCTACTGCCAACTATTTAGATTCTTCTGTCAAGGCCTTGTTTGATTATCTCAAAAAATCCGGCCTCTATGACAACTCTATTATCGTTCTCTATGGAGACCATTTTGGAATTTCCCAAACCCGTAATCCTAACTTGGCCCCTCTTGTAGGAAAGACTTCTGAGACTTGGTCCAACTACGACAATGCCATGATGCAACGCGTCCCTTACATGGTCGTAATTCCTGGCATGGACAAAGGAAAGATAATAGATACATACGGTGGTCAAGTAGATATGCTGCCAACATTGGAGCATTTGCTGGGTATTGACTCTAAAAACTACCTTCAGGTCGGCCAGGATATGCTATCAACTCAGCATCAGCAAATTACAGCTTTCCGATCCAGCAATAACTTTGTCACACCAAAATACACTAGCTTCAATGGACGGACTTACTACACTCAAACCGGTGAGGAAATTACCAATCCAGACGAAACCATCAAAAAAGAACTGGATGACATTCGTAATGCTGCCAATACTCAGCTGAAGATTAGTGACGCTATTCAAACCGGTGACTTGATTCGCTTCTACGAGGGTAATGACTTGGGCAAGGTAGATGTCAAGAAATACTCTTACAACCACTCTTTCAAAGCATTGAAGAAAATCGAGGAAGAAAAAGGAGACCAATCAACCAGTCTCTATAGCCAACGTAAGGGCGAATCGACCATTGACCTCTTTGATGCTCCAAGCTATCGAGCGCTCCACCCAGAACAATTTGAAAGCACCAGCTCCTCAGAAGACAGTTCTGAATCCAGCAGCGACAGCTCAAGCAGCTCAAGTTCTTCTAGTAAGCAGTGATAGATACTGAAAAAAACCACCTAATAGGTGGTTTTTTTTGGATAGATATGAAAGAGAACAACTAAATATATTATATAAATAATAAATAAGTATCTTGGGTTCATGAAAATTTTCAAAATGAAGGAAGCTACCTTATAGCATAGACGAGTTACACGATCAATCATTTTATTTCAATCCACGCTCCCGTGAAGGGAGCGACACATGATGTTCGCACCTCTCAATCACCATTCAAAATTTCCCACGCTCCCGTGAAGGGAGCGACAAGATATTGTTAGCCAACGAAAAGAAGAATCAATTATTTCAATCCACGCTCCCGTGAAGGGAGCGACGAATATCAAATGCAGGAGGCCTACTATGGCAGAAATTTCAATCCACGCTCCCGTGAAGG